>WTBY01000072.1 GCA_013138865.1 Helicobacteraceae bacterium | reverse complement strand
AGCTAAGCCTCTCATCGCTGATAATACTGCCGGTTGCACTGGTGGAAACGTAGGTCGTCGCATAGTTCGGATTTTATTAACTCAATCAATCTTAACTTACTCTTTTTAATCACAACTTTTTTACTTTATATTTAATTTACTTACCTTTTCTTATCATTTTAACTACTATTATTACTTTCAAGAGACATATTTACCTAAATTACTAGCTAACTTTCGTTAATTCAGAGTTAATGAAAAATTTCATAACTACTTTGATAAAATAGGCTCTAGTAATAGCTCTAGTACACAAAAACAAAAATACTCTATAACTGAAGATCATAGGTTATATATTGAAGTATTTGGTGGAGCTATGAATATACTCTACGCCAAAGAAAATAGAGTGTAGAAGTTGTCAATGACATTAACTAAGAGCTAATCCTCAACCACTTACAATGTATCTTAATAATATGCTTATATCTCGTCAGCTGTTTGATGATATTAAAAAACAACGTCTACCTTACTCAAACAACATACAAAGAGCAGCTTACTATTACTATCAACTTACTCAGAACTTTGCAATGAGTGCAAAGAGTAGAAAACCTAAAAATATATACAGAGAGTTCACTAAATACTCACAAATATTAAAAGACGTTACGATCGAGAATATGAGCTTTGAAAAGCTAATTAAGACTTATGATAAAGAAGACGCTTTTTTCTATTGTGATCCTCCGTATGTTGAGACTGAGAGTTACTATAAAAATACAGGTGGATTTGGAGTTAAAGAACATGAACTCTTAGCATCTACTTTGAAACAGGTGAAAGGTAAGTTTTTACTTTCATATAATGATCATAAGCTAGTAAGAGAACTGTATAAAGATTTTAAAATCGTACAGAGTGGTGAGATTGAATATACACTTGGTAAAGGTGTTAGTGGTAAAGCTAAGAAGGTTAGAGAGATCTTTATTATGAATTATTAGAATTAGAATTTGAAATTTCAGTATAATACTTCTAAAATAATAAATTTAGGAGTAGTACTTTATGAGTTTAAGTTCAAATACTATTATTCATTTTACACATGAGAAAGATACATTAAGGAATATTCTAATGAATGATTTCAAAGTATCTTTTTGTCACGAAAGAATTACTTTTACAAAGAAAGAAAATAGCTTATATATACCTATGGTTAGTTTTTGTGATATTCCATTATCTGAAGTTAAAAATCATGTTAAGCGATATGGTAGTTATGGGATAGGTTTAACAAAGGAATGGGCTATCAAATCTAAACTTAACCCAGTGCTATACATACAAGAAGGTTCATACTTTGCAGAAAATATTTCATCCTCAATTAATTCATATAATAGATCAATTAAATCATTGAGTAAAGCAATAAGTATACAGCCTTTTATGGAGCTTGATGAAGAGCATAAAGGCTTTTTAGATGTATTAAGATATATAAAAAATTATCAAGCTGATTTAAAAAGAAAAGATAAGCCTCCTGAGAAAGATTATAGATTCTCAGATGAGAGAGAATGGAGGTATGTACCAAATATTACTGAACATATAGAAGGTATATGCTTTGAAGCACAATATGATGAAAAAAGATTAACTGATAGTATCAAGGATTATAGATTAAGGTTTGAGCCAAATGATATTAAATATGTAATTGTCAAAGATGATAATGATATAGAAGAATTTTTAGAGGTTTTTCACAAAGAAAAAGGAAATAAATACACCTATAGTGATATTCAAAGGTTATCTACTAGGATAATTACAACTGAACAAATTATGAATGACTTTTAAATTAAACTTCTTGGCATTTGAATATGAAATGTCAGTAGGTTCATAAGTAAATACGCCAATTCAAGTTTAAAGTGCAACACTCTTAAAATTCAATAGGCGGGTAAACAGAGAAGGTTAACTGCAAAAAGTGTAAGATTAATTATCCGACCAAAGATAAGGAACTCTCTTAATAACAATGAATATAATGCTATTATGCCTCAATAAGCACTAGGATTAGGTATCAGTATAAAACTAAAAATAGAAGACTTACAAGAAAGCATATTAGCTTTATAAAAATACATATAAAAGATGGACTATCTCCTGAACAAGTAGCAGGAAGAATGATACTTTTAACAGATCTAATATCCATTAGTCATGAAACTATTTACAAATATATCTATCACAATAAACGAAGTGGAGGTAACCTCCATAAGCACCTCAGACATAAAAACAAGAAGTACACCAAGAGAAGTGCTTCATATCGTAGCCGTGGGCAGATAAAGAACCGTATATCCATAGACTTCAGACCAGCTATAGTAGAAGACAAATCAAGAGTTGGAGACTGGGAAGTAGATACTATCATTGGTAAGAACCATCATCAGGCAATAGTTACTCTCGTAGATAGAAATTCAAAGTTTACTCTAATGAAAAAAGTACCAGCAAAACAAGCAAGAGTTGTAACAGATGCAATAATCCATTTACTGAAGCCTGTTCAAGCTCATACACTGACGATTACAAGTGATAATGGCAAAGAGTTTTCGTACCATGAAGAAGTAGCTAAAGTACTTGACACTGAGTTCTACTTTGCTAATCCATATCAGTCTTGGCACAGAACAAATGGTTTAATTAGAGAATATTTTCCAAAAAAGATGCCGTTTATCGACATCACAGATAAACAGATTATTGAAGTGCAGAACAAACTAAATCGCAGACCTAGAAAGATACTTGGATACAAAACTCCTGCAGAAGTTTTTTTCGATACAATTACGAAATCTTATGTAGCAGTTTAACTAGGTGTTGCACTTACTATTTGAATTGGCGAAACTAGTACAGTTTTGGAACAATAAGTTTGAAGGAGTCTTTGAAACATAGTATTTTAGGGGATTAAAAGTGTATGGTGCGGATGAGAGGACTTGAACCTCCACGCCTTGCGGCACCAGATCCTAAGTCTGGCGTGTATACCAATTTCACCACATCCGCATAATTTTACTGTTTAAGTGGTACGCCTTTAGGGATTCGAACCCCAGGCCGCTCCCTTAGAAGGGGAGTGCTCTATCCAGCTGAGCTAAAGACGCATATTTTGATAGAGATGGTGCGCCTGATAGGATTCGAACCTATAACCGTCGGTGCCGAAAACCGATACTCTATCCAGTTGAGCCACAAGCGCACAACTGTTTCTTAAAACAGTATAATTTATAATTTTCTTTTTTTTGTTAATGGGGTGAGATACGGGACTCGAACCCGCGACCACCGGTACCACAAACCAGTACTCTAACCAACTGAGCTAATCTCACCATAATATTAAAAGAAAATTTGATTTTAAAAAGTGGTCGGGGTGAAAGGACTCGAACCTTCGGCCCCCTGGTCCCAAACCAGGTACTCTAACCATACTGAGCTACACCCCGACCTACACAATAAAGTGACAAAGAGTCAATTTATCGAGGTGGAATTATATTGAAAATTACTACATAAGTCAATAGTTATCGTATAATACTTTACTTTTTTTTAGGATTTGTTATGAAAATAGAAAGATTTACAAGGCTGGGCTTCATTCTAGCGGCTTCTGGAAGTGCTGTAGGACTTGGTAATATTTGGAAATTTCCTTATATTGCAGGAGAATATGGTGGTGGTGCATTTGTAATTATGTATCTACTTACCGTTTTAGTAATAGGTTTTTCGATTATGATCGCAGAGATGTTTATAGGTTATGAGGGTCGAAGTGATGGTGTTACCTGTTTTGAAAACTTAGATCACGCTAAACCATCTATATGGCGTTTTGGTGGCTTTATGGGCTTATCAGGTCTATTTGTGATGATCTTTTACTCTGTTGTTATAGGTTGGATATTTAACTATATAGTTATTGCTCTAACATCTTTACCTGCAAACGTTACAGAAGCTGAGAGAGTGTTTAACACTATGCTAAATACTGATATAGTAACTCAACTTTTTTACCATACTATTGCATTTATTATAATTACATACGTACTTCTTAAAGGTATTAAGGGTGGTATAGAGAAGTTAAACTATGTTTTAATGCCACTACTTATGCTTATTATAGGTGGAATGTTTCTGTATGCCACTACACTTGATAGTTTTGGTGCGGCGGTTGATTTTATGTTTAAAGCTGATTTTTCTAAAATTAATTCAGAGGCATTTGTAGTTGCAGTGGGACATGCATTTTTTACACTTTCACTTGGTATGGGTGCTATTTTAACCTACTCAGCTTCACTTCCAAAGGGTTCCAACCTTATTAAAAGTTCACTTTATGTTGTTGCTATTGACACTGCGATCGCACTCGCAGCTGGTTTGATGCTTTTTACATTCTTATTTCAGTATGGCGCTGAACCTGCAAAAGGTCCAGGACTTGTTTTTATATCTTTACCTGCTATTTTTTATGAGATGGGTATTATCGGAAACTTTTTTGCAGTTATATTTTTTGTAGCTTTAGCTTTTGCTGGTCTTACTTCGGCTGTTTCACTAACAGAACCAATGGTGCAGTACTTTATAAGTAGATGGAACTTTTCACGTCTTAAAGCTGCCCTTAGTATGGGGCTATTTTTCTACCTTGTAGGAATAGTTGCACTTTTATCTAACATAGATACTTATGAGTCATCTTTAACATTTTTTGGCAACAACTTCTTTGATCTTGTAGATTTTGTAACAGCGGCTATTATGCTTCCACTTGGCGGGCTTATTATGTCTATATTTGTTGGGTTTGTTGTAGAAAAGCAACGAGTGGAGAAAGTATTAAAAGAGCCTCTTGGAAAGTTTTTTGAACTTTGGTACTTCTCTATTCGTTATGTAGCACCAACAGCATTATCAATAGTTGCTCTTAACTTATTTGGTATTATTTAACAGCATTTAGTGTCTCAAAGTAGATACTAAACTTTTCTATCTCAATATTATAAGCTTGAATTCTCTCTTCAAGCTTTTGAATTTCAAGTGAATTCTTTAGCGAGTCATAATCTAGTTTAGTCTTGTAACCTGCATCGTACTGCTCTTTTGTAAAATCAACTAACTCTTCATAAAGTTTAATATTACTTTTTGCGATTTTACTTTTTGCCTTAAATGAGTGTATATTATTAATATGTTTTTTATAAGTAATTTTTAGAGTTCTGCTTGTATCACTTACCTCTTTTTTTGATTTAAGTGAGTTTAGCTTTGCACTTTGAATAGTTGAGATCATCTTATAATCAAGTGGAATAGAGAGTGTTGCACCATAACTATAGTTGTCATTATCATACTTAGCAGAATTTGAGTCAAAATCTTTGTAGCCATAACTCGCAGCTAATGTGACTTTAGGTAAATATGCAGAAGTTGTAGCTTGAGAAGTGTAGCTTAATGCATTGCTTTGTGATGTTAAACTAAGTAGATCTAACTGCGATCGAAGATACTCCTCCTCGCTTAAAAGTTCAACTTGTGGGAGTACTATATTTTCTACTTTTATGTCACTAATACTTAAAATGTCTAAAACAGTATTTTCTACACCATTTTGAAATGTTAAATATTTTGTTTGTTCTCGATCTTTATCCACTAAAGAGATATTTAAAACACTAATATCTACCTCACCTACTTCAAACCTATCTTTGTTAATATCAATAGCGATCGAGTAATTATCAATATAAAGTGTACTCTGTTGCATTTGGAGTGAGTTACGATCGTGAGTAAGTTTAGCTACATATAGTGACTTTAAATACGAAGCACGTTTTGAAGATATTAGGTACATAGTACTTTTTTTACTCTCTCTAGCTGAGTCAATAACCTCTAAAATTCCACCTGATCTAAAGACATCTTGTGAAAATTTTATAGAGCTATCTTGTGATCTTCCTTCTATTTGATAGAGTGAGTCCTTGCTCTTTGTGATCGAAGTTGAAAGTGTTAGAGGGTTGATCCAGCTATCTCTGCTATTTTCATAATCATAAACAGCTTTTTCAGCTTCCATCAGTAAAATCTGCTCTTTGTCTGATGTTAATAGTTCAGTGGCATTTAAAGCCATAAAAAGAAATGGTATAAGTACTATTTTTTTCATCTACTTAACCTCTACACTAAGAACTTCACCAAACTTAGAGGGTGAATTTTTAACTAACTCCACACGGTAAAGAGAAAGGTATTTATCATCAGCAGATGTAGCTACTTTTTCTATTTTGTACTCGTGAGTTTCACTACCATTAATTAATATTTTTTTCTTTTCTAAGTCCACTAAATCTGCACGACTAATATATATAGTTATTCTACTTTTAGAGTGGTCTTCAACTTCAAAGAGAGGAGTTCCTGCTCTTACATACTCACCCTTACGTACAAAAAGTTTTTTCAAATATAAGTTATTTACTGATAGATTCTTTTTAGCAATAATATCTTTTAACTCTGCTACTATATTTTTAGCATCTTGGTACTGCATTTTAAGTGTTAACATCTCATTTAAATAACGATCTTTCTCATACTGACTCTTACCACTAAGTTTTTTAATACGCTCATAGTGAGAAGTTTTAACATCAAGTTGTTTTTTTAAACTTTGAGCTTTTATTATTAAGTTAGCTAGTTTAATACTCTCTAGTTCATTGTCAATTACCATTAACTCTTCATCAATAGTTTTTAGCTCATCGGCTTGGTTTAGTTTTGTAATGCGCCCATTAACCTCACTAGAGATTGTTCTCTTCTCATATGGTTGAACGACTGCTTTGTACTCAGCAGAGTAACCTAGTGCCATTAAAATTGTAAGTAGTAGTAAATTTTTCATTTAGTTGTCCTTTTTGTGTGAAATATTGTTGACTAAAGCATAAAGCGTTGGTAAGTATAGCAAGTTTAGAACAGTTCCCCAAAGCAGACCAAAACCTATAGAGATAGCGATCGGTTGTAAAATAACTGCCTGCCCTGTTGCGTAAAAGATCAGAGTAAACAGACCTAAAAATGTTGTGATAGATGTTATTAAGATAGGACGTAGTCTCTGTTTAGCACGTTTAAAGAACTCTTCATTTTCATGCGTTCCATGTAAAAAACTAAGCATAATAATAGCATCATTAATAACAACTCCAGCAAGTCCTAAAATACCGATCACAGAAGGCATAGCTAAGTTCATACCTAGAAGTTTATGACCTAGAAGTGCTCCTAAAATGGAAAGTGGAATAACACTAATAACCATAAAAACATATTTCATTTTATTAAATATTAACAGAAGCGTAATTACTATTAAAAAGATTGCGATCGAAGCTGCTTTTTTCATATCTGATTTTAATTCAGCTTTCTTCTCATCTTCACCTAAAAGTTTTATATTTATTCCATCTTTTTGTAAGCTCTCTATAGTGTTATTTAAATTCTCTAAAACTTCACCTGCTGTTGTATGACGTTTGTCAATACTTGCATAAACTGTCTTAATAATATTTCCGTCAAGTTTTTCTATTTTTTCATAGTCAAGTCTTTTAACTATTTCAGCTATGTCACTCAGGCTAACTACTCTTCCATCACTCAGAGCAATTCTAAAGTTCATAAGTGTATTTACTCTGTCTTTATTTTGGTCTTCTGTTTTGATCTCCATAACACCAATTTCGTTAAAAGTAGTTGCTTTTTTAGTTCCTAAGAAGTAGTTACTAAGCAGTGTTGCTACACCAGCTTCACTTAAGCCCAACTGCTCGCCTAAAGCATTGATCTTAATTTTGTACTCCATTTTTCCATAGTTAACGTTGTTGCTAGTATCTGTTACGTATTGAACTTTTTTAAGTTCATTTTCTAAAGTATTTACAGCAGTCTCAAGTGTTTGATCATCAAGACCACTAAGATTGATTTGAATATCACTCTTAATAAGACCAGCTTTGTCCTCTTTTACACCCAGTTCTATCATGTTGTATTTATCTTTATACTTAACAATGATCTCATTAAGTCTTGGTGATAACTGATATGTCTGTTTTTCACGAATTTTTTCGGGGTCATTAAAATTAAAAGAAAAATTTAAAAGTGGGTTTATATAAGCATCGATCCAGCTTTGTGGTGTGCGATCAAAAAGTTCTAGTGTTATGTAAAATACACTGTTGTTTAGTTGAGTATCTCCTGCTAATGATCTTCTATAGCCTGCTACTGTTGAGATCGATTTTATTGAGAACTCATCTTTGTAATTAAGTAACTCTTTTTCGATCTCTTGAGATATGCTAGCCGTATCTTCGATCGGAGTGTTTATATTTAACTTACCACTTATGTACAGGTTGCTTCCATCAAAGTTAGGAAAAAACTGAAAATTCATTGACTTTAATGTTCCAAATGTTAAAAGTGGAATAATTACTAAAAAGAGAGTTAAAGAGAGTTTTTTACGTTTTATTAAAAATCTTAGTGCTAGTTCATAACGCTCTTGTAATGGCTTCCAGTTTATAGAGTCCTCACTCTTTTTTAAGAGCTCTTTAGCATGAAGTGGAAGAAAAAGAAAACTCTCTATAAGCGATCCGACTAGGATCATAATAACAGTGATCGGAACTAATATAAGGAAAAGTCTTATCTCTCCACTCATCATAAAAATAGGTAAAAAAGCAGCGGCAGTTGTAAGAGTTGCTAAAGTTACAGGAAGTACCATTTCCATAGTACCTTTGATCGCAGCTTCATGGTTGTCAAGCCCTTCGTCTATATAACGTTGTATATTCTCACCAACGACGATCGCATCATCAACCACGATCCCGATTACGATCAGAGCACCTAAAAGCGAAACGATGTTTATGGAGTAACCACCATAGTATATAAATAGAAGCCCTATGGTAAAGGCAAAAGGAATACCTAAAGTTACGATCATTGCAAGACGTAGGTTTATAAGAACGTAGATAGATAAAAAGACCAAAACCATACCAAACATTAAGTTTGAGACGATCGTATTTAGTCTATCTTTTACTTTTTTAGAGGTATCTCCATATATGTCAAATACAGCACCTTCGTACTTGTTCTTTATAGTTTCTATGTACTCGTGTATAGTTTGAGAGAGTGCGATCGCATCTGCTTCGCTTGCTTTTGAAAGTTTAAGTGTGATCGTGTTTGCAGCATTAAAAGTAGCAATAGTGTTGTCTTGTGGGTAGTGAATAGAGACTTTTGCAACATCACCAAGACGTACAAATTTGTCTCCTATTTTTAGTAAAGTGTTTTCATAGCCTTTGACACTAGAAGCACCATTCACAGTAGATATATATACAAAATTTCCACTCTCCTCAATGTCTCCGATCGGAAATGTGTAACTTATGTTTCGTATTGCATTTATAACAGCAGTAGCGTCAAGTTCATATGCTAAAAGAGTGTCACTATTAAGCGCTATAAGAACCTCTTCGTTACTATCACCATATATAGTTATGTCACTAACACCTTTTGTTTTTGCTAACTTTGACTTTACATCTTGTGCGATCACTATTAGTTCAGAATTTGAGAGGTTAGGCGAACTTACTGAGACTTTCATCAACGGTTTAATTTTATCTACTATTTTTGCAGTAGGTTCATTCATATCACTTGGTAGGTACTGCCTAATTGTACTTATGGTGTCTTGAATTTTTGAAAGTGTTCTGTCTTTGTCTATGTTCGAGTCAAGGGTTAGAGTAATAGTAAAAAAGCCTGGTGTTATAACTGTTTCACTCTTTAAAATACCACTAATATTTGCCATACCATCTTCAAGATCACGAACAGCAAGCTTATCCATGTTTGAAGCTGAGGTACCAGCGTATGCACCTCTAACACTAATCTTGTCTAATGAAACTTCAGGAAACATCTCTTTTGGAATATTTATATAAGCGTTGTAACCCATGTATGCCAAGAAGATCATCAGTACGTAACTAAGACGTTTATTTATTATAAAATACTCTAAAAGTGCTCTCATTATTTACCTATATTTAATTTATCGAAGTTTATTATAGCTCATATTTCTTATGCCACAAAAGTGTAGACATTAGGTGTTAAATTATTCAGTTAAATGTAAGTTTTAACTTTAAGTATTTTAAGGTATAATTCCGCAGCTAAAGTGGGTTTTACTCATTTTGCATAATTTAAAAAGAAAGTAGGTGATGTGATATGCCAGGTATTATTCTACGCCAAGACGATAATTTTGACGCTGCGTACAGACGTTTCAAGAAGCAAACTGACCGTAACTTAATAGTTACTGAAGCTCGTGCTCGTCGTTTCCATGAAACAGAAACAGAAAAACGTAAGAAAGAAAAAATTAGCGCTCGCAAGAAAATGCTAAAACGTCTTTATATGATGAGACGTTACGAATCACGCCTGTAACACTAAGCTTCGGCTTAGGTTACACCTCTAAATAAACCCCTCTTTTAACACTAATTATAACTATAACTCCAACCTGTTAAACCATCTTTTGCTTCTTTAAACTGATCACTATTACCCTCAAAATCAATAACATGAATTTTAGTATTTGGTATATTTTTAATCTCTTCTTCTTTAAAAAGATGTAGTGGCATAATGCTCTCTTGTGTAGTAGTTTTAGCAAAAGCAACAGGTGCTAACTCACTTAGTACGTCACAAATGTTTACTATTGAGTACTGATCGCAAAACTTTTTGAGTACTGCTTCTTTAACTTCTAGAGGAAGTTTTTCTGATGTATTTAAAAATATAGTAAATTGTACGGGTGAAGTTTTAGTTTCTCTGAGTGATGGAGATGCCATTATTATATACTCAACTCCAACTAAATGAAGTTCTATCTCGTTGGTTGTTAAAAATTTCTCTGTTTCAAGTGGTTTAATTTCCATTTATCTTTCCTTTTTTGTATAATAACGTAAATTCAGTGCAAAGCTGCAAGCTTGTGCTAGAATTTACTTACTTCTGATTTGTAAAATGATGAAGTTACATTAGTCCCACAGGGATAGTATACTTGCACTTAAATAAATTTATAAGGTTATATATATGTTTCAAAATAAAAGTTTAATTACTAATTTAGTTGCGATCGCACTCATCGTTATTTCAGCAGTTGTAAGTGCTGAAATTTCTATATTTTTTCTATTCGCAGGGTTATTTGCACTCTCAGGTGCTGTAACAAATCAGTTAGCTATTCACATGTTATTTGAAAAAGTGCCTCTTCTTTATGGATCTGGAATAATAGAGTTAAAGTTTGAGAGTTTTAAAAACTCTATAAAAAAACTTATGATGGATCAGTTTTTTACTCGTGAGCAACTAAATAGTTTCTTTCAAAAAGAGGAACAACAGCTTGATCTAACTCCGATTATAGAAAAAACTGACTTTTCTCCAGCTTTTAACGCTCTAAGTAAAACTGTTATGGAGTCAAGTTTTGGCGGAATGTTAGGTATGTTTGGAGGAGAGAGTGCACTCGACGCACTTCGTGAACCATTCTCAACAAAAATGAAAGTTGCTGTAAGCGAAATTGTTCAGAGTGAAGAGTTTAACACAACACTACAAGAGCAATTAAGCGGATCGTCTTTAAGTGACGACATTATAGAAAAAGTTGACTCTTTAATAGACGCAAGACTACAAGACTTAACACCTAAAATGGTTAAAGAGATCATTCAAGAACTTATGCGTGAACATTTAGGTTGGTTAGTTGTTTGGGGTGGAGTTTTTGGTGGGCTTATTGGATTAATCAGCTCATTCTTAATATAGCCCTGTATTAGGCTATATTAAGATATAAAATATTACATTTTACAACATTTTTTTACAACAAATCGTTTTAAATATGCTAAATATTGATAAATATTGCAAAATATATACTTTCTAGTAATTGTCAATTTCTGGAGTGATGGAATGGTATACATATCGGGATTCAAAATCCATTGACAAAAATACACCCTAAATCAGTACAAACACTCTACACTGCCGGAACCAAGACCTTTCAAGCCTTTATCACTCTCGAAACAACTTTCAAATTTAACCTAAACCGTCGTCATTATATAGACGAATCGCATAGTATATTGCACAATTTACTGCACAATACCTATTTTACTTTTTTATTGCTATTACACAATAATTCAAGTCAAAATTTAGTCAATCAGAATCAAGAGAGAGCACACCAAGAGGAATTAATCTTGATAAAAAAAGAATTGTCTAAAAAAAGTTTACTTCTTAGTAACTTGTTATTAAAACAACAAAGCAATATAAGTAAAAAATAGCGATATAATATTTGTAAGAGATTCGACCCCCCCCCACGAGCAAAGCTCCGCTGATTGGCAACCAACTGCGTCTACCATTTCGCCATACCCCGATTATCTGTTTAAAACAGGAGTAGAAAATTCTATCTAAATTAAATTTTAAAATATTTTTCTATGTTTAGAAAAAGAGATATAATAATATTAATTATTTACAAGGTTGTTTATGGCAGATATGACTCAAGAAGAGAAAGACCAAGAACTTTATAAAGCTTCTCTTCCAGCTTTTTTTATGAATGAAATTGAAACTGATAAAATTATTTTAACTTTATCAGTAGGTGCAATTGGCTTTTATTCAGCATTGTTAACTGGAGAAAGTATCTTACTTACAGACGTTATGAATATTTCAATGGTTCTAGCCGTGATACTATATGGTGTTACCACAGCTATGGTTATTGGAGTGTTTGCTCAAAATAAAAAACAATTAATATCTATCATATCAAATAATGGGAAGGCTGACGAAAATCCTAAATTGACATTTTTAGACGAACATAAGTACAAACCATTTATTAGTGCAATATTTTTCAGCATAGTCTTTATGTTAGCATTAATGTATAATAATATCAATAAGAAGGAACCAACAGTGAGTAATCAAAATCAAGAACACAATAATAGCGGTACAGAAGAACTTAAAAGTTCAAATGAAGGCTTTAGTGGAGTAACAACAGCGAATACTAAAGGTACAACTAAAGCACAACAGGTAGATATTAACAAAACAACACCAGATAACAACTCTTCTGACACAAATAAATCAAAATAAGGATAGAACATGAGTAAAAAAACGAAAGCAACTATAATAAGAAGTCAAAATGGATTTAGTGGTATATCTGACGCTAATCGAAAAAATGTAGAAAGAGGTTTTAGCGGCATTGGATCTGCAAATAAAAAAACTAAAGATACTTCTTCTGGTTCAGATAAATCTAATACAGATAAATAAGGGAATAACATGAGCGAGAACTTAAATGAGCAAACACATATTGATACAACTGGATTAAAAGACGTTAGTGAAGGTTTTAGTGGTTTAGCAACTGCCAACAATCAGAATATAGATAATACACTAGATAAAGGTTTTAGTGGAGTGGTAACAGCTAATACGGATAATAATATACCTCCAGAAGCACCTCCTCCACCCTCTGATACAGAAGAAAAATAATTAAATACAGAAGTTTAGATTGATAATTGAATTTTTCAAAAAAACATACAACTGGGTAAAGGGTAATAACATGGAATTAAAAAGTGAAGTAGAAAAACTCAATTCAAGGTTATTAGAACTTTTTCAATTAGACGAAGGTTTTGTAGTCGCTCTTAATGGCAAATGGGGTATTGGTAAAACATACTTTTGGGATCTATTTGTTAAAAACAATCTTTCTGAAAAATTAAAAAATAAAGAAGTTGTATATGTGTCTTTATTTGGAAAAGAAACACTAAAAGATATTCAAACGGACATAATTTTACAAATATCAAAATTCGGTAAAATCTATGAGAAAATAAACTCTGTAGTTGGTTCTAGTAAGTATGCTGGTATTGATATTTCCGCTGTCCTATCTCTAGCTACTAAAACAGATTTCAAAGATATTATTATTTGCTTTGACGATTTTGAAAGAAAATCTGACAAACTAGATTCTAAAGATATATTAGGTTTAATATCTCAATTCAAAGAACAAAAAAGTTGTAAAATTGTAATGATTTATAATCAAAATGAAGTTGAAGAAAAAGAGAAAAAAGTTGTATCTGACTACAAAGATAAAGTAATTGACTATGAATTACATTATAAACCCACAGTGGCTGAATCATTCAATGCAATATCTTCTAAATTAAAGGTTTTTAACGACTATCCATTAGAATATTTAGAAAGCAAAGGTATTAATAATATTAGAGTAATCAAGAGGTCAATCAATGCTCTTAACGATTTTCAGTTTATTGCAGAAAAAGTAGCCAAATATCCACATATAGAAGCTGAAATAGTATATACAATTATTAAATTTGCTTTATTAAATGCTAAGTACCATGAATATAAACTAGAAGATCTTATTAGCTATGTTGCAGATAAAAGACATGCTGACAAGGGTAAAGAAGTTATAGACAAAAAATACGAAGATATGTTATTTTTATTAAATATTGATAGTTCTGGATACCTCTTTGAAACAGATATTCTACAAAATATTAATTACTACATTAAGAATTCAACAATAGATAAAGAAGATCTTATTCGTATTGTGGACGAAAAAATATCACAAGATCAAGATAATGTTATCGGACAAAAACTTTATACTATTTACTCAAAATACAATTATGACTTAGACTACAGCAAAGATACTTTTGCAAAGGAACTATTTAGTGTACTACAAGAAGGCGGTGATAAGATTGTCGATATAGCCAATATTGGAAGATTTCTTTTCTATATGGGTGAACTAATAGACATTGACGACAAGTATAAATCCTTTGGAGTAGAAACACTCAAAAAATATGTATCTAAAAAAATAGAAAAAGAAACTTTACAAGAATTAAATAGCTTTGATGAGTTAGATCAAATAAAAAAATTCGACACTTCTATAGAAGCTTATATTGAAGATCAAGAGAAGCTAATCAAAGAAAAACAAACTGCAAGTATGGAAGATATAGTCAATTTATTTCAACGCCCTATCAAAAATAGCTCATGGGGCAACGAACCAGATCTTTTAAAAATGATTGATAGTGAGGTGTATAAAAAATATATAATAGAGTCTTCAGAATTTTTACAAGAAGTAATTGGTTTTATTCGCTGGACACAACGTTTTAGCGGTGGTAGTGGATTTGAAGAGACTGTTGAAATAATCACTAAAGCTTTATTTGAAATGAAAGATAGTGATAACGAGATTTATAGTTTCAAGATAGAAAAGATCTTAAAACACCTTAATATTATTAAAGAAGAACAATCAGAGAGTGTAAAAATAACTGTGTAAACCTTAAAAATTAGATTTATTTTATCAGAATTATTCTGTTTTAGGTGGTCTAGTTTTTGGGGAGGCTTACATCATAAACCCACTCTTCAGTCATAATTTTAACCTCTGAGAGAGTGTCAAATAGATAAGCATCGAAGAGACTTGAAATTTAACTACAAAGTTTTACTATAATTCACTCTTATTTTTCAAATATCATTTTATCTGTTAATAGTTTAAAATAGTCCTTTGACCAAAACTCAAATCCACTCTTATCTTTGATAAATGGACTAACCTCTTTAATAGCACCATCGACATCTAACTCCTCAATTCTTTTATACATCAGTTCTTTAAATAATTTTTCATCAAGTTTTATACTTTTTTCTAAGTCGCCACTTTCATACATTCTTTCTTGTAGATGCTCTAAGTTTAAGAAGGTATTTCTTTTTACATACCATTCAAAATCATACCAATCACGACCTTTTACTCTTGTTTTCCATTTTCTACATAATACAGCATGCATTTTTCCTGCATATAAATTTGGAAGAGTCATTGTGATAATATTGAATGTTTTTGGTAGTAGTAAAGTTTTTGCTTCAGTTTGAAAATTTAGTGGTGGATTTACATCTACTTCAAACTTAATTTTTAGTTTTTTGCCACTATGTACCCCATCTAAGATATTTCCCAAGTCAACAGCTTGAATTTTAAGTGTATGAATAGAAGTATCGTTTTTCAAAAATGCAGAAGCTATATTACTACTAAAATCTTTTTTGACCTTTTTTTCTATATCTATCTTGATCCCTAATGCTTCAAACTCATCTACTATAGAGCCAAAGTATTGCTCTATATCAAAGTCACTACTCTTTTGTAAAAGTGTAAAGTCCAAATCTTCTGAAAATCTTGGAAGAGAGTACAGTATTCGTAAAGCAGTACCACCATAAAAAGCAGCTTTTTCAAAAAAACCACCATGATATAAACCTAATAATGCAATCTCTTGAAACACCTCTTTTAAAGCATTAACAAGCTCAGCTTCGTTAGTTATATCGTAGCTTGACAACATCTGTTCTATTATATTCATGCTATATCCTCTAGGGCTTCTCTTAAAAGCTTGATTTTTTTTGATTTACTTATTTCAAAATATTTTGTAAATATACTCATATCACAATCATAAAGCTCATCTACATCTATTCTTAAGTCATCTACTAAAAAGCTAATCATAGACTTTTTGGATGTAATGCATATATCTTTTGTATAGTAAACTTTATCACATAGTGCTTTTTCTTTTGAGGCTATTATGAAATTGCCATTTTTTGTTGACTCTATTGTTAATCCTATAGAAAATAGCTCATTTTTAATTTGCTTAAAACTAAAAATTCCTGAATCAGTTTTAAATATTTTAGATCTTTTTGTTGTAGCAGAAGTTATATCAAATACACTCTCTGGAATTAAACTATGGTAATAAAGTGCATAATCAAACGATATGTAAGATGGACTTAGCAATGTATTTGCAATGATTTCTTTTGATATTGATGTTTGTACAAAAGGAGACTTATGTAAATACAGACCTCTTTTTAAAGCTTGTAAGCTTCCTTTTTTCTTTAAGTTATTTATTTTATCATTAATTCTAGAATAGCCATTATTAATCAATATGGAGGATATTGTTGCATGATCAATAATATGAGTCTTATAGTGCTGCAAGCTTTTTTCTATAGCTATATCCATATTCATCCTTTTCTAATAGATAATCGTTAAATACTAGATTATCTATACAATTATAGTGTATTTTTAAAAATTTAAACCTTAAAGTCCATAACCCACCAGCTCCATATCATCAATATTATAGGTGATTCATATAGGTTAAAAGAGAAAAAAGAGTCTTCTGAAATAGACCAAGACTTATTTAAGTGATCGCTTGATACTACAATAGGCTATATCAATGTGATAGAATTAAATGAGATTATATTCCCGCTTTTTCTATTATTTTGTACCCTTTGCACCCATTTGCATTTCCACCATTGCAAGCTTTAATATATAGCTCTTTGGCTTTTTTTAAATCTTTTTTAACTCCATCTCCATGAGAATACAAAAAACCTAAGTTGTAGCACCCTACTATATTTCCACCATCACAAGCTTTCGTATAGAGTTCATTAGCTTTGCTTTTATCATGTTTTACACCATAACCATTGCTATATATAACACCTAGGTTACAGCAGGCACTTATGTTATCGCTATCACAGGCTTTGGTGTATAGTTTAATAGCTTTTACTTTATCTTGTTTTACTCCATCTCCATTACTATATAAAAAACCTAAATTAAAACAACCACCCATATTTCCTCCGTTACAAGCTTTAGTGTAGAGTTCTTTAGCTTTTCTTTTATTTGATCTTACTCCATCACCATTATTATATAAAAGACCAAGACTATGACATCCTCTCATATTTCCACTATTACAAGCTTTAGTGTAGAGTTTGATAGCCTCTATTTTATTACCACTTTTGTACTCTTTTAATCCATCATCTAAGAAATTTGCACTAAGATTTCCTATGAGTAAAAGTATTATTAATACTGTTTTTTTCATTATTTCCCCTATTTTATAATCACGATAAACTGAAGTTTGCATTTTGCTAGTTTTGTAGGATTAGTCTAGCTACGTTAATGTAGCTAAAGCTTTTAAAAGTTCTGCTCTTTTACCTAAGTAGATAGAGTACCAGTTATTACGATAGAAGATCTGAAATAGTACACCATCTTTTATGTTGTAACTTTTCTCTTTTTTAGCATTACCAACAGTGATCTCATAACTATTTGGTGCTATCTCTTTAGAGTACTCTAAAAGTACAACTAAAATAGGTTTATTTGCGATCGTAGCTGTTCTCATATTTAAGTAGCGATGGTTATACTCATTCGAGTTGTGTAAAAGTACTACTTTTTCATCTACTCTCTCAACTGTTGCTACATTTTTAAGTGTTTCAGAATTAACTTTTCCACTTAGATGTTTTGAAAGTTTTACCTTTCTATTGCCACTTATTAACTCAAACATTAAACTATTTCTATAGTAACGTCAGCTATTTTAATAACTTCACCTTTAGTAATTTTGGCACGTTTTCTAGTCTCTAACTCACCATTTCTAAATACATTTTCATCTGCAACAACTTTTTTAGCTTCTGCACCGCTATCGACAAGGTTTAGTACTTTAATTAATTTATATAGTTCAATATAATCTTCATTTAGTGTAAATTTCATAAATTTGCTCCGTGTTATTTCAAGTATGGTACTATATCAAAATATATAAAGGATCTTGTTATGAATAATGAAAAAGAGTACTCAGTTGAACTTCGCGTATGGCATTGGCTAAATGCGATCGCAGTTTTAGGACTTTTAGGAACAGTGATTTTACGTAAAACTTTTTTAAGCTGGAGAGATAACTCACTACTGATTATCGAGAAATTTTCTTCTTTCGACATAGTAGTTACAGCAGAACAAGCTAAATTAGTCGCAAAAGCTATCCGTGCACCTATGTGGGAGTGGCACATCATTTTTGGTTTAGCTCTAGCAGTTTTGATAGTTTATAGACTTATTATGATCGCAAGACGTGGAACTCAGTTTCCTAAAAATCCATCTTCACATATGAAAATAGTATATATGGGTTACATAGTTCTTTATGCTATTTTAACTTCTATGGCAGTAAGTGGACTTGTAATGTATTTTCATGAGGCACTAGGAATAAGTAAAGATTTTGCTCACTCTATAAAAGAGTTACATGAATATGCTATGTGGTCAGTAGCTCTCTTTGTACCTATGCATATAGTTGGAGTATTTAAAGCAGAAAATGATGATCAAAAAGGGATCGTTTCTAAAATGATCTCTGGTAATTAATATAGTAGTTCTAACTTCTCTCAGAGTCCGAATCTCTGAGGGTTTACCATTTTATCCCCTAAGACAAGCATTTTCAAGTAATCAAACCTCAAAAATAACTAAATGTAACCAGCTTTTAACTTTTTTTGCGATACAAAAAAGTACCTTTCTTCATTTTCTCATATAATTTTCACTCTTCAACTACTAAATACAATAATAAGATAATAAGACTTGTCCCAACTATTGATAATATGTCCCAACTAGGATATAATACATCAAAGAGAACTAAAATAAAAAAAAGAATGTATTAAAATGAAAAAAAAGAATGTATTAAACTTAATAAAATATTATGCAGAAAAAAATGATTCTGCGTTTCGAAATGAAGCATATGAAATAGCAAAAAAATTTGACAAAAGTGATGATTATCAACTTTCTGAATATATTATGGCTTTATTGTCAGATGCTAATACCTTTTCTCCACAAATTGATGCAAGTGAAAATGTATTTGTTAAGAGAATTGAAACAACAAATAATCCATTGCCACTACCAAATTTAATCAAGGATAATATTCTTGGGATAATAAATGCTATAGGACATAAGGCAGGTGTTAATAAATTTTTATTTGAAGGACCACCAGGTACAGGGAAAACTGAGTCAGCAAAACAAATTGCAAGAATACTTGAAAGGGAATTATTTATTGTAGATTTTGATTCAGTTATTGATAGTAAAATGGGTCAAACTTCTAAAAATATTTCATTACTTTTTAATGAAATTTCTTCTGTTTCTAATCCAGATAAAATAATTATTTTGTTTGATGAAATAGATTCAATTGCGATTGATAGAATTAATTCAAATGATTTAAGAGAGATGGGAAGAGCCACTTCGTCTGTGTTAAAAGGGCTGGATAATCTAAATGATAACATTGTCTTAATAGCAACTACTAATTTGTATAAAGCATTTGATAAAGCATTATCAAGAAGGTTTGATGCTATCATTGATTTTAGTAATTATACAAAACAAGACCTTCTTGAAGTTGGTGAAGTTATTTTAAATAATATGTTACAGAAGTTTAAATTTGCTGGAAGAAATATGAGGTTATTTAAAAAAATACTCAAAGGTATGGATATAGTACCATATCCTGGGGAACTTAAAAATCTCATTAAAACATCAATAGCATTTAGTGACTCAAATAATGAATATGATTATTTAAAGAAATTATATATTAATGTTAGTAAAAATGATGAAAATATAGATTTAAAGCAGTTGCAAAATAGTGGATTTACAGTTAGAGAGATTGAGATTCTAACAGGTATTTCAAAGAGCCAGGTATCTAGAGAATTAAAGGAATGATATATTGAATAATTTACTGCAACTAAAAGGAAGTTTTGAACAAATAGCTCGAGTCAATGGAGCTGTTAGCTCTACGTTACCAACTGGCAAATCAGTAAAAGTATCAAGACTTCAAAATCTATTAAACAACTTAAAAGAGTTACAAACTTATTGGCAAGGTCAAAATCTACTGTCCGGAGCACTTATTACAGCTCATTATATTAAGGTTGCAGCTAAAAGTAATAGATTACGAGCGCTACTTGGAAAAGGCAAGAAAACTCCTAACCAATCTGTTGTAGGTGCAAAATTTTCATTGGATGGATCACCAAAACATATCATTACGCACTATATTACTAAAGAGATTTTAAATGAATCCATAATACTATTAACACATAGCATTGATATTGTAAATCAAAAGTTTAATGGTGAGATAGATTATAATATCGTCGATAAAATCAACAAAAATGAAATTTTACTTCCCAGTCAGTCCATTGTAAAAACAACATTCTTAAAAATAATTGTAGATGCATATTATGTTGAAAAATTTGATGTATCTATTGACGATAATTTACCTGAGAATGATTCAATTATTACTATATATAAAACAGATATAAGGACTACTCAACTACTAGAAAAAATAGGAATAAATGTTTTATCTAGCCGTATAATGGATGAAACAACTATATTGTTAAGACCTGATGAATTAGAGATTTTAAAAACAAAGGCGCCATTCTTAATATCTATGGCAGTTAGTGATTTATCTGAAATAACTAAAGATAACTTTGAGTTTATAGATGATGGGATAATAAGAATAGATTCACCGAAAAATGAGCCAACTATTGGTGTTATAGATACTCTTTTTGATGAAAATGCATATTTTTCAGAATGGGTAGAGCATAGTAATATGTTATCTAGTGATATATCTATTTCTCAAGATGATTATGAACATGGTACCGCTGTTTCATCCATAATTGTAGATGGACCAACATTTAATCCAAGTTTAGATGATGGATGCGGTAAGTTTAAAGTTAGGCACTTTGGAGTAGCCAGTGGTGGCAGTTTTAATTCATTTACAATACTAAGAAATATTAGTGAAATCGTAGCAAAAAATAGAGATATTAAAGTTTGGAATTTATCTTTGGGTTCAAAAGTTAATATAAATCCTAACTTTATATCTCCAGAAGCTGCAATTTTGGACAAAATACAATTTGAAAATGATGTTATATTTGTTATTGCTGGAACAAATTTATCTTCTGGAGAAACCAAAACTAGACCAATTGGAGCTCCTGCTGATTCAATTAACTCTATTGTTGTAAATTCTGTAGATATGCATAATAAACCTTCTTCATATACTAGAGCAGGACCTGTTCTATCATTTTTCATTAAACCTGATATTAGCTATTATGGTGGTGATTCAGGGAATCCTATGAGGGTTTGTACACCCACAGGAGAAGCATTTGTTAAAGGAACTTCATTTGCGGCTCCATGGATTTCTAGAAAACTTTCATATTTAATTGATATATTAGGACTAAGTAGGGATATTGCTAAAGCACTACTTATTAATTCTGCAACAGGATGGGACAAACAAGAAGACAATCCATCATTAGTAGGTCATGGAGTTGTTCCAAAAAAAATAGAAAATATTGTATCTTGTGCCGATGACGAAATACAATTTGTTATACAAGGTATTTCTGAAAAATATGATACATACAATTATAATATACCAGTTCCTATAGTTAAGGATAAACATCCTTTTATTGCAAAGGCTACACTTTGTTATTTCCCTGCATCTTCAAGAAACCAAGGGGTAGATTACACTAATACAGAACTTGATATAAAATTTGGTAGATTAAACGATAAGAATGTTATTAAATCAGTTAATAAAAATCGCCAAACAGAAGAATTTAATCATCATACTTATGAAGAGGATGCTCGTAAATCTTTTAGAAAATGGGATAATGTAAAACATATACGAGATTTTTTTACTGGAAAAAATAGAGAGTTGAAGGCTTACGATAATCCTTTATGGGGATTAAGTCTAAAAACAAAAGAACGACTAGACCAAAAGTTTGGTGAAGGGCTTAAGTTTGGTGTTGTCATAACTCTTAAAGAAATAAATGGAGCTAATAGAATAGACGAATTTATACAAAATGCTCTGCTTAGAGGCTGGTTAGTTAATAAAATAGATGTAGATACAAGAATTGACATTTTCAATGCAGCAGAAGAAGAAATCGAGTTCGAATAATCTATTAAAAAGAAATGAGCAATAAGGAAGTGCTCAAAATTTTGTATCAGACCGATAGAATATTAAATTCTAAAGGAATGACTTATGAAACAACAGCTCAATAAGGAAAATATTGTATATAAGGTATGGTGATATTAAATTGTTATGAACTACCCTACTAATATTTAAAATATTTTTTATTAAATTCAATAATATCAACCTTAAATAATTTAGCAATTTTATATAAATGAACTAAATTAAAATGTTTATCATGGAATGTCCCATAAAAACTAACAGTTTTCAAAATATTTGTAAATTCATTTCTAGTTTAAAAAAGAGGCTTACGCCTCTTCTTGTAAAATAGAAAAACCTAACTCATGAAGTTTAAGATCAATCTTCTCAACTGCTTTTTCTATAGTCTGTTTAGAAATATCAGGTAGTTTATCACCCCATGCTTCTTCTGCTTGATCATAACCTTGAAGAATACCAGCACGACCCTCACGAAGCAGGGCTTCATCATCACCCGCACCAGCAAGAACAAAGTCAGCTATGCGATCAGAAGTTTGTTGAACTCCAAAAAATCCATCTTCTGCAACTAATTCAGATGCTTCTTCTTGTGAAAGTTGACCTATAGGGCCACCTTCGTAACCTATATCTTCTAAGAAAGTTTGGAACTCTGCATATTGCTCTTCAAAATTTAACTGCTCTTGTGCATTAGCACCAAAAAGTTGCATTTCAAAAGAGTTGTTTGCTAATGTTGCTGACTCTAACTGAAACTCAGGAATACTAGCTAAAGCATCAGAACGACGTTGTTCATCCATAGCAATTTTTATTTTATCTATAGCCTCTTTTTGATCAAGGGCTACTAGCTCTTCTTCCGCTAATATCTCATCTTCTAGCTGAGATTTATCTTGTTGCTGTTTTTGTATCTGCTGTGGTGTAATTGCTGTACTTGTAGTAATTTCCATAATCAATCCTTTGAATTATTCTATATCTATAAATCGACCAATTAAATATTTTATTAAACTTTTATTGTATATATACGGAATACCGTATTAAATATACTTTTAAAGATATATAAAACATGTACTAAATAACTATATATCTATTAAATAATATAATATAACTGATTAAATGTCTTATATAATTAAGGTAATGTATAAAATATACGATATAACAACATTTATTAAGGTTTGTTTATGTATTATTCACAAATGAATTTAACCGATCTCTTTAATATTCTTCACAATGCGATCGAAGCTGAGCATAATGGTAAAAAAATCTCTCAAAAAGAGATGGCACAAGATCTTGGGATCTCTATGCGAACTTATCAAGACTGGAAGCTCGGAAATGCATCACCACAAGCTGCACGCGTTGTGATGCAAATGCTTGGTAAGCTTGAAGATGACGAAATATTAAGAGTGGTTAGAAAGATTAATAAACTACAAGAGGCCAAAAAATGAGTAGTAACATGACCTTTCAAGAAAAAATGGATTTAGAAGATGTATTTGCTTCTATAGCAACTGGTGGTAAAACAGAAGCTATAAAAAGCAAAATAAAAGCTTTTAGAAAAAGTATGTTAGATATTAGAGAAATTGCAAAGCTCTCTTTCGATATAATCCAAAAAAAAATAAAAGAGACTAAATAATGGTTAGAACTGTAAACTTAACAATGCGCTTTGGTAGTCGCGTTTTGTTCAATGATATTAACTTAAAGCTGGATCAACATAAACGCTATGGTCTTATTGGTGCAAATGGTGCTGGTAAAACGACATTTTTAAAAATTCTTAGTGGTCAAATTGAAGAGTTTGATGGCGAAGTAAATATAGGAAGTGGTCTAAAAGTCGGTGTTCTTGGGCAAAATCAATTTGCTTTTGAGGACTTTACGATCACAGATGCTGTACTTTTTGGTAACAAACGTCTTTTTGATGCAATCAAAGAGAAAGAGAAAATTTATGAGACTGGTGATTTTGAAGATGACGCTGTAAATAACCGTCTTGCTGACTTAGAAGTTATCTGTTGTGAAGAAGATCCAACTTACGAGTACGATGTAAATATAGGTAAAATTCTTGAAAATGTAGGAATTTCTGCTGAATTTCATCTAGAACTTATGAGTTCACTTGACTCAGCTGACAAGTTCAAGGTTTTACTTGCACAAGTGCTTTACCCTAAGCCTGATGTTCTGTTCCTTGATGAGCCTACGAATAATCTTGACATTGAAACTATTGGTTGGTTAGAAAATGAACTTCAACGCCATGAGGGTACTTTAGTTGTTATCTCTCATGATAGACACTTTTTAAATGCAGTTGTTACAAATATTTTAGATGTTGATTATCAAAAAATTCGTGAATTTACTGGTACTTACGATGACTGGTATATCGCTGCAAATGTGATCGCAAGACAGCTTGAAGCTGATAACTCTAAAAAAGAGAAAGAGAAGTCTGAACTTGAAGCTTTCGTTAGACGCTTTAGTGCAAATGCTTCAAAAGCTAAACAAGCAACTTCTCGTCAAAAGAAACTAGATAAGCTTGAAATAGAAAATATTAAACCGAGTTCTCGTCGTGATCCAAGTATTGTTTTTTCACCAAAAAGACAGATGGGTGATGAAGCACTTGAACTTAAAAATATCTCTCACTCATATGGTGATAATGAAGTTCTAAAAGATGTTTCACTTAAATTTGAGCCAGGTGAGCGTGTAGCTATTATTGGTGGCAATGGTGTTGGTAAAACTACACTGTTAAAGATCATGATGGAAGAGTTAAAACCTACAAGTGGAGAAGTTACTTGGGGTGCTACTGTTGAAAATAGTTATTTCCCTCAAGATACTGCTGATGTAATTAGTGGTGATGGCACGCTTTATGACTGGTTAAGAGCTTATGATCCTAAGCGTGATATAGCAGAGATCAGAAACTGTTTAGGTCGTATGTTGTTTAATGGTGAAGAGCAAGAGAAGTCAGTTGTAAATATTTCTGGTGGAGAAAAACACCGTATGATGCTTTCAAAACTAATGCTTCAAAATGGTAACTTTTTAGTTTTAGATGAGCCATCAAATCACCTTGATCTAGAAGCTATCGTTGCTCTTGGAGAAGGTCTTTTGGGTTTTAAAGGAAATGTTATTTGTGTATCACATGACCGTGAGTTACTTGATGCATTTGCAAATAGAATTATTGAGTTCCGTGAAAATGGTACATATGTTGACTTTAAAGGGACATATGAACAATTTGCAGAAGAGAAAGCAAAAGGGCTATAGAAAATTAAGGATAAATTTTGAATACAAAAAACTTTTCAATATGGGCAGACTTTATAGAGAGGGATTTTGTTCAAAATGATCTCTTAGAGCTTATTAAAACAAGCACCGTTCAAGGTGCAACCTCAAACCCCGCTATTTTTAAATCTGCTTTTAGTTCATCTACTGCTTACGCAGAAGATAAAGCTAAAAGTAACTTAAGCAAAAAAGATCTTTATGAGTATTTAGCGATCAAAGATATTCAAAATGCTTGTGATGCTTTTAGTGAGACGCATAAAAACAACCCTAACGATGGTTTTGTTAGTTTGGAGGTTGATCCCTCACTTGCTAATGATACACAAGGAAGTATAGATGAGGGTATATCTCTACACAAAAGAGTAAATAGAGAAAACCTAATGGTAAAAATTCCTGCAACTACTGCTGGTTATATTGCCATGCAAAAACTTCTGAGTTTAGGTATAAATGTTAATGCAACTCTTATTTTTAACATAGATCAAGTTGAAAATATTTTAAAAGCTTACAAAGAGTCAAACTCAACTTCATCTTTAGTTATAAGTATTTTCATAAGTCGTTTCGATCGTGAGTTAGATCCACTTTTGCCAACTGAATTAAAAGGTAAAGCAGGAATTTATAACGGTGCATCTTGCTACAACCTAATTCAAAAAAGTGGCTTTAAAAATGTTCGTACTCTATTTGCAAGTACTGGTGTTAAGGGTGATGATTATATTCCTAGTTACTATGTAGATGAGTTAATAGGTGAAGATGTTGTAAATACAGCTCCGATCGCAACTATTGACGCATTTGTTAAAAATGGTGCCACTGAGTCTAAACTTCCAATCGCACAAGAAACATTAGATCAATTCTTTTTAGAGTTAGAAAAAAATGGTGTTGATTTTAACGCTGTTAGTAAGAAACTTTTAAATGATGGATTAGAGCAGTTTGAAGAGGCATTTGAGCAAATTTTACAGAGCTTATAGCTCTTAAAATTACTTTCTAGCCTCTTTGATCATCTCGTAAGCTTCATTTACCTCTTGCATTTTTGCAGTTGAGCTTTTTATGTAGTCATCATCTGCACCGTGAGCCATAATGATGTCTGGGTGGTACTGTTTTACTAACTTTCTGTAAGCTTTTTTAACCTCTTGTAGTGTTGCACTACTCTCAATTTCTAAAGTCTTATAAGCATCTTCGATCGTTACTTTTGGAGTCCTTGAAGCATACATTGCACCAAACTGCTCTAACATTGACTCGTATTCACTTCTCTCAAAGCCTAAAAGAAGTGCTATGTGAGTTAAAATTTGACGTTCAGGAGCATCTAAAATACCATCAATATAAGCTAAGTTAGTTAAAAATTCCATCATTTTTTGACGTTTATAAGGATCTTTTTTTAGTTTTTCTTTTAGATCGTGAGTGATTGGATCTAAGTTATGACGAATATCTTTCTCTTCATTGAAGATATCTTTTAGGATCTCTTTTACTTTAGCAGGGTCAAGAAATAGTCTTGACATATCATCAAGCATGTGAGAAACTAACTCAGCTTCTAGTTTGTCAACAGCTCCATCAACTTTAGCAACTTTTGCACAAAGAGCAGTAAAAAGACCAAGTTCACTGTATCCTATGCTCTCTTTGTCTATTTTCATATTTGTAAATTGTGAAGCTTTGTAGTAGCTTTTTTCAAACTTTTTGTAACTTGAACTTATTTTGTAAAAAATATATGCAATAATTGCAACTATAATAAGATTTGTCATATTTAACACCTTTAAAACTTTTGGGAGATTATACACTAAATGAAACAACAACTTTTAAATATCAATCGTGGAGTACTTTATATGCTCTTCGCCTCATTTCTTTTTGCCATCATGGGAGCGTTTGCAGCACTTGCTTCACGTGAATTAAGTTCATTAGAGGTCGTCTTCTTTCGTAATATTTTTGGAGTTGCGATTATAGGTTATAGTGTCTATAGAACACCACTTGTACAAAATGGCGGTAAGCCTCTTTTGCTTCTATTTCGTGGAACTATGGGCTTTTTAGCTCTTTTAGCTTTTTTTTATAACATTGCGCATATTCCTCTTGCTGATGCTATGACATTTTCTAAAACTTCACCTATTTTTACAGCTATTTTTGCTTATATTTTTTTAAAAGAGAAGTTAAGTTTTTTTGGCTGGTTAGCAGTTGCGATCGGCTTTGTTGGTATAGTTTTTATAACGGGTGCTTCACTTACACTTACTAAGCATGAGTGGTTAGGGATCTTTAGTGGAGTTGGTGCGGCTTTAGCTTATACGTCTGTTAGAGAGTTAAGAGAGTACTACGACACAAGAGCGATCGTACTCTCTTTTATGGGTGTAGGCTCGATCGCTCCGTTACTTTTACTAGCTGTCTCTCCATACGTTAATGCTCCATCTTTAGACTTTTTATTTGCTGAGTTTATTATGCCCTCAACTACAACTTGGTTTTACCTTGTTGCTATGGGAATATTAGCTACTGGTGCACAACTATTTATGACAAAAGCCTATGGAGCTTCAAAAGCAGGAATTGTAGGAGTTGTAAGTTACACAAATATTATTTTCAGTGTTCTTGTAGGACTTCTTCTAGGAGATGCTTTTCCAACAAATGAGATGCTTTTAGGGATCTTTTTCATTATTTTAGCAGGTGTGTTGGTGGCTAAGTTTAAATAAGTTTTTTATATTGAACCATTACCAAGCAGAAGCTTGATAACAAGGCAAGGCTAACTTTTAGTCTATTATTTTTCTTTAAAAACTATACCCCACACCTAAGCCTAAAGTGTAAAGATTGTTGTGTTTAATTTGACCTGTGTTTGCACCATCTTTTAGATCAACTTCGTAGTTACTCCATAAATATTTTGCATTTACATTTAAGAAAAAGTTGTTTACGATCGGATACTTTGCTGTGGCTGTGAAGCCGTATAGTGCAGAGCTTGTTGTTCTGCTGTCTGTTAGAGAAGTTGTTAGTGGGTTGTAGTCGTAGCTTAGTTGACCATAACCTACTAACGCACCTGCGGCTAGAGTTGCTTTACTTACTTTGTACTCTTCTACTAAACCTATTACAACAGCTATTTCGCTTGTATTTTCAGTTTTGTTGAGTGTGATTGAAGCGTAGTTTTTTACGCTTGGGCGATCTATTAAAATACAGTCGTTGCTGTAAAATAGTTCGTAACCTGTTACATCTGTGTCAGGTTTTACGATCGCTGTTGGGTATGCTGAGCTAGTTGAGTAGCCACCTTTACTTATGTTTAGACCTACATCAGCTGCAAGAAGTGCAGTTGTTGTTAGGAGTGTTGCTGTTATTATTTTTTTCATGTTATTCCTTAGTGTGTATTTTCAGTTGGTAGAGTATTTCCACCACCAGAAGCTGTGAACATATCTGTTAAGTCAGCACCATTTGCTGGAGTCCAACTACTTAAGTTTTGAGCTGTAAATGCTGTTGCACTATTAAACATATTGCTCATATTTGTAACAAGAGCTACATTCCATTTGTCACCAACAGTAGTAAGTGCTTGGTTAAAAGTTGTTGCAGCATAAAACATATAGCTCATATTTTTAACTTTTGATGTATCCCAGTCACCTATATTTTGGTTAAATGCTGTTGCATTATTAAACATAAATTTCATATCAGTAACATTAGTAGTGTTCCAGTCCCTTATAACTGAATTAAATTTATAAGCTTCTTTAAACATTTCTTCCATTGTTGTAACACTTGATGTGTCCCACTTACTTATGTCTTGATTAAATACACTAGCCCCATTAAACATACCATACATGGTTGTAACTTTTGCAGTGTTCCAGTTGCCTATATCTGAATTAAATACTTCTGTACCACCAAACATAAATTTCATATCTGTTACATTAGAAGTATCCCAGTTTCCTATATCTTGGTTAAAAACTTCTGTGGTATAAAGCATATAGATCATAGTTGTTACATTAGAAGTATCCCAAGCACTTATGTCTTGGTTAAATTTTCGTGCTGTTTGAAGCATATACGCCATAGTTGTTGCTTTAGAAGTATTCCAGTCACCTATGTCAAGGTTAAAAGTAGACTTAAATCTAAATACCGAAGAGAAATCAGTAATAGCCGCCGTGTTCGCACCTACTATTAACGCTGCTGCGGTAGCTGTTTCAGCACTATTAGCATCATTACCAAACTTAGTTGTGTAGTCCGTTACAAGATCATCTAACTTAGCTCTTGTTAAAGGATCAGAGTGAATATTTACATCTGATGTAAAAGTACACTCTGCTTGTGTGATAGTTAGTTGATTTGTTCCTGTAAAACTAAGAGCTTGGTTGGTACTTAATGAAATAGGAGCTTTATACATAAACGAAATGTTAGTGTCTGCTGACTTTTCTATAGTGTTTACAACCACCCCGCCAACTGTGTTTATACTTAGTCCTGCAGTTTCAACTGTTGAGTCAAAAGCCATAGTTACATTTGTATCTATTGCTAATTGTACACTAGCGTTTTGGTTAAGCTCTTCACCATCTAGGAAAATACCTACAAGTTCTATATTACAAGTTTCTGGTTCTGATGAACTCGAAGAAGAACTGCTACTTGAAGAGCTAGAAGTTGTCGTTGTCGTTGTCGTCGGCGTCGGTGCAGGTGGAGTTGTTTTACCATCAACACCTTTTCCCT
>WTBY01000048.1 GCA_013138865.1 Helicobacteraceae bacterium | reverse complement strand
AGAAAATACCATCATCATGGTTAGAGTTATTGTCAAGTGATTGTAAGAAAATAGCTAGTTTTACAACATCTGCATTTTGTGTATTAGCACGAGGAACGTCTAAACCATCTTGAATAAGTACGATCTTATCAGTTGGGAGTTTACTTACTCCACCTATGTGAAAGTTACCATAGTAAAAGTTAACTTCACTTCCAGCGGGACAAGTAAACTCTCCCTTTACATTTGTGAAACCTGTTGTAGAACCACACTTGTACTCTGCGTTTCCGATCGCACCATCTGCTAGGACACCTGTTACCATTCCAGCTGACGGGTCGGTGTCACTAAACTCGCCACTGCCACCACAACCACTTAATGCGATCGTAAGTGCTGTGCTTAGTGCTATTAGCTTTTTGTTTATGTGCATATTTTTATCCTTAAATAAAATTATGCATATTCTATTATACCGAGGTCTTAGCGAGGTTTATATTGATTGTACAATATGCTTCTTATACTAAATTATATTGAGGATTTAAAGTTTTTAGTATAGTTTTATGAATTTCTAAGATAGATTCTTCTTCTACTACTCCTAGCTTTTTTATAAATCTATCTATAGAGAAACTCTTTATCTGGAAACATTCAAAGGCAGAAGTTTTGGTGAGTCCATTTTCAGTGCTGTTTTGTACTTTAATAATCCAAGGATAATTTTGCAGATGTTCTTTCCACTCTGTTATGGGTACTACTATTTTTAAACCAAATCTTCCAAGTCTGTTATCATTTACAATAACACAAGGTCTGATTTTTTGTATTTCACTTCCAACACTTGGATTGAAATTAACTAACCATATTTCGCCTTGTTCAATATTCATAAAAATCTTCCTCAGTCTCTGAGAGCTCTTTAGAAAGCTTTTGATACTCGTTGTCTTTGGAGGCAAGTTTTGCGGCATCTTCCCATCTTTTTACTTCTTGTCTCTGTACATACTCAGATATTGCTGTTTTATATATGGTATTTAAAGATACATGCATAGTCTCTTTTAGTTTTACAACTTCGGACTTGATATCTGATGGTAAATTAAATGATACTTTTTCATAGCTTATATTTGCAGTCATAATTCAACTCCACTTTTTACCATTATTATACATAATATTATTTTATTTGTCAAAATTATTTTTTTATAAGGTGTTATTGCTGTTTGCATTACCAAGCGGGAGCTTGGTAACGAGGAAGAGTTTATTTTAGTTATGGAGTTGTATAACCCCATTCACCGCCATCATTTACACCAGGAGTAGTATTACCTGTACCCGTATCAGCAGTTATATCCTCAACATCTACCATAAAATTAGAATGATTAGTCACTTTAGTAACATTCCAACCACTTAAGTCATGATTAGTAAATGCTGTTGCACCATAAAACATATTACTCATATTAGTAACACTTGAAGTATCCCAATCAGTAATAGCTTCATTATATGCGGTTGCACCTTTAAACATATAAGACATATCCGTAACACTTGAAGTGTCCCACTGGTATATGTCTTGGTTAAACGAGGTTGCACCATTAAACATAGAAGACATATCTGTAACATTTGTAGTCCTCCAACTGATACCACTTTGTGCGATTGGTTGGTTAAATGCAGTTGCATCTTTAAACATAGTCTTCATTGATGTAACTAATGTAGTATTCCAACTGCTTATGTCTTTATTAAATGGTGTCTCTTGAAACATACTTAGCATAGTTGTAACCTTTGCAGTATTCCAATTACTTATATCATGGTTAAATGATGTTCCATAAAACATATTACGCATATTTGTAACATTTGCAGTATTCCAACTACCTAGGTCTTGATTAAACACATCAGCACCCCTAAATATAGCCAACATAGTTGTAACATTAGAAGTGTCCCAGCTACCTATATCTTGATTAAATATGTCAGCATCATAAAACATCTCTTCCATTGTTGTAACGTTAGAAGTGTCCCAGCTACCTATGTCTTGGTTAAATAAAACACTATTCGCAAACATTTCACTCATAGTTGTTACACTAGATGTATTCCAATCACCTATGTCAAGGTTAAAAGTGCGTTTATTTTTAAATAACATACTCATATCAGCAATATTCGCAACATTACCACCTGTTATACGACCAGCTGCTTCTTTTATTGTTTCGGCACTGTAATCATCATTACCAAACTTAGTTGTATAGTCATCTATAAGGTTATCTAGATCAATTCTAGTTAAAGGATGATAGTAAACTTCTATTGCTGGGCTAAAAGTACATCCACCTTGTGTAATTGTTAAAATAGTCTCAGCCCAAAATTTATTAGTATGGTCAGTACTAATAGATTTAGATCCTTTATAGACAAATGTTATGTTAGTGTCTGCTGTTTTTGTTATAGTATTTGCAGTAGAACCACTTGCTGGAGTTATACTTAGTCCAGCTGTCTCAATAGTTGAGTCAAATTGTAGAGTTATATTTTTGTCTATTGCTAAAGGTATGGCAAATTCATTTTCTATTTCAAAACCGTTATGATAAGTACCTAAAAGTAGCATATTACAAGTTTCTGGTTCTGATGAACTCGAAGAAGAACTGCTACTTGAAGAGCTAGAAGTTGTCGTTGTCGTTGTCGTCGGCGTCGGTGCAGGTGGAGTTGTTTTACCATCAACACCTTTTCCCT
>WTBY01000075.1 GCA_013138865.1 Helicobacteraceae bacterium | reverse complement strand
TGATAGCCAAAGGCTACAATTAGAGTTTACTTACTTCTAATTTTGAAGAAATTACGAAGTCACTTTAACCCCGTAGGGAAATACTCAATTGATAGCCAAAGGCTACAATTAGAGTTTACTTACTTCTGAAGAATGAAGAAGTCACCTTTCTGCTGTACAGATAGACTTAGCAGGTGGATTTGATGAATCACAGTTCATAGATGTAGATCTATTCACTCTAATCAACTTTGAAGTCCAAGAACCGTTTGCATTATAATTTATATCCATAAAACCAAACTCATTTAAACCAACTCCAAATGCTTCACGATTATCTATAGTAAAAGGGGCAATATCTCCGCTAGGTCCTGAATAGTCAAGACTCACACCGCTATTTCCAAGAGTAATTTGTGAAGCAGAGTTACCACCAGAGAACGTAAGAGCTTGAAACTTATGCATATGACCTGAATAGACTAAGTCAATAGAGCTAGGTAGTGCGCCACTGTTTGTTTGTGCGAGTGAAGACTGAAGTGTTTTGTTCATAAAATACTCTTGTCCAGAGTAGACATTTGCACCCCATATAGGTCGGTGTGTAATAAGCCAAGTTGTAACACCACTGTTTATGGTTTGAAATGATTGCTCAAACTGATCACGGTACAAGCTAGTTGTACTACTTGGTGCATAGTTATCACATGCATTAGATGTATCCATAACTATTAGTTGTAAATTATCTAAATTAAGTGTATATGGTGGGACAAATTTCAAGTGACTTATAACATTTTTGTCAGGGTTAAGTAAGCTACCTTGTGAGGGACAACTCTGCTGAGCAATACCAGAACCTGCTAAGTTTGAACCAGGCCCTAAAAAGTAGAACCATCCAGGTCCAGACCTACTACATAGTTCATGATTACCTTTTGCAAATACCCAAGGAGCTGAACTTAAAAGTTCTTTTGCTGGCTCAAAAAAGTCAAGCTTCCAACTGTTCCAAGTGTCTGGTCTTGTGCTATCTACTGCATTTTGACTATAGTAGTTAGAAGTAAGCTCACAACTTGAGTCACTAGGTACACCATCACCCGCATCATATGCCCAAAACTTTTTGTTATCTACCTCAATTTGACCACCATTTCCACGATAATTAAAATCACCCATGTGCAGTATAAGATCCACAGGAGTCAGTAAATTCGCACCAATAGTACTTAATGTTCCAAATGGTTCGGCTACACCGCTGCAATCACCTTCCTTGCAACCACTATCTCCATAAACTAAAATATGTGAAGGACTTTTTTTAGCAGCTGCAATACTTAAGCTACTATTGCTTACACTAAACTTTTGGCTAAAAGGAATAATAGCTTCACAAACATTTACTACAAAGCCAAATGGGTTACTACGAAAAGACATCTCAATGTCTGAAGTTGATCCAAGTAGTGTTGGACATTTTTGCTCATTTGGATCAATAATAACACGAGCAAATAAGATAGTCTTACCTGCATTATCTGTTGATAACATAGAATAAGCAGCATAAACTTTATTTTCGCCTGTACTCACACAACCCATAAAACCTATGGCGCTTAGCAGTAAAATCATATATTTAAGTAACTTCAAATTATTATCCTATTTATTATTCAAGTTGTAACAATCTAAAAAGTAATTTTTATAATTTTACAACACTCTTTTCAATTCTTTTAAATCACTCTCAATACTAACAGATAATTTTTCAATATCCCCTAAAATTTCATTAGTAGGTGGATACTCTATTTCTTCATATTCTATTGTCTTGTAGCGATTAATAGACAAATCATAATCATTTTCAACTATTTCAGATACATCAACAAAAAAGTGTTTTTTAGTATCTTTATACTCTGCACTATCTTTATAGTTGTATTGCTCAATAATATTTGGTATATCATTTTGCTCTATCTGGTTTCTTTTGTCATCTAAACTATATCCATCGGCTTCCATATCATAGAACCAAACTTTTTCAGTTGTTCCACCTTTTACAAAAACTAAAACTGCTGTTGATACCCCTGCGTATGGCTTAAATACTCCACTTGGCATAGATATAACGGCTTTAAGCTCATTATTCTCTAAAAGGTGCTTTCTAAGTGTCTTATGAGCATTAGAGCTTCCAAATAAAACACCATCTGGAATAATCACACCACAACGACCACCAATATCTAAAACTCGTGTAATTAAATCTACAAATAGAAGTTCTGTTTTAGTTGAACTGATACTAAAATCTTCACTTTTATCTTCTTTGTCAATACTACCCTTGAAAGGTGGATTTGCTAATACAACTTGATACTTGTCTTTTTCAGTATATCGCTTAGACAGAGTGTCTGTCTGTTTGATATGTGGATTTTCTATATCGTGAAGCATCATATTCATCATAGATATTCTTATCATTGATATATCACTATCATTACCAAAGAAAGTATCATTTGAGAGTTTATCCCATAAATTATTATCAGTTAAATTTGCTCCTAATCTTCCATCTTCTTCTGTGTATGGTTGAAGCATATGAGTATAAGCACTTACTAAAAATCCTGCTGTTCCTAAACTCGGGTCAAATACTCTTTCTCCAATTTGAGGATTAACAAGCTCTGTAATCATTTTGATTATATGTCTTGGTGTTCTAAATTGTCCATTTTTACCACTTGAACTTATTTCAGATAAAAGATACTCATACATATCCCCTAAGCTATCCATAAAACCTTTATCATCTTGTTCAAGGATATTGAACACCTCTTCAAGTGCTTCAACCGTTTCGCTCAATAGAGAGGGTTTAGTAATGATAAAAGCTAAATCTTTAAGTGATTTGTTAAATTCACTTCCTTCGTTGTAAGTTTTAATAAAAGGAAATGCTATATCTCTAACAGTGTTAAGCATACTCTCACTATCTAACTCTTTGAAATTATCCCATTTAGCATTTTTATTGTCTTCAAAAACAGATATGTAATCTTCACCCGTAAAAGAGGATTGAGAGATTTTTTGATTATCTTTTTCACTTAACATTTTAAGAAATATTAATGCTGTTATTTGCTCAATAGCATTAAGGGGGTTAGCAATTCCACCACTCCAAAATTTGTTCCAAATGCTATCTATTTTACTTTTTACTTCACTTCTTACGAACATCTATTTTCCTTTTAACTCTTTGTGCGTTGTTTCGAGAAAAGCAACATAATCTCTTTCTACTTTAGTAAGCTCATTTTTATGGTTTTGTTTGTATATCTCATACTCTTGTTTAGCTCTGTTTATTGCCTGAGTATGACTTCTAATGCCTTTATGAGTTAGGACATCTTTTCTAGTCATTTTTAAGAAGTTATCCATCTCTTGTATCCAGTCTTTCATATACATTGGTCTCTTATCAAGTGCTTGAAGTTCTGCTATTTCGAGATATGCGGTAACTATTCTGTTTAAGATATTTACTTCATCTTCACTCAGATAATTTTTGGCTATTTGTATCTCTTTTTTATTTGGTGTCTCGCCTTTAAAAGTTGTGAGACCCATATTCAAGGTTGTTGAGTCTGCTCTTTTAAAGATTATCTCTGCGGCTGTGTGTCCGTGAGCTGCAAAGTGTAGTTTGTTTTGAATAGTTTTAAAGAAAGTCATCGCAGTTTGAGAAGAAGCATCATAGTCAACACTTGTCTCATAAATATCTAAAACTTTTCTATAAAATACCTTTTCAGAAGAACGAATATCTCGAATACGAGCAAGTAGTTCATCAAAGTAAGTTCCACCACCGACCTCTTTGAGCATCTCATCGTTCATAGTAAAACCTTTTACTATGTACTCTTTAAGTCTTGCAGTAGCCCATTGACGGAACTTTGTGCCTTGGTTTGAACGGACTCTATACCCAACAGAGATAATGACTTCTAAATTATAAAACTTTACAGGTTTATCAGAATTTGCAATGTGCATATTTTGCACATTGCTTTTTTCTTCGAGTTCATTCTCTTTAAAAATATTAGATATATGTTTTGTTATGCCACTTACATCTATTTGGAAAAGTTCAGACATGTTTTGTTGCGTAAGCCAAAGAGTTTCATCTTGAAGTCTTGTTTGAATCTTTGTTTTTCCATCTTCACTTTGGTATATCAACATACTTGTTTCATTCATATTATTTCACCCTTAAATGCTTTATCCATAAGGCTTTTATGAAGTGTTTCTAAATGTTCTAATTTTTTACTTTCTTTCGTTTTGATGGTTTCTATTTTTTCTACTATTTTAGCGAATTTATTTTGTAGGTCTGTTGGTAGATATAAAACATCAAGATTATTTAGTATTTGTAAATTAATATTTTTTTGTGCTGTTTTTGTAGCTCGTTGCTCTAATTGAATTTTGTAATAACTAAATAGTGAAGAGACAAATAAAGGATTTTCAACATTGAACCCTACTACACTATCAGGGAAGTAGCAATCAAAACTTAATATTTTAGTGTCGCCAATATTCGCAGCGATTGTAATTGCGATAGTGTCTTTTAGAAATACTCTACTCTGTTTAATACCATCTTCTGAATATGTTTGTTTATAGTGTTTAAGATAAATACTATTGCCCTTTGTAATATCACCCGTTTGAATAAATGGATATTTCCCTCCATATAGAAAAGGGGCATTTCTTGGGCGATGGGCTGATTTTCCTCTTGCTAATGTTCCATATTTCCCTAACTTAACAACTTCCCACTCCATAGGATTCTTAATAGGGTCGCCAAACATCTCTATAAACTTTGATTTTAAGAATAAGTCATATTCTACTATAAGCTCTTTTTGTTTCTCTATCAACTGTGAGCTAATATCAAGAACTTTTACTATCTTTTCTTGTTGTGGAAGTGGTGGGATTAAAAACTCAATATCGTTTATTTTTTTTATAGATAAATGTTTTACCGTAACAAAAGGTGTTACATCGTGTATCTTCTTTAATTTTTTGTTTATTCCGTAGTAAATGAATTTTTTATCAATTGAGCTATCAAAATCTTGTAGCCTACAAACTCGCTGATTTAATAATGAATCTATACCTTTCCATTGATAACAAATAAAGTCACCGTCCATTCCAATTAAATAATTACCTGACTTTACAAGATAGTTATTATTATAATCTCCATTAAATAATACATCTGTTGTGTAAGCATTTTTTAAATCTCTAATTCTAATAAGTTGTTTTCCTTTATCCTTAGAAAATTTCTTAGAATCAAAAGCAAAACCACTCTGAATATTTAAAAGTTTTTTTAATGGTAATATTTTCCACCCATCAGGAATATTTTCTATCATTAAGCTTCTTCCACTTTGTCATCTATTATCTCTACAAGCTCAGTCATAAGTGAGCCTTTGAACATTCCTTGTATTCCCATTTTATGAAACTTTGTAAATGGATTTTTTACTAAATCTGTTCTTTGTATATCGTGCTTCTCTTGGACATAATGCTTTATAGCTTTTATGAAGTTTATCTGATTTGAACTTAGTTTATGCGTCTCTAAAAAAGTATCTAAAAGGTATGGGAGTTTATACTCTTTTTTACTAATGATAGCTTTGAATATATCAACTATATCATTTGATTTACACTCAAACATCTCACTTAATTTTTCTACTTCTATATTTTCTTTTAGAAGTTCATTTTTTAGGATCTCTATTTCTCTGTCTTTAAGTTCTCCACCCACAAACAACTGTTGTAAGGTAGGACTTTCATTTATGAGTCTTTGTATAACCAGCAAAATATGCTCATCATAAACTTTCAAATCAACGCTAAGATGATTGATGCTTATCTTGGTTTTACTTTTGATGGCATCTTTGAGATCAAAGTGATACACTTTTGTCTCCTCAGCTTTTGACTTATATATCATCAGTGGTGCTAAGATATTTGTAGTTGCGTTTAACTCTGCAAAATCAAGTTCTAACCAAAAAAGACCATTCTCTGACTCTTCTATAATCTTCTCTTGATTTTTAACTACTGTAATGTTTTTTTGAAGTTTAAGAACATCAGTCACAACTTTCTCTATACTTTTTTGTAGCTTATCATCATCTTGAATCACCTTGTAAGTTTGAAGCTTTTTAGTTTGTAATCTAAATCTTAACTCACTATAGTTTTGTACTGTGATTCTGTCAAAAAGTTTAGAGATTGTAGAGAGCTTAGATAAGTTGTTTTCTAAATCTTCTATAAAAGGATGCAACTCTTTTGCATGCTGTTTTATATAGTAATCATCTTTTGGGATACTCTCTATATGCTTACGTATCTCTGTTTTTATAGTTTTAGCATCATCTGCATTTAAACTTTTTAGTAGCTCTATGTTTTGCTCAAAAATCTCTCTGTGTAAACTCTTCTGCTCAGTTGGAACTTTTCCACTTGGTGTTTGGTTAAAATACTCAAAGTTACCCCAAAAGTCAAAGATAACAAATTTCTCTTTCTTGAAATCCCCATCATAAAGTCTTGTTCCTCGTCCTATCATTTGCCAAAATTTAGATTTAGAGTAAACTGGTTTTGCAAAAACAAGATTCATAATAGAGGGAACATCTATACCGGTATCAAGCATACCAACAGATATGGCTATGTTAAACCCACTTTCTTCATCTCGAAATTGTTTCATAAGTTCATCAGTATTGTTTAACTCAGAAACTATCACTTTAGCTACTTGGGAGTTGTAGTGAGGATATAGCTCATCAAACAGCTTAGCAAGTCTATAAGCATGAGGTTTGTTTATAGCAAATATAATAGTTTTTGCAGGTAGATTAGTTTTTGGATTTTTGTATCCATCTTCAATGAGCGTAGTTAAAATAAGTCTGTTAGTATCATCATTTTTAACAATCTTTTCAACACTACTACCCTCGAAATCTATCTCTTCTCCACTATATCCATCTACCAAAAGCTTCTCTTGTTCATCTTTTGGAAGTAGATTAAATCTTATTCCATCGCTTAGAAAGGTTGTCTTAACATTTACAACTTCATAAGGTGATAAAAACTCATCTTCTATAGCTTCTTCATATGTATAAGCAAAGGTAGGATTGCCTTTATCAGTTGAAAAAAACTGAAATGTATCTCTATCTATAAAATCAACTGGTGTTGCTGTTAAACCCAACTTGATAGCATCAAACTTTAAGAACAGTTGTCCGTAATAGTGATAAATACTTCTATGACTTTCATCTGCGATAATTAAATCAAAAAAGCCCTGGGATATATTAGTTTTTTTGAGTAGGCTCATCATAGTTTGATAAGTGGAAACATAAAGCCTTTTATCTTTCTCAAAACTTCCCGTTTCAATTCGCTCTCGTGATTGATTTGGTAAATGCTCTTTGAAGTTGTCCATAGCTTGACGGGCTAATTCTCTTCTATCAGCAAGAAATAAAACTCTTTTAATGAAGCCTTGGCGAAGTAATATATCTACAAGAGATATAATTGTTCTTGTTTTTCCCGTTCCAGTAGCCATAACCCATAAAATACTTCTGTGTTTATCTGTAAGTGTTTCAAGTGATTTAGTAATAGCATTTATTTGGTAGTATCTTCCTGCTATATCTTTATTAAGTAGTTCAGAAGATAGCTTTATATTGTTATCATTTCGTTTTCTGTAAGTTTCTAAATCATCAAGAGAGTGATATGATAAAACTTTTCTAATAGGATAATTTTCACTGTCCCAAAACTCAATTTCAAGTCCATTAGTGATATAAACAAATGGTGCGAAGCCTTGAATATTCTTAATTCTTCTAACATAGTATTCAGCTTGTGTTTTAGCAGAACCAACGGCTTTATTTTCTCTTTTAGCTTCAACAATAGCAATAATTTTTCCAATTTTATTTAATAATACATAATCAACATATCTTTTTGTTCTATCAAAAAATGCTGGTAAATTATCACCAAGTTCAATTTCATATTCTTCTACTACTTTCGCAATATCTTTAATATTCCATCCACACTTAATAAGCTCATCATCAATTAAATTTGTTCTTGTTTCTGCTTCATTCATTTTAGAATTTATCCACTTTTAATAATAATGTATATTTTAGCTAAATTTAATAAAAAAATCATATTAACATACCTTAAATAAGTAATTTATGGCTATAAAAACTTACTCTAACTCCAAGCTCATCAGATACATCTCTTCACCATCAAGTATTTTTATATCTATACTTTGACAGAATGAACAACAGTACTCATTTTTCTTTAGTGTAGACTCTTTTTCACAACTGTTACATAAAATAACAACAGCTTGAACATTTATGTTAAGCTCAGCCTCTTCACAAACAGTATCATATTTAAAAGTATCAAAAGCAGTTTTTAATAGCTCAGGCTCAACACCACTCATTACACCTACTTTTATAAAAACTTTAGTTACTTTTTGTGCGTTATTTGCCGTAGCATTCTCTTCACAACTAGTTATTAGAGCTTGAACTATACTATATTCGTGCATATTAACTCTTTAACATATACGTGGGAGAAGTTCGCCATTAGGAGTCTCTAAAAACCTTTGAGTTCCCCAAGCGCTATTTAAAATAACTTTTTGTAAGTGTGTTGAAGTTACGCTTCCTATGGTTGTCGCATTTGTGTTAAAAGTTTTTAAAATCTTTAGTGCTTTTGTTTCATACTCTTTGTTTATAGCTAATACAAAAGTTCCCTCATTAGCAAGGGCTGTTGCTTCAAAACCTAAAATTTCACAAATTCCATTTACTTCATCGCTCACAGGAATTAACTTCTCTTGAATTTCTATACAAACATTTGACTGTTTTGACCACTCATTAAGTACAGCAGCCACTCCACCTCTTGTTGCGTCACGCAGTGCTGTAATCTTAATTCCAGAGTGGATCAACGCTTTAACAATAGGGTAGAGTGAAGCACAATCACTTTGAAGGTTACTCTCAAGCTCAATACCCTCTCTAGCAGAAAATATAGTAGCTCCATGAGTACCAATATCGCGATTAAGCAATATAACGTCATCCATGCTTATGTTGTTTGAGCTAATACCTTCTTGTGTGATATGCCCTATACCTGTTGTGTTTATTATGATCTGATCAATTGTACCTTTTGGCATAACTTTTGTGTCGCCACTAACTACGATCGCACCATTAACTTTTAACTCTTTAGCCATACTTTTAACTATGCGTTCAAGCTTTTCACGCTCAAAACCCTCTTCAATGATTACACTACAAGTTAAGTACTTTGGCTTGGCACCCATCATAGCTAAGTCATTACAAGTTCCACAAACTGCAAGTTTACCTATGTCAGCTCCTGCAAAAAAAAGAGGAGACACAGTAAAACTATCTGTACTAAAAGCTAGTCGACCATCTTCTATGATCGCAGCATCTTCGCTCTTTTCTAAAATGTCATTAGCAAAAGCTTTGTAAAATACCTCACTTATAAGGTTGTTGTTCTCTTCTCCACCATTACCATCTGCTAGTGTTATAGTTTTACTCAAAACTGACCTTTCAATTGTAAATATATTATAGCTAGAATATTGTATAACTAAAGAGCTTTCAGAGCTTGAACAACAAATTCAAACTAAGCTTTGTAGTGTTAGGAGTGATGAAAACTTTTCAACACTTTGGAAAGTTATGTTTGGAACACTCCTAAATGCTAAAGAGTATATTTTTAATCGTTATACTCATAAAGTACTATTTGAAGCACTTAAAGATGAGATTAAAAATAATTAGATTTAAACTTAATCAATTCTGTATGTTTTTCATCTGATATAGATGAACTATTAGCTAATCGACTATGTCCTTGCTTAATACTATCTTTTAAAATTTCAGTGTAAATTTGTATCAACTCAACCCATCGGATACATAGTGATCTCTTGTATCTTCTTGATCTCTTGCATAGTCTCTTCACTTAACTCAAGATCTAGTGCTGCAAATGATTCGTCTAGTTGTGACGCTTCTCTTGCTCCTACGATCGTAGAAGCTACAAAGTCAAACTGTTTTGAGTAAGCGACTGCTAAAGTTACTGGGGATATTTCAAGTTTTGAAGCTAGTTTCATATATTCAGCAGTAGTTTTTAGTGACTTCTCATTTACAAACCTTGTAGCTTGTGCTTTTATACGTGGGTTAATACTTGCTAAATAGTCACTAAAACGAGCTATTTCAGGGTAGAATGCACCGTTATACTTACCACTTAAAACACCTCCACCGATCGGAGAATATGGTAGTAAAGAGATCTTCTCTTGCTTACAAATATGAGCCAACTCATCTAAAAAACGAGGATTATTTAATGAGAAGTTATTTTGAATAGACTCAAACCTACTTATACCTAAGCGTTTTGATGTTTCAGTTGCTTTTGTTAGACCATAAGCAGTGTCATTTGAAGTTCCAAAGTAACGAATCTTTCCCTCTTGAACTAACTCATCGAAAGCTTTTAGCGACTCCTCTATGGGTACGATCGTATCTGGCCAATGCATTTGGTAAAGGTCTATGTAGTCTGTTCCTAGTCTTTTCAGACTACCCTCGATCGCACGTTTAATATGAAACTTATCAATAGCTGTCATACCATGTCTGATCGGTGGTACAAACCAACCATTAGCGGCACCTGCAACTTTTGAGGCTATTATAAGAGAGTCTCTTTGTTTACTCTTTAGCCATTTACCTATTATAACTTCAGTCTCGCCTGCATAACTCTCTTTTGGTGGAACGGGGTAAACCTCCGCTGTGTCAAAAAAGTTTATACCACGCTCATACGCTTTGTCCATTATTTTAAAAGCTTCCGCCTCATCACTCCAGCTTCCAAAGCTCATAGTTCCTAAACATATAGGTGTAACTCTAAGACCTGTTTTCCCTATGTATCTATAATCCATGTTTTTCCTTTTTTAACATATTCCCATATTTATAATAAGCCGCACACGCTCCTTCACTACTTACCATACAGCTTCCAACTGGTGAGCTTGGTTTACATGAAGTTCCAAAAATAGTGCACTCAGGAGGAGTTGCAACACCTCTTAAAATATCACCACATAGACATAGTTTGTGATCGTTAATCTCTTTGGTTGGTAGAATGTCTTTATAGATCACTTCCGCGTTATACTCGTCAAACTCATCTCTTAGTTTTAGTGCACTGTTCTCTATGTTACCTATGCCTCGCCATTTAAAGACACTTGCTTTCTCAAAATACTTTTTAACTAATTCTTGTGCTTTTAGGTTCCCATCAAAACTAACTAGTCTGTTGTATTCAACTTCAAGATCGCACCTATTTTCTACAAACTGTTTGACGATCATACTTATAGAGTGCATAACATCAACTGGTTCAAAGCCTGAAACTACGACTGGTTTTGAGAAGTCTCTTGGGAACTCTTCGTATATTTTAGCTCCTGAGATCACACTCACATGAGCAGGTCCTAAAAAAGCGTCTATTTTATTGTCACGACTACTTACTAGTAGTCTCATAGCTTCTGGGACTGTTACATGGTTTATATGAAAGAGTATGTTCTTAATACCTTGCTTGATCACACTATCAAACAGTGCGGCACTCATAGGTGTTGTAGTTTCAAAGCCGATCGCAAAAAATATAACTTTTTTCTCAGGGTTCTCTTTTGCTATTTTTAGAGTGTCTAGTGGAGAGTAAACAAAACGAACATCTGCACCACGTGAGCGTGCATTTTGTAAACTACCTTTGCTTCCTGGTACTTTGATCATATCGCCTAAAGTTACAAGTATGACATCATCTAACATACTTAACACAAAGGCATGATCAATCCTCTCTTTTGGCATAACACAAACAGGACAGCCTGGACCATGTACAAAGTTTATGTTTTTGGGTAGAAGTTGGGGTATTCCATACTTCATGATCGTATGTGTATGACCTCCACAAACTTCCATTATGTTTATAGGTTTTTGAAGTTTTAGAGCATCTTTTTTTATTATTTGTGCATATGCTTTTATGGTGTCAGCATCTCGAAAGTCATCGTAAAGGTTTTTAAGTTCTAAGCTCATTAGAGTCCCCTTTTTTTACACTCGTCGTCTTCTAGGATTGCAGCTCTTTTGTCTTCTTCGTTCATTACTTCTATTATTTCTCGATATGTTTCAAGCGAAGAGAGTGCGTCTTCTTCGTCTATTTTGTTCATAATAAAACCTATGTGAAGTAGAACGTATTCGCCTACTTTTACATCGCCATCTTCCATTAGGTTTAGGCTTGCTTCTCTTGAAACACCCATAGTATCAACAGTTGCCATGTTACTTTCAAGATCGATCTTAGTTACTTTTGATGGTATAGACAGACACATTAGCGCATCCTTTTTTTAAAGTTGATCCACTCAGCTACTTTTTTTATTGAAGCTTCATCTTTTGTGCTAACTTCTAAAATATCTACATTAGGTTTTAGTTTTCTTGCCATCTCTTTTTCAGCTTCTATGTCGTATTCAAAATATGGTAGAAGATCTACTTTTGTAAAAAGTATAAGGTCAGCTTTTCTAAACATAACAGGGTACTTTGCTATTTTGTCTTCACCTTCAGGAATACTTACAAGAACTATGTTTAGGTGTGATCCTACATCGTATGAAGCTGGGCAAACTAGGTTTCCTACATTCTCTACAAAGCAGACATCCATAGCATCTAAGTCCATATGGTGAAGTGCTTTGTGAACCATAAAAGCGTCCAAATGACAAGCACTTCCTGTTTGGATCTGGTGTGCTTCGATCCCTTTTGCTTTAAGCCGATCGGCATCTTTTGAAGTTTCAAGATCACCCTCAACAACACCAAACTTAAACTCTGCAATATCTGCAAGAGCTTCAAGTAGTGCTGTCTTACCACTACCAGGTGAGCTCATAAGATTTATACTAAGTACACCTTTTGAATTAAAGTGTTCTCTATTGTGTCCAGCTTCATGATCATTTTTGTCTAATATTTTAGTGATTATATCTATTGTTTTTTTGTCATTAAGTTGAGGGTTATCATGTAGGTGCTGGTGTGCACCTTGATGTTCATTTGTGCTTCCATGATCGTGGGAATGCCCACTATCTGTAATACTACAACCGCAATCTTTACACATTTTTTCTCCTAGCCTATTAACATATTTGAGCCAACTATTACTGAGACTATTCCAGCTGTTGTAAAAACTCTGTTTAAATTCTGTTTTGAGTTTAACAGATTTTTATTAATATAAAGTATAACTGTGCCAAAACTAACAAAAACAAGCATTACACCTAGCGTAAAACTTAGCACTAAAGTGAAGTCAACATTTTGTGCTTGAACAACACCTAGTGTCACTAGCATACCTCTTACTCCACCTATCCCCATCAATGCACCTACACTAAATGCTGAAGCTATATCTGAGCTATTGTGTGTGTGCTCTTTTCCGAAAAAAATATGAATATGCTCAGAACCATTGTGAATATGTTTTCTAAGCTGTATACGATCGCTATAGACCATAATGAGCAAGTAAATACCCATACCTAAAATAATCGAAGATGAGATTACATCTCCATAAGCTAAAATGCTATCACTTATGTCATAGCTCTGTAAAAGTTTTGCAAATATAAAGAGAGTTAAGCCATGCCCTAACGCGAACAGTGCTGTAATAAGCATAGTTTTTTTCTTGTTTTTACCTATAGAGAAGTCTGCGATCGCAGTTAAATGATCAGGACCAAAAGCGTGTAGCACGCCATAGTAAAAAATAGTTATAAAAGCTAAACTTTCCATATTTTTCCCCTTAAGCTTGAGTTTTCTAAAGCATAGTACAACTGTCCTAAAGCAACTCCACCATCATTTATAGGTGTGCTTTGGTTGTAGTAATATTTTATATGTTCTGAGTCTAGTTTTTTAGTTGTCAACTCCACAAGAGTTTTGTTTTGAAAAACACCACCACTAAGTATTACATCTAACTTGTGTTTTTTTGCGATCGTAACTATAATGCTTGCAAGTGTGTTTATAAACATACTTACAACCTCTTCTTTGCTATGTTTGTGCTTCAAAACAGTCTCTACGATCGCAACGCAGATCACAGAGTCTTCGATAGTATACTCAAAACATTCAGTAATGTTTCGATCGTAATAGCTCTCACACAAAAGACCAGCTTCACCCTCATAACTAATGAAGTCTACTATGCCACAAAGAGAAGCAACACCGTCGAAAAGTCTGCCTACTGAGCTAGTTAATGGTGCATTTAAATTTTTCTCGTAACTTCTGTGAAGTAGAGTTATTTCACTTTTACTAAACGATCGCACAAGTTGTAGATCAAGCTCTAGAACCTCTACAAGTGAAAGCTTATCAAATAGCATACTAAGTGCAACTCGTCTTGGCTCTTTTATGGCTTTTTGAGCGCCTAATAGTTTTATACCTTTAAAGCTGTAGGCTCTTTTGTTTGCTACAAATACTTCGCCACCCCAAAGAGTTGCATCTTCACCATAGCCTGTTCCATCGAAGCTAAAACCTAAGTGCTCACCACTTAAGTTAAACTCTGCTTTTGTGGAGTAGATGTGTGCTAAGTGGTGCTGAACTTCAACAATAGGCTTGTTCTGTTTTTTTGCCCATTTTGTTGTCTCATACTCAGGGTGCATATCACATATGATCACATCAGGCTCAAAGTCGTAAAAGTTTTTAAACGTATTTATACTCTTTGTAAAGTATTCAAAAGCTTTTAAACTCTCAAGATCTCCTATATGAGGAGAGAGTACTATTTTGTCTTCAAAGGCTAGCGCGATCGTGTTTTTAGAACTCGCTCCTACTGCTAAGATCTTCTTATTAATCTTTTGTTTTAGTGTTATTACTTTTGGAGAAAACCCACGAGCCATTCTTAGAACTTGAACTCTATTATTTACAACTTGAACTACACTGTCATCAACTGCATTTGTGATCTCTCTGTTAAAGTCTACGATCGCATCTAAAAAAGGAAGCTTTTGTATAAGTTCAGTTTTATTTGTAATGATAGGCTCACCAGATAGGTTAGCACTTGTAGCGACTATGGGTTCATCAAGATGTTTGAACAGTAAGTGATGTACTCCGTTATAAGCTAAAAAACATCCTACTCGATCAATGTTTGGAGCGATCGCATTTAGTTCTTTTAATTTTTTAACTACTACGATCGGAGCTTTGTTTGAGAGTAAAAGTTCTTCTTCATAAGGTGTTATAGTTGCTATGTTTTTAACTTGTTCTAAATTTTTACACATAATAGCAAATGGCTTAGTAGGGCGATTTTTGTACTCTCTTAGTCTATTTATAATGTTGCTATTTGTAGCGTCACAAACTATATGAAAACCACCAACCCCTTTTATAGCTACGATCGCACCACTTTTAATAAGTTTTGCTGTTTTACTTATAATGTTATTATGTTCTGTTTTTTTATTAAATATAAGTTCTAGTTTTGGTCCACACTCTCTACATGCGATCGCTTGGGCATGGTACCTTCTATTGTTTGGACCTTCATACTCTTCTTTACATGCTCTACATAATGTAAACTTACTCATAGCTGTATTTATACGATCGTAGGGAACAGTTCGTATTATGCTGTAGCGAGGTCCGCAGTTTGTACAGTTTGTTGCAAAGTAGTTGTGGTAACGAGTGTTGTTCTCGTCGTCTATTTCAGCTAAACACTCTTTGCATATAGCACTATCTTGTGAGACTATGGCACTTTTATTTGAGTCATGTAGTTCATTACTGCTTTGCACTATTTTAAACTCTGTCTCACTTTTAGTTGTGATCTCATCTTTTTGAATGCTATCTACTCTTGCTAGAAGAGGAGGGTTGTTTTGAAGTATGTCATCAAAGAGTTTAAGTGCGTTTTGAGTTCCTTGTATCTCTACTACAACACCATCTATACTATTGTTTACATAACCAATAAGTTTAAGTTTAATAGCTGTTTTGTAGATAAAAGGACGAAAACCAACACCTTGAACCTGACCTTTTATAAGGTATCTATTTCGTCTCATTTTTTAAATACATATCCTAAACATCAAACACATTCACCTTTAAAGTACTTCTTAAGCAAAAATGGTGGTACAACTGTAGTTATAATAATTACAAAAATAAGCATTGCATAAATTTCATTAGGTAAAATACCGCTAACTCTACCCATCTCTGCAAATATAAGTCCTACTTCACCTCTTGGTACCATAGATATACCTATTAATACATTATTTCTAATACATTTTTGCGCGATAAAAAAAGCTCCTATAAACTTACTTATGAAGGCTATTAAAACAAAAGAAGTTCCCATAATCCAAAACGATAGAGAGGAAAAATCTATTACTCTTAGATCCATTGATAGTCCAACCATAACAAAAAAGATAGGTGTGAAAATTTGTATTATGGGTGTCATATTTGTTTTAACATCTTTTAAGAGTCTCTCATTTGCATGTAGAAATGTACCAAATGGTAAAAAGAACCTTCTAGAGAGTGCTATACCTGCTGCAAAAGATCCTAATATGGCAGGTGCTCCAACTAAATGTGAAAGATATGCAAAAAGTAAAATAAGTGAGATAATAATAGTAGGAATATAACCGGGGACTAAGTGCCTTGTGTGAAATTTATCTATAATAAATGAGAGGCTTTTTGCTAAAATGGGCGCTAAGAGTAAAAACATTATAACCATACTAGCTACTGAGAGTGTATGTTTAAAATTAGCTTCGTGAGATATGGAAAAGTCGTATATAAAGACTAAGAGTATTATTCCTACTATGTCATCGATCACGGCTGCACCAATAACAATTTGTGCGATATTCGTATTTTCCATATGTATATCTTTTAAAACTCTTAAAGTTATACCTATACTTGTAGCTGTGAGTGTCCCACCAACAAAAAGGGCTATATCAAATGAGAGCTCAAAAATATAGTAAGATGTTAAAACTCCAAATGTAAAGGGTAAAATAACTCCTAGCATGGCAACTATAAAGGACTTTGTACCTGCATCTTTTAAGCGTTGAAAATCAGTCTCTAAACCAACTTCAAAAAGTAATAAAATAATACCAATCTCAGCTAATATTTTCAGTATTTCGTTAGGTTGAATAATACCTAAAATAGATGAGCCTAAAAGTATTCCAGCAAACAGTTCACCTAAAACTGAAGGTATTCCATACTTAGCAAAAAGCTCGCCTAAAATTCTTGCGACTATTAATATTAAAAAGAGTGTTAAGAAAAAATCATGTACTTCCATGTGATAGTATACTATTTTATTCTAATCATAATTTATAACTGATTACAATTCATTACACTTATTGAGTATAATTGCCTTTTAAACTTAAAGGATTTATTTATGCACAATTTAAAGCACCTAAGAATTATATTTTTTTCTTTTCTCTCTTTTATACTCTTAACGGGATGCGACATACCCGGTAACAGCTCGCAAAAAGATATAACAATATTAGGTGTCGTTAATACAGGTAACATTACTCCTTTGGAAAACAAAACTGTTAATTTGTACTCTACAGCAGGAGATGAATCTTTCTTACTTGCCTCTACTACAACAAATAAGGATGGGAATTTTGCTTTTAGTGTTTCTGCAAGTTCACTTGGCGGAGTGATGTTTGTTAGTGCACACATTAGTGAGGGGGTTGAGTTACTTAGTATTATTGGTACAGAGCCAAAGAGTACTGTAGTTGTAAATGAATTAACAACAGTTGCTGCTTCTTATGCTTTTGCACAGTTTTTTAGTACTACTCTACACCGTATACATGGTAGAGGAGATCCTTTATCGTTAAGTATTGCTGCACAAATGAGTGCAAACTTGGTAGATGTAACAACTGGTAAACCTTCAAGCGTCATGCTTAATACTCCTAATGCTGATCAAACAAACAGCTTACGTTCACTTCGTAACCTAGCAAATATGATCGCCTCGTGTATTAGCGATCCTGCTAATTTACCAAAACTTTTACTTGCTACACCATCAGCTAGTGGTAGACATCCTATAACATCTACTGAAGCATTAGTATTTCTAGCGCAAAATCCACACGCTAATGTTTATGGTGTCTACGCTCTCTCACGCAACATGGAACTGTACACTCCAACACTTGAAAAAATTCCTGATGCGTGGACACTCGCGGTTAAAGTAAATAATAGTGGAAGTAACTCTTATACTTTTGGTGGACCAGCAAATACGGTTTTTGATGAGCGTGGATATGCATGGATAAATAACAATATTTTTCAAGGTACTACAGGATCATCTAACTTTGTTATTGTTCTAAAACCTGATGGAACACCATCAGATGGTACCGATGGTACACCTACTTCACCTATTGTTGGCGGCGGTATATTGGGCGCTGGGTTTGGTATTACTTACAACAAGTATGACAAGTCAATTTGGATGGGTAACTTTGGATGGGGTGGTGTAAATCCTGGACCTTCAAGTGGTGGAGGAAATGGTGCGGGATCTGTTTCCAACATTGCACTTGATGGTAGGGCACTCTCTCCAAGTACAGCCTATGATGGCGGGACTAATAGAGTGCAAGGTATTCTTACAGATAATGATGGAAATATTTGGACAGCCAGTTATGGTAACAATAAACTTATTGTTTTGCTAGGTGGTGATTCAAGCAATACTTTAGAGTTCCCAATAGAGTGTCAGCCCTTCGGATTAGCACACAACCCCGATGATAATAGTGTCTGGGCTACAACTGTTGGTTGTTTCAATGAGATTAAAGATAGCGGAGTAGGTCACTACAAAATTGAAAATAATAAAATTAGAGAACTCTCCTTTACAAAAGTAGGTAATTCAAATAAAGGGCTTGATGTTGACTTTGATGGTTCTGTTTGGATAGCTTCTGGTTCGGATAATACAGTTTACCATGTTAGCTCATCTGGCAAAGTGCTTGATTCTATTTCAGGTGTAGGTGGACTAATATCACCGTGGGGAATACGTATTGATGATCAGGGGAATGTTTGGGTTGCCAACTTCGGTTCAATGCAGCTTGAGCTTGATAATATTTACTATAACTCTTCTATAACATCACTTGCAGGCGTTAGATCAACATCAGGTAAAGCAGTAGGTACTGCACTCTCACCTACGACTGGGTTTACACTACCAACAGCAGGAGCAGAGGTACTGATGTTCGATGGTACTCCTTTAAGTCAAACTGGAAATAATCAACCAAAATATACTCCTATGATGCGTACAGTAAGTGCTGTATCTGATCGCGCAGGTAATTTGTGGGTAAGTAATAACTGGAAACCAAACTTGACTACTAACTTGTATGAAAATCCTGGTGGTGATGGTATGGTGATCTTTGTAGGGCTTAGTGCACCAACAATACCTGGAAGAACACAGTAAAGCACCTAGTGGAAATTTATTGTTACAAATAAAAGTAATGATAGTAAATAACATCTATGTAAATAAACTTGTGCTAAAATATAACAACTTAATAATAACAAGGATGAGTTATGATAAGAGAAGTTATTAGACCTATTCAAAATGATTTTCATATTTATATACCTACGGAATATCTTAATAAAGATGTCGAATTTATTATGTTTCCTCTTGACGAACAAGAACATATTCAAGAAGTAGAAATACCAAAAGAAAAGTCTCTTCGAGGAGTTTTTAATTCATATTCAGATGATATAAAAGTAGCTTTAGAAGATAACGCTTGGCAACTTAATGTTATGAAAAAATTTAAAAAACATGATTAGAGTTGACACAAACTATATTATAAGGTACCTAGTAAATGATAATATTAAAATGGCAGATATTGCCGAAAATATTCTCACAACAAAAAATGTTTTTATTTCAAATGAGATACTTGCCGAAGTTGTATATGTTTTACTTGGAGTATATGAAATTAAAAAAGAAGATATTTCAACACACCTTATAATGTTAATAAATTTTAAAAATATTTCAACTTCAAATCAAAATGTCATTCAAAAAGCCTTAGAGCTTTTCAAAACAAAAAATATAGATTTTGTAGATTGTCTACTTTGTGCTTACTCCCCTCAAGATGAGATTATTACTTTTGATAACAAACTCAACAAATGCATTGAGACATCAAAAGCATAACAAGACCTTGGAAAAAATAGTTTACCCTAGCTGTTAAACTATTTCTCAAGTCAACCGTTGTGTAGCTATCTGAATTTTAAAATTAGAAGGATATTATAAATTGTTTGACATAGTATTAAAAGAACCAAGTCCAAATATTTCTATACATATCATAGATATAAAAACTCTTTCTCTATCATTAAAAGAATATTTAGATGAACATTTTGTAAGTATATGTGAGGGTAACTCTGGTACAGAATTAAGTGAAGTAAAAAAAATAATTATAGATTTCTTAAGTACAAAAGACCATAGGACAAAGATGGGAGCTACTGCTGAATTTTTTTTGCATCTTTATTTGAAATATATAGGATTCAAACAAGAATGTTTATTTTTAAATCTAGAAGAAAGATCAATTAAAAAAGGCTTTGATGGATATTATTCATTACATGACGATGAATACATCATGGAAAGCAAATCAGGTTCAAGTGAAACAAGTAACATTAGCCACAATGACAAAATTAAAGAAGCATATTCAGATTTGAAGAATAACCTTGCAGGAAAAAGTAAAAAAAGTAATAACAACCCTTGGAAAAATGCATACAACCATGCTTCTCACATTGATGTTGGTACAAGTTCAAATATACGTAAAAATATAAAACAACTTTCTGATAATTATAATAAATCTATTTATTATGAAATAAGTGATTTTAATATCATTCCTGCTTCAACAATATTTTTAGAAGATATATGGACAGATAACTATTCAAAAGAAATTATGGATACATTAGAAAGTTTAAGTTCAACACTAGAGTTCAAAAAATTAAATGCTATTTGTGTAACAAAGCAATCATTAAATATATTTCAATCATATTTAGAAGAATAGGTTTAAGATGGAACAAGTAGAAAAAATATCACTAACTGCAATAAACAAAATGCCTTTATTTAAAAATATCATAGAAAAGTTAACATTAGATGCTGATTTGACCGATGAGGAAAAAACCTATATATTAAGTAGTGCCATTATTTTTTTAAGACAATATGAAAGTAATAAAACACATACCAGCTATATTGAACTAGCTTATTATTTAATTTTAAAATATACGTTTAAATATAATGACTTTGAACCACTTTATGATATATCAACTAATTTTGGACTATACCCTATATCAAACTATATTATTGAAAATAATTTACTTGAATATATTAATGTTAATGATATGGTTATTAAATTTAATTTAGAAAATTTTAGAAATAATGATTATATAGAAACTTATGAACAAAAAAAGCAAAGAAATATTTTACTTTCAAGTAAAGAAGATGAACAGAGCTATATTGCACCAACATCATACGGAAAAAGTTCCATTATTGTAGAACACTTAAAATTAAATAAAGCTAATGAGAAAATAGGAATTATTGTACCTACAAAATCATTGTTAGCACAAACATATAAATTATTGAGAAGTCATATTTCAGATAAAAGAATTATAATTCATGACGAAATGTATGATAATGACAAATCTTTTATTGCTGTTTTTACACAAGAGAGAGCACTAAGACTAATTAATAAAAATGATATATATTTTGATATATTATTTATTGATGAAGCTCATAATATTTTTGATAAATCACATCGTAGTATTTTATTGTCAAGACTTATTAAAAAAAATAAAGTACTAAACCCAAAGCAAAAAATTATATATTTGTCACCATTAATTATGAATAGTGATAATTTAAAAATCTCTAATCAACAAGAAATTCAAGAACAAAGAATAAACTTTAATATAAAAGAACCTGATATTTATGAGTATAGGCTTAATGATGAAGTGTATAAATACAATAGGTTTGTTAATGAATTTTATTTTGTAAATAAATATAAAAATCAGCTTGAATATATTAATGAAAATACACAGAAGAAAAATTTCTTTTATATTCGTTCTCCAAAAAAAATAGAAGATTTTTCAAAAACACTAAGTAATGGAATTGATATTGAAAATGATAAATTAATTGAGTTATCAAAAATTCTTGAAGAAAATATACATAAAGATTTCTATTGTGTAGACTTTGTAAAAAAAGGTTTTCTTTATATTCACGGAAAAGTTCCAGATCTAATAAAAGAATACCTTGAATATAAATTTAAGGAACTTACTGACTTAAAATATATTATTGCTAATACTGTTATTTTAGAAGGAATAAATTTTCCAATTGATACTATATTTATTTTAAATACACATTCGCTACAAGCTAAGGAACTAACTAACCTAATTGGTAGAGCAAATAGATTAAATGAAATATTTAAAAGCGAGAATACATTAAATAAACTAGTTCCTAAAATACATTTTATTAATTCTAATAAATATAATCGTAAAAAAAGCAATATGTCAAAGAAAATAGAATTATTAAGAAGTAGAATATTTAAAGATAAAATTCAAAATCCTACATTAGAATCATTTGATTTTGACAAATTAGATACTCAAGACCAACTAAAACCATTAAAAATAAAACATGAAGAAGATTTTATAATAAAAGAACCTCAAAATAATTTTGATGCAACCAAAAAGTATTTAATTGAGGTTGGTATATATAATATTTATGAAAATAGTAAGCTAACTATTGAACATATTTTCAATGTTATAGAGAAAATTAATCATTCAAGTGAAAAATGGAAAGAACTAACCATGATGGATAAAATATATATTTTATTTATTAAAGGACTAGAAAATAATATTATAGAATTTGAATTTAAACGATTGTCAAATCCTGAAGCAAGAAACTACTATGAAATGCATATCAGTAATTCTGGAGAGGTAACTGAAATTCATACACTTTCTAACTTATTTCTAAGCAACCATTTCGATTTGTAACATATCATTTATTTCTTCAAACCTAGTAGGAGATAAATTGCCCAAGTAACTGTGTGATCTTGTTCTATTATAGTAAAACTCAATATATTCAAATATCTCTCTTTTCGCTTGTCTTTTAGTATAGAAATATGTTTTATATACTAGATCACTTTTTAATGTTTTAAAGAAGCTTTCTGCCACTGCATTGTCCCAGCAATTACCTTTTCTTGACATACTTTGAGTGATACCATGCTGTTGTAGTAAATCTTTATGAGAGTAAGAAGCATATTGGCTTCCTCTATCGGTATGCCAGATAAGTCCTATAGGTGGATTTCTATGCTTAATAGCCATAGTTAAAGCATCATTTACGAGTGATACTTTCATAGTGTCAGCCATAGACCAACCAACAATTTTTCTTGAATATAGGTCAATCACTGTTGCAAGATATAACCATCCCTCACCTGTGGATATATATGTAATATCGCCTACATATTTTTCATCAGGATTAGATGCATAAAAGTCTCTATTTAAAATATTAGGTGCTATTGGAAGGTTATGATTAGAATCAGTTGTATTTTTATATCTTCTTTTCATTTTTACTTTTAGATTTAGATCCTTCATAATAGAAGCTATGCGCTGTCTGGATACTATTAGACCATAAAGTTCTAATAGCTTATCATGAATACGTCTAGTACCATAGGTGTTTCTACCTTGTATAAATATAGATTTAATGAGCTCATTTAGTTCTATATCAACCTTTTTGATAATAGAACCAGCTTGTATCCAATGATAATAAGATGACTTATCTACTTTAATAACCTTGCACATTAATTTTATGCTAAAACTCTTTTGTTGTTTATATATCCACGCATACTTTATAGAGTTTCTTTTGCAAAGTATGCTGTTGCCTTTTTTAATATATCACGCTCTTGTTTCAATATCTTATTTTCTCGGCGTAAGCGTTTATTCTCTTCATCTAATGTCTCATTAGATGAAGATGAATTAACACTTTTAGTTGCTATATTATGCACTTTTTTATATGTACTAACCCAATTATATAAAGTCTTTGGATTTATATCCAAATCTATTGCAACTTTTGAGATGCTCTCATTATTATTAATTATCAACTGCACCGTTGAATCCCTAAACTCTTTACTATATTTACTTGTTCTCATTGTAACCCTTATTCATTTTTATTTTAACTTAGAATGCGTTAATTCTAAGTATGAATTTATGTTACCACTCCATTCCCATAAATATAATCTTAATACAAATATAAATAAAATGTTTGAATATTTTTCTCAAAGAAAAAAGACAACTTATGGACAAGAATTTTATGTGGGTAATACGTATGGTGAAATATCTAAGTCAACAGAACCTTACCCAAATTCAAGTAATGAAGTTTATGTGAATTTATCTGCTAAGAGTGATAAAGAATTAATTAACCTAGCTATTGTAAAATTAAAAATAGAAGATGATTTTGTAAGTTTTCAATTAAATAAATTCATTACAATGATGTATGATTATAATTTAATTAATGAAGATGAGTATAACTTATATATCTATGGTACAACAGATATATCCAAGTCAAGCTTAAGAAAAATTGGACTTAGTGGAAGTTTAATTTCAAGATTAGAAGAAGATGGTCAATTAGATAATATATCAATAGATGTATTCAAAAATGTCAATGTAAGTTTTGAGTTTGAAGAGTATAAAAATTCAGTTGATGATTTTTACAAATTTGAGTTAAATAGGTTTCTTTAAATGATGTACTTTGTACACAACAAAACCTTGGAACTAATAAATTTTCTACGAAAATCTACAGTTCAAGTCAACCGTTATGATAGCATTGGTAATAAAATATTCAGATTTAGTTATGATATTTTATTTTAGTGATTTAAAATATGTGATGAAAAAGAGAGACTCATTTAGCTAAGTGCTAAATGAGAAAAGGGTGTTAATTACTATTTACCAATAGTTTGAGCGAATGCATCTAGGTCAGCGTCAGAATACTTAGCAACTTGACCTTTCATAAGACCTTTCATTGGTCCTCCGTAAGTTCCTGCTTTGTAACCTTTAAGTGAAGCTGCGATGTCTGCATGAGTCATGTCTGCAACAACTTTAGATTTACCCATAGCTTTCTTTTCAAAGTTAGCTCCGTGACAACCTTTACAAGCGCCTACATTTACTGCTGCTAATAGAGCAACACTTGATACTGTTAATGCTAATGCAATTTTTTTCATATTTCGATCCTTTTGTTTTTGTACTGTTATTTTAACAGCTTATTGTGAAATAATTGTGAATTCTAACATAAACTATTATAAATATACAAGTTATAGATAGTCTTTCTTAAAAAGTAATATTAATGTGAAGAGTTGTAACTATTTTAATTTTCCAAAAACAGTATATTTTTTCCAGTAGATGTTTACAGCTTGCTGTAACTCTTTCTCGTTAAGTGTAGTTTTACTTTTTATACCAAACTGATCTATAAACTTACTTGGCATTACGCTACTCTCTTTTGTTGGATCTTTTAAGAAACTAACCATAGCACTCTTTACATCTTCTTCAGAGCTATAGTGAAGTAGGTACTTATAAAAATAGTTTTCTATGCTTACGGGTTGTTTTTGATGGCAAGGTAGACAGTTCTTCACATATATGTCAGCATATAAAATAGTTACACTTAGTAGTAGTAAAATTACTTTAACCATGATATACTCACTTTTGTACCTATTTTTAACTCTGAGCTAACCTCAATTGAGAGATCATACTCTTTACATATTAAAGAGACTATATTTAAACCTATTCCAAAGCCACCTGTACTTTTATTAAAACGACTGTATCTTGTTAATATTTTAGAGAGTTTATCTTTTGGTATTCCTATTCCACTATCTTCAACTATTATACTTTTGTTGTAAATAGTTACTTTAACATTTCCATTAACTACGTTATATTTAATGGCATTAGAGAGTAGGTTGTCTAGTAGCTTTGAAAACTTAGCTAGATCCATGTTTAGAGTACTCTCTTGTTGTACGTCTACCTCTAAAGTAACTTTTTTCGCATCAGCTATTGATCTAAAATATTCAACTCGCTCTTTGGCTATGCTAGCTACATTTAACTCTTGATCGTGAGAAATAATTTTATTACCTAGCGTTAAGTATGTAAGATCTTGATATATATTAGAGATAGTTTTAGCACCTATATCTATACGTTTTATTTTTTTGAGTAGTTTAGGATCTAGTGATGAGTGATCGATCATCTCAATATTGGCTACGATCGTAGTTACTGGCGTATTTAGTTCATGCGTCGTGTCTTTAATAAAGTGATCGAGTAGTTGTAAAGCATCTCTCATAGGCTTTAAAAAGAGTCTCATTAAAACATACCCTATAAAAGACATAAAAATAAAAGAGATAGTAGAAAATAGTAAAATTGTCTTTTTTGTTTTTTCTAGCCATATTTGATCGTCTTTGGCTTCAATTAAAATATATGTAGCACCTAAGTAGTAAGACTCTGGGACACTAACAAGACGAATAGTATTATCTTTTAAGGATAAAATTTTATTTGGCACTTTTGTTGAGTTAGATGTTCTAAAAATAAGTTTTTTATTATTGTCAAAAATAGAACTTGTAAAGTTTTCATACCTTGGATAAGTTTGGGTTGTATTAAAATTGCTGTGAAGCTTTTTTAGATCATGAATAAGTTCTCTAGAATACTCTTGAAGAGTTACTCTTTTTTCTTGCAACATAAGATCTTTTTGAAACTCATAATATACAAAAGAGAAGATCGATATTATTATAATAGTTAGTAAAATATATAGTGATAAAAATCTACGTAAAGATTGCTTTTCACTTGCTAGTAAATCTATATCCAACTTTCTTGATACTGACAATTTTTTCCTTTCCTATTAATTTTCTAAGGTTCTTTATATACGTTCTTAGTGCAGTTTCACTTGGTACTTCTTCGTATTGCCAAAGTGTTTCATATATTAGTTCATGTGTTATGGCTTCATCTTGATGTTGTAAAAATAGCTTTAGTAACTTAGACTCTTTGTTATTAAGGCTAACCTCTTTAGTGTTTATAAATAGTAGATTTGATGAGGTGTCATACTCTATATTTGTATCTATCTTAATTTTAGAATCACTCTCATGAAAATAGCCCCTTTTGAGTATGTTTTCTACTCTAAATAGTAACTCTTTAAGTATAAAAGGTTTTCTAATATAGTCATCACATCCAGCTTCATAACCAGATTCTAAAGACTCTATGGAGTTAAGAGATGTTATAAAAATGGCAGGAGTTTTAATACCATCTTCTCTTTTTTGTTTGAGAAGTTCAAACCCATTTAGTAAAGGTACATTTACATCAAATACAAAAAGATCAAAATTTTGTTCATATATAAGTGTGGATGCTTCTTCTCCATCATAAACAGAAATTACTTCATAATTGTTATCTTCTAAAAAATCAACAATTGTTTCGTTTAGTGTCATATCATCTTCTAATAGTAGTATTTTTGCTGACATATTAAGCACCACCTATAAAACTTATTAAATTATTTTGCTATAATTATATTCAAAATATTCTAATGTAGGGGGAAGTAGATTAAAAATTTATCAAAATTTATCATATTAACTTTTATTTGTACTCTTTCCCAAGCAGATGATATACAAGTTTTAGCCAAAAATTTGAATCTTTATGCAGGAACTAAAGCTACTATACAGTGGGAGCGTATATTCTCTACTCAAAGAAGACTTGTTCGATACAGTCTTAATGATATTTCACCTGAGACTAGAGGTAAGTTAAAACAATACCTCATAGAACATGCAGCAGACTCAGAGCAACCTATAGTACCAGGATTATAAATGAAAAAATTACTTATTTTAACAACTTTTACTACTCTACTGTTAGCTTCACAAAGTGAACTAGAAAAGAGAATAGAGTTTTTGGAAAATGAAATTCTTGAACTAAAACAACTAACTTTACAAAATACAAAAAGTACAACTTTAAACACTAAACTAACAAGTCAAAACTCTAAAATTTCAAAATTAAATGCTGATGATGTTTCAGACATATTGCCTATACTTGACTATATAGAGAGAAAAAGTATTTTAGATAAAATAAACTTCTCTCCAGAGCTAGAGCTTAGAGTAGATAAATTTGACTATCAGAACAATGGAATAGAGGGTGAAAATACCAAAATCTATGATAATCCTGCTTATCGACCAGATGGAACTTACGATCGTAGAGATAACTACACTAAAAACTTTGCTCCAGCAACAACGATCCGTTTTCGTCTGAATATGAGCGCTGAACTAGATGAAAAAGTAAAGTTCAATGGTAGAATGCTTTTTGTTAACTCTTCTCAGTCTAATGAGAGAGTCTGTATTTTATCTCGTGATATTAAATCTGTGACATCGTCAAGTGCTTTTGATATTGATCGTGCATATATTGACTATACGCCAAATAAAAAATCAGACAAAGCATTTACACTCTCTTTTGGTGTTCTTCCGACAACAAGTGGAACTCCTATGCAGTTTGCACAAAGTACAAAAAGAAAGTCAATGTTTCCTGCTCTCGTCTTTGATATGAACACTTACGGAGTTATTGGTACTCAAAAAGTTGCTTCTGACTCATACTTAAGAGCAATACTTGCAAAAGCATACACGCTTCGTGCCTCTTTTTACCCATATCAGTGTAATAGAGAGAACATAGACAATGCAAATGTTGCAGGACTCTACTATGATACTAAGCTAAACTTTTTAGGTAACTCACTTCTGTCATTTGGTGTTAACTTACTAAATGATTTTAAAGCTCACCCATATTTAGGTCCAGATGTTAATGCAGATGATGCACACAACTTAGGTGATATTTTTACTTATGGTATAGGTTTAGATATACAAAAATTTGCAAAAACTGATGCAACTGTTTTTCTTCATACTGCACTCTCTAATCCACACGGAAATGGAAACTCTGATAACTATCAGATTGATCCTTCTAACCCATCTGCTCAACTAACTGTAGATGGTGGTGTTGGTTTTTCTACTGCCTCTTACGCTCAAGGAACAATGTTAAAAGATAATGGATACTCAGTCTATTTAGGTAGTAAGTATGATTTAAATAAAGAAGTTAGTTTTGGTGCAGAGTATAACCATGGTAGTAAGTATTGGTTCTCAGCTACACAAGGTGCTACAGATATGTACAATAAACTTGCAACTCGTGGTGACGCTGTTGAGGGTTACCTTACATGGCAGTTTTACAGCCATCTGTATGCTAAAGTAGGGTACTTATATATTAAAGAGGACTATACTGGAAGTGGTTGGCACTTTGGTGAACCTGCTAAAAAAGATGCAACACAAAGCATAGGCTATATGAGCCTAACTGCTAAATATTAGAGGTAGTAAATGAACTATCAAATTAGACTCTATATAACACTACTTATAGGTTTTGGACTACTTATTTTCTCTTTATATGTAAGTTCTAAAAATATTGCGCAAACTAGTAAAATGATTAACTATATAGAGACAAAGCAAATAAAACTCTATTCATTAGCAAAAGAGTTAAATTATAATGTTCAAAATAATCGTGCAAATATACTTGAGGCTATTGTTAATAAAAGTAGTGAAAAAGTTAATATTATTAAATCTTTTGAAAAGCTGAAAAAAAATATTAATGATTTAGATAAGTTTATTTTAGATAATGAAATTCAAATTAGTGAAATTAATAAGCGTATAGACGTTCTAAAAAAACGCCTTGTCGGTTATAGTGCAGTGGAACTTTCACTTATTGAGGCTATCGAGAGTAATGATTCAGAAGATATAGAAGATGCTCTTGTTGGATTTAATAGTGTAGTAGTGAAGTTTTCTGAAAATATTAATAAACTTCTCACACTATCTGATACTATTCTAGCTGAATATATTGGCGCACTTAAAGTTGTAAATTCTAAAAGTGAGTCAGATATTTTGTACTCATTTGTTTTAGCGGCACTATTAATTATTTTTTCTGTCTACAAACTTGCTATTTTACAAAATAAAATTAAACAAGAGTTGTATCGTGCTGAAAAAGCAGAAGCAGAACAGAAGCTCTTGCAAGAACAATTAGTAGAGTATAACAATAACCTTGAAGAAGAGATAGCTAAGAAAACTAATGAACTATATACAGAGGTATATACAAACTCAATTACTGGCTTAGCAAATAGAAATAAACTTTTAGAAGATATACGAGTATACAAGTTTAAACAATTTGCCCTTCTTAATATAGATAATTTTCAAAAATTTAATGATGTTTATGGAGAAGAGTTTGGAAATAAGGCAATACTTTTAACTGGAAATTTTCTAAAAGATAATGTAGAAAACTTAAATATGAATGTTTACCATGTTGGTGGTGATGAATTTGTATACGCACTTAAAAACTCTAAAGATGAAGATAGTACTAACTTTTTAAAGCAAATTGAGTTACTATTAAGTAAGTATTCAAAAAAAGTTTTCTCTCATAAAGAGAGCTCTTTTAGTCTTATTATGAGTTCAGGAATAGACTTTAGTGCTAAAGAGAAGATGCTTGCATATGCAGATATGGCACTTAAAAATGCTAAAAAAAATAATCTACCTATCTCTATATTTAGCGAAGACAAAAAATTAGAAGAGACTCATCAAGATGACTTAAAGTGTAAGAATAAGCTTATTCGTGCTTTTGAAACGGATGGTGTAATATCTTACTTTCAGCCTATTGTTCCTATTCAAGATACTTCTCTACCAACTAAGTATGAGTCATTAGTTAGAATAGTTGAAGAAAATGGGAAAATAATACCACCATTTAGATTTTTAGAAGTTGCAAAACAGAATAGAGTCTATTATAAAATTACAAAAAGAGTAGTTATAAATACATTAAGTACTATAAAAGAGTACAAGATACCATGTTCTTTAAATATATCTATGAAAGATATAGAGAATGAAAAAACACTAAAATGGCTATATATTAAGCTAGATAATTTTGATTATAATAATCTTTTAACTGTTGAGCTTTTAGAGACAGAAGAGTTTAAAGACTATAAATTGGTTTTTGACTTTTGTACTAAAATACGTACTTATGGTATTAAAATAGCACTTGATGATTTCGGTTCTGGTTATGCAAATTTTACGCATATATTAAACTTGCCAATAGATTATATTAAAATAGACTCATCTTTAATCTCAAATATTGACAGAGATCATAACTCAAAAATTATGGTTGAAACTATTGTTGGACTAGCAAAAAAACTGAAAGTTCAAACAATTGCAGAATTTGTCTCATCTAAAGAGATTTTAGATGTTGTTAAAGAGATAGGTGTTGATTACTCACAAGGCTACTATACTGGCAAACCAGAACCAATAGAGAAACATTTAACTTAAGGGTTATTTGGGTTACCCTTAAATAATATTTGCCATGCTCATATTTATGTGAAGTATTTTTTTAACTAACTCATCTGTGAAATTTTTGTAAAGCAGAGTAATTCCATTAAGTTGTGACTCATACTTAGCACAGTCCAGACGAAACCTAAGTACACTTGTGGGTGACGATGCTACTACACTAGCAGAACGCGCAGTATCTAGTAAGAATGCAAACTCACCAAATACCTGAGATTTTTGCAGCTCAGCTATGTTATGTTCTCCTATAATTACTTGACATTTACCAGAGAATATAAAATAAATACTATCATTTTTTTCACCCTCTTGAATAATGATATCGCCTTTTTTATATACTAGAAAAGATGGATCTTTTACAATCGCTTTTATATCGTTATCTTTCATATTCTCAAAGAAACTGATTCGATCTTTTACAGATAGTAGTTTAATTAGATTCTTATCAGCCACACCTAGCTCTTCAGGGTATAGATCTTTTAAATAAGCTATATCATCACTTTTATACCTATACATAAGCTTACTAGGTGTTATCTCAAATTCAAAAGTAGTTAGTCTGTTAGCAGATTTTTTTAAAAAGTCTACTGTTGTAGTAGATCCTATAGCATTTACTGAAAAGAGATATTGTTGTATGGGCTTTGATTTTCTTGCTTGATCAAAAATAAGAAGATCAAAATAGTATAGTTTAGTGTTTAATATACTTAAAATTCGTTTCTCAAAACTATTTAGCTCTACTTCAGAGTTATAATAGTCTTGAAACTTAGCAAAAGAGTCAGCCTTTTCAGCTTCTTCACTATACTCTTTGTACAATATTTTTGCATTTGTTGCTTCTAGTTTAGTATGGAAATTAAAAAAGGAGATAATATCATTAAACATATTATGACTTAATTTTGTATCATATTTATTATCAAGAAGTGAAAACAGTCTATAAACAGATCCTATTTGTGCTCTTAATGAGAATAGCTCTCTATCTTTTAGGTCTTGTTTGATACCAAAGATCTCTATATGGTGTTCTATTACTGAGTGTGTTTTAGAAAAATGTTTATTTAAAAATTTAACTGACATTTTTATCCTTTCGTTGTATGTGTAAATACACCATCAAAATTTTCTGGTGGATGTTCTATATACGCCTCACATCTTTCAATGTATGTATCATATATTTTTAAATTATGTTTATTCTCGTCTGCATTCATCTTTTTGAAAATAGCAAGTGCCTCAACAAAATTTGACTTTCTGTAAAGATCAACTGCTATATTAAAGTTAAATAGTTCATCTCTCAATGCTTCACTATTCAGATTATGGTTATATACTTCAAATATTTCAACAGGTTCTTGTTTACCTTTAACTCGTACCAAATCTAAATTTCTTATATTGTACTCTTTTGTTAATAAATCTTTAGTATATGAGGATATAATTATTCTTGCACCGTAACTTTTACAGAGTGCTTCAAGTCTAGCGCCTAAATTTATGGTGTCACCGATTACAGTATAGTCACTTCTTCGCTGACTTCCCATCTCCCCAACAACAGCAGAGCCAGTATTAAGACCAATACCAATATCAATAAAAGGTAAGCCCTCTTTTGCTAGTTCAACATTCAAAATATCAAGATAATCAATTTGCTCAATCGTTGCATCAAGTGCTTTAGTAGCGTGATCTTCAACATTACCAGGAGCATTCCAGTATGCCATGATTGCATCACCGATATATTTATCGATCGTACCTTGTTTATCAATTATAATTTCAGTCATAGGATCCATATATTTATTTAAAAACTTAATTAATGCGTGAGCATTTGGCATCGCTTCAGATATATTTGTAAATCCACGAACATCACTAAAAAATACTGTTATTTCTTTGTCCATAGCGGCAAATGCATCACCCTCAGTATCTAGTAGTGACTCCATAACCTCTTTAGACACTTTAGCGGAGAACTTATCTTTAATTTTTTTCTCATTTTTCGAGATAAAGAAGTAGTTAATTAAGATTAATGTTACAGCAGCTGATGCAAATGATATAAGAGGCATTAAAATATTTAAAACTAACCCCTCTGTAAATAACATATAATACAACCCATAAAGGTCTCCACCTATAAACATAGCAAGTACAAAAGGAATTAATAAAATAGGAAGGTAAGCTAGGGCAAAAGTAGTTAAAAATATAATTAAAATAATATGAATAATATTCAATAGTTCAACTTCAGCAGGTTTTGAAAGAAAGTCCCCAACCAAGATGTTGTCAATCATATTCGCATGGACTTCAACTCCAGGATAAACAGCTTCAAATGGCATAGCACGAAGATCAAGTAGACCAGCCGCAGATGTACCTATTAGAATAATTTTCCCATTAATATCTTCTTCTTTAAACTCACCACGTAAAATATCAACAGCTGGTATATACTTAAATGTTTTCTCTTTACCTCTATAGTTAATAAGAGCACGTCCAAAAACATCTGTAGGAATTGAGTAGTCACCAACATCAACACTTTTAAGACCTTTGATTCCATAGTCAAGGTATATAAATCTTGCCTCACTAACCTGTTTGATAATTTCAAGTACTAATGATGGATATACTACCTCTTCATAACGGATCATAAGAGGAACACTTCTAACAATACCGCCTTCATCAGGAGAGTTATTAAAAAAACCACTCGAATTTGCAACATCTTGAACTATAGGTATATTTGTAATTACTCCGTATGCTTCTATAAAGTTTGTTGTTTCACTATTTATACCTTCAATTGGGTTTCCATTTTCATCTTCAGCAGGTCTGTCTATAAAGAGTGTTTTGTTAATAGGAGGATCAGTTTTTAAAATGTCTGACTCTTCTAGCTCAAATTGGTACCCTAAAATGGTAGGAGTATTCTCAACAATATAAGCAAAATACTCATCATAGTTTGCTGCTTCACTTATGTCATAACCTAAGTCACCTAGAACTTTATGTGGAGAACTACGATCGGGCTCGGCAAAAACAATATCAAAACCAATTACTTCTGCTCCTGCAATTGTCAAGTTTTTAAGAAGTTCGGCAACTACATTACGTGACCAAGGCCATTGACCAATCTCTTCTAATGATTTGTTATCTAAATCAACAATAACTACTTTGTCACTTTGAGGAATCTCGCCACGTGTGATAAACATAAAGTCTCTCATATTGTTGTTAATAGTATTTAGTGCTTCTGGTAGCTTAAGGTAGACCCCAATAAGCGTAATCGAGAGTATAAAACTCATAATGAAATATATTAAAAATTTTTTAAGGTGTTTGTTCATTAGGTTGTTTCCTTGACTTTTAAGTTTAATATTATATATTAAAAGATTAATTAAATCAATATATGATATTATTTTACAATTTAAATTTTAGGTGCTTATAAAAAATGGCAGGACAAGTTAAAAAAGTCGCATACGAAACTGTTAGCACTAAGTTTGATGCTTGTGTAGCACAGGTCGTAAAAGACGGTAAAATAATTATATATAAAGACAAGCAACCATTTATGTACTTCTATGGTTATAACTCTTTACGTGAACTAATCGCTTCTAAAAATGACCAAATTAAAGATCTTAAAACTGAAGTTATTACTAGTAAAAATCAAGCAGAAGCTTTTAAAGCGGAAGTTGAAGAGTGTAAAAGTGTCAACTCTGTTCGTGTAGTTGAAGCAGGCACAAAGCAAGGTGAAGCTGGAGGAGTTAGAATAGTTGAAGCATCAACTAAAAAAGATCTTCCTGGTGGTGGCGTAAGAGTTATGGAAGCCTCTACTAAACAAGAGAGTGCTGGTGGTGTAAGGGTTATAAATAATGGCTCTGGTGCTAACGAAGCCTTAGCAAACATCACTTATGGCAACAATATGGGATTAGAAGAAGATAATATTCCAGTTCAAAAGCCATCTTTAACTATTGGTCAAGAGACACTTATTCAGTTTAAAAATATTTTAGGTTTTTTTGACAATATAGAAAATGATGATTTGATCCGTCTTGTTGGTGATGTGACAATTATGAAACTAAAAAAAGATGAACGTATATTTCTTCAAGGTGAAACTAGTGAAGAGATATTTTTTATTATTAGTGGGCGTGTAAATGTAACGATCTCCAATGTTCAACAAGATGAGTTAAAAACAGTAGCTACTCTTGAGAAAGGTGCAGTATTTGGTGAAATGGCTTTTATTACAAAAGAGCCACGTAGTGCAGGAACTATGTCAGCCTCAAATAATACGAACATACTAAAATTTCGTATTGATGATGAGTGTGATCCATCTGATGAAGGTACTTTAAGACGTATTTTCCAAAATTTTGCGATTATTTTAAGTCAAAGAGTTGATAAACATAATAAAAAAACAGATAAAAAAAAATAGATAAGAAATAAATTAAGGAACATAACAATGGCCAGAAAAAAATCACAACGAGTATTAAATAAATCAAAACTGCTAGCAACTCTTCCAGATACTTTAAGAGTTGTTCAAGATGGTGCAACTGTTATTGTTGTTTCAGATGAAAATCCAGATAATACTTTGGCTTGTATGATCGAAGAAAAGTACTATGAAGAGTTAATAAATCAAGAAAGTATAGCTATTCAGCGACAAAAAGAGATGCAACGCGAGATGAACGATATTATTATTAAGTATATGCCCATACTTATAAGTGATCAAAAATTGACTATTGCACAAAAAGCACTTATTCAAGTTAAAAATAAGTTACCATTTTTTGATGATTGTAGTGATCGTGAACTTGTAAGTATTGTAGATAGTGTAAAAATTACTAAGCTAGCATCAAATGAGACACTATTCTTAGAGGGACAAACAACAAAAGAGATCTATTATGTTATTTCAGGAACACTTTCTGTTTCTGTAAATAATGTAAGAGTAGCCGCAATTAAACAGAAAGAGGTTTTTGGTGAGATGGCTTTTGTAAATAGTGAACCACGTTCTGCGACTATACGCTCTAACCATGCAGGAGCAACTGTTTTAAGTTTTGTAATAAAAGAAGAGATTAAAAATAATTTAGATTATATATATATGCGCGTTTATCATAACTTTTCAAAAATATTGTCTAAAAAACTTACAAAAGCAAACAAAGTTAAAACTAAATAAATCTAATCTTAATAGAGTGACCTATTTCCTTTATATTGTTATGGTAAGAAATGATTAAGCTCTATTGTTATATTATTCAGTATAATAAGCTTTAATATATTTAAGGAGCCATCATGTTGAAAATCTTAATCTCAGTAATTTTAATGAATATAATGCTTTTTGCCTCAATAGGTAAAATTCGCGGAGTAAAAGGTGAAGTTAATGTACTTAGAGATGGAAAAACTATTGTTGCTTCTAAGGGAACTAAGCTAGAGAATAAAGATATAGTAAAGTCAATAGGACGATCACGAGCTCAAATAGTTTTTAAAGACAAAACAACTATCACAATAGGTAAAAATGCAGTCTTTAAAATTGAAGATTATCTGTATGATCCCAAAAAACCAAAAAAATCAAAAACAAGTTTTAAATTTATGAAGGGTGCTTTTAAATCTATTACAGGTGTTATTGGTAAAGTTGCTCCTCATAGATTTAAGTTAAAAACAAAAACGGCAACAATAGGAATTAGGGGAACTATTTTAATAGGTGACCAGACTAAAGTTGCTTGTACACAAGGTGAAATATCTGTAAGTTCACACGGCATTACACAAATAGTACCAGCTGGAATGATTACAATAACACCTGAAAATGCACCACCCTCAGCACCAGTAGAGTTTAAAGCAGCAGATATCGCTTCTATGGATAGTGGTTCAGATACTTTAGAAGAGGAAGAGTTACTTGAAGAAGTTGATAGTTCATCTAAAGATGCAAATAAACAAGTAGATAAAGCAAGCTCCCAAACAACTGAATCTTCTAAAAATGATGTTCTTGAGAGCGATCTAGAAATAGCAACTTATGAAGCGACTTTAAAAGATGCTGCTCAAAAAGAGGCTGAAGCGGCAGCAGCGGCAACAGCAGCACAAGATGCAGCTGATAAGTTAGCAGCACAAGAAGTTGCTGATGCAGCAGCTACTGCAGAAGCAGAAGCTGCTGCAGTAGTTGCTTCTAAAACAGCAACACTAACTGGTAAACAGTTAGGCTCTTTAACTAATTCAGCAGGTACAACTAATAAAAATAATTTTACTACATTTGGTGATGTAACTATGAATAAGACACCAGATAACTTAACCATGAGTGGAACTTCAACAACACAAGCATTTAATGCACATAGCAATACAGGTATAACAGCTCCGACACACGTTGGAACAAATAAGCAGAACTCATTTGTTACATCACTCTCAGATGGTGGCTATTTAGTTACTTGGGACAGTGATGCGCAAGATGGCGATGGTTATGGAGTTTATGGACAAAGATTTACTTCAGATGGTGTAGCAGCTGGTAGTGAGTTTGCAGTAAATACTTCTGTCTCTAACTCTCAATCAAAATCAAGCTCAGTAGCTCTAAGTGATGGTAGCTTTATTGTAAGTTGGGACTCTGGCGATGGATCTACATCAAATACATTTTCACAACTTTTCAATGTAGATGGAACTAAGAACGGTACCGAAGTTCAAGTAAATACAACAATTGGTAATGAAAAAGACAACTCTAAAATAGTAGCTTTAGATGGTAAATATATGGTAGTTTACAGAAGTACATGGCATGATGGAACTACGGATAAAATAGTTGGACAGATGTATAACAATGATGGAAGTGTTATAGGTGGCGAAGTTACACTAAGTAACACAGCAAGTGACTGGACAAAAGAGCCTTCAGTTACATCTTTAGCTAATGGTGACGTAGTTGTTTCTTGGGATCATGGAGCACAAGATCCAAAAGAGGTCTTTTTTAGTATTGTTAAAAATGATGGTACTGTAGTAGAAAGTGCTGTTCAAGCGAATAGTTTTACTACTGGAACACAGTCTGGATCAAGTGTAGTAGGTTTAGGTAATGGCAAGTTCATAATCAGTTGGACTTCTGAATCTCAAGATAATGCAGCAACTAATGATGGTGTATATGCACAAGTATTTAACGCAGATGGAACCAAAAGTGGAGGGGAGTTTAAACTTTCAACATATACTGGTGGTGATGCAACAGACTCTAAATTAACAAAGTATGGTGATAATAAATTTATTGCAACATGGAGTAGCTCTGGACAAGATGCTAAAGTGTATGCACAGATCTATGATAATGATGGAAACAAAGTTGGTGTAGAGTTTGCTGCTAGTGCAGGTTCAACTGCTACTGGCAGTACAAGCTCAATAACTGTTTTAGATGATGGTCGGTTTGTAGTATCTTGGAAAAGTGATAATGGAAATATTTACTCACAAGTTTTTGAGGAGAAAGCAGATGGAAGTGTTGCAAAAAGTGGATCATTAACTTATGCAGGTTTTGATGGTGGAGGAGTTGGAACTTACAAAGGAACTAACTCAAATGTTGGAAGTATGGCATTTACTAGGACTATTGATGGTGTAGAGCATACTGGAACATATCAAATTCAAGCTGATAATACTGGTGAATTTATGGTTGGAACGACAGATGAGCAGTGGACTATCGATGGTGAAACTCACAACTATAAAGATATGTACTATAGTGGAAAAGCTACTGACACTACAAAGCTAGAAGATAACAAAGAGTATGTTTATAGTGGTTTTAAAGAGTTAGTAAATACAAAAGATGGTGGAACATTTTTAAATGACTCTTCGTACAATAGTGATTTTACTAATAAAACAACACATTTAAATACTAAAACAAAAAGTATGACACAGTACGATCGTACTAAAGTGCATGAAGCAGGTGCCACATTTAACTCTATGAGACTTAAAAGTGATGGAACTGTAAGTGGTGTTAAGTACTCAAAAGATACTACTACAAATAGTGTAGGTAGTGTTGATGGTTCGCTATATGGAAGTGATGGGCAGGGTTTTGGTGCTACAAGTAGCTCTAAAACACATACTAATAGCGGAGCAACTAATCAAGACCTAAAAAGTTCATCTGAAGGTATTCAAGCATCTTATTTAGGTAGTACAAAAGATGTTGTAAATACAGGTACATACACACAAAACAGAGGTTTTCAAAGTGGCGGAGCACCAGCTAATACAGGTGTTCTAAATATTGATAGAGAAAGTGGAACTATAAGTGGTACAACAGTTATGAAAAAGGGCGCTACTGCATATACTGCAAGTGGAACTGTAAACGATGGTAGCTCTTACTATATAAATGATGACAAGTATGGTGTGTTAATACAAGGAAATGGGGCAGTTGATAAAGCTTCATGGATGGTAGCTGTGCCAGATAAAATGGATGCTAATGGAGAGTTAACCCAAAGTGCTGATGATGAAAGTTCTTGGGGATACTGGACTGCTGATTTAGATAATGGTGATGGAACTATAACCAAAGTAGATCATAGATCAACTTGGGTTAGTGGAACAGCAACTGATACCTCTCATGTTCAAAATTTAATAGATAGTGGAGCAAGTGCTTCATTTAGTGGGAATACTATGGGAACAGTAAGTGATGGTACTAATACAGGATCTATTTTAATGAATGGTAATAATCAACTAGACATTGGGATAGACTTTGGTGGTGGTGTTAACGCAGTAACAGGTAATATGGCATTTGATTCACAAATTGGTTCAGAAACTGTTAAAAACTGGAGTTCAACAATCGGTGGTGGTACTGTAACTAACTCAGGGTTTAATGCTGATCTTGGTGGTGGTGCAGGTAGCATGCAAGGTGCTTATTATGGTACTGGTGAGGTGAAAAGTGTTGGTGGTAACTTTAACTTAGGAAATGGTGGACAAACAGCTCAAGGAGTATTTAAAGCTACTAAACAGTAGCTTTAGAGTTAGCTATACAAACAAAGTTATCTAGAATCTCTACATTAAGATTAAGCTCTTTTATCTCTTTAACGATCTTATGATATGATGATTCTTTTATATGATTAATATATATATGTACATCATCACGCTTTAGTTTTGTTAACTCTTCTTTCAAAAGAGATGGGGTTAAGTGCTTACTAGCTTCAGCTAAGCCATTTAGATCAGAACTAAACGATATCTCTATTATTAATGTGTCAATCTTTTTATTTTCATTTAATATTTCCCATATGCGATCACACTTATAAGTATCAGAAGTTAGCATTACTTTATTATTTATTATAAAACCACAACTTCCATTCATATGGTTATTTTTAAATGGAGTTAGAGTACTCTCAAATGTTTTATACTCTTTATCATACTCAATTTCATGATATACAATAACCTTATCAGATGTTCCTATAAGAGGTATCATTGAGAAATCAGGCCATATAATATTATTAAACATATGATCTTTAAGAGCTTTAATAATTGGGGCAGTTGCATAAACATTTATAGAATGTTTTAATTTGTCATACATAGTATCAATTATTAGAGGTAGATCAACAATGTGATCCAAATGTGAATGAGTTATAAATACACTATTTACATTTAAAAACTCTTCACCAAGCCCATCTATTAAATTTCCTGCATCAATAGTAGTCTCATTATCAATTAAAAATGTTGAGAGTGAGCTATCTTTAGACTTTGTACCATGTGCACCAATTATCATCATCATTAAATCTTTGTAATTAATTTTTACTATTTTATCGTAAATTTTGATATTCTTATACATCGGCATGGTATGAAATATGCTTAATATTAAAAATTTTATATAGGATAGGTACGCTTTGAATAAACTCGGGTTAGTTTTTTTGACGACTGTTGGTATGACACTCAATGCACAACCTATAAGTATAAAAGTAACTTCTTCAAATAATAAAGATAAACTAGAAAAAATAATTAGCTCTTTAAAACATTATGATCTGGCTATAACAACTAGAAATGGTATATCTGATATATATGTCATTAATATACCTGAAAAGCATGGCATAGGCGCATTGACAAATATTAAAACTATTTTCAAGGGTGCTTATTTTGATTTTGAAGATGTCTCTTTTGACTACTATTATTTAAATAATTCAAATAAAAAAGTAGAATCTAAAAAAACTAAAAAGAGTATATCTAGAAAAAAAGTATATAAATATTCAACAAAAAAATATAGAGCTAAAAAATATGAAATAAAAAAATATGATATAAAAATTCCTATATTAAAGATGCCTACTAAAATAAAACTTCCTAAAATTAAATATACAAACCTTCCAAAATTAACTTTTAAAAAAGCACTCTCTGCTTCAAAAGTTGACTACAGAAAAAAAATTATTTTTATAACGGCTGTTTATGATAAAATAAATTTAGCGGATACTTTAGAGCTAGTTGACTATGTTAACATATGTGTGAAAGAGTATGACAAATTTTATATGATTTATGCTGTAAATATTGAACCTAAAAATGTGAAAAATGAACTCTATAAAATCCAATATAGCTTTCCTGAATCATTTATAAAAGATCGCCGTCCTGATCTTAAAAAATCAACATATATTCCTCGTGTACCAAAAAATCAAAAACCAAAAGTTTATGTACGTTTTGTTGACGCTGTAGCTAAACCAAAGCCTGTGATAAAGAAGCCAAAAGTTGAAGTTATTAAAACCTATGCAGAGGTTGGTTTAGACAAATTTAAAGAGGCTCAGCAACTCTTTAAAGCTAAACGTTATAAAGAAGCTTATACTAAATTTGAGACTCTTGATGAAGGTTTAGTTGATGCGAATAGAGTGGATTTCTATTTAGGACGCTCAGCTTATGAGTTAGGAGAGTATGAAGATGCACTTGCAGCATATGATCGCATTCTCTTTGATAAACCTGATAACTTAAGAGTTAAACTTGAAATTGCACAGACTATGCTTAGACTTAAAAATTACAAGTCAGCAAGAAAAATATTTACAAATATTTTAGAAGAAAAAATACCTGATAAAGTTAGATCAAAAGTTAAAAATTTACTTGCAAGAATAGACAATGCTACAAGAAAGAACTTCTTTGGAGCAATGGCTTTTTATGGTATTTCGTATGACTCAAATATAGATAATGGTACAAATCCTGGTGAATACAATATTTTTATACCTTCTTTAGGTCAAAATACACCAATCAATCCAGCAAATAAAAAAGGTTCTATGACACATGAAGCAGGTGTTATTTTAAACCATGTGTATAAAGATAGTGAGGAGTTTAGACTAGATAATTCTATGACTTTGTATTCTCAAAAATATCCAGAATATAAAGAGAAAGATCTTGATCTTGTTTCACTCTCTTTGGCACCATCTTATCTTAACGCTAAGTCGCAATACCAGCTCTCATTTTACTACGATCATGTTTGGTATGGTGGAGTTAGTTATCTTAACAATGCCGCCGTAGTGCCTAAGTTTACTACTGCCATTGATAAGTTCTTAACATATAGCTCTTACTTTAGGTATGCTAATAAAACATTTATAGCACCTACAAATAAAGATAAAAATGCAAATGCTTTTGAGTTTACTAATAGTCTAAATATTCGTCTAAAAGATAAGCCAACACTAAATATAAAAGCTATGCTTGGTAAAGAGCTGAAACTACAAGGTGTAAGAACTGATGTAGATAAAAAATACTACTCTTTAGTTCTTGCAACTTCATACCAGTTTATGAAAGACCTTAGTGCAAATGCCGAGTTCTATTCACTTTATTCTACATATGACGATCGAGATGTTAACTTCCAAACTAGACGTTATGATAAACTTCTTCGTTATACATTTGGTGGTAATTATGTATATAATAAAAACATTACTTTTACAACAAATGTGCAGTTTATGAAACAGGTTTCAAATCAAAATCCATTTGATTATGATAAGTATGTTATTAAAACATATCTATATTATAGATTTTAGTAGTCGAGGTTATTTAAAAGTAATAGAGTTCTTTGAACATCTTCACTAGAGTTGTTAAATCTTGTATATCTAGTTGACTCAAAAATACCTCTAGCCATATTCTCCATCTCTTTAGCTATTTTTGGATACTTCTTAATTAGGTTATGATCTTTTTTTTCATAGTGATACTTAAATAGTCTTGGTTCACTTCCATCTGATCTGACTCTAAAAATAAACTCTTTACTCATTATATTAATAGTTGGATTAACCTCATGTGTCATAAAATATGTGTAGTGAGGTTGCTCATCAAAGTCTTTGGCTAAAAGATCACGACCTAGTGTTGAGTTAATATATGGCTTACCAATTAGTCCACCGATAGTAGCCATTATGTCAACTTCGCTTACAGGATAGTCTACTTTTTTATGTTTGATCAAGTATGGTGCATAAATAATAAGTGGAGTGTGTAGTGTATTAGTTCTAAAAGTTTGCTCTGCTTCGTGAAGTTGATCATATTTATTAGGCAGTCCATGATCACCAACAAAAATAAAAATAGTATTTTTAAAGTAGGGCTCTTTTTTGGCAAGTGTGATTAACTGCTCAACACTAAAGTCTAAAAACTTTTGCCCATTAAATTCATCTTCACTACCATTAAAACCATACTTTTGAAGTAGTTCTTTATCTAAATTAGTAGAGGCTTTAAAACCAAAGTTATCATCTGGTATGTTATTTGGTGAGTGGTTTCCTGAGAGTTGAACATAAGCAAAAAATGGTTTTGTCTGTTTTTTTAGTACATCATTTACTTCATGTGCTAAGTGAACATCGCTTATACCCCAAACATCATTTCTTGATGAGTTAGGGTAGTTATGCTCTTCGTAAATATTTAAGTGATTAACATTTGAAATTACACCCCTAACATTTCCCCAACTAAGACTACCACCTATAAAGTAAAATTTTTCATAATTCTCAAATGAGTTTAAGATCATGTGCTGATTAACAACCATTGGGTTACGAGAGCTTGTTTTAATTCGTTCAACATCAGCTAAACCAGTCATAGATGCCCAAACACTTCTCGCCGTTCCTGAGTGAGGAGTGTAATAACGAGAATATGTAATACCCTTATCACTCATCTCTTTGATAAACGGAGTAGGGTTAAGTGGATTATTTGAGATACTAGTACGTCCATAAGCCGTTGACTCACCTAAAATAAAAACTATATTTGGTTTGTTAAATGTGTACTCTTTAGAGTGATCTGGTATAACTTCTCTAACTAAAGAGAGTCTATTTGGATCACGCTTTTTAATATTTAAAAACTGAGCTACACTATCGTAATATTTTTTAGTAGCACTCTCATCAAACTTTATAGTTTTATTTTTTAGTGTGTTTAGAAAGTATGTAGCTGGATTTGAAGCAACAGAGTTTAAAAACTTATTTGAACTATAAAAAGCCTCACTCCATCTCCATGGATATAGTTCAACCTTGCCATAACCTGCAAAAATATATAAAAAAACAAAGATTATATAAATAGTTACTTTAGACCCTTTTGATAACTTATGATCAGTAGAAGAGTGAAGTCTGTTATATATAAAGTTAAATAGTGTAAATATAGCTACTAAGTAGAGTGTAACAACTAGACTTGAACTAATTATAGGGTAGCCCTCAACTAACATCTGCATAGCCATGCTTATGTCATAAAAATAGCGTATAATTGAGTTGTCAACCATCTTTTTGAAGAAGTCAAAGTAGCCAATATTTATAATATAGACTAAACTCATTAACCAGTTAGTTAAAACAATATAACCAAGCCAAAAATATTTTGAAGTTTTTGAGCTAAAAAGAGATATTTTTTTAACTGCACCAAAAAGTAAAAGAGGTAGGTTCATAATTGCAATTAATTGTGCGTCAAACCTAAAACCTATCCAAAAAGAGTAGAGTGCCTCACTTAAAGTGTGAGAAGCTTGAAGATCCTTAAATGCTGTGTAGAAGGCAAGACGCCATAGAGAGTACAAAATAAGTTCAAAAATAAAAAGTGCTAAAATGAACTTTAAAAATTTAGGTAGTTGAGTCATACTTATTTCATTGTATTGAGTGTAGCATTCTTGCCTGTATCTCTTTTCTTATAGTTAATTAAAAACTTACCTTTTTCACGTCCATCTGAAAAACTACTTTTATAACCAAAACCTTGAACCATAAAACGTGTTTTTTGACGAGCTTCTTCATTTGTATGGTTGTCGTGTTCTATACGATAAAGTGCACTATACATAGCGGCACGTCCTGTTCCATGATAACAATGTATAAGAATAGGGTAAGAAGTAGGATCGTCTAAAACCTTATAGAAATTTATGAGGTTCTTTTTGTTTGGAACTTGTCCAGATGGTATGTTTATATGTCTAATATTTAAGTTATTTTTTTTATTGATTGCTTTTATAGCATCATCTTCAGCAATAATATCTTTCAACTGAGCAGGGTTAAGTGCATCTTGTACACCAGGGTCTAGTAGATCAACAACGGTTTTAATTTTGTTTTTAATTAAATAACTCTCTAGTTTATCTGGTGGTATAAGTGCTGATCTGTATACTTTACCTTTTGATATCTCTTCAAAACGAAAGTTAAAATGTACGTACCACACATAATAAGCAGCACCTAGAATAGTAAAAAAAGCTAATAGTTTATAAATATTTTTCATAATTGTTATTTTATCTTAATATATTTATGATTTTGCTTTTAATACAAGATGTTCTATTTTTTTAACAGCAACTTCTAATATTTTTGGATCAAGAGGTTTTTTGAAAAAACTAATAGCTTTATCCTTCGCTACTATCTGTTTTATAAGTTCATTTACAACAGAACTAACAACAATAATTTGTAAACTTTTACTCATAGAGCGTAGTTTTGTTGTAAGTTCAATACCATCCATATTAGGCATCTCTATATCTGAAATAACTAAGTCAACTTCATTTGCACTATATTTCTCAAGAGCATCAAGTCCGTCTGATGCCTCTGCTACTATGTTACAATCTACATCAATTTTTTCTAATGTCTCTATAACTCTTTTTCTTGCTAATTTTGAGTCATCAACTACTAATATATTTATCATCTGTTTCCCTCTATTTTAATTCCAAAAACTGTAATATCATCATTCTTCTCAAATGCACCTTGGTAGTCATGAAGTGTATATAAAAACTCTTCTTGTTGATCTGCCATGCTCTCACTATGAATTTCATTTAGTAATGTTTTTAGTCTTTTTTTACCAAATGGAAAACCTTTTTGACCACCATTTTGATCTAAGTACCCATCGGTTGAAAGATATAGTGTAGTATCTTTTGAGACGTCAATTATGTGATCTGTAAATTTATACTCAACTTCACTATCTTTGTAACCAACAGAGTGACGATCGCCTTTAATTAGCTCTAATTTATCATCTTGATAGTAATAAAGTTCATTTCTTGCACTTGCAAATTTAAGAATTTTATCATTTCTATTGTAGTAAATAATTTGACCATCAAAACCTGCATTAGAGATAGTAACTGAATTTTTACTCTCTTGTTTAAGTAATTTTTTCATAGTTTTATTAAAGTAACTAAGAATATACGCAGGACTTACATCTATAGTATCGTCAGCTTTTATCAATGATACGACTTCTCTCTCTATTGCTTTTACAAGCATAGTTACAAATGCTCCTGGTACACCATGACCAGTACAGTCAATAACCATTAAAAGACACTCATCATCATGGCGTAACTCTTCAAACAAGTAGATGTCTCCACCAACCTTATCTTTTGGATGCCATATTAGAAAATAGTCACTAAAGTATTTTCTAAAAATGTTATTATCTGGGACTAATGTCCCTTGAATTATAGACGCATACTCAATTGAAGAATTAAGACGTTTTAAAATATCATCATTCGTTTTTTTGGCAGTTTCAATTTCAGTAATATTTGTAAAGAATAGTGCTTTTAAGTTCTTTTTTCCAGGAAGTTCTGTACCTGTAACAGAAAAAGAGAAGTCACTATTACCTTGATGTATCATAACTTTAAACGAAGTAGTTGACTCTTTGTTTACAATATTATTAACCCACTCACTAGTACATGTACTTTCTTTTAAGTAGTCATCTGGTGCATTGTTATTAAATATAGTGTGTATAGAGTTAGTTGCGTACTCTTTTTTAAATTCATCAATAGACTCTACTGCAAAGAAGTCCAAAAAAGTTTCATTTACACTGTTTAGTGTTTTGCCATTAGTAGTAACTATAAGTTGATCTTGTGAGTCTAAAACTGATAGCATAAAATGTTTATGTTCAGATATCTCTTGTTCGCAATCAAATTCTATCTCTTCTTTGGTGTTCAATAAGTGCCTTTATTTTTATAAAGAGTGATTGTAGTATAAAAAACTATTAATGTAAAGGGTACTTTATTTTTGCTAAGTATAGCCCATTACAAGGGGCTATAAAAGTTGAGTGCTGTGTAACATTTGAAAGTTGATCTTGAAGTTGTGTCTCATCTAAAATTTTATCGTTTATTTGAAGTAAAAAACCTACCATTAGGCGTATTTGTGATCGTAAATATCCATCTGCTTCAAAGTGTAAAACTACTTTTTCTTTATGTCTATAGGCAGAAGTTTTATATATAGTTCTTACAAAATTAGTAGTGGGTGAACCACTTTTTTTAAACATTTCAAAGTTGTGTTTACCCTCAAAAAGTTTTATAGAGTTTTCTAAAAGTTCTAGATCTATTTTTTTATGAAAAGTTATAAAGTCATACTCAAAAGGGTTAGCTTCACCTTCACATAAAACATAGCGATAGACTCTTCTTGAAGCACTATAACGAGCGTGAAACTCATCATTAACTAACTCTACTTTTTTTACTCTTATACTTGGAGGTAGTTTCTGGTTTAAAATAGTGTGAAGTCTTTTTTTATCGTTCCAAAAGTCAGGTACATCAAAATGTATAACTTGACCTGTTGCGTGAACACCGCGATCAGTTCTTCCTGAGGCTACTATTTTAGAGTTAATTTGTAGTTTTTTTAGAACACCTTCAAACTTACCTAAAACTGTTTGAGAAGTATTTTTTTGAGACTGAGATCCAAAAAAGAGAGCTCCATTGTAGCTAATAGTTAGTTTATAACGCACTAAAAGCGACTTAGGATAGCTTTTTTATAAATAGGTATGGAGACTAAAAGTGTTAAGAATATTACAAATGGAATGTTGTAAAAACCAAGAACTTTTATTAAACCTATTGTTAGACCATAGTAGGCCGCGATACTTAAAAATAGAAATAGATATATTTTAGCTTTTTGATGACGTACATTTACTATTCCTATGCTCATAACTAAAAATAGCGATAGAACAGGAAAAATAGAGAGCAGTGTGTCTGTAATAAACATCTCTCGCTTACTTTCACGTCGATCGTTACTTAACCAAAACTCTAAAGAAGATGCATATGGACGTAGATCTGTTTTTAGAGCATTATTTATTTTCATTGTTTCAAACTCTAGTTGGTTGAATCTCTCTTGAGAATAACTATATCCCTCACCATCACTTAATTTTAAAACTAAAAGACCGCCATCATTTAAGACTTCTGCCTTATTGGCACTTATTAGTATCTCTTCTTCTTTACTTTTGTTAAAAAGAAATACATCACTATATGTTTTATCTTCATTTGCTTTGCCTATATATAGCAACCAGTTTCCAAAACTATGACCAAACTCTGAAGCACTTAGGTTAAATGCAGCTTCACTTGTTTTATAGCGTATAAGGTTAGTTGAGAGAACTGTAGAGTGTGGAAATAGAACAAAAAAGTTAAAACTCATCAGAACTGAAAGCAGAAGAGCAGGGCGTAGCAGTGTCTTTAAAATAAAGTTTGGCTCAATTCCAAGTGAAAAAACAACTACCATCTCATTGTCTGTTGAGAGTTGAAACAGTGACATTGTTGCAGCTATAAAGAATGTGATCGGAAGGGTATAAAAAAAGATCTCAGGTAAAATAAAAAGGTATAGCTTAAACATCTCAAAAATACTTAGCTGTATAACAGAAGTGTAAGTTGCAAGTTTAACTAAAAAGACAACAGAAGCGATTACAAAAAGTGGCATAAAAATACTAAAGAAAAGTAAAGAAAAGTTTTTTATTATGTAGCGACGTAAACTATCCATTATTAACCGTATGTTGCTTCTAAGTAGGCATAAATTGGAGTATCAAAAATGTATACTAAAAGTGTTGCCAGTGCTAAGAAAGGGATGTATGGTAATTCTAAAGAGTCAGGGTCTTCTTTATCTTGTGTTAAGAGCATAGCAGGTAGCGCTAAAAGAGCTGATATGAAAATAGCTACTAATGTTAATTTAACACCTAAAAGTGCACCCATAGTAGCTGCAACCATAATGTCTGCTTCGCCCATAGCTTCACGATTAATAGCAAAACTAATGTAAAAACGTAAAAGTGTAAAAGCACCTGCAAAAATAAGTGCATTTACCAAGTTATCAACAAAAGCTGTTAACGAGTAAGCAGCTGCGATCGCTAAAGTTAAAGCAAGTAAATTTAGTGAATCTGGAACCATTTTATAGTGAAGATCGATCACAGAAAGAGCTAAAAGTGTTAAAAAGCTAAAAGCTACTAAAAGTGTAGGTATCGAGATACCCATTTTAGCAAATATAACTACAAAAAGAACTCCGCTAAGAAGTTCTATTATAGGGTATTGAATAGATATTTTTTCTTGACAAAAAGCACACTTTCCTCTTAGAAAAGCCCAAGAGAAAAGTGGAATATTATGAAACCATTTAAGAGGTTTTTTACATGATCCACAGTGAGAAGCAGGGAATGCTATGCTCTCATCTTTAGGAATGCGTAAAATTACAACATTTAAAAAAGATCCTATTAAAATACCAATAATAAATATAAAAGTTAATTCCATTATTTTAACGCTCCAAAACGACGCTCAATAGAGCTGAATTTTTCTATTATAGTTGACATCTCATCTATTGTAAAGTTTGGCCACAGAGTATCACTAAAAAATAGTTCAGCATAAGAGGCTTGCCATAGTAAAAAATTTGAGAGTCTATGATCGCCACCTGTTCTTATAAGTAGATCAACATCATTCTCACAGTCAAGTGCATGAGATATGCTCTTTTCACTTATAGGCATACTAGCATTATTAAGAGTGTTTATAGCGCGTACTAGCTCATCACGTGCACCATAGTTAAGTGCTAATGTTTGAGTTAGTTTTTTACAGTGTGCTGTTTTCTCTTGAATTTTTGATATCGTTTTTTGTAGTGAAGAAGAGAACTTTGACAGATCACCGATTGGCATAAATTTTACGTCATTCTTTAAATAGAGCGGGAGTTCTTTTTTTAACCAACTCTCTAAGAGTTTCATTAAAAAAGCAACTTCAAGCTTTGGTCGTTTCCAGTTCTCAGTTGAAAAAGCATAAAGTGTTAACTGCTCTATATCTTTATGATTTGCACAGTAAGTTGTAATGTCACGTACAACTTCAGCACCCTTTTCATGACCTTTTGTTCGGTTTTCACCTCTAAGCTCTGCCCAACGTCCATTCCCATCCATGATGATGGCTATATGTTTTAGTTGGTTACTCACTATATGTACCTTTAAGAGAGTCTACTATTTTTAATGAAAGAGGGAGTTTATCCATCTTCTCAAACTTGGTTGAGCTATTTTTTGTTATAAGTTCTATTGAGTTTTGTGTAGTTCCAAAACTACTAGAGTCTTCTAAAATATTCAAACAAACTGCATCAACTTTTTTCTTTTCAAGTATGTTGGTTGCATCCATTTTTGCAGTTGATATATCCATTTCAGCTTTAAAAGCGATAGTTTTTATATCTGTCTTATCAAGAGAATTTAAAATATCAATATTTTGTTTTAACTCTAAACTCCACTCATTACCTAAAGTCTCTTTTTTAAGTTTGCCACTTTGAGAAAATTTAGGAATATAGTCACTTACAGCTGCTACCATAAAGAGGTATGGTTCTTTTCTTATAAGCTCGGGGTGAGAGTCACCTACTAATGTGGCTTTTGTAAGAATACCTTTTTTAGCTATACGAATGGAGTCTTTTATATACTCTTGCATCTCTTCAGAACTTTGAACTTCTATGTGGTGCATATTAGTAGGAAGTTCAGGACTTAGTTTTGTACTTATTAGGTTTACATCAGCACCTCTTAGGTAGAGACTTAGTGCTAAATTATTTGCCATTTTTCCACTTGAAAAGTTACTTAAGTATCTAACTTCATCAATCTTCTCGATCGTACCTCCACCACTTACAACTACACGTCTATTTACCCAGTATTCATCTTTAAGAAGCTCACGTGCGGTTGTGTAAAAAATGTCTAATGGCTCTGCTAGTGCGCCATCTCCAACCTCTTTACAAGCTAACTCTTTATTTTGAGTCTCTACAAAAGTGTAAGAAGATATATTTAACATTTTAATATTTGCTTGTGTTATTGGGTTTGCTAACATTTTAGTGTTTGCTGCTGGAGCTATAATTTTACTATTCTCGAAAGCCAGAGCACACTGTAGTAGCATGTTGTCTGCGATTGCATTTGCAAGTTTTGCGATCGTGTTTGCAGTTGCAGGTGCGATCACGAAAACATCTGCCCAAGAAGTTGTTTTTATATGATTATGATCACTAACCCAACACTCATTAGTGTCATCTAAAACTCTATTTGATGTAAGAACTTCAAAACTAAGAGGAGTTACAAATTTTTTAGCACTTTGGCTCATAACAACTTTTACCTCGGCACCTGCTTTTATGAAAAGGCGAGTAAGCTCAAGTGCCTTATATACTGATATAGAACCAGTAACACCAAGTAGTATTTTTTTGTTTTGTAGTAAATTTGTAAACTGATCTTTTAAGTTCATAATAGTTCTATTTCTTCTCTTTTTCTTTTTTTTGTTTAATTTCTAATCTTGAATCATGACCTAAAAGAGACTCTATAAAGAGCACTATAAGCATAAATACTATAACTGGACCTAAGTCATCCATTTTTTCCCTTATTTCTTGAAAAATTTGTAAAAAAAGTTTTTTACAGTTTTAAGTGGCGCTCTATTAATTGCTAAAACACCGCTCTCAACCTTTTTACAAGCAATTGTCGTTCCTGCTGCGATCATAACATTATCTTCGATCACACATGGCGCAACTATCTGAGAGTCACTGCCTATGAAAACATTCTTTCCTATAGTGGTTTTATACTTATTTATACCATCATAGTTACAAGTTATTACACCTGCACCTATATTTGTTCCCTCTTCGATCTGAGAATCTCCAAGGTAAGATAGGTGACCTGCTTTGACGCCATTTAAAGAGCTTTTTTTAACTTCAACAAAATTTCCTATATGTGTATTTTTAATAACACAAGAAGGGCGAATATGTGCCATAGGTCCTATGGCACTGTCTGTAATAACACTATCTTCGATCACAGAATACGCTTTTATATGAGAGTCACAAATAATACTATTTTGAGCGAGTCTAACACCATTTTCTAGTATACACTCTCCACTAAGCTCAACTCCCTCTTCTATGTAGATAGTCTGTGGAAGTTGCATAGTTACACCTTTTTTCATCCACATCTCTTTTATGCGATTTTGCATAATTATCTCTGCTTGGGCTAAATCATACTTAGAGTTTACACCTTTAAATAGCTCTTCATCAACCAAAAGAGGTTTTATACTTAAAGCGTCTCTCTTGGCAAGTGCAATAATATCTGTTAAATAGTATTCATCTTGTGCGTTATCATTTGAGAGTTGGGGTATATAAGTTTTAAGTACAGATGTTTTAAAACGGTAGATACCTGCATTTACTGTTGTGATTTCTTCTTGCTCAGAAGTTGCATCTTTTTGTTCTACTATGTATTGTACTTTAGAATTTTCTATTGCTACTCTTCCATAACCATCAGGGTTTATAAGATCAAAAATACTCATAGTTATATCGCTATCACTCTGTAAAAAAAGTTCTAGTGCATCAGAAGTTATAAGTGGCATGTCCCCATTAAGAACTAAAACGTCATCATACTTTGGTTTAACACCCATCATAGCACCACCAGTTCCTGGAAACTCATCTGCATTTTGTGTTATATAAGTGATGTTTTCAAAATAACTATTCATCTGTTTTATTACAGCATCTTTTTGATGAGCAACTACTACGATCACATCATCACTAATAACTAAAGACTCTTTAATAATATGGTAAAGCATAGGCTTACCACTAATGTCATGCAGAACTTTAGCCTTATTAGACTTCATACGTGAGCCTTTTCCAGCTGCTAAAATTACTATTGATAGTTTATTTAACATTTTGTTTTTCCTTTAAAATAGGTAATATTTTTTCTTGTTTATATAGAAATAAAACAGTAATAGTCCCAACCATAGCACCTGCAACTACATCACTTGGAAAGTGAGCCCAACAACCTATACGCACTAAGCCCATAGTAATGGCGTAAGCGTAAAAAACTGCAATGTAGCGAGGAAACATAAGTGCTAAAGAAGTAGCGATCGCAAATGCTGTTGTAGTGTGACCTGATGGAAATGAGTGATAATCATAATTAAAGTTAAGCCATGTAAAACCAAAAAAATCATCATTTTTTAAAATTAATGGACGCGCCTTACCGAAGAAAACTTTTAAAACTACAGAGATAACTCCACTAACTACGAGAGAGAGAAAGAAAAAAGCTAACTTCTCTTGTATAGCACTATTTTTAAATATATATTTATAAGCTAAAAAACCAAGAGCACTAAAAATAAGAAAATAGGTAGACTTAGCACCCATACTTAAAAACTTTGTGATCGTAAACAAAACAGTATCACGTTGTTCTATAAAGTAATAACCGCTATCTCTATCTATAAAGTTATATAAAATCACTATTAAAATAGCACCAGAAATTAGTATAGAATATACTATTTTGTTTATATTATCTATTTTCATTTTTATTGTACCCCTTGCACCATATTAACGATATTGTGTTAACTTTGTTATTATTTAGTAATATGTCAAACTCTTTTGCTTTTTCTACGCTTTTACATTTTAAATTATCTACATTAACATTAAAAAAATGAGTGTTAATAAAAAGTAAATCTTTTCCATTTGGTGATCCATTTTGCCAAATGTCAAATTGATCGTACCTGTCATCAATTAGGTAAACATTGCTTTTATATGCTCTATTGTAAAAAAGAGCACGAGAGGCTATGCTCCAGTTTGTAACTGCGAATGCCTCTTTTGTAGGATCACTAATAAGTCTATTTGCTTCATTCATAATTCGTTCATATCCATGTATGTCTCGGTGAAGTGACTGATAATGTGGAAGAGGAATAAACTTTAGTGCTAACTCTAAGTATAGAATTGCAGATACAATAAGACCAAAACCTATTGAGTATTTAAGATACTTAGTCCACTTTAGCTCAAGTGCATAGTAAGTTCCAATGGGAATCATTAACATATAGAATAGAGCAGACCAGTGAGGAAGTGCACGTGAGTAGAGTGAAGCGTAAGTGAAAAAAGAGATAAGTACTAGAGCAAAAATAGCACTTATAAACAAGTAGCGGTTAGTGGATCTCAAAGATTTATATAGTCCAAAATAAGCTAAAATAAAAAGGAATGGATTATATGCACCAAGCTGAGCACCAATTGAGCTGAAGAATACGTTTAGGTCTATACTTTTGTCTGCCACAACGTGAGAGCTTTGAAAGGCAAAGCTTATCCACTCATTTTGAATATTCCAAATAATTATAGGTAAAATCATAATAGCACTAAGAATAATAGCAGGAACTATTTTGATGTTAAAAAGTATGTTGTACCTTTTTTTAATTAGAAAATATATTACAATTGCAACAACAAAAAGAACAGCTGTATATTTAGCAAGTCCAGCAAGACCTAGTAAAAAAGCTAAAATTAAAAAGTTTTTTAGTGTAGCTTCATCTTCAAGTTTAAGAGTTTGAAAAATTATAGGTATTAAAAGTACAAAAAGCAGAGTGTCTGGCATGAGCATTAAAAATAGAGCATTAAAAAGAAATGAAGCATTTAGAGCGAGTGTTGAAATAAAGGCAGTTTTTGAACTTTGAGAAATTTTGAAAATAAGTATGTAAACACTTAAGTTTACTACAGCCCCTATAATGATCGCTGTTAAACGAATTGCAAACTCATTAACACCAAAAATAGAGGTGAAAACAGCTTGAACCCAACCTACAAGAGGAGGGTGATCAAAGTAACTTAGAGCTAAGTTTTCACCATAAAGAGCGTAGTGTGCTTCATCAACACCTAAACCGAAGTAGGGTGCGATCGCCATTCTAAAGAGTGTTACACCTAAAATAAGGTAGTATAAATTATAGTGCTTCTTGTCTCTAAAGTCCATTATTTACTTAGTTTTTCCATGTGTGGTTTTATAACATTGAATACCCATTCAGGAGTGATCACTTGAATACATTGGTTGTCACTACATGGAGTTTTTCTGTGGTTTGAAGCACTTACACAAGGTGAACATGACAGATGCGAATAGATCGGAGTTGTCGGACCTAGTGAGCCATAAAGTGCAGGAGTTTCAGGTCCAAAAATTACAAATGTATGCATATCAGTGATCGAGCTAAAGTGAGCTGGTCCAGAGTCATTTGTAAGCATAAAAGCACTTGAGTAGTAAAGTGAAGGAAGTTCTAAAAATTTAATAGCACCTGCAAAATTTATACAGCGATCAGACTTAACTAAGTCAACTAAAACTTGAGCACCGTCATGTTCTGCAGGCGCACCTGTAAGAAGTACTATAGCATTTTCGTTAAACTCTAAAATTTGCTTTATAACTTCTGCATAGTTAGTTTTGTCCCAACGACGCTGTGGTAGAAGATCTGAAGCATTTGCATTTACTAAAATAATAGGATTTTTCTCTTTTGTAAAGCCCTCATATTTTGAAGCTATAACTTCTAAAACTCTAGTCTGTATTTGAGGGTTTATAGGTGCTTTTGCGATCACTACTTCTTCATCTTTGATCTCTCTTTTCAAAAAAGGTAGCTCATCTTTTTTGCTTAAAAGTGTGTCAACAAGTGCAATGAAATTTTTACTTATATGTTGGTGTGCATTATAGGCTACTTTTTTACTTAAAAGATCTCCTCTGTAAAGTCCTTCATTATGAAAAGCGTGAAATCCTACACGATTAACTGCGCCACATGAAGCAGTTAAAAGAGCGGTAAAACGTGAAAATAGTTCAAGATCGATCACAGAGTCAATGTTCTTTTTTCTACACCATTTTAAAAATTTAAGTGAAGATGTAGCAAGATTTATGATCGAGCTTTCATCTATTTTAAAAATATTTTCCTCTTTTACAGTGCCGAGTAGGTTAAGACTAACTGCATTTTTAGAGAAAATTACAAAGTATAACTCTCCATCAATATTTTCACTAAGTTTACGCATAGCAGGATCTACTAAAATAGCACTTCCCATCTCTGAAAGTTCTATTAAGAGAACATTATGAGGCTTGATCGTAGCTTCACTTACAACTGTATGGTATATTTTTTTAAAAGCAGAAGTGATCGCACAAAGTGGCACACCAACATAATAATCTACATTTCTCATCATATCTACGTTCATCTTAAGTCCATAATTAATTATTTTTGTGATTATACTATTATTATTCTATGAATTGAACCCTCTGAACAAGTCCAATTATTTTTCACGATTTAGGTATTCTAGCATTTTAAAAATTCACTTTCAATTTTGAAGTATATTTTTCTCTAATTTTTTATATTTTTACCATTTTTTAGAGTATT
>WTBY01000028.1 GCA_013138865.1 Helicobacteraceae bacterium | reverse complement strand
ACTTAACTCCCTCTTTTTATCTAAAAAGAGAGTTTAACAAACTAATTTGTTTTTTTAAGGTCTAAGATTTTTTTATGAAGTTTTTTTTACTTCCTACCTGCTTATTTTAACTGATCGCTTGACAGTACGAAAAATATAAAGACTTTTTAGAAGAAAAGACGCTGTCAACAACTACTAGTAAACTTCATTATACTCACCCAAGAATCAGAGCTGCTTACAGAAGTTTGAGAACAAATTTACCTTATCTATTTACATATAAAAATTATAAAAAACTATCTATCTCAAATACAACAAATGCACTCGAAGGTGGAGTCTTTTCTCACATGAAAAATATGATTAGCTTGCATCGTGGTCTTAGCAAAAGTATGAAGTTAAATTTAGTCGATTATTATTTAGTGAACTATAAGAAAAAGTAGAAAAGTAAGCACCCATTTTTACTATTAAGTCTGACTTTTAAAGATATTGTGCCAGTATGTGACTCATGTTACTACAGTAAAGATATTAGTAAAATTCTTGCTGATTTTATTTAAATAACTAAAGCTCTTATGTAGTTTTTTTCTCACTACTCAATTCGTCTACCATCTTAGCAACGAACATATCAGAAGTTACATTTAGTGATGTTCTTGCCATGTCTAAAATACGATCGACTGCGACTATGATTGCTAAATACTCAACAGGTAGTTTTAACTGATGCAAAATAACTACCATCATAACTAATGAAGCAGATGGTAAAGCAGCAACACCAACACTTAGTGCAACTACTGTTATACCGAGCATTATTTGTTGATATAGATCAAGTTGAACTCCTGCTAGTGTTGCTATGTATAAAACCGCAACACTTAAATAGGCGGCTGTTCCATCCATGGAAACGGTAGCACCGAGTGGTAAGACAAAAGATGAAACTTTTTTACTTACTCCTCCTTTGTTTTGAGAAACAGACAAACTAACAGGCAGAGTAGCTGCACTTGAGGCAGTTGAAAATGCCATAAGTGGAACCTCTTTTATTTTGTTTAGGTAGGTGTACGGGTTTAGTTTTGTTAAAAAGGCAAAAACAGTAGGCAGAGTGACGATCGCATGAAAAATAAGTACAGCTAAAACAACTAAAACGTACTGCCAGAGATCTATAATAACACCAATGCCCTCTTTTGCAATCACATAACTTATGAGTGAAAATACACCAAACGGAGTAAAAGCAATGATCCACTCTGCTATTTTAAGCATAGCGTTAGAAATCGCAGTAAAAAAGTCTAACATACTAGCTTGATGTTGCTCTTCAAGGTACAGACTAGCGATCGCTAAGAAAATAGCAAAGACTATAACTTGCATCATATCGCCATTTGAAAGTGAGTTGAAAATATTAGTAGGTATAAAACTAAGTAACATCTGATCAGGTGCAACATGAGTTACAGTAGCTGCTTTTTCATAAGCTAGGTTTGCAGTTGAAGTGGCTTCACCAATGCTAAAAATATTCATAAATAAAATAGCAGTTGTAACAGCTAGTGCAGTAGTCAAAATGTATAAAGATAGTGCTTTTAAACCTATACTTTTAAGTTGTTCTAACGTTCCTAAGCCTGCGATTGCAACATAGATCGAAGCAAAAACTAAAGGTACGACTAGCATCTTTAAAAAGCTTATGAAGGCTGTTCCTATAAACTGCTGTTTCATAGCTAATTCAGGTAAAAAAGAACCAAAAAGAATACCTAAAATGATCGCAGTTACTACTAAAATATTTGTATTATTATTTAAAAAAGTAAACATTAAAAACCTTGATTTATGGATTTAAAATATTATCTAAATATTTGTTAATAGATCATTTTTAACTTGTTTAACTATCTTCTCATCTTCACCCATATTTACCCATACAAACTTTTTACCGCTTTGTGCTTTACCACTTAAAAGATCTCCACTTTGTCGGTATTTTAGATCGAGTGAAGCTATATCAAAACCATTTTCGCACTTGCTAAACTCATCGAGTCTTGAACTTTTTTCTTGGTTTGTGAAGAGGTAGCAGTAACCTTTAAGACCATTTCTACTTACACGTCCACGAAGTTGGTGTAGAGTTGAGAGACCTAACCTCTCAGCACCTACTATAACTACAGTAGTAAGTCGTGGCAGTGAAATACCAACCTCTACAACAGTTGTAGCTATAAGAAGATCACCTTTTTTCTCAAACTCTTCTAAGACTTCTTCTTTATTTTTATCTTTACCATGTGTTACATATACATTGTTAAAGTTCTTTTTCCAAAACTCTTGTGCTTCATCTATACTTTGGTAAGCGATCGCATCACTCTGTTCTACTAGAGGGTATACAAGTAGAACTTGGTGTTGCTTAGCTATTTCACTTTTAATATGATCGAGAAGTTGTGTAAAATCATCTCTATGTATGATCGAAGTTGTTATATCTTTTTCAAATGGTGTTGTTGTTATAAGGCTAACATCTATCTGTGCTGAGTCGATCATAGCTTGTGTACGAGGGATTGGAGTTGCAGAAAACTGTAAGAAGTGAACTCTTTTTTCACTGCTCTCAACTAACTTTGCAAGTAAATTTCTTTGCTGTGTTCCAAAACGGTGTTGTTCATCAACCATAACTAAAGCACTATCTGGTAGGTCTCGGTAGAGTAGGGCGTGAGTTCCTATAATAAAGTCAAACTCATTTAGATCTAACTTTTTAGAGGTTTTTGAATTAACTAGAGCTACTTTTAGATCAGGTAGGCATTTAGTTGCCTCTTCAAAAAGTTGGTTCGCTAAAAGAGTTGTTGGTGCCATTAAAATAGACCTATAACCTTTTGCCATTACAACAGAAGCTAAAATAACCATAGTTTTACCACAACCAACATCTCCTACGATCATTCTTTTAGCAGCTACATTTGAGCTTAGATCTTTTTTAATATCTTCAATCGCAGCTACTTGCTCATTTGTTAGTTGAAAAGGTAATGTTTTTGCCCACTCTTTATAGTCGTTACTACAACTATATTTAGCGTCAAAAAACGATCTTTTGTGTGAAAGTTGTTGCATATAGTCATAGACTTCTGTGTATTTTAGAGCTTCGAGAGTCTCATGGTTAAATGTTTTAGCTTCTGCGTAGGGAAGGGTATCTGTTGGAAAGTGAAGTTTCATTAAAGCAGTAGTAATACTTTCGTTTAAACCTTCACTCATTAAGTTCTCTTTTGTGATCATAGATGCCATAAAACGACTCATAACATCACTTCTTAGAGATGGCTTATATTTAGCTGTGATTGCTCCTATTTTAGTTACTTTTTTTGGGTGAGCTACTTGAGCTTTTCCCATATTGAACTCAACTTTAGCGTAGTAGTAGTCTCGTGAACCTTGTATGAATTGGTGTCTCATATATGGTCTTGGTGAAAATATTACAGCTTGAATACTAAAGCCTAAGTTGTGAACATAAAAAGTTATTTGTAGTGTTTTATTTGTTGCAAATACATTTTCAACACTACAGTCTAGTAGTTGAGCTGAGTCTATAACTTCACTGTGAAGTCTTAAGTCTTCGTAAGATGAGGGTGCATTTATAGCAAGGCAGAGTAGAGTAGAGCAGTTAAGTTTTATAAGTTTTTCTTGTTCAGGTTTTTTAAATTTCATAACATTTCTCCCTTTATTTGCACAATTGTAACCGTTTATGTTGAGTATATTCAAAAATCTTTCATATTGCAATATATTATGGTAAAATCGTCTCTTTCCATTTTTAAATATAGAAAAAGGCACTACTGTTATGAGACACTTCCTAACACTAAAAGATTATACTAAAACAGAAATATTAGAAATTATAGATCTTGGTTTAAAGATCAAAAAAGAGCTTAAAGGTGGCGAAAGTAAGCCATACTTAGAGAAACAGACATTAGCTATGATTTTTGAGAAAAGCTCAACAAGAACTCGTGTAAGTTTTGAGAGCGGAATCTTTCAACTTGGAGGTCATGGTCTATTTTTATCTAACCGTGATATTCATCTTGGTCGTGGTGAGCCTGTAAAAGATACTGCTCGTGTTATAAGCTCAATGTGTGATATGGTTATGATTAGAACATTTAAACACTCTATGTTAGAAGAGTTTGCTTCATTCTCTAAAGTACCAGTTATAAACGGACTTACAGACTCTTACCATCCTGTGCAACTTTTAGCTGATTATATGACAATGATAGAGTACTCAAAAGATGAAGCTCCGATCGTGGCTTATATTGGTGATGGTAATAATATGACAAACTCTTGGATGATGTTAGCAGCAAAACTAGGCTTTGAGCTTAGAATTGCGACACCAAAAGGTTATGAAGTTGAGAGTGATATTTTAAATAGTGCTTTAGAGATTGCAAAAGAGAGTGGTGCAAAAATTATAACAACCAATAGTGTAGAAGAAGCTGTAAATGGTGCTACTGTTGTAACAACTGACACTTGGGCTTCTATGGGTCAAGAAGATGAAAAAGAGCAACGTCTTCGTGATTTTGATGGTTTTATAGTTGATGACGTGCTAATGAGTAAAGCAGATGAAAAAGCTATCTTTTTACACTGTCTTCCTGCATATAGAGGACAAGAGGTAAGTGAGTCTGTTTTAGAAGGCGAACAAAGTGTTGTCTTTGAAGAGGCAGAAAACCGCCTTCACGCTCAAAAAGGTCTTATGGTCTGGTTATCACGCCAATAAGTCAAAAGCTATTAAACTTTTGACTCTATAAGCATACTGTCTACAAGTTCAAATAACTCCCCAGAAGCATCCTCTAAAAATGATAGGTTAATATTTGCATTGTTGAAGTGCTTTTATAGAGACTGAAATTTCACCTGTTGCTTTATGTGTTCTCTCCGCTAGTTTACGAACTTCGTCTGCAACAACTGCAAAACCATGTCCATGTTCACCCGAGCGAGCAGCTTCAATTGCAGCATTTAGTGCAAGTAGGTTCGTTTGATCAGGAATATAGAGTTAATAAAAATATAATTTATATACTATAATGCTATTATTTTATATCCAAAGTTATAAGCAGACTGTACAAACTCTTTTGAAGTTTTCTGTCTAAGCCTTTTTACTATACTCGATAGAGAACCTTTGCTAAATGTATCTAAGACGTAAATATGATTATGTATATCTTCATACGATACACTCACATTCTTATATTTAATAAGGTAACTTACAAAAAGTTCTTCATTATTTGTTAGCTGAATTCTTTGCTTATTTTTAAATAATTGTTTTCTCTCGTTATTCCATGAAATTTCATTCGATAAGTCTAGTATATTGTCTTCTGTAAGATTTACGCGAGCTTGTATCAGTACTTCTTTTAACTCTTCAATTACGATAGGTTTAACAATGTAAGATACTAAGTTGAACTTTATTGCTTGGAGTAAGTATTCTTTATCTGAGTGTGCAGAGATGATAATAATTTGTGTTTTTTTATCTATCTTTCTGATTTTTTCTACTAGTTCTATGCCATTTATATAAGGCATATTTATATCTGTTAAAACTATATTAGGTTTTTTATCTTGAAATACTCGAAGTGCTTCTCGACCATTAGAAGCTTCATAGACAGTATCGAAAAATATTTTAGTGTATGCAAGAAGTTTATCTCGTACATCACTTTCATCTTCTACTACTAAGACAGATAAAGTATTCATTATTTATAATCCAAAAATAAATTTGCTCTATTATAAAACATCATATTGGCAACTATTGGCAAACTATAGTAAATTTCGTGCCATTTGGAACATTTGATACAGTTAATGTTCCATTCATACTATTTTCAATAATCATTTTAGAAACATATAGTCCTAATCCGCTTCCTTGTAAACTATGGAGAGGTAACTGAAATTCATACACTTTCTAACTTATTTCTAAGCAACCATTTCGATTTGTAACATATCATTTATTTCTTCAAACCTAGTAGGAGATAAATTGCCCAAGTAACTGTGTGATCTT
>WTBY01000065.1 GCA_013138865.1 Helicobacteraceae bacterium | reverse complement strand
ACACTTAACTCCCTCTTTTTATCTAAAAAGAGAGTTTAACAAACTAATTTGTTTTTTTAAGGTCTAAGATTTTTTTATGAAGTTTTTTTTACTTCCTACCTGCTTATTTTAACTGATCGCTTGACACATAGGCACTTTAGGCTCAAAAGAGAAAACTATTATGATGATATAAAGCAGGCTTGCATAATGACCAATGAAGTAGCTGAAGGCTCACATGGCTTTAGATGGAACTTTGCTAAGAATAGAATGATGGAGTATTCTCAAGCTAAGTATAGCTATGATAACAGTCTACTTGGAGTAAGCACTGAGATGAAACACAATAGAGCTAATATTACTGAGCACTACCTTGGTGGATAATATTAAATAAACTTAGCCAAACTAATTTTACATAACGCACTAACACTAATACCAAGCTCTTTAGCGTGAGCGTCTATTTTTGCTTTCTCATCTTTTGTGACATTAATAAATATCTGCTCTGTTGCCCTATCATTTTTATCTTTTTTTGGTCTACCACCTCTGTTCTTTTTACCTTTACTCATATCAGCAGATTCTATAAATTTATTAGCTTTTTTAGTTAATTCCAACTCTTCTATCTCTTTTATCTTTGCCATGTTATTACCTTGTTTATTTTAAGTATTATACTAGTTATAAACTAATTATTTATTAATTTTAATATCTCTTTACTAAGTTGTTTTATTTCTAAAGATGCAGCACCTTTTTTATTAAACTCTTTAACAGTTAGTCCATCTCCATAACTATTTTTATAATCAGCTCTTGTATATATAATAGTGTCTAACAGATTAAAGTGAGTACTTTTGTCATTAATATATTCAGCAAGATCTTTTAACTTATTTTTACTTCTACTATCTACATTATTAATAAGTATATTTGTTTTAATAGTTACACCTAAAGCTTCACTCGCATCTTTTAGTATGTAATTAAACTTTTGTAGACCAAAGATCTCAATTTGAGATATACCAACTGGTGTTATAATAAGATCTGCTTTTAGGAGTGCTGCTCTATTTATATTGCTATCATAACCACCACTATCAATAATAAGTAAATTGGTTTTATTTTTTGCATATTTATTCATAAAGCTATCAAACTCAATATCACTCTCTTTAACACACTTTATTACGAAACGATCATCAATTACTCTAAGCTGGTTAAAAAGTAACACTGAGTTTTGTGAGTCTAAGTCCAATAAAACTAGCTCAGGATATTTTTTTTGAGCTTGGTACGCAAAGTTAATAGCTATAGTACTCTTGCCAACGCCACCTTTTTGATGAGTAAATAGTACAATCATATTAAACCCTTTTTAAATTAGTATAATACTAGTAAATAACTTGTTATTTGCTTTGTTTATATATTTATATTACTTGAAAAATGATTAATAGTATATGCACTACACCAAGTGTGATCAAAAGTATAAAAAGTGAAAATAGATATTTTCTTGATTTTGGCATTTTAAGTCCTCGTATAATATCTTTTATGAGTAACTCATCTATTGATTTGGAAATACTTTTAAAGAAGAGCAATCCGTATATCATCATACTCAACCTTTGATCCTAAAGCTTCAAATATAGGCTTCAGTCGAGGTTCATTATTTTCACTAAAATCATCAGGGTTATTTTTTTCTTTTATTTTTACTAATGCAGCTTTTACAAGTTCAATAGTGTGTGTATCTGGCATAAATTTATCTAAATCTATATCAGGATTTTTTTCTTTTAAAACACCAAGGTGATTTATAATAGTTCCTTTGCTCATTCCTCGCTTTGTAGCTAGTTCATCAATAGAGTTAGAACTTTCAATTAGTTCTTTTGTTTGAAGATGAGTAGGTGTAGGATTATTACTTACTACCTTCTTTTCAGACTTTAAAACTTTTTCTTGTTCTTGAATTTGAGCTACATCAAGTATTCCATCTATACTTAGAATATATGCATCAAATATTTTTTGAAGATTTTCATTTGAGAGTGCAGATATTTCATCACTTGCTTTTTGTGATGCACCTTTAATTCTATCATCAATGTGAAGAATAAGAGGATCTACACTTAAAGCTTTATCATTTAATCCCATAAGACGTAATCCATCTATATTTTTAATACGAGAGAGTGCAACATATCCCTGCCCAACTTCAAAGGTTTTAGATAAATCTATCTCAGCAGAATCAAGTGTCATTCCTTGAGATTTATGTATTGTTATTGCCCATGCAAGTTTAAGTGGAACTTGTGAGACCTTTGCAGTAATATTGCCACTCTCATTTTCTATAGTCCAGTCTTCTAAACTTAACTTTATTAATGAGCCATATGACGTTTTCACTATGGGAAGACCTGTTTGTTTATCAAAGTCTACTATGACACCTGTAGTACCATTAACATAACCTAGTTCATGATTATTTTTTATAAACATTACTACAGCATCTTTTTTTAGAGATATCTCTTCTAAAACAAGTGATGACTTAAATATTTTTTCAATATTTTTAGCTGTTCCTTCTGACTTATACTTAAATGATTTTGCTTCATTGTTGATTTTATTTAACTCATCGTTATTAATTCTGTCTACATCCACATTATGAGTATAAAGTTTTGTAGGTGTAAAATCTATGTCTAGTTCTTTATGATATCTTGAGTTTAAAATATCATATGAGTTACTTGATACATTGCCACTTCTAATTTCATCTAAAATGCTAATAAGAACATTATCATCTTGTCTGAACTTCTCTTGTAAATAACATGTTTTTAACTCTAGCTCTTTCCAAGATGTAGATTGCCAAGCAAATCGCTTATCTTTAGGTTCTTTTGATATTGGTGGAAGCTGAAAGAAGTCTCCTGAGAGTATAGTCTGTATACCACCAAAAGGAATATCGTTCTTTTTAAAAGCTCTTAGTATTTTATCCATTGCGCAGAACATCTCAGGAGATACCATTGAGATCTCATCTACAATTAAAACTTTTAATTTAGAAAATCTAGTTTGAAGGTACTTCTTCTCTAATAGAGATTCTATATAGTAGTCATCAATTTCATTACGAATACCAAGACTAAAGAATGAGTGTATAGTTTGACCTTGTAAATGTGAGGCTGCTATACCAGTAGGAGCTACAATAGTAGGAATTATTTTTCTTGATTTTAGATAGAAAGTGTATTTATTTAAAAGGTATGTTTTACCAGTTCCTGCAGAACCAGTAATGAAAACATTATTACCTGTTTTTAATATATTGAGTGCAGTATCTTGCAATGAGCTATTTACCTTCTGCTACTCTATCTTTAAGACCTTTACCTGCTTTAAACTTAGGAACCATTTTATCTTGAGTTGTATAAGTTTTATCAGTACCAGGTACTTTACCACTTTTACCTTTTTGAAGTACACTCACAAAACTACCAAAACCTACAAGTGATACATCTTCTTTAGATGTTAACGCTTCGCTTATTGATGAAGTAAATGCATTTAGTGCATTTTCCGCTTGAACTTTTGTTGCGTAGTCGCCATGTTTTTGTATCAACTCTATGAATTGTGCTTTTTGCATATGTTTGCCTTTAATAAATTAAGATTTTGAACTGTATTGAAAAAAATTACTTTTACTTTTTATCATACTATTTTTATCCTAAAAGATACTCTCATCTTCATTGCTTAACTCTTGAAGTAGGTCTTTTTTATAAACGCTTTGCATACTAAATAACTTTTTAAAGCTGATAACTGTTTTATTTAGCTTGGTAGATTTACTAAGTTTTATAAAGAGCTCACTTAGCTTTATAGGTTGGTTGCTATAAGTTACATATAAATCATGCTTTGTTACTATATGATTCATTAGAGTATCGTTGGAGATAGATATATTTCTAGTATATAGATCAACTTCAAGAGAGGTGATCATCTTTGAGTATTGATAAGCATCTTTTTTGTCTTCTAATAGTTCACTTGTGTAGTATATAGTGAATTCACCTGATCTAAAAGATAGTTTTACACTGTAGAGTTTTTTAGCAACTATTTTCTCACTAAATACCACTCTGTTATTTTCAAGTGCGTAACTACTTTTATAATTTTGATGTAACTCTTTTTTAGAGATGATGGTTATATTTTTAGAACTCACGCTATCATTTAGTAGATCGCTAACATGATCTGTTGATGTTATAAATAGTGATGGTGTATCTACAGTATAGTTGTTAATATACTGTAGAGCTTCGTTAAACTCTTGAGTTATATTTGATGTTACAAACATATAGATCTAATAGTACAGGTTAGTTATGAGGTCATCTCTATAGCGTGTCTTATCACTATGGATTTTATTATATATTTTTGTTGCTATAACTATAAATGTCAGTGTTGATATTATGAGTAGTGCTTCTAACATATGAGATCCTTTTTTTGTTCTAGGTATATTATAGGTTAAAAGTCGGAAAAAGTTTTATAATATTGCATTTTGCAATATAATATAGTCTAATTGCAGTAATGGTTACGTCTATACAACCACTTTCACCATCTTCGAAAGGTATGTCATGACTTACTTCTTCTTCCCATGATGGGAAAATACTTGTTCACTTAATGGTACAAAGTTAAATGGTGCTGTTATCATTTGAGTCTTCTTTTATTTTCTCTAAAATAGTAATTAGATTGTCAATATTTTCACCTAATATACCAAAAACAGTCTCTGCGTTTAGATTAAAATAATTGTGTGAAAGTATATCTCTAATACCAGCTATATTTCTCCAAGGAACAGTTGCATAGTTAACAAATAGTTTTTTATTTGTTAACTTATCTATATCTTTTACTCCTTGACCTATTGCAATAAGCTGCATGCAGATGCTATCTAGTAGAATAAGAGATTGTTCATCTTCCAAAAAGTCATCAGAAGACTTTATATCTTTTGATCTTGATCTTACTTTCTTTGTAGCGGTTAAAATATCGTCTAATATATCTAGTAAAAGTGATTTATCATACATATATAACATCCCTATTTATTCTTCTTAATAATTTTAAGTTTGTATGTTTCGAGAGAGCAATAACATCTACATTAATTTTAAATTTCTCTTTTAAATCTTCCATGATACCTGCTTGAACAAAAAGGTTAGGTTTTGAAAATTCAACTACTACATCTAAATCACTTTTTGGATTATTTTCACCTCTTACTATACTCCCAAATAATCCTAATTTTACAAAATGATACTCTTCACTATACTTTTTTTTATATTGTGTAAGATACTCTAGTACTTGATCTTTTGTTATCATTTTGAGTCTCCTTCAAAGCCTATAAAAACTACTTTTTTAAGTTTTTTTACTTTCATACCTTCACATAAATTATCTTCTCTCTCTTCCCATATTTGAGCCATTCTTACTTTTAGATTGTCTATGCCCATAAGTATTGAGTGTTATCTATTGCTGTATTTTCTTCAATATCAACTAACCAACTCTCATTTACTTGTTTTATGGTGATGCTATCTACTCCATTATAAAAGTGAGCTTCATATACGAAACCTTTTTTAGCATCTATACTTATGTTATTAAACTCTCTAAATATATTTTCTATAGGTCTATCTGAGAACTGTACATATCCTTGATAACCTTTTAGCTCATTTATATACTTTATGATTTCAGCTTTAGTTTTTTTCATATTTAACTCCATCTTTTAGTAACTATCCAACAAATATACCATGCCCTTTAGTAGTCATTCCACCTAAAGAAAGCATACCTGTTGTAATATCAACCAATGATTTTTCAAATGCTTCAAGCTCAATTCCTTGAACATCTTTATGTAAAACCCAAATAATTCCATACCAAATTAGACAACAAGCCAACTTGCTCTATAATTAGGTACTTATAAGCAAAAAAGTCACACTCAAAGACTTCACCCAACGGGTGTAACTTTTTCAAAAACGATAGGTAATTATAGTGCAAACACTCTTAAACTACAAACTAGAATCCACAAATAAGAAATTAACACCAAGAACAGGTGTAGTAATACTAGTAGAATACCTCAAAGGTATGAATCTAGAGACATAGAGTGTCTAAGTGGTATCTTTTTATCTTCTGTTCTGTTTGCTTCTTGATGCAATATAGTAGCTTTTTCCTAAAAGGTTCTTTTTGCAACTACTGCATTTATCTGTTCATTAAATTTTACTTGTTTCGTTTTTGAGGGTTGTGTGTTAAGAGGATTATCACTTGTAACTTCTCGCCAATCAAGTATCAAGTCTATATCTTCAGAAAATCTGCCAATGAGATTAAAAACTTTCGATAGGCTTGTTCCGCCCTTGAACATTAAAATCTTATTTAATCGCTCATCAGAAAAGAGTTTATTCAAACTCCAAACTACCCAAAAATCTTTTTCAATAATTGCATTCGTAGTATTCATCAGACTTGCAGTTTCTCTAAATAACTCACTTCTCTCATCTACTGAAAGTACTGCAACACTATTCATCTATATCTGCCTTACATATTTTTTTTATAGTTTCATAGATCCATACAGTAGATGACTTTGTATCATTAAGTATCTTTTGAAACTTACTAGGATCTATCTGTCCCCTAATAGAGTTGATAATATTTACATCTATTCTATCTTTACCTAATGTTTTTAATGCTTGAACTATAAGTGAGCTCTCTTTGTGTTTGAAGCCTATGTTTTTTAAAGATGATTTTTTAAATTCAATAGTTGTATCATTCTCTAATGTATAGCTTTTACTAGAACCATTACTAAGGTATATATATTTTCCAACTACTTGTGTTGATAAACCTAAAATATTTAAAGCTGTATCCCCACTTGCTTCAATATCCCAGTTAAATTTTCTAGCAATTGCACGAGCTACTTGTTCTACATCTGGACTAAGTTCTTTTTGTAGGAGGTCGCTATACTTTGGATAATCATATATACCTCTAGCTACTCTTCTTATTTTTTCTTTTTTAGCTAAATCCGATAAAGTATTATCTATCTCTTGACGAGTAAATTTGTTAATTAAATCATTTGATGAGAATGCCCACCCCCTACCATGACCAGAGATGAAGTAAAATACCTTGTCATAGAGTTTCATAGCCAATATCCCTTAAATTATTTTCTAGAAAAAAGTATACCATTTTCTAGATTTATTATTTCTTTATAATGATATATCAACTTCTACTATTTCTATAAATAGTAGACATTTCATCAGTTTTAAAAGGCAAATATATGCAGTAGTAGTAGAGTGTTTTAACTCTTCACCTCTGCGATCTTAGCACAGATCTCATCTGTTAAATAGTCAAGTTTTTTAGCTTTTTCATAATAGTGTAAAAATGCTCTTACCCACTCAGGTGCATCTAAAATCTTTCCACTTCTCATAACTCCCCAGTTACTTACAGTAGAGTAAGGAATACCAGCAATAGTGGCAAACTCTTTTTTATTAATGTTAGATCTACTTAATAACTCAGATAACTCTTCTCTTTTCACAATAATCCTTTTAAATACTATATTACTTGAATTATATCAGAAACTAGAGTATATTACTTGTATAATTCCCATTTTTTTAATATAATAATTGTAGAAAAAGAGATATAAAAGGAGAAAAAATGAAAAGTTTATTTAGAGCAGAAGTGTTTACAACTATCTTTATTGGTTTAGATGTATGCATTACATTTTATGCACAGATCTCACCAATTATTTAATTTAGTATTTGCATCATTTTTATTACACTACCTCTTCAAATGGTTTAACTAAATTGATCTCATCTCTATTATTAGAGCTAATTAGCCATAAATCATAATTTAGTTGCGCATCGATCCAAAACTCTAAGGATGTCTTAAATAAAATTGATAATTTTAAGGCTAGTATGACGCTAATACATATTTTCTTATTTATAAGATCCTCTATAACTTCTACATCAACATAAATAAGTTTAGCTACGTGTGCATATGTTAAGTTTAGAGGAGTTAAGTAGTCATCTTTTAAAAACACTCCAGGGTGAGTAGGTTCTCTGCTCATCTTTTTATTACGATTAAGCCTCTGTATCAACTCTTCATGAGTAATAGTCTTACTGTTTTCTAAACGATCTTTTATAGAGTTGTAGATCTCTTCATCTTCTTGTCTATCTAACATTTCTAAACACTCAGTAGTGTTAGTACATAGTTCTATATTTTCTATTTTAAGTATATGACTTTGAAGTAACTGATCCATCTGATAAACTTTTGAACTTAGTTTTTCAAACTCATTCTCATCTTCATCGTTTTCTTTAGGAGTATGATTTTGCTTATCGTATTCTTTATGACATATATGATACAACACTACAAGAAGTGTAAATAGTGCTAAAGCACAAACTGTTAAATCTTCCATATCATTTATCTCCTTTGTTGGGTACTATCTCACAGCTATTGATATATACTAAAAGATCACCTTTTTTAAAAAACTCATTATCATATATAGCCCAGCCATACTTCTTTGAGACTATGTATTTATTACTATATTGATACCTTGAGCTAGGACATAGCTGCTCACCGTTCTTATGAAACCAGTTGCTATTATCTGCTACTAGCTTCTTCTTTGTTGTATCCATGCTGTCTATCATTAAGAATATACCTATTACTAAAAATATTATCAATAACATAGTACTCGTATCTGCTTCACTCTCTTTGTCTTTCTGCTCACTCATAAACTCACTCCTCCTCTTAAAATCTATAAAAAAATAGATGTACACTCATTGCTGTTGCTAATACACCAAGAAGCACCATCTGTACAGTAGTAGGATCACTCATATTCTTTAACCTCACACTTATCACTTCTGTTCTCACGCTGTGAGAGCATCATTGCTAAATACTCATCCAGTGCAATAGTCCCTATATCTTCAACTGTTGTACTCTCTTCATTAGCAATACATTTTAGTCTGTTGTATAGTTTAGTTGGTACTTCAAAAGTTTCACTAACCATTGCCTTGCCATTAAACATAAAGTCTAATGCTTTTATGATATAAACCATAACAACTCCCATAGCCCACATTCTTATAATCATAGTTACTAACTCATTTTCAATATATGCTGTTGCATATATAACTACAATAAACAATAATAGAGCTAAATGTATATCAATAACATATCTACTCATAGAGTTATACAAGAGGTACTCTTTTAATGTTTTCATTTTAATCCTTTAGTCTTTAGTTTTTTTATTACTCTTGAGTATCTCTCTTATAAGCTTTAAGTTTTCAATACGTTTTTTATGATCTTTGATACCATTAAAACCTAAGTAGATAAATACTAAAAGAGTACAACCTATACCAGCGCTTATCAGTATTACGACTATATGTGCATTAGTCTCGTACATATAACTAATAACGAAGTAACATATCATTACAGATATAGTACTCACCATGATAAATGCTGCTTTAATTAAAAATAGTGATGAGTCTAAAATAAACTTCTGTGTGTCTAATTTCTCTTGTGGTGTACGCTTTTCTTGTGGTTCGTTATTTTTTTGCATATGTGATCCTTTAGTTGATGTTGTAGACTGGTTTAGTCTCTGATAGTATTGCTAGAAGCATAATAGTTACTAAGAATGATGGTATAGCTATTAGTAGATATATACCTTGTTGTAAAATAGATAGTCCAAGACCTATAGAGAATCCAGCTCTTTTTATGTTCTTGTTTATAATTGAGCCCTCTGAACAATTAAGCTAAATATTTTAAATCAACTTAACCTCTTTAAAACCAACAATTAGCTAAAATAAATATACTAAGAAGCCAAGTTTGAGGGATAAATATGCAGTTAAGT
>WTBY01000031.1 GCA_013138865.1 Helicobacteraceae bacterium | reverse complement strand
ATAGTGATGGAGTCAAAAATATGTAAAAAATGATTTGATAGCTTCTAAAGGTGCATCAGGATTAAAAAAAGATGGTTTTTTTTATGAATTTAGGAGTAAGTGAAATATTATGGAATTATTTGGGTTTTCACTCCGTATTTTATGATTTTATCAATAGTTGTTGACTTAAGTAACTACCCAAAATTAATTTCAAATTTTTGCCCATAACCAACAATAATTTTGAATAAGGTGTTAAAGAGTTTGTACAAAGATATATGATGCTAGTTTTAGAGTTACGTAGTGGAGAGCTTTAAAACACTTTTTTCAAGTGTATAGAGCTCATAACGTATATTTTTAAACAATTCGGAGTTTTGTATGCTTGAGAGTTTAAAAAGCTCTTCTAGTACACGTGAGCTCTCTTGTGCGCGTTTATAGTTTGCTATTATTATTGATTTTAGATCTTTTCTCTTTAATTCATCGTTCATACTTGGACGTAGAACATCGTTTTGTGAATCTCTTGAGTCTAATAGTTCTTCTAAATTATCTGTTTTTACTTTATGTCGTAACTCTTTTAATTTTGAGCTTAACTCTTTGTTGTTGAAAATATAACGCTCTATATCCTCAACAACACGAATTCCCTCGCGTAGTCTATTTAAATTAGCATCAATAACCCGAGAAAGCTCGGGTTGATTGCTTTTAGTCATCTCTGTTACCAAAGATACCAAAAAGTTGTAAAAGTGCTGTAAAGATGTTTAGAAAGTCTAAGTAAAGTGCGATCGCACCATCTATAGGAGTTTCATAAGCACCGGCAATAATGTTTTGTGTGTCATAAACAATTAAAACACTAAATAGTAAAACAACAGCTGCAGAAAGACCAATAGCAAGTAGTGGGCTTCCCATAAACATATTAATAACAGAAAATACTACGATCACAACTAAAGCGATCATAAGAGGCTTAGTGTAAGTTGTAAAGTCAGTTTTAGTTTTAATAGCATAAAAACTCATAGCACCAAAAATTAGTGAAGTCATAGCAAACGCATTACCTATAATAGCACCACCACCACTCATTCCTAAAGTTCTTGCAAGCAGTGGAGCAAGCATTAAACCAGTCATAAACACAAAACTAAACATTACAAGTAAGTTAATACCTGGTTTATGTTTTACAAAGTGTAAACCTATTAGTAAACCTATCTCTAAAATGAATAGAGGGAAAAACATACTAGCAATTGTGTCAGCCATAGGAACACCTACATAAGCTCCTACTGCTCCAGCCATCATAGAGGCTGCAAAAAGCTTATAAGTCTCTTTTACAAATGTTATGATTTGTGAATCACCTCTAGTATTTGATTGCTCAAAACTTTGTGAACCTTGTTGTGCATATTCGCGATCATATAGTCCCAAATTAAATCCTTTTTGTAATTTTGTTTGAATTATAGCAAATTCTTAAGTTAAAAGGATATATAATAAAAATGAACAGAAAGTAAATAAGTTTTTTTAAAGGAACACTCTTTGCTCACTATGCTTCAGATGAGAGTTTAAATATAGGTCTCTTCGGATAATACTAGTTATTTCGAAGAATCTATTTTTAAGCTCTTACTTTTTTAACTCACATTTAATTAATTATTCTAAGAGTTCAATAAACAAAGGAAATGAAATGGCAACTAAAAAAACAAATAGTGATCGTATTATGAGAATTTACAACTTATGTAAAGAGCACTTTGGTGATGTAAGATTTGTTGGTATTAAATATCATGCAAAAATAGGTTGGATTGCTAAGGTTCAGTTTAATGGTGATTATGAAAATTTAATGGCAGATGGTGATACTTCTATAGAAGCACTTAGATCTTTAAAAAATCGTGTTAAAAAAATTATAAAAAGATACAACTCGGTATAACTCTTCAAAATAACAGCCAACACACCAGGGAGGCTGTTATATCGAATTCTATCAAATTCCTCTATTTTAATTCTTAAATTCTAAAACTTATTTATAAATTCACACCTTGTTATAAACTGTGAACAACTAAGCCCCTAAAGTAGGCAAATTTAAGAAATTTAGATAATTTCAGATATCTTTTAGATAAATATTCACTTAAAAAATAAATATTTAAAACAGTCTTAAACCCCTATATATAGGGGTTTATTGAGGTTTTGTTTTAACCTTTAATTTAAATTAAACCAGACAATTTTTTTTATTCACATCTAACCTTAAATCTTTACTATTTTTTTGCACTTAAAAGGAAAATAGAGTACTTATTGTTATCTTTTTGTAGTGTAGAAGATATTTTAGTAGTTACATTTTTAAAACCGACTTCTTTAGCTATGTTTACTAACTCATCTGTTTTAAAGCCAAAATGGAATACTCCTTCGTTGTCACTGTGAAAAGTTCCATTTTCACTCTCTAAATCTGCAAGTGATAAAAAACCATCTTTTTTTATAAGTTTGTAAAACTTTTCAAAAATATCTTTTATATTTTTAATGTGGTGTAGTGTCATTGAAGAAATTATTCCATCATAAATTATTTCTAAATTTTCATTTGTTAGATCTTTGTTTATCAGTTCTACTTCACAACCAAACTCTTTTGAACTATTTTTAAACTCTTTTAACATAGAAGCTGAAATATCAATAGCTGTTATTTTTTTTACATGATCTGAAATTCCTAAACTTAGTAAACCAGTTCCAGCACCAAAATCTAAAATTTCCATATTTTTATTTAGTTCAATGTCTTCTATAATATTGTCAGATATTTTTTTTGCTGTTAAATATCTTTTACTCTCTTTGTTAAAAGTTTTTGATTTATCTTTAAATAGATCTTTTTGCATTAATTATCCTTACTGTTTTGTAACTATGTTTCACGTGAAACTTTAACATAAATATTTCAATATGCAATATTTTTAAGTAGTTGTAAAAAATTGTAATAATATGTCCTTATGATTTTACATTTAGATATTGATTGCTTTTTTGTTTCCGCACATAGAATAGGAAAACCAGAGTTAGAAAATATTCCATTGGCTGTTGGTGGAAGAAGTAACTTAAGTATTTTCGATAGTAAAAAAAGTGTTAGAGAGCTTAGTTGTGTTGAGGGTGCTTTTACTAGTTCCATACTCAGCTCAAACACTAGCTCTTACAAAGAGTACTTTGTAGATAAGGGTAAGGTTAAAGGTATTATAACTACGTCTAGCTATGAAGCGAGGGCTTATGGCGTTAAAACAGCTATGAGTGTAGCAGAAGCTTTACGTTACTGTCCTACACTGAAAGTATTACCACCTTCTTACCCACTATACCATGAACTCTCTCATAAACTAAAAGCTATTCTTCAAGATGAAATACCACAAGTAGAACAGTTTAGTATAGATGAGTTCTTTACAGATGTCACAGGTTGGGTAGAGGATGAAGATGTTGTAGAGTTTGCATATAAAATTAAAAAGAGAGTTAAAGATGAGTTGGGCATTCCGATCTCAGTTGGAATAGCTAAAACTAAATGGATCGCAAAACTAGCAACTAATAGTGCAAAACCTTTTGGAGTTAAATATGTCAAAGAGAATGAAGTAGATGAATTTACAAAAAATATTCCTATAGAAGCTTTTCCTGGAATTGGTAAAGCGTATCAAAATAGGTTGGCTAAATATTTTATAAAAACTCTTGGAGATATTAAACCAAAAAAAGATCTATTTTACAGTTGGGGTAAATCAGGAACACAACTTTATGATCGTATATGTGGAATTGATAGAGAGAAAATAGCACTTGCTCAGTCAAAAAAATCTATAGGACTTGGTAGGACTTTTGATCCTTTAGCTAATAGATATGAGTTGAAAAGACGTCTTGCTATTCTATGTAGGCATCTAAGTTTTTTAGCACTAAAAGGCAAACATAATCCTCTAACATACTCATTAAACATTAAGTATAAATTTGGAGAGTGTTCAAAAGCTAACATAAATACGAATAGACTTTTTAGTGAACTACAGTTCAAAAAGGAGGTTATAAAACTTTTTGAAAGTTGTGATCTACACAAAACTCATGAGATCGTTCAACTAAACATTACACTCTCAAATTTTGAAGAAAATAAAAATATAACTATGAATATGTTAAACCTTGAAGACGATAGAAAAAACTCAAAGCTTGGAGATTCACTTCATAAATTAAGAGATAAGTTTGGTATAGATATTATAAAAAGTGGAGTGGAGTTATAGAAAGTTTATCTATGTTTCACGTGAAACATAGATATTTTAAATTTTTACTAATGGAAGTTATTGTGGCATAGCTTTTATAGTTAGTTTTTTAGCTTCTTTAGGAGTAAGTGCTTTGTACTCTTTTGAAAAACCAATTGGTAATGTTTTGAAGTCAATATCTTTTAGATCATATGTTGTAAAGCCAGTTGCAGGATCTCTTGCGATTAGTTTTGTAGGTGACTGAAAGAAATATAACTCTTGATAGTAAACAACTAGGTTGTCCAGATCCTTAACTGTGTACCATAAAGCTAAGTCACTATAGTTAACACCTATGGTCGCAATAGCACCTAAGATATCTGTTGCTTGTCTTCTTGCATGAGTTGAGTTTTGAGGTGCGATCATATTGTCTAGAAGTACAGTTCCTCTAACAAAACGTGATGGTGGAGTAAAGTCTGCTGGAAGTCCCATAAGTGCAGTTTGTTCTGCTCTTGCACCTGGCATATTGAAAATAGTTTTATAGTTTATAAACCTCTTCTCAAAGTTTTTATTCATTTTAGTATTAGTCGTTTTTAAAGATGAGTATTTAGCAACATTTTTTAACTGTTTTGGATACGCAGGTGAGTTAGTCATAACATTTTTAGCATTAGTATTTATAACTGTTTTACCATCTATCCACTCTACAACAGCACTATTACCACTTTTATCTCTTATGCTTATGTGCATTGGAACATTTTTAACGTACTGACCAGGGTAAATTTCAAAACCTGCATTTACCCATTGAAGTTTTTTGATTTTTTTGATTGCATCTGCTGTAGAGTCTGCCATTGTTAAAATATATATTGGCATCTCATAAGCACTAATGACTTTTCTTTTATCTTTCTTGTTGTACTCAGGGTAAGTTGTTATACCTGGAGCATAAAGAAAAGATACACTAACGCCTTTTTCATTTAAACCATCTAGTGTGAAACTAGGTCTCCATTCATCGCCACGACCTACAAAACCATTCTTGTATTCCCATGATAAGATCTGATCTTGTGGAATTTTGTCAAGGTTTGTCATAATGTTACTTGTCTGTTTCTGTCCAACAAAACGAACTATAACCTCATTTGCTATGTTAGCACCAAACTCCATAGTTCGACCCTCTACATGAAAGCCACCTTTGTTAACGAATATATTTCCACAAGCATTTAGCAGCGATGTTGTTGCTACTAACGCTAGTGTTACTTTTGTTACTATTCTCATTTTTTTCCTTTTATTTTAGTTTGGTAAGATAAATGTAACTGTTGCTCTCACGCCAAAATTATCTGCTTTTGATATATCACTTTTAGCCCAATATTTAATACCTGCTCCTAATGAAACTGGTAATTTACCAAATTTAACTAGCTTAGCAACTGTTAAGTTAAATGGAATATCACTTTTAGAACTAGCCAAATCATAAGTTGTCTCAGAATTAAGTGCATAAGTTACTGAATTACTCGTAGTGTAAGATATAAAAGGTTGAATAAAAGTATTTCTAACTACATCACTATTATCTGCATTAGAAACTGAAAATAGTGCGTTAGCAAGAAGTCCATAAGTTAAACCATCTTTCATATGCAACAGTACTGCAGTTGGACCAACAGACCATTCTGCTGGTGCTGCTTGAATGTTAGTACTTGTTGGTGCATTTATTGCAGGACCTACACCGATGATCCAGCCATCAACTGGTTTTACAGGTGACATAAATAGACTAAATAGCGTGTCGCCTATAAAAGTCTGATTTTCTCCAACGGCAGTAACATTTGACTGTTTTACAATTGGCATAACTATTCTTGTTATTAAATTCCATTCACTGTTAATATGAATAGGAATAACTGGCTGAAAGTTTATAATTGTTTGATCGCTATTGTGTCCGCCAACACCTGAAGCGTAGTTGTACTGAAAAGGCAGACTTGTCATATTTGCTACAGGATTAGTTAATTTGTGAGCTAATTGTGAGCTTGAGCCACTGTCTGCATAGACAAGTGTACCTAAACATAGAAGTGTTGAAGTTATTTTTTTGATCATAAATATCCTTATGTAGTTTAATTTTTGTATTATTACTATATCTAATAATTTATAAAAAACAATTAAAAATAAAAATTTCTTTCAAAAAGTTATCTTTACTTTTAATAGTGTAATTTTTATCTTTATAGCTAAATGACAACTCATTAGCATGAAGTAAAAGTCTTGAAGCACCACAGTTTTTTACCCTATCTTCTTTTGAAAGTTCACGATCAAGAAAGCGAATTATATTATCTTCGCTTTGCCCATAAATAGGATCACCAACTATACTATGTTTCACGTGAAACAAATGTACACGTATTTGATGTTGTCTTCCTGTGTGTGGTGAAGCTTCTACTAGAGTCATATCTAAATCGTTAAAGTACTTTAATGGTTTTACAATTGTTTTAGTGGCTTTACCATTTTCGTTTACTCTTACAGTCATACGAATAACTTTACTCTCACTCTCGGCTCTAAGAAGTGGAGCCTCTATAGTTAGCTCATCTTTAAACTCACCATGAACTAAAGCTAAATACTTTTTTTTAATATTACGCTCTTCAAACATCATCTTTAAAGATCTCTCACTCTCTTTAGACTTCGCACAAAGAACTAAACCACTTGTTTCTTGATCAATTCGGTGGCATATGTTTGCATCTTTACCAAACTGGTACTTAACTTCATCAACTAGGGAGTAAGGAGTATGTCTATTTTGTGGATGAATTAAAACACCACTTGGTTTGTCAAAAACTACAAACTCCTCCTCCTCAAATGTAGGTTTTAAACCTTTTGTTGCTGGTACAAATGTTACAAGTTCTATTTCACCTTCTATAACATCCGATCCTTTTTTAATAGCTTGAGTATTTTTAAAGACTCTACCTTTAGCAACAAACTTTTGTGCTTCACCCTGAGAATAGCCTAGCTCTTTTATAATAAATAGAAAAGTTTTTATAGGCTCTTTTATGAAGTATTTTTTTAAAATAAATGGCAAATTCTTTCCTAATATTGAATATGTTAAGTAAGTTTTTCAAAGATAAGTTTAATAAATTTTCATTTGTTAAAATATCGCTAAGATGAGCCTTGTAGAGAGATTAAAGAATAACTATTAACTGTTTTTCTTTATTTTTTACAAAACTGATATTTTTATGATCTATATCCCTTGTTTGCTTTGTAGCTCCACCAACAGATAAGATCTTTTTTTAATAAGCAATAAGGTATGCATATTGCCTTAAGCTTAAAGTTAAACGCTTAGTCACTAACTGTAAAAAGCTTTATAAGATAATTATACCCATCTTTTTTAAGTGAGACAAGATCATTAAATTGGATATTGTCAAAATAGTTAGTTTTAGTTAGATTTTTATATATAAGGAAGAGACTCTTATTTGTTTTGAAACTTAGGTACTTTAATGTTACTAAAGTTCACTTTTTGTACTTTTAGTTATTTGTCTTAACTGATTACTTGACAGGTACTATTATATATAATTAGAGCCACTTGCAAATTCAATCTCTAAAAGCAGCTAATTTTTCTTTATAGTCATTTTTGAATTTAAAAAAATGACTTTTATTTATTTATGGTGTATTATAGACTTAATTTACTAGATTTCTTTAAAAAACATTTTTTTACTCCGTGCTTTATACTTTAAGTGTTCTAAAATCACTAAATATTACTTCTTGTTTTGAAGTTTATATGAGCAGTTTTAAACTCTGATGAATACATACAGACAATATCCCAAATGCTAAAACTGATGCAACTTTATTAGCACCTTGATAGTAGATTTTATTACATCCAAAGTTATCTTTAAGGTAAGCATTAACTCTCTCAACCATACTTCTTTGGTTGTAGTGTTCTTTATCTAAATAAAGATGCTGATTGAGGTATTTAAATGTTTTTTCTTCAAACTTCTCTATTGCCTTTGGAATTCTGTTTTATACCAACTCCACAGTCAGTGGAGATTAGGCTTAACATCTCATCAACTGTTTGCATCTCTTGCTGTTGTTCTAATATTTTTGGCTTGATAGGCTCTCTTTTCTCACCTTTTTTTGGTCTGCCTGCTTTGTGTTTTACTTTTGCTTCTGCTTTATCTTTTTTTACAGCTTTTTCTCGAAGTGGTATTTTTGTGGCATCTGTTGCATTATAAAAGAATGTCATCTGAGATAGATACTTCTGTACAAACTGCTCATGTGCCTTTTGAGCGATATTTAATTCACTTAGTTCTTGAAATGCTCTGCTAAATTTAGATTCGCTTGGTATTGAGCTTGAGTATCTCCATCCGCATAATACCCGTAAAGTTTTATCGACATGAAGTCTATCAATTAAATCTCTTGTAGTTTGAAAGTTGTAAACAGATTTTGCTATAAATGCTCTTGCTATCTCTTCTCTATCTTTTGGAGGATTTGTTTTTGAGGTACTGCATACATTCTTCTCTATTTCTGCAAAGTCAAGAATCTTTATAAGTTTCTGTTCTTTAGGACTTAACACTCCAAATTGTTCTTGTAACTCTGGAAATAATGAGTTCTCTATATTTTTTACTTTAAGCCACATTTTTGATAGAGTTGATATAATCTTAGACATAGGTTGAATCTCTTTTCTGTTAAATTTTTGTCGTAAAAAATTATAGCTTATCTGAAATTAGATTTCAACTTTTTTAACAATTAAAAAATTAAATTAGCTGCTTTTCTGGGAATCTGCAAGTGGCTCTAAAGTAAAGATATTTTAACTATCTAAGTGATTAGATTTATCAAAAAATAAAAAGGAAGTAAATGTTTAATATTAAAAATTCTTTGATTATTGCGACGGTGTTGTTAAGTCAAAATATGTATGCTAATAGTGAGGATGGTAATTCACATCATTATAATGTAGTAGATAGTTTTATAGGTGGTTTACCATCAGATGCACCAAAGAAAAAAGAATCACATAGTTTAATAGGTGAAACTTTTGATTTAGTCTCTGGTGGTGTAGTTGGTCTAGAGAGAAAAGCATTAAAAAGTTTACTTGTTACAGATAAAGTAGATAAAACTGAGAATCCATGGACACATGCTGCAATTGACTGGACAACAGACAATGTTCTGGATTTTGGTAAAGGTCTAGTAAGTAAAATTTTTGGTTGGCCTAAACCACAACAGCCACTATATACCAATGACTTCAAAGTACTTATAGATCTTACTGCTGACATGGATAAGCAACTAAGAGAGCAGACCGCTCTTTTAGGTGACATTGATGGTGAACTATCTCAAATACTAAACCTTATGGAAGCTAATACATACGCTAGTAGTGCAAAAAATATTATTGAAGCTAAATCTATGATCGATAATGAGTATTGGGTATCTTTTACTAACATAATTGGTGAAAATAATATAACAGGTGAACAGGTCTTAGCAGATAACAAGATGCTACTGCAATTGAAACAAATACTTACAACTAAAAATATAAAGAAGATGAGTGGTCTTGAGTCAGTCTTTAGCGGAATTGATGTAGCTGGAGCTAAAACATTTGAGATGGACCGTTTTTTTAAGACAAGAAGAGACTATAGAGATACTGTTTTTACTCCAGCAATACAAGGTACAAAAGGAAATAATCTTGTTGCACAAATGGACTCGTTAAACTGGACTATTTTTGGAGAGTACTTAACTTTCTCTCTTTGCATACAAAAAGTCTATATTATGAAGTACATAGCTACTTACTTACACTCCAATAGTGATAAGATAAAAGATCCTATACTTAGAGTATATTATAAGTCTCTTAATATTAATGAGGCAAAACTATTCTCAACAAATGATGCAGATACTAACTTAGTTCAGTTAAACACAAACTATGCACATAAGTATTTAAACTTATTTAAACTTTTTAAAAATGATCCTTCAAAAGGTAATACTAATATTATTAGTGATCATAATAATAATGAGAATGGTATTAGAAAAGATAATAATGAATATACATCAGCTATTACTTATTCGATGCATTATAAAGGTAGTGATGGTAAAAATAATGATCTAATTCCTAGTGGTCAATGGCAACAAAAAGCTATTCTTTATGTATGGGCAGGTGCTGCAGATGACACTAACAGTAGTGACACTAATGTAACGGGTTATTACGATGGAGTAACATTAAAAGCTGGTACATTTGACACTAGAGAGGTTGTAAGTTTAGATCTTTCAACTTGTTATGATCCCTCAACTGACAAACCTGTAATGACGTATAGTCCTTCGCCTAGAAGTGAGTTAGTCTGTGGAGAGCTATCTGCTAAAACTCTTGGTATAACTTTTGAAACTGATCCTGGTTATCTAAGAATGACAGAGCAAGCTAAGTCCGTAGGATTAGGTTATGATTTAAGATATCCTAGTAATATTATTTTAGATAAAGGCGATGTTATTGCTAATGTTAAGAAAATAAAGAAAGATACTGATGGAGATTATACTGAAGCAACATTAAATAGTGCTACTAAAGATAACGAAAATAGTCAGTTTATACAAGTAAATATTCCTCAAACGCAAGATAGAGTAATAGTAGAATTAGTAGTAGGTGGATATGATCACGATGTGGCAGGTGATCAAAAATATGTTGATATAATAGTACTATGTTCCAATGTAGATAAAAGTACAGCTAACTGGAGTTGTAAAGAAGGCTATTTAGAAGGTCCTAATGAAACAGGAAGTTATTATCCATATGTTGATATAAATGTTAGTGAAACTGTATGGACACGAGTAATTATTTTTGGTAAAGGATGGGACAGCAAGCACATGGGTGAAACATACATAGATACTTGTGCAGGAACTTCACAAAAAGATCTAGATAGTTGTAAATTTAATACAATAAACTAAAATAGTAGAAAATGAAAACCTATTAAAAATAGCTTTAGTAGTAGTTGCAAGTTCAACTATTGCTACGGGTTACTTACAAGTCGTTATAAAATACTCTGAATATAATCCAATTATAAAATCTGAAGAAATAGTATACTTTAGCATAATGATTACAAGATTTGATAAAAATTTAGAGGCTAAAAAATTAGAATAGAAGATATACCAGAATAGCTATAGTGTACTATAGCATTAAACTTCACCTCCATTTAATCAAAGTAAAAGTCACTATTTGCTAACATAAATAACTAATAATTTACAAAATTACCATATACAAGGAACCAGTAGTGATTGAGAGATATTCTAGAGAAGAGATGAGTAGTAAATGGACTATGCAAGCAAAATACCAAGCATGGTTAGATGTAGAGTTAGCAGTTGTAAAAGCTTGGAGCAAATTAGGTCTTATACCTAAAGATGATGCTAAGAAAATTGTTAAAAATGCAAGTTTTTCAGTTGAGAGAATTGATGAGATCGAAAAAGTAACTCGTCATGACCTTATAGCTTTTACTACTTCAGTATCAGAATCACTAGGTAAAGAGAGTAGATGGTTCCACTATGGAATGACAAGTTCAGATACGATCGACACAGCTGTTGCACTTCAACTAACAGACTCGCTTGATCTGATTATTAAAGATACTAAGATGATCATGAAGTCTATTAAAAAACGTGCTAAAGAGCATAAAATGACTCTAATGGTTGGACGCTCTCATGGTATTCATGGTGAGCCTATAACATTTGGTTTGGTGCTAGCTGTTTGGTATGATGAGATGAAAAGACATTTAGACAACCTAAAAGAGACTCGAAAAGTGATCGCAGTTGGTCAAGTTTCAGGTGCTATGGGTAACTTTGCTCATGCTCCACTAGAGTTAGAAGAGTACACTTGTAAAGAGCTAGGTTTAAAGTCAGCTCCTGCTTCTAACCAAGTTATACAACGTGATCGTTATGCACGTGTTGCTACAACTATGGCACTTATAGCTTCTACGATCGAGAAGTTTGCTGTTCAAGTGAGACACTGGCAACGAACAGAAGTTTATGAGTGTGAAGAGTTTTTTGCTAAAGGGCAAAAAGGTAGCTCTGCTATGCCTCATAAACGTAACCCTATTTTAACAGAGAACATAACAGGTCTAGCTCGTATTATTCGTGCATATGCAATTCCTGCAATGGAAAATGTAGCACTATGGCACGAGAGAGATATTTCACATAGTTCAACAGAACGTTTTTGGATGCCTGACTCATTTATCACTATGGACTTTATGCTTCACCGTATGAATAACGTGATCGCTAACTTAACAGTGTTCCCTGAAAATATGATGAGAAACCTAAACCTAACAGGTGGGTTAGTGTTTTCTCAACGTGTACTTTTAGAGCTTCCACTTCAAGGTGTTTCTCGTGAAGATGCTTATAGAATAGTTCAACGTAATGCTATGAAAGTTTGGGAAGAGATCCAGCAAGGAAAAGCTACAACTGATAGCAAAGGTGAGTCACTATATTTAAACCATCTTTTAGCAGACAAAGAGTTAAGAAAATCACTAAGTGAAGAGCAGATAAGAGAGTGTTTTAATTTCGATTATTACACTAAAAATGTAGACAATATTTTTAAAAGAGTTTTTAAAAAGTAATAACAATAGATTGTAGTAAGGACTGATTAATGCAAATCACTATTATAAAACGTAACGGTAGACGAGAACAACTAGATATTTCTAAAATACAAAAATATACTTCAACAGCTGTAAAAGGTTTAGATGGTGTTAGTCAGAGTGAGCTAGAAGTTGATGCACAGATCTCTTTTCGTGATGGAATAACATCTAAAGAGATCCAACAGACACTTATTAAAACGGCTGTTGATAAGATCGATATAGATCAGCCTAACTGGACTTTTGTTGCTTCTCGTCTTTTCCTTTATAACCTTTACCATCAAGTAAATGGACATACTGGTTATTCTAAGCTTTCAGAGTATCTTGATCGTGGTGAAAAAGAGGGACGTATTCTCCTAGGTTTAAAAGAGATGTATGATCTAGATGAGTTAGATAAACATATAGTTCAAGATCGTGACTTCTTGTTTAATTACCTTGGTGTTAAAACTCTTTACGATCGTTACCTTTTAAAAGATGCTGATGCAAACCCTATAGAGCTTCCTCAGCATATGTTTATGGCTATCTCTATGTTCTTGGCTCAACGTGAACCAAACAGACAAGAGTGGGCTATTAAGTTCTATAACATGATTTCACAGTTTGAAGTTATGCTTGCAACACCAACACTCTCAAATGCAAGAACACCAAGACATCAGTTATCATCTTGTTATATAGGTAGTATGCCTGATAACATAGAGGGTATATTTGATAGCTACAAAGAGATGGCACTACTTTCTAAGTTTGGTGGTGGTATAGGTTGGGATTGGTCACAAGTTCGCTCTATGGGTTCACTTATTGATGGGCATAAAAATGCTGCTGGCGGAACTATTCCTTTTCTAAAAATTACAAATGATATCGCGATCGCGGTTGATCAACTTGGAACTAGAAAGGGTGCGATCGCAGTCTATTTAGAGCCTTGGCATATTGACATAAATGACTTTTTAGATCTTAAAAAGAACTCTGGTGAAGAGCGTCGTCGTGCACATGATCTTTTCCCTGCATTGTGGTTAAATGATCTATTTATGGAGCGTGCTGCTAACGATGAACGATGGACTCTTTTTGATCCTTATGAAGTTAAAGAGCTAACAGAACTAACAGGTGATGACTTTAAAAAGCGTTATGAAGAGTTAGAAGCAGATGAGACTATTTTAAGAGAATCAATAAAAGCAAAAGAGCTTTGGAAAAAAATTCTTAAAAGCTATTTTGAGAGTGGATCACCATTTCTTTGTTTTAAAGATACAGCTAACAAAGCTAACCCTAATGATCATAAAGGTGTTATTAGAAGTTCAAACCTTTGTACAGAGATTTTTCAAAATACAACACCAGATCACTATTTAATAAAAATTATTTTTGAAAATGGTGATGCAGTTACTTATGAAGAGTTTGAAGATGTTACACTAGATAGTGGCATAGTAAAACCTGCTAAAAAAGTAACAGCTCTTGACTCACTTGGTGGTCAGCAGATCTTTATAGTTGAAAAAGAGAGAGTAAACGGAGCTACAGCTGTTTGTAACTTAGCTTCTGTAAACCTTTCACGTATTAACACTAAAGAAGAGATAGATCGAATAGTTCCGATCGCTATTCGTGCGTTAGATAATGTTATAGATCTTAACTTTTACCCATTAGAAAAAGTAAAAAGAACAAACCTGAGTTCTCGTGCGATCGGACTTGGTGTTATGGGTGAAGCACAAATGTTAGCAGAAAATGCTATAGAGTGGGGAACACAAAAACACTTTGATAAGATTGATGAAGTTATGGAGTCTGTTAGTTATAACGCTATTAAAGCCTCATCCGCTTTAGCAAAAGAGAAAGGTTCATACCCTGACTTTGAAGGTTCAAAATGGAGTCGTGGAATTGTACCTATGGATCATGCAACTGCTGAAGTTCAAAATTTAGTTGATCGTGACGGTCTGTTTAGCTCAACTGCATATGACTGGAATGAACTTCGTGAAATAATTAAGAGAGATGGTATGCGTAATGGTTACCTAATGGCGATCGCACCTACAAGCTCGATCTCTATTTTAACAGGAACAACACAAGCAATAGAACCAGTCTATAAGAGAAAATGGTTTGAAGAGAACTTAAGTGGTCTCATACCTGTTGTTGTACCGAAACTTTCTCCTGAAACATGGTCTTATTATATTCCTGCGTACGATCTAGATCAACGTATCCTTATAAAAGCTGCAGCAATTCGTCAAAAATGGATTGATCAAGGTCAGAGTCTGAATATATTTATAACACTTGACAAAGCTAGTGGTAAATATCTTAACGATATTTACACTCTTGCGTGGAAACTAGGTCTTAAGTCAACTTACTACCTAAGAAGTCAGTCACCTGATGTTGCTAATGATGTTGAAGATAGATCAATGGAGTGTGTTGGTTGTCAGTAGGTCACAAATGCAACCTTTAACTCCTAAAGTAAAACAGAAGTTATTAAAACGTTTTAATAACTTCTGTGATAGTGAAATAAGAGCCATAACAATAGTTGATCCAATAACTATAAACATAGAGTTTTCACTTCAAGATGAGAACAGAGCATTTGACTGGATTAACTTAAAGTTAGAGTTTAGCGAAGTCTCAAATGCTACTTTAGTAGATAATGCAAAACTAACAATGTTAGATATGAGTGAAGGCATGAGTCTTCTTTTTGAAGATACTAAAGTGGGTTTTGGACTTGGTGAGTATGACAATATTTCATCACTGCAGAGTTCGCAACTATTTTTTATAGCTTCAAGTGTTAAGTATAAAGAGCTAGAGTTTGCAGAAAATATTGCAAATTGACATATAATCAGTTCTAAAAATATTTATGTTGTACTATTATGAAAAAGAAGAGGATAGTGCATATGAGTAAACCAGTTATAAAATGGGTTGGTGGAAAAAGACAACTTATAAACGATATTAAAAGACTTTTACCTAAAAAATATAATAGATATTTTGAGCCTTTTATAGGCGGTGGAGCACTCTTTTTTGATCTTAAACATACTAATGCATTTATTAATGACTACAATCCAGAACTTACAAATCTATATAAAATACTTAGAGATAACCCCCAAGAGCTTATGAGCGATTTAGATAAGCATATAAATGAGTCTGAGTACTACTATGAGCTAAGAGTTTTAGATCGTGATGTTAAGAAGTTTAAAAAACTAACATTAGTTGAACGTGCTAGTAGGTTTATTTATCTTAATAAGAGTGGTTTTAACGGTCTGTATAGAGTTAACTCAAAGGGAGAGTGTAATGTTCCTTTTGGTAAGCAGAAAAATCCTAGATATTATGATGCAAAGAACATTATGAGCTGTAGTGAACTTTTAAAAGATACTGAGATCACAACAGGTGACTTTGAGAATATAAAAGAGCATATAAAAGAGGGTGACTTTGTCTATTTTGATCCACCATATGTTCCCCTTAGTGAAACATCTAGTTTTACAGGTTATACAGACAAAGGGTTTGACGAAGATATGCAACTGCGCCTTAGAGAGCTTTGTGACTATATTGAAGAGCTAGGAGCTTATTTTATGCTCTCAAACTCTGATACACCATACGTTAAAGAGTTATATGAAGGTTACAAATTTCATATAGTAGAAGCAACACGTTCTATTAACTCAAAAGCTAGTGGTAGAGGTAAAATAAAAGAAGTTATTGTAACTAATTATTAAGGAGTTTATAGTGGCTAGAGGACAAGGAAATAAGGCAAATAGTTCTGGTAATGTTTTAGAACAAACTGTTGTATCAACATTCAAAGCTAAAGGTTTTGAGGTTGTAAAATATCGTATTTGGGATAAAAATAGAGAAAATTATGGTTCAGAACTCCTTTTAGAAAATGTACCTTTTCAAACTATATACGGACATAGTGGAAATACAGAATTTTTGCTAAAAAGTGAGGTTTATAAACTTGAAATTAGAATAGAATGTAAATGGCAACAGAGTGCTGGAAGTGTTGATGAAAAATTTCCGTATTTATATTTAAATTGTATCGAAGCTATGCCTGAAAAAGATGTAATAATTGTTGTTGATGGAAATGGATATAAAGAAGGGGCTTTAAAATGGTTAAAAAATGCAGCTTCTAAAGGCATTTATCAAAACAATAACCCCACAAATATAGATGTGTTAAGTTTAGTAGAATTTATAATTTGGGCTAATAATAACTTCTAATAAAAGTTGATATTACTAAAGCTTATTTACTCTGCATACCATCTAAAATTGGTACAAATACACACTCGTCTAGTTCATCTTCATGAATCTCATCACCACGTTTAAAATAGCGCATTATAATCTCTTTAGAGCCTTTTTGAACAGGTGCTACTAAAATACCGCCATCAGCTAGTTGATCAAATATTTTTTGAGGTACTTTTTTTGCAGTTGCTGAGAATATTATGCGATCGTAAGGAGCGTATTGGATCCAGCCATTTTGACCATCGTCTGTTCTTGTGTGTACGTTGTTTATTCCAAGATCGCGAAAACGTTTTTTAGTCTCGATCATAAGTGACTCTATACGCTCGATCGTAAACACACGTCTAAAAATATTACTCAAGACTGCGGCTTGGTAACCGCTTCCACAACCTATTTCTAAAACACTATCAACACTATTGTCACAGTGCAGGTACTCTGTCATTTTAGCAACTGTAAGTGGTGAGCTGATCCACTGTTGCTCACTAAGTGGTAGAGCGTCAAGTCTGTAAGCATTGTGTTTAAAACCAGTTGGAACAAATGCTTCACGGTTTGTTTTTGCGATCGCATCTTTTACACGATCGCTGATCGTAAATTTAGCGTGAATATCATCAGCTAAACGACTATTTTTCATACCAATTACGCGATCGTTCATATTACTCATGTATGAATTACCACTCTATTCCGACATCTAATTGACGTCTAATTTTTATAATTTTTTTACGATCGTAAGGTTTTGTAAGTGTTTCGCCCTCTACAAAACTTTGAAGACCAAAAGGAGTAGTTATAGAGCTTCTTCCTGTTGTATCTAAATTTCTCATATCACTAGCAACTACGTAACATTGATTCATTATAGCAAGCGCGCGAGTAAGTGTCTCATAAGCTTCACTTCTTGTTTTTCCCCATTGTGAGGGAATAGCCACAACATCAGCACCTTCAATCTGAGTCCATAACTCTTTAAAACGCAGTTCAAAACAGATAAGTATCGCAAATTTAATACCATCAATATTTATAAAAGTGATCTCATCTTCGCTACCTTTTCTAAAGTGTTGTGTCTCATTTCCCAAACGAAACAGTTTAGCTTTGGCTTGTGTATGAATTATTTTGTAGTTATGTAAAACCTTAGCTTCATTAACATAATCATCATGTAATCTATCGATCGTAGTAAAGAAAAGGTAGCGATCCTCTAAAATTGAGTAGAGTTCTTCGATCGCTTTTTGTGTAAACTCAGCAGCTATTGCCATATTTTCATAGTCAAAATTTGTAAGACATACCTCTGGTGCGACTACGATCGCATTATAAGGAGTTTCTTGTATAAGTGAAATAAGTTTTTCTAAATTAGAATTGTAGTCATTTTTACTCTCAAAGCTTAGAGTAACTAAGTCTCTAGAAGTCATCTAAGTCTAAGCTCCCTTTTGAGTAGTTAGTTACAGTTCCTTCAAAAAAGTTAGTTTTTTGATCGTTAAAACTTGCAAAGTCATCAACCCATTTTATTGGGTTAGTAACATTATAAATTTTTTGCATTCCAACAGATTGAAGTCTATCATCTGCAAGGTATTGAATATACTGCTCAACTATAGCGTCAGTAAGACCTAATATTTGACCTTGTGTAATGTACTGACCCCATTGAACTTCAAGGTTAACTGCCTCTTTGAACATCTCATAAACTTCTGCTTCTAGTTCTGCATCAAAAAGATCGCTTCTCTCTTTTTTTAGAGTGTTTATAAGGTTTTTAAAGAGTACAAGGTGAGTAACTTCATCACGCTGAATAAAGCGGATCATCTGTGCACTTCCTAACATTTTTCCAGAACGAGCAAGTGTATAGATGTAAGCGAAACCACTATAAAAGTAAATACCTTCTAAAATTTGGTTAGCAAAACAAGCTTTTACAAAATTTCGATCAGTTGGGTTTTTAGCCAATTCTAAATATATTTTTGCAATAGCATCATTTTTTTGCTTGAGCATCATATCTTTACGCCATAACTCATAAATTTCTTCAGAATTAGTACTAATTGTGTCAACCATAACAGCGTAGCTTTGTGAGTGAAGAGCTTCTTCGTAAGATTGTCTTACTAAAATAAGGTTGATCTCCGGTGATGTAACAAAAGGGTTTATGTTGTCTATAATATTATTAGTTTGTAGTGAGTCCATGAAAATAAGTTGTGAAAGAGCTTTATCATAAGCTGACTTCTCAACTTCTGTTAGGTTTTTATAGTCACCTATATCTCGAGTCATATCAACCTCTTTAGGAAACCATGTGTTGTTAAGCATAACTTCCCAAAGATTATATGCCCATTGATATTTTATGTTATTAAGTTCAAAAATACCAGTTGGATTACCACCAAATATTTTACGATCATTTACACTTTCTGTTGACTCGGGGTTATATATTTTTTTTCTATTCATGATTATAGGCTCACTAAATTTTAGGTTTTATATTATACATTAAAGAGTTTAGCTCTCTTTTAAAATTATTGAAGTTCTTGATATAAACTCATCCATATCCTCCATATCTTCATTTTTTGTAACTACTATTGAGCATGAAGCAGAAGAGTCATTAAATAGTTCTGAGTTGAGTTTACTAGTAATATTATTAGCAATTTTTTGAGCAATATTTAAAGGTGTCTTTGGCAAAATAATAGCAAATTGAGCGCCATAAATTCTTGCAAATATATCTGATTTTCTTATACAGCCGCTAGTTATTTTAGCAAACTTTGCAAGAACTTGGTCACCTTTTTTAGTATTGAACATTTTATTTACTTTGCTAAGGTTATTTATCTGTATGTAAACTAAAGATAGCGCTTGCTTTTTTTCTCTCGATTTAACTATAAGTTGTTTGAGTGAAGATGTAAACTTAAGTCTATTAAATGCTTTTGTTTGAGGATCTATTGAGACTAGCTGAGCAAGACGAGTCTGTTTTGCACTATTTTCTATCATATACTTTCTAATTGTAAGGTGAGTGTTTACACGTGCTATAAGCTCTAGCGAGTTAAATGGTTTTCTTATATAATCAACTCCACCTAATGAGAAAGCTTTTGTTATAGCCTCACTACTAGTATCGCCACTTAAAAATATTATAGGTATATCTTTTGTGTTATTATCTTTTTTAAGACGCTCACACACTTCAAAACCATCCATTTCAGGCATATTTATATCTAGCAATATAAGGTCAATTTTTTTATTGAAAGTGATTTCAAGAGTCATTTTACCGCTTGTTGCTTCAGCTATTTGGTACTCTTCATCATCTAAAATTGCTTTTACCATCTCAATATTTGTTTTTTGATCATCTACAATTAAAATGGTTAATTCACTATTTATAATCATAATTTTCCTTTTTAATTGTTCAATATTACATGATATTTTAAAGTAATTTATCTAAAAGTTAGGTATATTTTTATGCAGTGTAAGTTGCCTATTTAAGTTTAGAGTAGCTTATAACCAAGCTCATTTTATGAGCTTGGAATATATGTAGGTATTACTATCTTGCGTTACGTTTTCTATCATTTTCATTTAAGTGACGTTTACGAATACGAACATGCTTAGGTGTAACTTCAAGTAACTCATCATCTTCGATCCACTCTAGAGCTTTTTCTAAGTTCATGTCACGAGGTGGAACAAGTTTAATAGCATCATCCGCACCGCTTGAACGTACATTTGATTGTTGCTTACCTTTAATAGGGTTAACACTTAAGTCATTAGAACGACTATGTTCACCAATAACCATACCTTCATAAACTTTATCTTGCGGGTTAAGGAACATTGAACCACGATCTTGTAAGTTGAAGATTGAGTAAGCAACAGCAGCACCATTTTCTGTAGAAATTAGTGCTCCATACTGACGAGAAGCAACTGTACCACTGTAAGCTCTAAACTCTAAGAAAGAGTGATTCATAATACCCTCACCTTTAGTATCTGTTAGAAATTGACCACGGAACCCGATAAGTCCACGAGCAGGAATTTCAAACTCAATTCTTTGGAAACCTGAACCCATTGGGATCATTGATTTCATTTCAGCTTTTCTTTTACCAAGACGCTCAATAACACCACCACCAAGCTCTTCAGGAACATCAATAACTAAATGCTCAAATGGCTCACACTTAACACCATCAATCTCTTTAACGATAACTTCTGGACGAGAAATACCGAACTCAAAATCTTCACGACGCATATTTTCAGCAAGAACAGTAATTTGAAGCTCACCACGGCCACTAACTCTAAATTTACCCTCACCAACAACTTCACACTTCATTGCAACATTTGTTGTCATTTCAGCTTCAAGACGTTCACGAAGTTTGTTTGAAGTTACATGTTTACCTTCTGTTCCTGCAAGTGGAGAGTCATTTACAGAGAATACAACTGAAAGAGTAGGCTCTTCAATATGCATAGGATCTAGTGGCATAGGATTAGTTGGATCAACAACACTGTCGCCAACATCAACAGTTTCCATACCAGCAAAAGCGATAATATCGCCAGCTTCAGCCGAGTCAATTTCCATTCTGTTTAGACCGTGAAAGCCTATAAGTTTAGATATTTTACCTTTAACTTGTTCGCCATCAGCTTTTGCAAGCATAATTTGATCACCTTTATTAAGTGTACCATTGAAAATACGAGCAATACCAATTTTTCCAACATAGTTATCATAATCAAGTGTAAATACTTGCGCTTGAGCAGGATTATCTTTTGAACCATCTGGAACTGGAATAGCTTCTAAAATTTGATCAAAAAGACACTCAAAGTTTCCATCTGGGTCACTCATATCCATTTTAGCTATACCATCACGAGCAGCTGCATAAACAACTACGAAGTCTTGTTGATCTTCCGTTGCACCCATATCAGCAAATAGGTCAAAAACTTCATCAACAACACGATCAGGATCCGCAGAATCTTTGTCAATTTTGTTAATAACAACAATAGGAATTTTTCCTAAAGCCAACATTTTCTTAACAACAAACTTAGTTTGAGGCATAACACCTTCATAAGCATCTACAAGAAGTAAAACACCATCAACCATTTTAAGAACACGCTCAACTTCTCCACCGAAATCCGCGTGACCCGGAGTATCAATAATGTTAATTTTGTGATCTTTGTATCTGATCGCAGTATTTTTTGAAAGAATCGTAATACCACGCTCTTTTTCTAGATCGTTGCTATCCATAGCACGCTCTTCATGTTGTTCATGTGATCCAAATGTACCTGATTGCTCTAAAAGCCCATCAACTAGTGTTGTTTTACCATGATCAACGTGAGCGATAACGGCAATATTTCTTATTTTTTGCAATATAATTCCTTGATATTGGGAGTATCCCTTATTTAATTATCGCGATCATATCCAAATAATTATTATAATTTGATTAGGGAAACTATTTTACTTAGATGGAATAGTTATTGCTTTTTTTTAGAAAAACTCTAATATAAAGGAATTTTCATGATGAACCTTGAAGCAAAAGTTGACACTCCTAAAGCCCAAATAGGCTTAATGACTACTAATGTTTCTAAAGAGGGTGGTGATGGAAAATTTGCTCAAATGCTTGAGGGAATGGGACTTACTAAAGGTAAAGACGACCCCGCACTTTTAGCTCTAGTTTCTCAAGAGGCAGAGAGTAGTGAAAACGGTACAACAAATTTAAAAAATATACTTTCGCTTACTAAAGGTGATTCTGATGGAGAAGCTATAGAGTTAAAAGACCTAAAAGCAATACTTTCAGAGCTTTCATCTGAAGAGCAAAGAGATTTTAAAGCTCTAAACCCACAGCTTACTAAGACTTTGGATGTAGCACAAGTCAAAGAGCTTATTGCTAATGCAAAAGAGTACTTAAAAGATAAACTACAACAAATTATGGGTAAAGATTTTAAACAAGAAGATATGCCTAAAACTCTAAAAGGGCTTTTAAGTAAAGCTAAAGAGATGGGTATTGATATTAAAAAAATAAATGTTGAACATATACCTGCTAAAGGTGCTAAGGTTGAAGAAAAAATTAATATTTTTGATACTAAAGAAGAGAGTAACATTAAAGAGATACCAAAAGATTTAACAAAAACTACAAATGTAAAACAAGAAGTTGCTCTACAGCAAAATAACTCTAGTGAGAAAGTTATACTCAAACAAGAGAACGCAGTAGAAAAAACACCTCTTGCTCAGATTTTGACAGATAAAAAAGTTGAGACTAAGAAGGGCGATAAAGTAGAGACTGTTATTTCAAAAGAAGAAAATATAAAAACTGATAAAAAAGATGTTCAAACTACTAAAATAGATCTTAAGCAAGAAAATGTAAAAGATATAAAGGTTGATGTAAAGGCTCAAAAAGTTGAAGTGAAACCACAAGAGAGTAGTGACTTAGAACTTGAAACTAATGAAGAGCAAAAACTAGCTGAACCATTAAATGAGAAAGTAAAAGCTAAAGCAACATTAGTAAACTTACTTAATCCTGATAAAAAAGTTGCTAGTGAACTTTTAAAAGAAGAAGTTAAAGTAGATGTAAAGGCTGATGTTAAAGTAGACATAGCACCTAAAACTTCTATTTTAAATACTTTAAATAAGAGTAGTGACATTAAACTAACTCCAACTGAGACAAAAACTTTTTTAGGTGGACTATCTAGCTCACTTAAAGAAGCTGCTGATAACTATAAACCACCATTTACAAAAATTACGATGAAGTTAAACCCTGAAAAACTAGGTAGTGTTGAGGTTACACTTATTCAAAGAGGAGACAATGTTGTTATTAAGCTAAATGCAAATAGCAATGCTTTAAATATACTCTCACAAAATGTAGGTGATCTTCGTGCGCAGCTTAATGCTAGTGGATTAGGTAACGCCACCCTTAATATGGGTACAACACAACAGAGTTCAGACTCAAGTAGCTCAAACAGTAGTAATTCAAATCAACTTAGCCAAAACCAACAAGGATCCCAAGAACAAAAACAGCAGAATCAACAACACCCGAATCAAAAACATCTTCTCGAAGTTTATGAAAACTTAGACCTAGCAGAAAATGAAAACGTAGAAAATTTAGAAATAGTATTACCAAAATACATTTAAAGGACAAATTATGGCAATAGACGCTTATGGTGGAACAACAACAGTATCAGGGTTAGCTTCAACAGGAACTAATTTAACAGACGCACCCTTAGGAACAAATCCTGATGGAATTTTAGGAAAAGATGACTTTATGAAGCTTCTTTTAGTGGAGCTTCAGTACCAAGATCCAACAGAACCTATGGATAGTGAAAAAATTCTAACTCAGACTTCACAACTAGCAACACTAGAGGCAACAGATAAAACAAATAATGCACTAGAAGAGTTAGCAAAGTCATTAGGAACTTCTCAACAGTATAGTATTTTAGGTGCTATAGGCAAGACTGCAGATATAGGTAGTAATGGTGTTCTATATGAAGACCAACCTATTAAGTTTGAGATGTATTTTCCTACTGATGTTAAGAGCGGTAATGTAACTATAATGGATTCTAATGGAAATACTATTAAAGACATAGCTCTTGAAGAAAATGCTAAAGGTGTTTATACATTTGACTGGGATGGAACAGATAACGCAGGTGCAAAAGTTGATGCAGGTGCTTATTATATTGAGTCAAATTATAAAGACCAAGCCGATGAAGATAAATATACTAGAATGGGCGCTTATCCAATAGAGTCAGTTAGATTTGATAATGGAACAGCTACAGTTAAACTAGGTTCTAATTATGTCCCTATTGATTCAATTAAAGAGATCTATTAAAGGATTTTAGATGACTCAAGGATTTTATACAGGAATAACTGGACTTACAGCATACCAAACAGCAATAGATGTAACTGCTGATAATATTGCGAATGTTAACACCGTTGGTTTTCGTAGCACTGTTGCAGAATTTGGTGATCTTTTAGAAGAAAAAATAGTAAGTGGTTCTAATACGGGTCCAACTGATAACCAAGTAGGTATTGGTACTAGAATAAATGCCACTACTATGAATACAGCACAAGGTATTTTTGAGAGAACTAACAAAGCAACTGACTTAGCGATCGCAGGTGAGGGTTGGTTTGGTATTCAAGATCCAGTAGGAACTTATTTTACAAGAGCTGGTGACTTTATTTTTGATGGCAGTAGAAATATGGTTACTAATGATGGCATGAGTGTTCTTGGTACTGTAGGTAACAACTTTACACTAGATGGGGAGGGAAACTGGGCTATAAGTGAGCTCAAGAATTCGACAGCTTTTACAGAACCTGGTGCACAAGTGCCACTTAACTTTCCAAAAGATATGAGTGTCCCACCACAAGCTACATCTTATGGAGAATTTTTTGGAAATATAGGTTTTCCGCCTACGGATGTTCCTGCCTCTCAAGTTGTTAGAACTGTTGGTTCAACTATAGTTGATGGTGAAGGCAATGAAAATGGACTATTTTTAACTTTTACACTAAGTGACACTCAGCCAGCTACAGGTATATCATGGAATGTAAATGCAAAAATAGTTCCTCAAGGTGCAGATAAAGATAGTGGTATTGTTTATGATACGCAAGATGCAGTACTTCTATTTGATGAGACTGGTGGACTTACAGAAAATCCATTAAGAGATATGGATAACAATGGAGTTAATACTGTTGTAGATATAGGTCAAGGTCTCGTAGGTATTCGCTCAACAGGACCTGAAACTTCACTCTCATCTAAATCTGATGGAATAGTTGGTGGAGATCTTGTAGGTTACGCTGTTGCTGATGATGGCAATATGATGGCTTCATTTTCTAATGGAGTTACAACTTCTGTTGGACGACTTGCTGTATACCATTTTCAAAATGAGCAGGGATTAGAGAGAGTTGGTGCAAGTAAGTATCAACGAAGTTCTGATAGTGGCGACGCTGTTTTCTGGAAAGATGCTAGTGGTGAGTATATGACTGGAACTCATATATACAACAATAAACTAGAGACTTCAAATGTAAACTTAACAGAGTCAATGACAAACCTAATAATAATGCAAAAAGCTTATAGTGCTAACTCTAAACTAATTACAACTGGTGATGAGATGATCAAAAAAGCTTTAGAGATGAAAAGATAGTAAGGAATAGAAATTGCTTGGTATCTTTACTAACGTAAATTATGAATTAAATAGTGTTCTAAAATTAAATTTAGAACCTACGTATAAGGAAAAACCATGTTAAAATCATTATTCTCAGGAATTTCAGGACTACAGTCGCATCAAATAGCAATGGATGTCGAAGCAAACAACATTGCTAATGTTAACACTGTTGGTTTTAAATACTCACGTGCAAACTTCTCAGATCTATTAGCTCAAGTAAGTCAGATCGCAACGGCCCCTCAAGGAGACCTAGGTGGTAAGAATGCTACTCAAGTCGGACTTGGTGTAACTGTAGCCTCAATGACAAGAATCTTTTCACAAGGTTCAGTTCAAAACTCCGACAAAAATACCGACCTTGCCATTCAAGGTGATGGTTTCTTCATAGTTAGTGGAGATGGTGGAGACACTTTAAAGTATACAAGAGCAGGTGACTTTAAATTTGACTCAGCTGGTAACTTTGTTGACAACAATGGTTTTGTAGTTCAAGGTTGGCTTAGAGATGAGACAACACTTAAGGTTGACTCAACAGGTCCGATCGTACCTATTATAATTCCACCCGGACTTACAACTCCAGCACAAGCTACAACAGAAGTAAACCTAAAAGCAAACCTTAATTCAGGAAGTCCGGTTGAGAGTTTTGTGCATGCGTATTCTGTTGCATATGATTCAACAACAAGCACATATGTAACAACTAATGATGAAGGTACAGTTATTCCAACATCAGAAAATATGAATGTAATGTTTAACGATGAAGGACGAGCACTTAGTTTAACACAAGGACAAGGTGTTTGGATGTCAAGTTATAGTGCAGTAAGTCCTACAATGCAACAAGTTGATTATTATGACACTATGGTAACTCCTGCAATGGCAGGTACATTTCCTATTACTGCTGCAAATGATGGTACATTAGATTTTAAAATAAGTGGTGATGCAGTAGCTCAGGTTACCATTACTGATGGTGACTCAAGACTAACAGTTGGTAATAATATTAGAGATGCTATAAATGCTGTAGGTGGTGATATTACAGCAACCTATGATGATGCTACGCAAGAATTTACATTAACTACGTCTAATAAGACAACTAAAATTGAAATTACTGATTGGACACCTAGTGCTGATATTGATATTAGTGGTGTAGGTAACCAAGTAGCAACTACTAAATCAAATATATTAAATATTACTCTTAATGGAATAGCTATTGCGGGTACAACAACAGCAGGAAATACGGCTGCTCAAAATGCAGTTGAAATTCAAAACCTAATTAATGCTAAGACAGCAGACACTGGTGTTTTAGCCTCTTTAAATGCAGCGGCTACTGGTGTAATACTTACAAATACAAATCAAACAGATGGTGATTCAAAGAAGAATATTTTGTTAGTTGCTGGTGCAACAGATGAAGCATTTGACATATATGTCGATCCATTGACAGGTGCTCAAACAGCCGCTGGTGCAACATCATTTGATGAAACTACAGCTTATAAATATACATATCATGACAGCTCTGACACAGTTGGTTCTGGTGCAACAAAAACTTTTCATACTATGGCCGGTTTTTTAAATGGGATTGAAACACAGTTGGATCAAGATGCTTATGATGTTAACTATAATGCTGCATATGCACCTGCATACACAACAGCATATGCAGCATCTATAGCTACTGCTGCAGATCCAGCTAACCCTACTGCTGGTGAAATTGCTACAGCTCAAGCGGCAGGTAATACTGCAGGTGATGCAGCAGGAATTACAGCTGGTAATCTTGCAATTATTGACTATTCTGCATCTACTGACTCAAGTGGGCGAGTTAAGATAGCTAATTCTAATGCTTCAGGTCTTGGTACTTCTATGAACTATGCAATTACAGCATTAGAGAGTAGCGATAATAATGTTTATTTTTCTAATAGTATGTCAGCAATGACAGGTATAGTAAACTCAACAACACCTCTAGCTTCACAAGCTTTTAATGCTGCAACTCATGCAAGTAGTATAGATATTTATGACTCTTTAGGTTCTAAACATACTCTTCAAATGACATTTAGAAAAGAGATTGTAGACCAAAGTACAGGCTCAAAATGGGCTATGAATATAATTGTTCCAGATCCTGCAACAATTGACACTGTTTTACCATATAATGAGAGAACAGGTTATGTTAAATTTAATAACGATGGTTCACTCTCAGGAAAAGATCCTCAGTTTGTCTCTTTTTCTGCAAATAATGGATCAGCAGGAGATCAAAAAGTTAATTTAAACTTTGGTACAGCAGGTCTTTATGATGGAATGACATCTTTTTCTGCTTCAAGTGCAACAAGTGGTATTTCACAAGATGGTTATACTGGTGGTGATTTGAATGGTATTAGAGTAGATCAAAGTGGTACATTGATCGGATCTTTTAGTAATGGTAGAAGTTTTGGTTTAGGTCAAGTTTCTATGGCTAAGTTTGCTAATAATGAAGGTTTATTAACAGATGGTGGAAATGTTTTCTTAGCTTCTGCCAACTCAGGAGACCCGATCCGTGGGACTGCTGCAACTGGTGGACGTGGTTTTATTCAGTCATCAGCTCTAGAAGCTTCAAATGTGGATCTTTCACGATCACTTACCCAACTTATTATTATTCAAAAAGGGTATCAAGCCAACTCAAAGACGATCTCAACTTCAGATCAGCTCCTTGAGGTTTTAATAGGCCTTAAACGTTAATAACTCTAGTAGTTAATAATAAACTGCACTAATGTTTTAGTGTCAGTTGCCTCTTTTCCACTTGCTGGAACATTCACATAGTCAACTTTATAGCTTACGCCAAGTGCAAACATATCAGTTATTTTACTCTCTACTGAAGTTTTAGAGTATGCTGTGAAGTTTTCATTATCTTCTACCTCTATATTATACGTTGCATTTTGTGTGAAAGTAAAATTATTTGTAATCTTCCATGTATAGTCAAAGCCAACTTGAGAAGCTATAAAGTCACGATCGTTCCATTGTGAGTTTATAATTTTATTCTCTTTAGCGTAAAGTATATTTAACTGTGTATTTAAAAGCATAGTTGTACTTTTATAAGTTTGATACATAAGACCTGGTCCAGTGTTAAAGCGTTCTAAATTTGCATAACGATCATCTTTGTAGTTTATAAGGTAGTTTACTGCTAAAGTACTATTAAGAACACGATCGTAGCTTAACTGAGTGTACCAAATATTTTTGTCTTCTTTCTTATCAGCCGAAGCAAAGTCCATATCAAAGTCAAAAGTGAAAATGTGTTTTCCCCAACTTTTTTTTGCATCAAGTGCTAAACTAAACTTATTTGAAACAGTATTGCCTGTGTTGTCCTCGTATGATAGACCAGTTTTTGTTACTAGCTTACTATTTAGTACATTTTGTTCTAAAGAAGCTATTGAGTCAGCTGCGATCGCAAAGCTAGTTAGTGTTAAAAGTGCGGTTGTTATTTTTGTCATGTTATTCCTCTATTCTGTAATTTTTACGCCAGTAACCTTTTCCACCCTTAAGTGAAATACAGACGTAATCTTTAAACTTCTCTTTATACTCTTTAAGTCTATTGAGTGTTGCTTTACCACTATCGCAGTAAAATACAAAAACTGAACCTTTTGGTTTGTTTACAAGCTCATAAGGGTTATATGTTATGCTATCTTCTTTTTCGAATGGCGAGAGGATAGTGTCAACTAAAAAAACTTCTTTAGTTAAGTTTTTTTTAGCTTCTAAAAACTCTTGTTGTGTCCATTCATCCTTTAGTAGAAGAGGATTAATTTTTTTCATATTCTATTCAACACTACCTTTTTTCTCTCTAAGTCTCTCAAGTAGTACAAATAGAACAGGAGTAAATAGCAGAGTTAAAATGGTTGACATAATCATTCCACCAAATACTGCTGTACCCATGGCATTTCTTGAAGCTGCTCCAGCGCCACTTGCAACAACAAGAGGATAAACACCTAATATAAATGCAAATGCAGTCATAAGAATAGGACGTAATCTTTGAGAAGCTGCATTTATTGCCGCTTCGGTGATCCCTTGACCCTCTTCTCGTAAGTCTTTAGCAAACTCAACAATCAAAATAGCATTTTTAGATGCCATACCAATAAGCAGAACCATACCAACTTGTGTGTATATATTGTTCATAAGTCCTGCAATCATGTTAGAACCGAGTGCACCAAAAAGAACTATAGGAATAGGAAGCATGATCATAAGAGGCATTAACCAACTCTCATATTGTGCAGCTAGGAATAGAAAAACTATAAATATTGATAGCATAAAGATATATAAAGCTGCATTCCCAGCGGTGATCTCTTGAAGAGACATACCAGACCATTTGTAGCCATAAGATGATGGTAGAACTCGATCACAGATCTCTTTCATAGCTGTTATTGCATCACCAGAGCTGTAACCATCTTTAATGTTGTGAAGACCATTTATAGTTATATTTCTATATGTGTTAAAGTGGTTGATCATTGAAGCACCATTTGTTCTTTTTACTTTAACAATTGCACTTAGTGGTACCATATCCCCATTGCTATTTTTTACAAATAGTTTAGAGATGTCATCAGGGTTTTGTCTATACTTTTGATCAGCTTGTACATAGACTCTGTAGACTTTACCAAACTTATTAAAATCATTTACATATACAGAACCTAAGTTGACTTGTAGAGCTGTAAAGACATCAGACATTTTAAGATCAAGAGTTTGTGCTTTAGATCTGTCAATATCAACTTCAAGCTGTGGATAGTTATTAGCAAAAGTTGTGATTGCATAGAGTATTCTAGGATCTTTACTTGCTTCTTCTATGACTTTATCTGCATAATCTTTAAATTCTTGAAGTGGAGCTGAACTATAGTTTTGCAACTCTAAAGAGAAACCACCAACAGGACTAAGTCCTGGAATAGAAGGTAGGTTAAATGGTGAGACTGAAGCACCATCTATATGTGAAGTTTTATCTTTTACTTGCGCCATAATATAAGTAAGTGCTAGTTCAGGTGTTTTTCTTTTATCCCAATCTTCTAAAACAACATAAAATAGCGCAGCATTAGATAGTCTTCCTTGTGTAATAGCAGAGAAGCCATCAACCTCTATTATGTCAACTACACCGTTCATTTTTTGAATTATACCTTGTGCCTCTTTTGAAGCTCGCTCAGTCTGTTCTAATGCTGCACCAGATTGTAGTTGAATAGAGACAACAAATGCACCTTGATCCTCATCCGGAACAAAACCAGTAGGTAGTGCTTGAAAAGCATAAACAGTTAGTCCAAGTCCAGCAATAAAGAGTACAATACTTATTTGCCACTTTGCAATAATTTTAGTTAAAAACCTAACGTAAGCTGACCTAAATCTATCAAAATACTCATCAAACTTTATAAAAAACTTAGCTTTTTTCTTAGTTGGATCAGATCGTTTGATCATAGAAGCCGCAAGTGCAGGTGAGAGTGAAAGAGCATTGATCGCAGATATAAGTACAGAGATAGAGATCGTAAGTGCAAACTGTTTATATAGTGCACCAGATAGACCGGGTATGAATGCAACAGGTATAAAAACAGCTAAGAGTACAAGTGTTGTAGATATAACAGGTGTCATGATCTCTTTAACAGCTTTTTCGGTTGCTTCCATCACACTAAGGTCTGGTTCTTCTTCTAAAACCCTCTCAACATTTTCAACAACAATAATACCATCATCAACAACAATACCAATGGCCAGAATTAGTCCAAAAAGTGTAAGAGTATTTATAGAGAAGCCGATCGCTAACATAACCGCAAAAGTACCTATAAGCGAAACAGGGATCGCTAGAGTTGGTATAAAAGTACTTCTCCATGATTGTAAAAAAACAAATGTTACGATCACAACCAAAATAAGCGCTTCAAAAAGTGTTTGAACAACCTCCTTCATAGAGATGCGAACAAATTTGGTAGAATCATAAGTAGCTTTTGCAACCAAACCTTCAGGAAAGCGTTTTGAAAGCTCTTTTATTTTACTATTTAAATGGTTAGCAATATCGATCGTATTTGCACCAGGAAGTTGAAAGACTGCGATTACGGCAGATGGTTTAGCATTAAGTTTTGATTCCCATGAGTAAGTCTCAGCACCTAACTCAACTTTAGCAATATCTTTTAGGCGTAAAATAGATCCATCACTATTTGCACGTATTACAATATTCTCAAATTCAGTTGTGCTATCTAGTCTTGTTTTTGAAGTGATCGTATATTGAAACATATTGTCATGTGGCATAGGTGAAGCACCTATTTGACCTAGTGCCGCTTGCTTATTTTGTTCATCGATCGCATTTGTTACATCAGATGGTGCTAAACTCATAGCAGCCATTTTGTTAGGATCGAGCCATATTCTCATTGAATATTTTTTCTCACCCCATATCATTACATCACCAACGCCTGCTATACTTTTTAACTCATTTACTATGTTTATAGAGGCGTAGTTGCTTAAATAAGCTCCATTGTAGAGTTCTGACTCAGAACTAAGAGTGATTGCTTGAACCATATTTGTTGAGACTTTTTTTGTCTGAACACCAGTTCTTTGCACCTCTTGTGGAAGTTGTGACATTGCCATGGAGACTCTATTTTGAACATCAACTGCGGCTATACTTAATGGGTAGCCAGGCTCAAAAAATACACTTATTTTTGCACTACCATCAGCGGCACTAGTTGAGCTCATATAGAGCATTCCCTCAACACCATTAACTTGCTCTTCTATTGGACGAGTTACAGAGTTCTCAACAACTAAGGCACTACCACCCGTGTATGTTGCAGTTACTTGAACTTGCGAAGGAGTTAACTCTGGAAACTGAGCAATAGGTAAAATAGGAATAGCAATAAGTCCTAAAAGTGTCGTAAGTATTGCGATCACTTTCGCAAAAATAGGACGCTTAATGAAAAAAACTGAGAACATCTACTTACTCACTTTTGCTTTAGGTGCTACTTTTAAACCCTCTTTTAAACCAAGAGATGAGCTTACTACAACTCGATCGTTGTCCTTTAGACCTTTTGTTATGATCGCATATTTATCATTTGTAAAAAGTAAAGTTACTGGCGTTGTTTTTAAAGTGTCATTTTGATCTAGTGTGTAAACAAATGAGCCTAATTGGTTCTGATTTATAGCTACTGGATCTACTGAATAAACACTCTCTTTATCTGTAACAAAAACATGAATATCTACAAAAACACCTGAATATAGCTCTTTGTTGTGGTTAGAAACTGTTGCTCTCATTGTAACTGTCCCTGTTGCTTTATCTGTTACATTATCAACAAAATCAACATAACCTTCATACTGGTTAGACTCACCACTTAAGGATACATTTGGTTGATCAACCTTAACTTTCATTTTGTCTGTTGTTCTATATTTAAATATTCTCAAAAGTGACTCATTGCTCGGTGAAAAATAGACAAACATAGGATCATTGTTTACAACTTGTGCTAATTTTGTGTTGTCACTATTAGTTCCTACAACATTTCCAACATCTATAAGATTTCTACCTATTGTACCATCTATACGTGCTTCAACGTCACAGTAACTAAGGTCTAGCTTTGCAGTTCTAACACTTGCTTCATCCGCACTTACCATAGCTCTTATTTCATCAGCTCTGGCCTTTAACTGATCTAGTTTTTCACGAGGTGCTAGATCTTTTTGTACTAAAGGAGTGTAACGTTCTACATCTTTTAATGCCATATCTAATGTTGCTTTATCTTGTGCTAGTTTAGCATTCGCACGATCTACTTGAGCAATGTAGTCATCTTTTTGTATAACAAATAGTGTCTCACCTTTTTTAACTGTGTCACCAACGTTAAAAAGAATTTTCTCTAGTCTACCACTTACACGCGCCGTTACATCTACTACTTTGTTAGCTTGTGTTTTACCTACAAAGTCGATCCAAATAGGTATAGGCTCTTTTTTGATAGTTACGATCGTAACATCTTTAGGAGGTATTACTTTCTTAACTTTTTTCTCTGAACATCCTATGAAAGATAAGCTAAAAATTGCTACTAAAATAGTCGATACTGTTAAACGTTGTAAATTTGGCATGAAATTCCTTTGTCTTATGGAAGATATTATAGCTAAAAATAAAATCATTTCAGAGTAAAAAACTTAAATAAAACTTTTATGCAATATTTATATTTACTTTTCATTAATTAAGTAAAAAATTATTTATGATATAATAAGAAATAAAACAAATTATGTTAGGATCAAGTTATGAATAAAATTTTAATAATTATTTTACTATTTACACTTAACCTTTATGCTTCTATTGAGGCTGGGAAATGGGGTACTAACCAAGTTTTTAGTTTTAGCGGTGGTACTGTTGATTATAATGATGCCATGCTTAATGATAGTGGTGTAATAACAGCCGATCCTACTCAACAAAAAGAGACACCTCACACTGAAAAATATTTCAAAATGACATCATTTACTCAACCGCTAGATGATAGTGATATAGCTTATAATGTAGACAATAAGTATGTAAAATTTACATATCTTAATGGATCTGATGCAAATATGAGTATGTCACTTTATAACAGTAGTGATGATTCACTTGTAAGTGTTATACATAGTAACGGCGATATATTTGGTGCTGAAAATATTGGTTTTGTATATCTTTCAGAAACAGGACAAGTAACTTTTATCTCTAACATGAAAGGTTATGCAACTGATAGTAATTTAACTTATTATACTACCAATGGTACTTATGCTGATACACGTACTGTTATAAATGCCTATTTAGCTACAACTAATCTTTTATCGATTAATCAAGTTACAACAATAAGTGACTATAAAGATTTAGATAATGGTAATCTTCGTTTCGGTAATGGTGATGGCAGAAAAAAATTTACTTATAGTGATTATAATATAAAAGAGAGTAGTGTAAATGACAAAGGAACACTAAATCAACCATTTTATTGGGACTCTGCTGATAATAAATGGCAAAAATTAACTTTTTTTGATAAGGCACTAATTAACTTTATAGGTGTTGGCGGAGATGGAACTGATAGTTGGAATGTTAATGGAACTGTTGTGTTATCACCATCACTTACAAATCAAAGTATTGATACTTCCGGTTTTAATGTGACCTCTTCAAATAAGGGTTATGGAACAATTATATCTACAGGTGAGGTTAATGTTGGTGGCAAAGCACTTGAGTTAACACAAACATATACACTTGATCCTAATAAAACATTTATAAAGATGAGTACAAAAATAAAAAATATTAGTGGTGGTGACATTACAAATGTAAGGTTTTGGGTTGGTACTGATGATGACTATATAGCAGGAAGTGACTCAACAACTAAAAAAAGAGGTAACTTTGTAGATGAGCAGTTTGAAGAGGTTTCTACTGCAGCTGATAGATCTAATGTAGTTGAGATCACAGGTGGTACAGCAGGGATCTATTTTTACTCAACATCATCAAGAGCAGATAGTGTTATATCTGTAGATTATGGTAGTACAAATCTTAAAGATACTGCACCAAGTGCTAATACAGCCATATCTAATGACGATGGCTCTTACGCTATATATATGAGACTAAATGATTTAGCAGATCAAGCTAGTGAAGAGTTTACTGTTTACTATGCAGCTGGCTCAACTGCTGATTTGGCAGATGTTGCTTCTGAACTTGCTCTTGCTAATGCTCTTGAGAAAACTTTAGATGAAGATACTTTTATATCTCATGGTAGTAACGATTTTAGAGATGCAAACAGTGTAGTGTTTTCAAAAATAAAAGTACTCTCTCTTGTAGCAAATGGTACATTAACATTAAATGGTAGTTCTTTAGTAGTAGATCAAGAGATTATTAGTAGTGATTATGCAAATATGACATATACACCAAACCAAGACTTTAATGGTACAGATAAATATAAGTGGCAAGGTTGGGATGGAACGCAATACAGCCCTGTTACATATACTAAGTTTATAGTAGAACCTATAAATGACGCTCCAACTATTGCAGATGTTACTACAGGACAAAGTGTAGATGACAATATGACAATTGCACCATTTTCTAATATCACGCTTGACGATATAGACAGTAACAGTGTCAATATAACCATTACATTAGACAATGATGCAAAAGGAACTCTGAGTACAAATACAGTATCAACTGGATCACTTTCTACAGTTCAAGCAGCTTTAAGAGCTATAATTTTCACTCCTACTACAAACTTTAACATTACAGTTGGTAGTAGTACGTCTGTTACATTTACTATTACTGCGAGTGATGGTGCTTTAAACTCTATAGCTACGACAGTTACTCTATCTTCTATAGGTGTGAATGATGCACCAATAATAAGTAACACAACAGCGGCGCAACCATTTAATGACAATACTACCATAGCACCATTTAGTACTGTTACACTAAGTGACATAGAGAATGATAACCTATCAGTTGTAAGTATAACGCTAGATAAGCCAGAAAATGGTTCACTCTCAGCAACAACAATATCATCGAATTCACTTGCAGCTACTCAAGCACTTTTAAGAGCTATTATTTTTACACCTACTCAAAATATTGCACCATTAGGAGATACTAATACTACACGTTTTACACTAACTATAAGTGATGGTGCATTAAATGATGAGGACAATGTAACTACAGTTATAAGTAAAAGTGTAAACGGTGTTCCAACAGTTATAAATGTACCTGACGCAACAGTTATTGAAGATCATGAGTATAGTTTTTTAGCACAAACTATTGACTATGATGATAACAATTTAACTGAAGGTAATTTTAGTGACTATATAGACATAGATATCTCTTCATACTTTAACGCTGATGTTATTTTAAATAGTGGCGATACATCAAATGACTATATAGACTCTAGTCTATCGAACCTTTTTACAGTTGGATTAGACTCTTCGCATAGTGCTTTACCAAACGATAGTAACTACACATCGACTGCTTTTCATAGAGCACTTAAACTAGCTTATAGTAATTCAGACAATGGCTTGAATGCTATTAAAAACATAGCTTCTTCTAAGCTTACTTCTATAACATCATTTAACAAAAACTCTTACAACGAGGTTCATATTTTTGCACTTAGTGGATCTGGAGATAGCAACCTAACACTTAAGTTCTATTATGATGATAACTCTACAGAACTAAGCAGTATGGTAACAGTTCCAAACTGGGCAGATGACACCTTTAGTGAAAGTAATGATAGTTACTATGTTATTAATAGCCTTGACAGATATTACAACAACTCTTACTTAAATGCCAAAACTGGTGTCTACTCTGTTTATGGTTTTAAATTTGACATAAATAGCGATAAAAATTTAACTAAAATAGACCTTATTCCTACTATTAGTGACTCAAATTCTCAAGCAATTTTAGGTATGAACTTAATGAGTGAGAGTATTAGAGGTACTATTAACGATGATGGTTTAATAACTGATAAATGGACACCCGTAAGTCTACCTAGTTGGCTCTCTTATAGAAATGGTATGTTTAGCGGTACGCCACCACTTGGTACTACAAATGGATCGAACTTAACTCAAACAGTTACTATGCAAATTACTGATGGAATTGATGTAGGAGAATACACATTTGACATAACAGTAATACCAAATGAATCGCCAACTCTAAGCGACATAGACAATGTAACACAAGGTGAAGATGCACAAGGAATAAACCTTACACTAGATGTTGCTGATAGCGATAGTGCTTTAGACTATAGTGCAACAACGGCTAGTTCAGACACTTCTGTAGCAACTGCTAAAATAGTAAATGGACAACTTATAGTTACACCGATCGCAAATGCAAGCGGAACAGCAACTATAACTATAAATGTGACTAATGGCGGAAAAACCACTACCAAGACTTTTACATATACTGTGAATGGTATAAATGATGACCCTATTATGAGCTCGATCGAAGATATTACTCTAGATCAAGAGACTACAAAAACTATAACAAAAACAGTTTTAGTAACCGTTAGTGATGACTCAGCAGATCTTTCATATAGTGTTACATCATCAAATGCAGAGTTAATTGAGAGTATAAGTGTTACTAAAATAGATGCAACTCACGCTTCTATAACTTACACAATTAAAGCAAATGCAACAGGAAATAGTGACATAACAGTAACTACAACAGATACAGAAGGTGCTACTGACTCTGAAACATTCAATATTTTAGTAGCTCCAAACTATGACTCTTTATGTGTTGATGATATTAAAACAGCTCTAAATTTCAGCCATCTAATAGGCTCTAACTCTTCACAAGAGTACATAACAAAAAACCTTACCTACATAAGTGCTACAGATGCTATGAAGTCTATTTGTTCTGCAACAATTACGTGGACCTCTTCAGATGCAACTGTTGTCTCTGCGACCGGAGTTGTTACACAAAGTAGTAAAGTAGATATGACAGTTAGCGTAACTGCTACAATTTCAAAAGATGGAGTTAGTGATAGTAAAACATTCCTAATAACAGTACCTAAAAGTGGACTAAATACTTTAGAAGCACTTCAAAAAGCAAGTGATGCGTTAGGTTTTGAAAATATTAGAAATAAAAATCAAAAAAAATCTGAAATTTATACTACATTAATACTGCCAACAACTGGACTAGCTGATACATCTATAAGTTGGAGCAGTAGTTATGAATCGATCATAAACTCCAACGATGGAACTGTTAATGCCGATAGTAGCTCGGATACAATTGTTGATTTAGAAGCTACTATATCTATAGATGGTGATCATATTGAAAAAGAATTTAACCTAATAGTTCCACAAATACCAAGTGATAACTTAAGTGTAGTAACAAAAGATACTCAATGGTTAACATATGCAACCATATTAGCACTTAATAAAGACAATATACATATAACTACAGCACTTGATCTTAGTATAACTCCACCAAATGGATCTACTATAAGTTGGAGTTCAACTAATATAAATGTGTTATCAAATAATGGTACTATAAATAGAGATGTAAACCAAGATAAATATATATCTTTAAAAGCTACAGTATCCAAAGATGGTGCAAGTCATGAAAAGGTATTTTTATTTAAAGTACTTAAAAAAATATCTGAAGATACATTAGGTGACAATAGTGAAAAAGTATTTAAAAAAGTAGAAGAGTCTGATGATGACCCCGGAGAAGAGAAAATTATAAGTCTATTATTAACTGAAGGCTCACAAGAAGTGCAAACAACACTAATCCTCAATAAAGATATTAAAGAAGAGTTAGAAACTATAATATCTGAAGGTAGTGTAAAAAATATACTACCGTTGAAAGATAATAAACAAGCCATTGTCTATTTAAATACAGATGGTTCAACAGAGAGCAAGTTAGAGTTTATAAATAGCGATGATGAAAGTGTAGTTTCTCAAATAAACATAAGTTCAAGTGGAGCAAAAACATCTATAAGTGATAAAGGTGTAATAAAATCAAATGTAACTGTTGATGATAATACTCTTATGAGTGCTTCTATTGAAGCTGATGGTAGTGTAACGCACTCAATGAGTAGTGAAAATAACAAAGTAACTAAGTCAGTTTGTAAGTTAGCAGGCGCTGAAGTTGTTTTTGATGAGAAGAAACTTATTACTACATATACAAAAACTACTAAAAACACTTTAGGACAAATTATTATAATTGAAGCAGTTGTTGAAACTTCAATAGATGGTAAGAGCATAACAAGGTTTCAGACAAGAAACCTAAGTACGTCAGAAACAGCTGCAATCGCTAATACTATGAAAACTACTACGCCTTATGAAGCAGGTAATAGTGTAGAGATTAATAATATAGATGGAAAACTATATATGAAAACAAGTGCTCCTCTTAGTAGTACAGATTTAATAGTAGAATAAGGAATATAATGAATAATTTAATAAAGTTTATAGTTCCAGTAAGTACAGTACTTTTTTTTAGTGCATGTGGAGGAGGATCTAATAGTGCAGCATTTGATGAAAGTGGTAGTGTAACAAGTACATCAACTTCAATAATAATTGTGCAGTGTGAAACACCAGAAGCATTGTCTAACTATACAGAGTTAAAAAGTAATGATACTATAGTAAAAGATGTAGACCCAACAACTATAAGCACCTACCATGATATAGATGGAAACAAAAAGATATGTATTGATATAGATACGACACCTAATGGTGCAGCACACATAGTTAGATAAATAGTTTATAAAATAAGTGTATAATTCCTATGAAGGATAACATATGACAGTAATGGACTGGGCCCAAGTGGCTTTTTTAGTAGTAGTAGTGATAGTTGGTGTGGGTGGCTTTTGGTACGAAATAATGAAAAAAGAAGAAGATTAACAAACAACAGCAAACATTAAGCAACACTCCCCTATAATTCCCATCCACAAACAATGAGACATCGTGTTGATGACTTGCTTCGGAAGAGGAAAATTGTTTGAGATCATTGAAAACTAGATAGATAGATCGAGAGAGCTTATAGCTTTTTTAAATGGTTTATTTTAAACTTATTTATAACAATACAAAACAACAAACGTTTATACCAAGAGTTTTAATTCTTGGGCTAAAGTTTCAGTAAAAGTGGTTATGTCTTC
>WTBY01000021.1 GCA_013138865.1 Helicobacteraceae bacterium | reverse complement strand
CACTTAACTCCCTCTTTTTATCTAAAAAGAGAGTTTAACAAACTAATTTGTTTTTTTAAGGTCTAAGATTTTTTTATGAAGTTTTTTTTACTTCCTACCTGCTTATTTTAACTGATCGCTTGACAATGGCCACTAACTCATGATGACATCTCTCTATTTACAACATATGGTCTAAAAGAGTTGAGATTTGAGTTAATAGATGAAGAATCAAAAATATCAAATATCAAGTTTAAAGTTTTATATATAAAGTCATAATAAACTTTTATAATTTAGTGCTAAAGAATCATAATATCTCTTAAATAGACTATCTATTTGCAGTAGTTGCAAATAGTGTAGTCTCAGTTATATATTATCAAAGTTAATTATAAAATTTCTGTTCTCATCTACATCTATGAACACGCTGTCTGGCATTTTATTATCACCCATTGTAGATAAAATAGTTAGCAGTTTAAAATATCTATTGTTCTGGAACAAGTGAAGGAAATAGATATGAAGACATGGAAACTTTTATTTTTAGTCTCAAACTTCCTAGTCTACTATCTGATTCAATAAAATCTCTTTTTAATAGTTCAGAGATCGCTCGTGAAGCAGTTCGATCTTTAATACCCATGACTTTAGCTACTTCACCTCTTTTACATTCACCTTTTAGTAGTAAGTAGTTAAAAAGTTTATCTGTATATTTAGGTAAAGGGTCTTCATTCTCAAACATTCCATCATTACATCTAAGTATATATTTTTCCATTCTAGTTGACATCATATCAAGCTTAAGACATTCACTCATGTACTCAATTTGATCTAAAGCAATATCTAACATATATTCAACAAAATGGTAAAGTGCTTTAGCTGATAGAGGACCTTTACCATCAAGGCTTCCTTGCTGTATTATATCAGCATGTGATAAGGCTTCCTTGTACCCTTTTATATCTCTTGCTAGTCCTCTTGAAATATTCCATAGTCCATAGCCTTGCATATTCAAACTTGAAAAAATAGAGTCTAACAGTAGTCTTGAACTCCTTCCATTGCCATCTAAAAAAGGATGTATCCATGTTATTCTATGATGTGAAGATAGTGCAAGTATGAAGTTTTCTGCATTACTTGAGGAAATACTTTTTTTATATAACAACTCAAATGAGTTTAAAAGACTTTCTAGTTCAGAATAATCAGGTGCTTCATGTTTGCCAACTTTTACATTTCTTTCTCTTGTTTGTCCGGGAACCATAATAACTTTATCTTCACTTATAGAAACATTTAAAAATGCTTGCATACCCTCTTTTTCATAAAAACTTTTATGTATTTTTTTGATAAAGCTTTTATCGTATGGCTGTTTGTTAGGATTGTCTTTTAAATATAGCTCACACTCTTTTTGCACTTCAATATAAGCAAGTGAAAGTAACTGAAGATTTCTCTCTTTTGTATCGCTTGAATACTCTTTTTTAATTGCTTTTTCAATATCAATGATATGAGTTCCCTCAGATTCAATTCTATTAGAGTAATAACTATTTACACTATATAAAAGATCTTTCACTGCTCTTAATATCTGTTTTGAATGAGAACCTTCTAACATAGCACTTTTTAGTATTACTTCATCTGCTTTATGTATTAACTCTGGATTTAACATGCCTTTAAGATCAGTAGGAGCAATTGGAGTAAAATTCATTGTCAATCCTTTAATGAAATATTATATCATAATTTGGCGTATTATTTGGCGTATGAAAGAATATTTTAAATCCCTTAAAATGGGCATCTTTAGTACTTGATAGAAATTATTTGTTTATAAAATGGCGTAATTATTGGCGTTGTAAATTATCATTAAGAGAGTCTAATTTTTTAAACTTGAACGCTTGTAGTACCAAAAAGCTAAAAAAAGCTACGATTATAATTTAGTGTTAAAGAATCATATTATCTTTTAAATAGACTATCTATTTGCAGTAGTTGCAAATAGTGTAGTCTCAGTTATATATTATCAAAATTAATTATAAAATTTCTGTTCTCATCTACATCTATGAAAACAGTGTCTGGCATTTTATCATCACCCATAGTAGATAAAATCTCTCTAGATAGTGTAGGAAGAACTTTTGTATTTATTATATGTTCAATATTTCTAGCACCACTTTGCACCTCTGTACATCTAGATACAATTTGTTCTACAACTTTGTCATCATAAGTTAATGACATTTTATTATTTTTATGAAGTCTTTTTTCTAGCTTTGCTAGTTTTAAAATTGTAATAGCCTTCATAGCTTCCTCATTCAAGCTCAAAAATGGTATAACAGTCATGCGACCTAACAGAGCTGGTTTAAAGTGTTTTGTTAGAGTAGGGCGTATATCTTTTTCAATATCTTCAATATTAATGTCAGTGCTATTTTTTGCACAGTAATCTTCAATTATATTAGTTGCTAAATTACTAGTAAGAATAATAATTGTATTTTTAAAACTAATCTCTTTACCCTCACCGTCACTTAAAATACCCTTGTCAAATACTTGGTAAAAAAGTTCCATAATATTTATATGTGCTTTTTCTACTTCATCAAGAATTACAACAGAATATGGGTTCTTTCTTACAGCTTCGGTGAGCATTCCACCCTCACCATAACCTACATAACCAGGAGGTGAACCAATAAGCCTGCTTACTGTATGGCTCTCTTGAAACTCACTCATATTTACTGTAATTACTTGTTTTCTACTACCAAAAATTTGTTCTGCTAGTATTAGGCCTGTCTCGGTTTTACCAACACCACTAGGCCCTGCGTATAAAAAGATTCCAATAGGTTGATCTGGATCTGTAATACCACTTTTTGATGAGCGAATAATTTCTGCGACAACATCAAAGACATGGTCTTGTCCTTTGATATTTTGTTTAAGATTGTTTTCTAGTTCTAGCATCATTTTAGCTTCATCTCTTAACATTCGACCAAGAGGAATACCAGTCCAGTCAGAGACAACTTGAGCCACTGTATCAGGATTAACATCTACTTCTATAAAGTTATTCTCACTTTTTAGTGCATTAAATTTATCTTCAATAACTAGAAGCTCATTTCTTAGAGACTCTTTTTGTTTAGCGTCTTCACAAGATGCAATTTTTTCTCTCATAGCAAGTAACTCTTCAGCACACTTTTTTTGCTCTAAATATTGAGAAGATAGCGACTCAATATCTTTTTTTATCTCTTCAATTTGAGTGCTATTTACTTTTATTTTATCTTCATCAACACTGATATTGTTATCAATATCTCTCTCAAGGGCATTTTTTTCACGTATTAATGCTTCTAAAACTTTCTCTTTATCTTCAAGTTTTGCAGGTTTTGAAGAGAGGTTTATTTTTATTCTAGCACATGAAGTATCTAGTAAGTCTATTGCTTTATCTGGTAAGAAACGACCAGTTATATATTTGTCAGATATATTAACAGCTGTCTCGACAGCGTCATCTCTAATTGTCACATTATGAGCTTCTTCATAAAACTTTTTCAAGCCTCTAAGAATTAAAATTGCATTTTGGGTAGATGGTTCTTCTAATTTGACTAATTGAAAACGACGTGCCATAGCAGGATCTTTTTCAAAATATTTTTTGTATTCACTCCATGTTGTTGCAGCAATTGTGCGTAATTCACCGCGAGCAAGAGCAGGTTTTAAAATATTTGCAGCATCATCTGAGCCACCAGAACCAGAACCACCAATAAGTGTATGTGCTTCATCTATAAATAAAATAATTGGCTTTTCAGAAGACTTAACTTCGTTAATAATGCCTTTTAATCTATTTTCAAATTCACCTTTAACACTTGCACCTGCTTCTAGTAAAGCCATGTCTAAACTTAATAGTTGTACATTTTTTAGAATTGATGGCACATCATCTTCTGCAATTTTTACGGCTAAACCCTCTATAACTGCTGTTTTACCAACACCTGGTTCGCCAACACAAATAGGATTGTTTTTACGTCTTCGTGCTAATATGTCAATCATTTGACGTATCTCTTTTTCTCTACCAAAAACAGGATCAATCTTCCCTTCTTTAGCTCTAGCAGTAATATCTACACAAAATTTTTCTAAAAATCCAGTTTTAGTTGGAGAGCTACTTGAAGTTGAAGGTTCAGCTTGTGCACTTTGTTGTTCAACAGAATCTTTAACAATATCAAAAAAATTATTTTCTAAAGTCTCTTTATTGATACCTTTTAACAGATCTAAATAACGACCATTAACATAGTAATTTTTACGAGAGAGAAGTGAGAGAATAAAAGTAGCAGAGCGTATCTTTTTTTCTTCAAAATCAATAGAACTTTTTATCCAAGAGTCTTGAAGTAGTTCTAAAAGTAGTGGAGAAAAAACAGGCTTATTGCTATTTCCAGTAGTTAATTCCTCTAAATCAGCATTTAGTCCATGTTCTAATTTCTCTTTGGATATATTAAAGTGCTTTAAAATATACTCTAAATCACTCTCATTTTCATCAAGAAGCTTAAACAATAGATGTTCAACTGTTATTTCATAGTGTGTTCTCTCCACACAGTAACCTACGCCACCTTGTAGTGTATTTGTCATTAACTCATTTAAATGTAATAAAAGAGATTTAATATTATTTGCTACCATTAATTTACCTTATGTTGATTTTGATTTAAAAATAGAGTTTTTGGTTTTTTCGTTTTTCCATCGAACCAAGTGTTTAAGCCCAACCTTGAATGACCATCACCTCCTAGAGTTATAGGAATATATTCACTCTCTTTTAAAGTTAATTGTAGATCCCAAGTTAGTGTATTAACTAAATAAAGTTTAATTGCTTGAGATAAAGAGTTATAATTTTTTCCATTAGGAAGTAGTAAATTAAAACTTTCCATACTAAGATTAGTAATAGATACTCTAAACTTATTCATTCTATCTTTTATTTTAGTACCTAAATGAAGGTTATCTCCCAAGCTTGAATTTGCACTACCTAGGAAACAATATTGAGAAGATGGAATTGGAGCCATCTGTTCAATACATTGTATGATCTCAACATCATTACATGAAACTATATCACTAATTAAAGTACGAAGAGCCTCTGCTGAGCGTGGGAACTGCATGTTTAGTGCAGCATACTTTAATAGTGGGTAATTACCAATATGTTTTTTTCGTAACTCTTTATTTGGCATACCAGAAAATGTATGTAAAAGTTTTAGTGCTTTTTCATCATGAAACTCATTAATTCTAACGCCTAACTTATTTTTTAGCCATACGTTGAAAAATTTTTGATATAGAGGAATATTAAAAATATCAATAAAATTTCTAACTACAAACTCATCATTTAATTCTTCTTCTAATAAAGATTCTGTATAAAATGTTGGGAGAGGTGAAGACTCACCATAAAGACCTAAAAAAGTAACTGTTAGTTTAATTAATTCATTCTCTTCTTTAATACCAACAATGTCACTATGTGGAAAGTCTAGAGAAAGTCTAGGATGTGTACGAATTTTAGATTCAATTTCTTCACTTTTATTTTCAAAATTTATAGCTAAAAGACGAATTGCTTGTACATAAGAGAAGCGAGAACTTTTTTTGAATAGATCTTCTTTTATATCAATTTTTTGTTTCCAAGAATTGGGTGCCATGTTAAGCTTTCTCCTGTAATGATTTCTTTAACTTCTAGTTCTACAAATGTGTTTAATGCTGCGTAACTACTCAAAAATCGTAAAATAACAGTACCAAATAGATAGACATCACCAGTAGATGCGAAATAATCACCTCTAATTTCCATAAATACTTTATGACCTTTTAAAAGGTAACCTCTACTAACTTTATCTATTATTTCTACTCTAAACTCTTCAATTGCATCAATTCTTTTTTGATTTTTAGCAACTTTATTTTTATCTCTATTATTTGAAAATATGTAAAGTTTTAACATGTCTTTAAAAGTTTTCATATCTGCTAAAGTTAAAAGATTAATACTTAAGTGAGAAACAAATTGCCATAAGCTATTTTCACTTAGTGGTGAGTCTATCTGCATTGTACAAGGTATAATATTTTTAAATGTTGTTAATTCAGGTGAGTTATCACTCCCTTGTGAAATTTCACCTAGCTTAAGCCTTTCAGAGTGTGTACTATTGGTACAAGTAATGTCCATAGAAAGGACCTCCTTGCTTGTAGGTATTTCACTATCATAATGTAGTTCTAAAAAAAGTTCTTCTTTAGAATTTATAATTGATTTTTTTCTATGTACTTGGTAGAAACTTACATTTTTCTTTTTATCTTCAAATGACTCAAATGGAAAATAATTTTTATTTTCAAGTTCACCTTGAATATAGCTTGTAATTTTTTTCACATCATATACTTGACATTTATCATTGTATTTAAGTGGTGCGTGGACACGTATTAGCTCTTTGTTATGTTTAAGCGTAATTGGTTCAGCATGCTCTTCAAATATATTACTAATAGGCGTACAAAAAAGTTTAATTGCATCATTTGAAAATGAGTTTAAAGTTATAGAAGAATTTTTGAAGTTAAAAATTATTTTAAAGCTAGATATATTTGAATATTTTTTTAATTTATCCAGATTAGCAAGTTTAAAGAAAAAGAATTTTTGTGGAAGTATGAAGTACTCTTGTAAAATTTTATAGCCAGAAAAAGCATTATTAGGATAATTAAATAGTGAATTATTACTATTCAATCCATCACACTCTAACGAACTAATCGGCAAAGTAATAGTTTGTGAGTTATCTAATTCTATAACAATACTTTTTAAAAAATGGCTAAGTAGCATAAAAAGATTAGAGGAGTTATTGTAACTATCTCCTAAGTAAAAGTTTAAATTATCAAGGCTTAATGAACCTAAGTTTGTATTTATTAAATCAATATCTAGTTGAAGTGAACTATTTTTACTATCATTAACAGTGTAACTTGATTTATTAAGTTTCATCGGATAAATATCAAAACTAGAAGTTGTTGTAAATGTACACTGCACATCTTCGATAGCAACGGAATTCACTTGAGTACCTTTAGGTATTTTGATTGATTCTCTAAGACTTGCTTTTGGTGTGAACTCTAAAACAGAAAGTGCAGGAACAGGTCTAAGGTAGTGTGGGAAAAGTATGTTTGTTAGTTCATGAATAACTTCAGGAAATTCACCATCTAGCTTTTGTTGTAAAAGTCCTGTTAAAAATGCTACACCTTCAATTAGGCGTTCCGCATCTGGATCGGAATTATGAGCATCTAGTAATGGCGCAACAGCTGGGTACTCTTTTGAAAATTCTTTAGATAATTCTCTTATTTTACTAAGTTCATGTTGAAAGTAGTTCTCAAAAGTCTTATTACTCATTAACCATCACCTTCCCATCAGGGTTTATTACTGTTTCAAATAGAACAGGTATATTCGTATTACTTGCAAGCTGTGCATCAATTTTAAAATACATTATAGTCGACTCTTTGCCTTTCTTATCATGTATCACTTTGATATTCGTTAAACGTGGTTCAAATTTTGTAATAGTGTTGATTAAACCATCTTCCATACTTTTAATGTACTCACCAAAAGATTTATCATGAAAGTTTGTAACATCTGGAATACCAAAGTCATATGATACAACTGTACTGCCTTGTTTTGTAGATAATATTTTTTGAAGATAGTTTAAAATTGATTCTAATTCAACTTTAGTATCTAGTACTTCAGGACGATAGTCAATATCTTCTTGCATGTGTAAAACTCTCTCAAATAGGCGCTCTTTAAACATAATATTTATACTTAATTTCTGAGGGAAATCCCTCAAAAATTAAGAAGATTTTGGTTCTTTCCAATTATCTTCTGCTTCTATACCACTTGGCTCGTAAGTTGTAGTGATTTTTTCATATGTGAAACATACATCTTCCATATCATGGTAAGGTTTGTTTTCTGGTAAAAATGTTAATAGTTTTGTATGCTTTGTACCAACTACAATTGCATTTTCTAGTTTTACTGTGTAATAGTGTTCTTCTTGACCTTTATCATTAATACGAAAATATTTTAACTCAAATGTTTTCATATGTTCACCAGATGTTACAGCTTGCATAATCTTTGGTGAAGATTGATCAAGATGTTTTGTTATACAAAATGGCATATGAATTCTTTGTCCAGTTGGCATACCTGTATGTGTGTCTTTTGGGATCTCTATTGCATGTTCAATACCATAAACTAAAATACTTTTTTCACGACCTTTTTGTGTTACGTCGCCTTCAATTTTACCTTGATTTGTACCCTCTAATGTTAAATAACCTGTCATTGCCATTGTATATCCTTTTTTAGTTTAGTTGATCTTACGCACTATAAATAGCTAAGCTAATTATAGTCGTAGAAACACATTTTGTCTCTTGTACCATCTAAAGTACAACATAAAAGTTCCCATACCATCTAGTATTTAAAAAATAAATTTTAGAATTTTTTTATTCTTGTTCTAATTTACCAACAAGTGATAACTCAAATGATGATCCCATGTATTTAAAGTGTGGAACAACTTTCAGTTTTACTTTATACCAACCTGGATCACCATCAACATCATTAACTTCAATTGATGCTTTATGTAATGGTCTTCTACTACGTACTCCTTCTGATGGATTTTCTTGGTCAGAAACGTATTGACGAATCCAGTTATTTAACTCGTCTTCTAGTTCTCCTCTTGATTTCCAAGTACCAATATTTTCTCTTTGAATAACTTTAATATAGTGTGCTAAGCGTGAAACAATAAATGTGTAAGGAAGTTGAGTTCCAAGTTTATAGTTTAATTCTGCTTGTTTACCTTCTGGAGTATCTGCAAAAACTTTTGGTTTTTGTACTGAGTTTGCAGAGAAAAATGCTGCATTGTCACTACCTTTTCTCATTGTAAGTGCGATGAAACCTTCATCTGCTAGTTCTAATTCTCTTCTTTCAGAAATTAAAATTTCTGTTGGAATTTTTGTTTGTAACTCACCCATTGACTCATAGTTATAAACAGGTAAGTCTTCAACTGCTCCACCACCTTGTGGGCCAATAATATTTGATGACCAACGATATGATGCAAAACTTTTAGTAATGTTTGAAGCAAATGTAAACGCTGAATTTCCCCATACAAAGTCATCATTTGAGCCAGATACATCTTCTTCATATTTGAAACTTTTAATTTTTTTCGTATCTTCACCATAAGGTGTTCTAAGTAGGTATCTTGAAACTGTTAAACCTAAGTTGCGAGAATCTTCAGTCTCTCTAAAAGAGCGCCATTTAGTATATTGAGGCATCTCAAAAATGGATTTTAAGTCTTTTAAGTTTGGTAGTCCAGAATAGTTGTCTAAACCAAACATTTTTGGACTAGCAGAAGCAATAAAAGGTGCATGCATCATAGTCGCAACACTAGATATATTTTGCATTAATCCAATATCCTCTGCACCATGACTAAAGTCATAGTTCCCGAGCATTAAGCCATAAGGTTGACCACCAAATTGACCAAATTCTGCTGTGTAGCCTAGTTTATAAAGAGCAGATTTTGTAATTTCTGGTGCATCTTCAAAGTCATCTTGAAGCTCTTCTTTTTTAACATTTAACATCTCAATCTTAATATTTTCACGAAAATTTGTCTTATCTACTAAAGATTTAAGTGAACGCCAAGAAGATTCCATTTTTTGAAATTGATCGTTATGTAGAATTGAGTCCATTTGTGTACTTAGCTTAGAATCAATATCTGCGATCATTCTGTCTACTATTGCACTTGAAACTTTTTCACCCTCCATTTGAGGTTTTAGTAACTCATCAATAAAAGCTTGGACACCTTTTTTTGTAATTGAGTAACCATCATCATTTGGCTTCATCTTTGTTTGTTGTACAATCTCATCTATTAGTGATGTCGCATCTGTAGTTGAACTCGTTACTTCTTGAGCTTGTTGTGCTTCTTCAGTACTCATATTTTACTCCTCCTCATCTAGTTTTAGCTCTTTTGTTAAAGTATCACGAGTTGCATCATCTTTAATTAATGATTGAATTAATTTTTTAAATTCTGGAACATTTCCTAATGGACCTTTAAGAGCTGTCAGTGCATCTCTTAGATCTAGGAGTTGTTTTAATTCAGGAACTTCTTGAGCAATTGTATCTGGCTCAAAGTCTCTCATATTCTTAAACTTGAGAGTAGTTGCAAGTTTGCTTTCTTCTTCACCCTCTTTTGGTTCACTAAGATTGTTTGGTACTGACATCTCAAGACTTAAGCCTTGTCCTTCCATAACATCATTAAAGTTGTCTTTATCAATATTAATTGCTTTTCGATCTTCTAGTGTTTTATCATCTTCACGATCAATGAAGTCGCCCATTACTAACATTTTAAGAGGTAGTTCAACCTCTTCTTTTTGATCACCAACATCTGGCTTATACGTAATATTTACTCTCTCTTTAGGAGCTACTGAACTATCTTTTCCCATATTAGTTTCCTTTTTATAAATTGAATTAAATATATTATATACTTATACTATTAAGTGTAGCTTTTTGCATGTAATTGTTATATTAATAGAATTTAAAAATTCTATTTAACTTATTTTATAGTTTAAATGTAATGAAGTGTAATATAAAGATTAGTTCAGTGGATTTATTTACTAAATATTTAGCTTAAAACCAGCATAATAGTTTGACTCGGAACTGTACATGCACCTATGGCATTCATAATTTCGCCATTTTGTCCTGTTACACTTGTTAGTTTTACAGATGGCATACCTTCAATAAATAGAGTTTCGCTACCTAGTGTATAGCTTGTAGGTCCCATTATCATACTTGAGATTATTCCACCAGCAACTCCAGCTTCATCTCCTTGACTTGTTACTATTTCGCTCATCATATTAAGAACAGGAGTTCCATCTACTAGCATTGTAGGAACCATACCAACTGCAGTAGATGACATTGATATATTTGGATATGGAATAGGAACCGGTCCAACTGGTGTTGGTGTTTTACATACATCCGGCATAGCCATATTTGTGGCATCCATCATTGTTACTTGAAACATATTTGACTCCTTAACCCATATTTATTTGATCAGCATCAATTTTAACTTGACCATCAGCTACTAAGATGCTATCTTTTGTGTAGTATATATCACTCTCTTTAGTAATTTTTCTACTTGAATTACACTGTAACTCCTGATGTCCATTAATATTTTGAGTTACACTCTCATTTTTCATATTAAAATGATCTATGGCACCTTGGTACATTGTTGAAATAACATTAAGTGTATTAGCTTTTAGTGTAGCTACCTTTGTTAAAAAACTAACTTTAGATATTACAACATTAGCTTCATTAGCAAAGCTATTTATTGAGTTTTGTGCATTTAGTGTAATAGAGTGAGCGTTAATAGATATTGCACTTTGTGTATCAATCTCTAGTGTTGATGGTAGTGTGCGATCTAAAATATCTGTAATAAAGATGTTGCTCTCATCAGTCTTAAAAAGTATTACTTTGTCTCCTACTTGTGGAGTAATTAAACAAGTAAGAGCTTTTTGTGCTGTATATGCAGTCTCATTATATAGACAACTATACTGTCCATTTTCTAGAGCTGTAACTATTGCGCTAAATTTATTATCGTAAATTGAATTTGTCATAATCATCGTCATGAAGTAGTCCTTAAAATTGATTTTGGAGGATTCCACTCCTCTGCTCGATGTAGAGCCTCATTAGTTTTTGTTAAACCCAAGCATTCTGCATTTTTTAAGTCACAATCTTTAAAAGTAGTTTTGTGCATTTTAGCAAATGAAAAATTTGTTCTAAATAAAAGAGCAGTGTCAAAATTAACATAGTTAAAGTTTGAATATGCAGCATTAGCATCACTAAAGTTTGTCATATTACATTTAGCAGCTATAAATGAGCTCTGCTCAATATTTGCATTTGTAAAAATTGTACTCTCTAAGTTAGCTTCATTAAAATTTGCTTGATATGAAAATGAAGAAGTGAAATCTGCTTTTATTAAGGAAGCATTTGCAAAAATTGTATTTTTACATTTTGCATTTATAAATGTACAAAAGTCCAAAATAGATGAGCTGAAATTACTCAAAAATAGATCACTGCCATCAAAACAGCTTTGCGTTAAATCTGACTTATTAAACTGAACCATGTGTAGTGTTGCATTTGAAAAGTTCTGTTTTTGCAGTGCACATTCCATTAAAACTACTCTGTTAAGGTCTGTTTTTATGAATAGAACACTACTCATATCTGTTTTAAAAAATGATGATTTTACAATGTCACACTCATTAAAAGTAGCCTTACATGCACTACCTTGAGAGAATGAGGTCTTAAAAAATATTGTTTTGTTAAATAATACTTCATTTAGTGTTGACTTAATGAAGTTTGTTTGTGTTAAGTTAGCTTTTGTAAAGTCAGAATTACTAAAATCTAGTTCAATAAAAGTAGATTTACTTAAGTTTGCACCTATAAAACTACACTTATTTAGCGTAAGTTTTTGCCAAAATAGTTTTTCAAAGTTCACATTTTCAAAACTACAAGTAGTAAATGTAGAGTTTTTAAAACCTGTCTTTGCAATTGCAGAGTTAGAAAAATTACAACTATTAAAAGTTATATTTTCAAATCTAACACCTTTTAAATCTATTTCACTAAAATCTATATTGTCGATAGATGTATTTAAAATTATTTCATCACTCTGTATTTTTGTTAATATCTCATTTTTGTTCATTAATAAACTCCAAGCGATTTTCTAAAGAGCTATTTTCTAAATTTGCATAAGCAAAATTACATTTGTGAAGTTGAACTTTAAAAAACTCAACGCCATAAAGATTAGCATGTGTTAAATTACACTCTTGTAAGTCAGTCCTTCGTAGAGAACCACCCAACATGTTTAAGCCAGAAAAGTTTAAATATGCAAATGTATTAAACTCAAAACGGCTCTTTTGTGCTTGAACTAATCTAAAGTCAGACTTTAAAATGGAAGATTTTTTTATGAACATTTTACTACAGTTACTTTGTTGAAAATTACAATTTTTAAGAGATGCTTGAAAAATAGAAGATTTTTCCATATTAACACTTATGAAAATAGAATCTTTAATATAGCTATCTTTGAGTACACGCATATTGTATAGTTTACTATGGGAGAAGTTACATTCAGTCACTTTAGAGTTATTAAAAAGCATCTTTTCTGACTCAATATGTTGAAATTGAGACTTAGTAATTGTTGAGTCATTAAATACTGTTTTACTCATTTTAGAGTCATCAAAATATGAGCTATTTAGAGTTGCTTTTAAAAAGGATGCATTCTCAAAGTTAGAACCTTTGAAGTTAGATTGTTCTATAGCACTTTCTTTAAAAACAGCATTTTCTAAACTAGCATTTAAAAATTTAGACTCTTTAATTTTTGTTTTGTCCAAAAGAGCATTTTTAGCTTTAAGTTCTATTGAGATTACTTTTTCAAAAGTGGCGTCTGTTAATACAGCATTTGAGATATCTGCGTTATTCAAAATTGTTTTAGTAAACTTGGACTTAGAAGCAATAGTATTACTTAAGTCTGCTCCACTTAAGTCAGTATTTGAAAAGTCACATTCTGTTATATTTGCACTCTTTAAGTCAATGTTTTGCAGTTGAAGTTCTGAGAGATCTAGATGAGCTAGATTTTTACCAGCTAAAGACCTGTTTTGTTGATAAAACTCAATAACAACCTCTCTTGTAAACTTTTTATGTGGGTCAACTGGGTCAATTCCTGCTTTTAACATCATCTCTTTTGCCCATTTTGGTACAGGGTCTTTGGCTTTCTCTTCAAGGTTAGCAAATTTAATTTGAGCATCATCGTATTTTTGTGATGCTTTTTCAACATTTAATACTGTTTTGACTTTCTCTTCTTCTATTTGTGCTATTTTGTCATCTATTTTCAAATTATGTGTAACATTCTGTTTTTTAAGTTTTATAATTACACTGTCAAAATGTTTTGACACTTCAGAAGCTGACATAAAACCTGTTGTATCAGCTGGTTTAATACTCTCATCAATAGGGTCTAAATTATGCTTTTTAAGTGTAGCATTTGCTTTTTGAATTGCCTTCTTCTTTTCAGCCATAAGGTCATCTTTTATGGCTTTGCCCTCTGCTTTTAACTCATCTTTTAGTGCACTTGTGAACTTTTTTGCTTTTTTGTGAACTGACAGAGCAGATACATCTCTTTGTAAGTCGAAATTTTCTGCAATATTTTTAGGCATATTTTTTAAAACTTCTGGACGAATTTCTACTGAGTTTTGGTTCATTTCAAAAAGATCTTTGTACTCTTGAGTATTAAACTTTATCGCATTTGGTAGTTTTTCTACAAAACCATCTTCTTCTATGTAAAAAATAGCACTTGCATTTTCTATAAGTTTTTTTGACTCGTCGCCAACAGAGGTTATATCATCTGTTACTACTGTATTACAGATGTCATAGCACTCTTGATCACATAGTCTAGCTTGAATATCACTTGTAAAGTAAAATAGAGGAAAGTTTTCATTTTCATAACAAAGTGGAGCCTCAAAATCTTTATCACTTCCTAAAACAACAGTTGGAGTGTACTCTAGCAACTTATCTTCGTCTACTACTCTTAGTGCAATTAGCTTTGCGTCTTTAAAGCGTGGGACAACTATACCTTTTGAAATTTTAATGCTTTTTTTATCATCTAGTGCCCATGTGGAAGCATCAAACTCTAAGTCACTTGGGTTGTAGCCAAACCAAGAGCGTTTTATTGTGCGTTTTGCTAAGCCCAAATGACGAAGTTTATGCAACAACTCTGGTTCTTTTTCTAGGCTTTTAACACTTTCACATAAAAAATCAAAAGCATAGTCATTCCATATTTTTACTTTAGGTTTCAAAAAAGAGTCATCTATTTTACTTTTTGCTTCATCTGGTATGTTAGGATTTAGTTTTATTTTCTCTATTTTTGAGAGGGCATCTTGTTTCATTTTATCGCCCTCTTTTAAGGTAGCTTTTGCATCTGAGATCATTTTAGAAAACTTCTCTTTTGAGGCTAATAGTTCTATTTTTGTACGTTCTAAAGCAGAAGTGTCAATTTCGCTGATATGTGAAAACTTACTCTTAAGTAGGAGTAGTTTCTCTTCTGAGTTTTGTATCTGCTCTATTGCTTTGTCAATTTTTTCGTGTGTATTAACTAGTTTTTCATCTGGACTTAACTTTAGAGTTGGTTGTGTGCCTCTGTTTTGAGCAATTGACTCTTTAAAACTTCTTGGAATGTCAAAAATTTCTTTTTTTGCTTCTGCTATTTTTGCTTCTGCCTCTATCATTGCACTATCATCTACTTCTACTGCACGAGTAAGCTCTTTTTTTTGTAACTCATAAACATCATCAAGACTTTTAGGTTGTTCACCTGCTCTTAAGGTTTTAAGATTAAGATACTTAATATTGCTGTACTCTTCATCGTTTACCTCTTTTACTCCTCTAAAAACAACTAGACCTCTTTGAAGTTCTGGAAATAACCATAGAGTATCTCTTCTCATTTCAACTTCTTCAAATAGCTCTTCATCATCTTTTAAAAGTGATGTTGTAAAACATCTAATAGATAGCTCTGGTATGGAAGAGAGTAAGAGAGGGTGTTCTGGGTGCATATTAGTAAGTGCTATCTCTTCAGCACCTTTAAAGTATTCTGGTAGCTGTTGATCTATAGGTGCTACATTAAAGTATGTATAGTCCATGTCTGCTGCAAAACCTGGCCATAACTCCTCTTTCCATTTTTGATCGTAAGTTCCTAGCTTACTTGCACACTGTTCCCAAGAGATGTCATAAGGCATAAAGCCTGCTGGGTCACTCACTTGATCTTTACTAGATATTAGTGCTTTAGGATTTTCAATATTCGGTAACTCAATACTATTACCATAGCCTTTACCTGTTGGGTTTTTTGAGAAACCTTCTCCACCAAAAGAGTTAGAGTAAGTAAGAGGTGTTTTTTTAAAGCTTTTGACTCTACTAACTTGTCCTTCGTTCCAGAAGCGATCGCCATAGACAAATAGCTCTTTATGAATAGTTCCTACTTTTAGTTTTACATGTGAAGCACTCTCATTTTCTAAGATGTTATGACAACTACCACACACTAGCACTTCAGCATTTGGTTTAGGCATTGCTAAATCTAAAGCAGTACCATTTAACTCTTTCAAACACTCTTTCCACATTGAAGCTTCTTTGAGAGGATCTTCAGGGTTATTTAGATCGAAGTAGTGTAGAGCAGTTATACTTAAGTAGTCTTTGTTATTTAATATGAAGCTTTTTAGTAAAAGTCCTGTTGTCTGTTCTTTTAATACTTTCATAATTTAAACCTATAAAATGGTTATTATAGTTGTGTCGAATGTAACTGAAACTGAATTTATTACTAGTGATTCATGTGTAGCAATTTCTGATTCTACGTCATTAATTCTTGAACTAATATTATTTACTTGACTCTCTATCGTTGAAATATCACTTGTTGCAATGCGTATATTATTTTCAATAGTTTCTGTTTGATCTTCAATAGTACTTATATGGTTACCAATTGATCTTATTGATGAGGTAATATTTGAAGTTTCATTTGTAACCATTCTAATTTCTGATTCAATAAGGTTTTTTAGACTAGTGTTACTGTTTGTTGCTGAATTGTGAACAGTAACAATATCTCCTGCAAGCTGAGTTACTTCGTCATCAATATAAGTTTTTTGTTCAGTAATTGATCTTTTAATCCCTTTCAATTCAGTATGTAGAGGAGTATACTCTTTTGATTTGGTTAATGCTGCTGCAAATATTCCTGCTAATGTTAGTTCAACAACTCCACCAACAGCTATCTCTTCTTTTGCTCCAATTACTGTTGCCATCTCATTTCCAACTGTAATTTCTTCAGATGCTCCTGTTATTTGCTTAAATTCATTTCCACCTACTATTGTAGTAGAATTACCTTCTGTCTTGATTTCCATACCAGTAAATAAATTACCTTTAGATTTACTTTTTTTCTCTGACTCTTTATCATGATCTTCAATTCTTTCATCTATTTTTTCATTTAAATCTTTGCTTTTATCATCACCATCTTTTTCAGAACTTGCACTATATAACGATAATGATGTAGCAGCATCTGATGTTGTAAGTTTCATAGAAGGGTGTTGCGTTCCATCTTCTAACTCTATTTTATGTCCACTATGTGTTTGAATAATACTTTGAGTAAGGTTTAAATCAGTAATAGGGCTTGGTGTGTTTAAGTTTGGTACTGCGCCTGTTATTACTGGTTGATCAGGGTCTCCACTTTTAAATGAAATGAGGACTTCTGTCCCTTTATGAAGTGGAAAGTGCATTCCTTGTTTCGATCCTGCACTTGATTGTGACATTCTTAAATATGCAGAGGCTTTTCCACTGTCTCTTCCACTTAGGTCAAATGGCATTATGACTTTGTATCTTCCATATTTATCTACCTCTGCTGTCTCACCACTACCTTGTCCATCTACAGTAGCAGATAGTACTCCATCCACTTTTGGTTGTGTGGTTGTTGTTTGCATTCTGAATTGTGTTGAAGATGGTATCATCATGAAAGTGTTATTATAAAATGATGCTTCATTGGCACCATTTTCAAACCTTGCAGATAAAGAGCCTTTTTGTGAGCCTTGAGACTCTACTCTTAATATTAAGTAATCACCATTTAAGTTTTCTTTGAAGTAGTTACTCAAAGTATGAATATTCCCAGGTTCAAGTGAGACTATGTTTGATTCTCCAAGCATCTCTTTTGCTAAGCACTTATATTTTTCAGTATAAATGGCACTTAACCTTTTAGCCTCTTCTTGAGAGTTGGTATTGTTTCCATAGTAGTAAACTTCTGACTTATTTTTCGACTCATTTGTTGTGCTTTTAATTTCTAGTGAGGGTTTGTTGTAGTTGTAGTTTTTTACAAGAACACTCTTTATGGTTTTATTTGAACGGTAGACAATACTAGAAACTGCTTGATTCTCATACTCTTGTAAACCAGAAGCTGGTTTATATGTGATAGTTTCAGAATTTTTACTCTTTTCATGTCTCTCTTTGCTATCTGTTATTACTAATTTACAACCATTTTGGTCTTGTTTAAAGTAGAAGTAAATACCTTCTCTTTCAATCCATCTTCTGAAAAATTGATATTGGCTCTCTTTATATTGACAGACATACTCTCTATCTTCATAACTGTTTTGTAGATTAAACATATAATCATCTTGAGTAAAGTGGGCATCTTTTAAAATAGTTTCTAAGATAGTTGGAATATTTTTATTCAGAAAAATTTGTTGGTAACTAGTGTTACTGAGTAACCAAAGCTTTGGGACAAGGCGTGCTTTGTACATAGTATTGTCATCAATTTGTTGATGTGCTTCAAAAAACTCCAAAACACCATGAATAAATCTGTCTTCACCATCTGGGTTATGTAGTTGTAGTGAAACTTCAGTTGTAAGTATTTGATCGAAGTCTATATCATTATTTGAAGAGATAAGATCTATATCATATTCATATAGTTCTCCAATTTCTTCGCTACCATTAAATGAGATTACTTGTAGGTTATAGTCTGGAAAGGCTGGAGTATTAAATTTAAATAGTATCTCTTTTGACATCATGCTTCCTTATATATGTAGTTTTTCTAAAAGACTTGGTTTAAGAAGTGCTAGCTTTATACTTAATGAATCAATTTGATCGCTGTTTAACTCTTCATCAACTGCTTGCAGACACTCTATACTGATATGGTAGGCATCAATAGCAATTTTTGGATTCCATTTCTCAGTAGAGTATTTTTCAATTGTACTTAGTAGTTTTTTAGTGTAAGCACTCATAAGAGGCTTGTTCTCTAGTTTTAAAAGACATTTACATATTTTAACATTGTTCAAGACCTCTTCTTCTACACAAGAGCTACGACTCATTTTTTCACTCATTGCATCAATAGAAGCCAGTGTACACTCAATTTCACCATCAATACTTGCACTAGTCGCATAAGAAGTAGATGTAGAATCAGTATCATTAGAGTAGATCCATTTTTTTGTACTTTTAGATGCAAATGGTGTATAGTCTGAAAAAGTTAAATTTTCTATGTCTGGAAGTTTTGTTATAAAGTAGTTTACTTGGTTTAAAATAACATTAGACGTTTCCGTGTAGTTTAAGTTTATTAGTGCTTGTGCTACATAGTAATGCAGATCTAACCAAAAAAGATATGTTGTTACGCGTGATTCTGCAGCCCATAAGAGATCTTCAAATTTTTTATTCTCATATAGTTGTGCTAATAATTCTATCTCTTGTACATCTGGTGGATTTAACATTGTTGTTTTTTTATCTGATGGTGGTAACTCATTAATATCTAACCATGCAAAAGAGCGATTAATTGTGAAAAGCTCACTTCTATAATCTTTTGACTCAATCATTTTACCTGTAATTTCATTAAGAGTATTTACTGTTGCTTTAAAAGCCTCTTCTAAGTTGTCTGTTGTTAATTGAACCTGTTTAATTGGTTGTCGCTCTACTACTGGAGCTTCTGCTATAGGAGTTGTACTATCATTTTCTATCTCTTCAATTTTTTCTTCATTTTCAATGATAGTTTCTTTTTTTTGCTTGGAAGTTAGTTTCATACTGATAATTTTCATTAAAGAGTATAAAAGAGGAGCATCATCCACTTTTTCATTTAAGATATTATCTATCTTATTAAAATTTTCTAAGAGTTCTCTCTTCTTATCAGCATCTACTTCTATAGAATCCATATTTTCAGAGACTTTACTTACTTTTTCTATCCACCAAGATATTGCATTTATTCTACCTTTAATACGTCTTACAGGTGGAAAGAGAGTGTCCCAAAAAGTTTCCAACATATCTGCAATAATTTTCGTACCATCCATAAGACCAACAACACCATGTTGCTTAAATAGTGCAAAAGAGAGGTATGATGCTACTAAGATATCTTTAGATTTATTTTCTAAAATTGAAGAAGATAGTTTAATGACTTTTTCCCAGTCAACTTCACTAGAAGCTGTTACTGAAGTCAGTTTTGCCATCTCTTCACTTAAGGTTATAAAATCGTTATCATATTTTATATCATTACCTGCTGGTAACTCATCATTAATTATTGAGATTCCAAGTTGTGTATAGTCCATATTTACTTACCTGCTACTTGTTTTGGCACTGCATAAGGTTCTTTATCTAGTAATCTTAACATTGAACCTACACCTTTTATGTTGTATCTTACTTTTATCCATTTAATGTTTTGTGTTGCTAATTCTGGAGTATTCTCAGCAAAATCTTTTTTACTAAAAGTTTGTGTACCATCTCTAAACTCTTTTAAAAAGTGTAAGAAGCCATCTGCTCCTTCGTATATTTTGTTTAGTTCAAAATTATTAAAACCAAATGTTAGTGTAGTCTCTCCACAATTAGTTGGAGACCAAATAAATTTTTTACTCAAAAGGTAATTGTTATCTTCTAATGTGTAGTCTTCTTTAGCACATTTTAGTCTTAAATTAATATAGTTAGGCTCTTCTTTAGCATCTTTATTGATCGCAGATGGGAATGTAGTTATATCAACTGGATATTGCTCTTTGTATATACTTAAAATATTTATTCCACTATTTAAAAAACTTAAAAAACTTGGATTAATATCTATTTTATAGCCAGAAACACTTTTAACGCTGTAGCCATATTGATTTAAAGATAAAAAAGATTTTAAATAATTTTCTTCAAATTTCCAGACTAATCCTTTCTCTTTTTCAAAAAGAGACATTAGTAAGTTATGATCACTAGACATAGGAAGTGAACCTAAAACTTCACTGTCCCATTGTGTATTTAAAATTGTACTCATTTGTTTAACTGAATAATTAATAATAAAATTTAGTGGACCATATGCAAGACTATAAATAAATTTATCATTCTCATAGTGTGGTAAAGCGTGAATAAATTTCTTATAATCATTTTCACTTTTATTAAATGATGTTCCACTCTCTTTTGCACTAGCAATTTCAGAAAAAAAGTTTGATGTTAGTAGTTTGCTTATTTTTTTATCAGAAACAGTTGATAGCTCAGACAAATCTTTAGTATAAACATTGAATATCGTAGCTGCATTAATTTGACTTATATATTTATCATTATTAGTTGCAGATTCTACTTTTGCTATAAGTGTGTTTTTATCATTATTAACTTTTTCAAGAAAAGAGTTTTTAGAATTTTTTATATCTTTAGCAACACTTATAACTTCATCAAGTTCAATTACCGCTTGTGTCCATAGCGGTGGAGTTTTTAATGGTTTGTATGCCTTTAACTCTTTTGCCATTTTATGAATAAAAGTAAAGTATGGATTATCAAGTGCAACCATAGAGTACAAAGTACTGTCATACTGTGAATTTTTTAGTAGAAAATCCTTACCATCATCAAATGCTAGTGCGAAAATTTTCCAACGATAATAGAATCTATCATCATACCATTCCCAAAAGCCTTTAAGGTTTTCTTTAAACTCTTTTGGATTAGAAATTATGCTCTCAAGAATCTCTATATTTCTAATTAGACGTAAGCGTCCTTTTTCTGTAAGAGAGCCAGATATTCTAGGTGCATTTAATGCTTTTTGCTTGTCAATTCCTTTCCAAAAATCACTTATGTGTACACTTGCTGTCATTGTTACATCTTCATTTGTTAACCAATATAGTTTTGTACCTTTTTTCTCAATTATTAGGTCTAATTGAGTTTGTAAAATTGAGATATTTTCTTTAATAATAGTAGTATCGCTACTCCACTTTAAAAAAGATATATAGCTGTCTATAAATAGTTCTGAGACACCAGCAACTATTTGATTCTCCTCTTTTAAAAATACTTTATTTGCATAGTCGCGAAAATTTTTATTAAATTCTATATTTTGTTTTCCATCAAGTACTTGTTCAAGTATATGGATGCTATACATCATGAAGCCTATATTGTTAATTACTGTTAGTGATGCTGTATTCTCATCTGTGGTATCAATAGACTTATACATCTTATTTGCAAATGTATTCCATAAGTACTTGTGAAAATCTTTAACAAAAAGCTCTTTAATACTATTTGCAGCTATATGACTTTGTTCAAAACTTAAAAAAGGTAAGAAAATATTTTCATTTAGTTCATTTATCTTTTTTACATTAAGTCTAAGTCTATCAATATATAAAATACGTGATGTCAAGTCCATGCTCTCAAGCTCACCGTTATGCTTCTTAATATATGCGATTTCATTAATTATGTCGATATTTTTTATAAATGAAAAAGTATACACTCCTACTAATGATGAGAAAACTAATATCCAAGAGATAAGTGCAATTCTATAGCTTTTTCTTTGCCAATCAAGGTATTCTGTAATGGGTGTAAAAACATTTCTGTCATTAGGTAAAATAGTTTTGAAAAAGTCAGTTATGAAAAAAGATCTATTTTTAGGAGTTGACTCCTCTTGAGAAAGATTAAACTTAGATAAAAATTTGGAGTTGTTTTGAGTATCACTTAAGGCACTAGAAAAGTAAATTCCACGTAGCATAGGTATCTTCTGGTATGGATTATCTCCAAAAATAATTTGAGTGTACTTCTGTAATGCTGGAATAATATAATCAAACTCTTCTGCAAAAAGAAGTAACTCTTTAGCTTGTGAAGAATCTTTTTTTATAATTAGAAGTTGAAGAGATGTTATTTTACTTTTAATAAAATCTATAGTATCAGTTAAAACTTCTTCCCATTGCTTATTAAGTGACTCATTCATATAGCCCATAGCTTGAGATTGATTCTCTAGAGGTAGAGAAGATGAAAAATGGCTAAAACCATAAATCATATCCATTTTAGTAATCATAAAGTAAACAGGAAATTTAACTCCAATACTTAACATAAGCTCATTTATATTTTTTCTAATATTTAGTGCATCTTCTTCAATAATATTTAAATCATTTTCTAAAAGTCTATTAGCAGGGACAGTTATAACTAGACCATTTAATGGTTCTTTCTTTCTCTCTTTTGAAAGAAGAGTTAAAAATCTTTCCCACTCATTATTGTCTCTTGCTTCTTCTATTGGAATTGTGTATCTACCTGCAGTATCTAAAATGATTGAATCTTCAAAAAACCACCAATCACAATTTAGTGTTTCAGTTTTATGAGTAGATGTTTTCATATCTACAACAGCAGATGATAAGTGCGAATTTTTAATTAAAGAGGTTTTTCCTGAATTACTCTCACCAATTACTAGAAACCAAGGAAGTTCATATATTGAATTTTTATTTTTATTTAACTTTGAATTGTTTAGAAGGCTAATTGAGCTTTCCCAATGTTCTTCAAGGTCCTCTATCATTAAAGAGTTATTTTCACCTTTAGCAATGATTGAATCACTCTCTTTTGCTATTACACGTTTAACAAAGTTTCTCTCATTGTTTCTAATAGAATAGCGTCTAAAAAAGATTCCAGCTAAAATAATTCCAATTAGACCAACTAAAATAGTAATGCCTATCCAAATAGGCCAATTATAAATTTTTGAAAAGTACCATATATCAAAAACTACTGCAACACTAATGATAACAAGGATTGAGATAATAAGTATTTTTTTAAACATTTTTTTTACGGTCCTTATTAAAAAATATGAGATTTAGCAAGTAAATCATTTAAGTATGCTTGAAGAAATATATAAGCAATTAATCCTGCAAGAAGTGATAGTGATATAGTGATCCAAAGGCTTTTATATGAAGTTTTAAACTCTTTTTTTTGTGGAAGCATATGCTGAGGATAAGCACTATCAAATGATAGTGAAGGAAATTCATCCTTGAAACTTTCTTTAACAAACTTTTTTTGCTCTTTAAAAATAGTATCTAAACTTGATTGTGCCTCTTTTGTATAATATTTTCCTTTAAAGCCAAGCATAAGTGCGTACATGTAAAGAATTCTTAAATTATATACATTAGCTGATAGTTTATTTAATTTGTCAAAGAACTCATTACCAGCATTAGATGTATTAAATAGTTTTTTTTGTAATAAATTCTTTCTCCATGCTTTTTTTTCTATATACTCAGAATTTAAAATAGTTTCATCTATCCAAGCAATAATAGGAAAAAGTGCATCTTCAAAATCATCTTTAATTGCATAGTTACTAAAATGACTTTTTGTAACTAAAATAAGTTCGTCGTAATCAGATGTAACCTTTTCTATTGTATAAATTTCATCTGAATTATTTTCATTCAACTTTAGAGTGTATGCTATTAGTTGAGTGAAGCAGCCTATTGTATTTGTTTTGCTTTTATTCATAATATTTTACTTTGCTAATACTACAAGTTCAATTGATGTATCATCAAGTGCATCTTCAAAATCTATTACCATATTTAGTGATTGTTGTATACTAATCCAAAGTGATTGTTCTTGGCTAGTTTCTAGTTCAAAGAAATGACTACTACTACGTTGTGGAAGTCCTTGTATCGGTTTATTGTATTTATCAAAAGTAAGACCACTTAATGACCTGTCTACTATTGTTTCAATCTCTGAGCTTGAAGCTATTTTAGCAAAATTATTAAAAGTACTTTCAAGATTATCATTATTAGTTGGAGTTTTTAGAATTAAGAAGTAACGATAGTTAGATTTAAAGATTGATATTGGGCACTCTACACTGAAAGTGGTACCATCTTTTATAAATTTTAATATAAACTCTGGTCCGATAATAATACTATCTAATAGCTCTTTAATAAGAAGTTTTAGATCATTAAAACACGGATATAAATTTAGGTGGTCATAATCTTTAATTAGGTATTTATCATTACTTAATTTTCCAAATACATTGACACGATTTGAAAAAGTACTAAGTATACCAACAAGTTGTACAAATAGTTCATAGTAGTCCCAAGGATGAACGCCTGGTGTTTTGATCATATTATTAAGTTTAGGAGTATAGTTACTTAGAGATTGTAAAGCTATAAGGTACTTCAAATAGTTAAGCTCGTTTGTTGTGTCTTCACTTGGTAGTTTATACTCTTCTAATTGGAACACATGTGATACTAAATCTTTTTGAATTTCTTTAATTATTTCTAAAAAATTATCATCTGTATTAATATTTAAAATTGGAGGTGTGAAATTAGTAGATAGATGAACTTGATCACTCTGTTTTTTGATTTTAGCAATAGGTAAAATTTGATAACCATTTAAGTTCTTTATTTCATCATCAAAAAATATTTTTAAGTAGTAATCCATAAATTGAATTTCTGTTGGCTCGTCTTCATGGTATAGGTTTGGTACGGGGGTAGTTTCATTTTTACTAACAAAACGAGTATTAATACCATCAAGGTTATTATAAGAGTTAAGGTCTGTAACGTTAATACTATTTTGACTAAAAGATTTTACTCCCACGTAGACTTCTATATCTTTTTCGGAGTCAGTGTTGTCGTATATTTCACTAAATGTTCTACTCGCAATTACTGCACTTTTTGGTACATTTATCATACTGCCATCTACAAAAATAATATCTAAATCAGTTATTTCAAAATTTTTATTCAATAGTTCTTGTTTGTTTATATTTAATTTTGAAATACCCCAAAAATAAGGTTTTATTGCTTTTTTAAGTGCTAGACTCTCTTCATGTTGATAGGCTTGGATATATTGAAAATGGTGAGGTTTTAAAAAAAGACCTTGATGCCAGTAAATAGGTTTTATATTATTCATTATTGCTCACTTTTTTGAATTGAAGAGTTTTCAAAGTAGACATCTATTGGAAGAAACTTTTGACTCTCATCACTTTGCCAAAATTTCAACATACTAGTATCTGGAATTTGATATTCTAATGTAGATTGCGCAGCATTCATATCATAAAAGCCAGCAACTAAAGCAACCCAAACAGTAGATGTTGCTCTATTTATAGGCAGTTGCTTTGTCTCGTTTGGAGATATGTAAAATTTATCTACATTCATCACACTTTTATCAAATTGTTTCCCTTCCAAAAGCTTTATTATTCCTGCATTGTCTTTTTTTAAATTATTGAAACTATTTATGTTGTTAAGCTGATAAACAACCAATGGAACTACATGAGATTGATTTTCATACATATTCAATTTTTTGTTACTAGTATAGTTTATAGATATTGCATTTAATGCAAATTTTTCATTACTACCATCTACTGGTTCTGGTTTAGCACCACAGCCTATTAAAAAAAGAGTTGATAGTAAAAATATTAAATATTTTGAATTAATCATTGTATAACTTCCTAAAGTAAAATAGATTTATTATACACTAAATTTATTTAAAAGGTGTGATATAGGATAACCTTATATATTTATAGGTAATTTTTGGAATAAAATATTAATCTATTCAAGTGCGAGATATCTCCATATTAAGGAGACTTTTTATTTGTAGAGGTATAAAATATTTTAGCAATTATTAATTAATATACTTGCTTTTAAATATAACTTCGCCACCAATCTTTTCGCTTTTTCTTTAAGTTAGCAACTTGTTGTTTCATGGGTTAGTCCAATCTATTTAATTCTCTTTACTAAGTTTCTTTTGTACCACCAAAAGAGTAAAAAAGGTATGATCATTATAAGTGAAATAGCTTGTCCCATGCTCATCCAATCGCCATATACAAAACCTAGTTGTATGTCTGGTTGACGGTAAAACTCTGAAATGAAACGACCAAAGCCGTACATAACAGCAAAAATAATAATTAACTCTCCATCAAATTTTTTATATTTTCTATAGAAAAATACTACTAAAAAGGCCAAAAAGCCCTCTAAAAAGGCTTCATATAGCTGTGATGGATGAACTAAAATTTGATGCACATAAATACCCCAAGGTACATCAGTTGCACGACCTATAAGCTCTTGGTTTAAAAAGTTACCGATACGTCCAAAAGTGTAGCCAGCAGGGACTGCGATCGCAACTACATCCATCATCACACCAAAAGGTATTTTATGACGTTTGTAAAATAGTATAGAAGCTATAAAAAAGCCTATAACTGCTCCATGAAAACTCATACCTCGAATACCTACAAACTCTCCACCCATAAAAGGGTTAAATATTTGCCAAGGGTGAGTTAAGTAGTACATAGTATGAGTGTCATAAAATAGTACATAACCGAGTCTTGCACCTAAAATAACACCTACTTCTATATATATAAAATAGGTGTCAAGTTCGTCTAAAGTTATATTTATTTTGTCTTTTTTTACGATCCATTTTGCAACTACAAGAGCAACTACAAGAGCTAAGACGTACATTATTCCGTACCAATGTACAGAAATTGAACCTAAGTTAAAAGCTACTGGATCGAAGTTAGCGTATATATTATTCCAGTAATCCATCTATTTATCTAATGCCTCTGCTATAAGCTCAATAGGGTTTTTAAACACTGTCTCAACCTTTTCTTCAAACATAGCGTTATTTAACTGCATTCTACAAGCACTACATTCAGCACTAACTACGTCAGCTCCACTCTCTTTGATCATTTTAGCTTTAGGCTTTCCTGCAGCCTGTGCTAAATGAAACTTCTCTGTTTGAATAGTTACTCCACCAAAACCACAACACATATTTGGATCACTCATCTCTTTAATCTTATAGTTTTGTGAAATTAGTGACCTAGGTTCTTTGTGAATACCTTGCATTTTTTTAGCATGACAAGGATCATGATAAGTAACAGTTGTACTTGAGCTACCTTTAGAAGCTAAAAGAGTTTTTAGATGAGTCTCTTTTTCTAACCACTCTGTAGCCATATAGATCTTACTTGTAAGTGCCCGTGCTCTATTTAACCACTCTTCATTGTCTTCAAAAACATGCTCGTAGTCTACTTTAATCATGGCACTACAAGTAGCCTCTGGAATAATGATCGCTTCTACATCATCTATAAATGTCTCAAAGTACTCTATATTTGACTTTGCTAAATACTCAACTGTATTTATGTCACCAGTAAAGTATGCAGGTGCAGAACAGCACTTTTGAGCTTTTGGTATGAAAGCATCGATCTCTAGGTGTTTTAAAATACTTAGTAAGGATTTACCTATATTTGTATAATTATAGTTTGCTAAACAACCTATAAAGATAGCAACTTTTCTTTTAGAACCATTAGAAATATTTTCAGGGTAAGAGTTCAAAAAAGATGTTTTTCCCATAGATGGTAGAAGGCGATCTTTCTTTACGATTGGAAGGCTAAAGCGAGGCTCCATTGAGTCTATATCTTTTTTTATTTTAAAACCACAAGTTTGAAATACATATCCTAATTTGAATAGAATATCCATAGTTGTTCTATGACGAAGTAGGTAAAAGAAAGCTTGTTTAAACCAAGCTATACCATACTTATTAGCAATGTCGACACGAGCTTTTTCGATCACATAGTCGGTTGGTAGTGATTTCGGACAAACTTCTGTACAAGCAGTACATAAAAAACAACTCTCAAATATATCTTTAGCATTTTTATCTAACTCTAAGTCACCACGCTTATAAGCTCCTAAAAGCTCTATAAAACCACGAGGAGATGTAACTTCATCAGCGTTAATATTATGAATAGTACAAACAGGAATACACTTACCACACTTAACACAATCATCTGATGTTTGAGTGAAATTAAAAATATCTTCTAATTTTGCTTGCACTGTTAAACCGTTTTAGAGAAAGTTTTTTTACTAGCTTTATGTTGGTGCATATAAGCATCAAATGCCATAGAGATATTTCTAATAAGAAGAGTTCCAGTATGTGAACACTCTATTTTATCTTCTGTGATCTCTAGAAGTTCACCATCAACATACTCCTGTAACTCTTGAAGTGCATCTGCAAAGTAAGTTTTAAACTCTATATTAAACTCTTTTTCAACTCTTTTTATATCAAGTTTGAAGTTACTCATAAGCTCCATAATTACAAATTGACGGACAAGATCATCTTCGTTTAGAACTACACCACGCTCATGTGGAAGTTTTCCTGCATCGATCGCAGCTTCATAAGAAGGCATATCTTTAAAATTCTGAGAGTAGTAATCAACTCCCTCTCCGATCGAGGTAAGACCAATACCTATTAAGTCTGCTCCACCTTTTGTAGTGTAGCCTTGAAAGTTACGGTGAAGTTCACCTTTGTCTATCGCTTTAAAAAGTTCATCATCAGGATGAGCAAAGTGATCCATTCCGATCATTTTATAACCATGTGTGTTAAAGAAGTCAATAGTGTACTTCATAATTTCTAGTTTTTCAGCTGGAGTTGGAAGAGTTGTTTCATCAATTTTACGCATAGTTTTTTTCATCCAAGGAACGTGTGCATAGTTGAAAACTGCAAAACGATTTGGTTGTAATTCAAGTGAAAGCTCTAGTGTTTGTTTAAATGTCTCTAAGTCTTGAAATGGAAGCCCATATATAAGATCAACATTTACACTTTTCATATTATACTTACGAGCTAAGTCCATAGCATTTTTAGTGAGTTCAAAAGATTGAACACGATGAACTGCAACTTGAACTTTCTCATTAAAGTCTTGAATACCAAAGCTCACTCGGTTGAAACCACCTTCACTTAGAACTCTCATCTGATCTTCATCGATATGACGAGGATCGATTTCACAGCTTATTTCTGCTTCAGCAGCTATGTTTTTAAATGTATCAGTGATCATTTTAATAATCTCTTCTAATTGTGAAGCTGTATAAAAAGTAGGAGTTCCTCCACCAAAGTGGATCTGTATAACTTCACGAGTAATATCAATATGTTTGGTAAGAATTGCTATCTCTTTTTTTAGGTACTCCATATAACGAAGCATCTTGTCTTCGCGTGATGTAAAGACTACATTGCAACCACAAAAGTAACAAGCATTACGACAAAATGGTAAGTGAAAATAGAGTGATAACTGACGACTCGAGTCTTGAGAATCAAGTTTTTGTATATATTGATCATAACTGTAGTTACTGCTGAATTCTAATGCAGTTGGGTAGCTTGTGTAGCGTGGACCTGGCTTTGAGTACTTTGTGAATTTTTCAAAATCTAACATTTTTATTCCTAAAATAGTGAGTAACTTTTTCTAATTATTTGTGATTATACCCTTAAGTATTGAAAATGTAATAAAATTTAATATTTTATGAGTTATAATATAAAATAATATAAGGATTTAAGTATATGAAATTTCCATTGATTTATGAGATTGCAACTAAAGATGTTGTTAATATAGATATCAATCAAACGTTAGCAGAAGCTATAGATATGATGTATAAATATAATCATAGAAATATAATAGTTATTGATAAAAATAGGTTTTTTATTTTAACAGCTAATGATATTTTAAAGCTAAAATTAAAATCATGTGATTTCTCTAATAAGATATCTTCTATTGATCTTGAGGTTCTTCCAACAATTAATAAAGATGAAAATATTTTAGATACTATGAGCTTTTTAGAGAGAGATATAGAGTATATTTGTGCGACAGATGATGAGGGAAATTTATTTGGATTAGTAACTTATACAGATATTATAAGTCATATAGATCCTGAGTCATTAATGGAAAATTATCGTTTAGCAGATCTAATGAAAATGAATAAGAATGTTCAAAAAATATCAAAAGATAGTTCTACTAAGGATGCTTTAGAAGGTATGGCAGAGAATAATTATGACTGCGTAGTTGTATTAGAAGGAAAACTTCCAATAGGCATCTTGACTACTAAAGATATAATGAATTTAATTAAAAATAGACCAAATTTAGATTCTGACGTAAGTGAATATATGTCAACCCCCGTAGAGTCATTAGATGAAAACTCTAGTATAAAAGAGGCAATAAATTTTATGCAAGTGAAGCACTTTAAAAGAATTGTAACAACAAATAGTGATGGAGAGTTTACCGGTCTTATTTTACAAAAGGAGTTGATCTCACTCTCTTATAGTCGTTGGGCAATTTTAATGAAGCAGTATTCTAGTGAGTTAAGTGAGATCAATACTCTTTTAGAAGATAAAAGTAAAAAATTTGAAAAAATGGCTTCTATAGATCAACTTACAGGTCTATATAATAGGTATAAGTTTACAGAACTTTTTGTATTAGAGTACCATACAATGGTTCAACGTGATAATAAAATGTCACTTATTATGTTAGATATAGATCATTTTAAAAAAATAAATGATAGATATGGGCACAATATAGGTGACACTGTACTTTTACAGCTTTCAAATATACTTCTTCGTCACTTAAGAAATGTAGATATTATAGGTAGGTGGGGTGGTGAAGAATTCCTTATTTTACTTCCAACTGCAGAGATAGAAAATGCAAAAAAATTAGCAGAAAAATTACGACTTAGCATAGAAGAATACGATATGGATAATAATTTAAAAATTACTACCAGTTTTGGAGTAACAGAGATAAAGCAAGGCGATGATATTAAGAGTGCAGTAAAAAGAGCTGATGATGCTCTTTATGAAGCAAAAGCAAAAGGAAGGAATTGTGTAGTTGTAAATACACAGTAGTTAAATTTCGTAATAAAAATGTAATAAATTTAAAAAAAATGTAAGATTATACTAGTATAATTATTTCAAATAATATATTTAGGGCAATAGATGAGTTTAGCAAATGTTATAATCGTAGAAGATGATGAAGTAACTGCGATGAACTTAAAAATGTCACTTGAAAAACAAGACTATTGTGTTGTCCATATGTCAACAACTATCGATAATGCAAAGAGTAATATTAATAGTTTAAAACCTGACATAATTTTTATAGATATTTTTTTAGAAAATGATAATGATGGTGTTAGTTTAGGTCAATATATTCATGACGAACTCAAAATACCTTTTATATATTTAACTTCGCATGATACAAACGAAACTTTAGAACTTGCAAAAAGTAGTGAACCATCTGCATATATGATCAAACCATTTGAGCCAAAAAATTTACACTCTACTATACAAATGGCACTTTATAAGTCTGAACAAGAGTTGAAAAGAGATTTAACTGTAAATGAGCTTGAAAACCATAAAGCTGAAATGGAAAAACTACTCTATAATAAAAAAACTGCCGGTGAAGAGATCGTTACATTTGGTGATTACTATTTAGATCTAAAATTAAATGAAACATTCTATAAAGATCAAAAAATAAAATTAACTAAAAAAGAGAATGCATTTATTCGTCTTCTTATTGCGAGGCTAGACCAAGTTGTTGATTTTCAAGAAGTTATGGACTATATTTGGGAAAATCAGAGTGCAACTGAAAATAATATACGAACACTTGTATGGAGACTTAGGTCTAAGCTACCAACAGAGGTTATAAAAAGTAGTTCAGGTACTGGTTATTATATAGAGTCATAGCAACAAACTTTTTCAAATTCATCTCTCAGTTTTCGAGCTAAATTTTTATAATTTATTTCGCTGTTCTGCGTTCTTGCTTCATTCTCTAATTTTGTAGATATTTGTGAAATAGCTTCAAAGCGAAAGTTAGCACTTGAACCTTTTATGGAATGAGCAATTTTAGCAATCTTGTTCATATCTACTATTTCTATAGCCTCTAATAAGAGTGAAATTTCTTTTTTCATCTTTTTGATGTAAATATCTAAAAGTAACATAAGATCTTTTTTGTCCAACTGTAACTCATTTTCGAGTAGTTTAAAATTAACAGCATGGCTTCCAAGCGAGCGTTCTTTTAAGTATTTTTTTAAAGTAGTTTCAACGTCTTTTATTGAAATTGGTTTGCTTAGATAATCATCATAAATAGTATCTTTATGCTCTGCTGTATTTGCTGAAAGTGAAACAATAGGTATTTCTGAAAATTCTTTAATATGCTTCGATGCATCTTTACCATTTAGAACAGGCATCTGCTCATCCATTAAAATTAGATCAAAGCTCTCTTTTTTACATATTTCAATAGCTTCTAAGCCATTAACAACAATTTTAGAATCTATAGAATAGTTATTAAGAATACTCTCTAAAAGTTGGTAATTTGCCTCGTTGTCCTCTACAACCAAAACCTTTGCATCAAAAAGTATATTTTTCTTTTTATTTATTTGCGCGCTATTTTCTGGTATTTCTATTTTGAGAGCTTCATTAAATGTTGATTGCAATTTTGAGCTGTATATAGGAAAGTATAGAGGTGTAATATTTCGACTGTTCTCATATTTATTACTAAATGAGTCCATAATAGCTATTAAAGGAGTATTGGTATTTATAAAATTAACTTCTGAGTCTATAAAAAATATAAGGTTGTATTTTGGATCTAGATCTTTTATTATATCAAGTTTGATTGCAAAAAGTTCTAAATATCTTTTAAGTGATTCTATTTGTACATTATCTCTATTTTTTGGCTCTATTAGAGCAATACACAGTTTCTGAAATGATTTGAGAATACTTAGGTCTACTTCACAAGATAAAGACTCTTCAATAGGAAGGCATAATGTAAAGGTACTACCGAGATTAACTGTTGATTCAATATTTATTTTACCACCCATATGTTCAGCTAATTGTTTACATATAGAAAGTCCTAAACCTGTACCAATATCACTATTAGTTGCTTGTTTAAAGGCGTTGAAAATTTTTACTTGATCCTCTTTCACAATACCTATACCACTATCCTTTACACTTATAAATATTTTAGAATTTTTGTATTTTAACTCTAGCTCAACTACTCCACCATCAGGTGTAAACTTAATAGCATTGCTTAAAAAATTCGAGATAATTTGTTTCAAACGTATAGGATCTGCAACTATTTCAGAAGGTAATTGAGGATCTATAAAACTAACGAAGCTAAGATGCTTAGAGTTGGCATTTGGAATAAAAAGGTCTAAAATAGAGATTATCTCTTCATGTATGTTAAACTTTTTATTTTGAATATTAAACTCTCCACTTCTTAGTTTTGAAAAATCTAAAATATCATTTATAATACTAAGAAGTGTCTCTCCACTATTAAAAATAGTTTGTAAATATTTTTGGTGATGAGCTGGAGTCATTCTATCATTTAACATAAGTTCAACAAAGCCTATAATTGCATTCAAAGGGGTTTTAATTTCATGTGTCATATTTGAGAGGAAGTACTCTTTAGCAAGTGAAGCAGCAACAGCTTCTTGCTCTTTTTGATAGATCGTATCGGTATAGAGTCTAAGAAGTGATCGTAAATTTAGGTTAAAAATATATGTAATTTCATCGAAAATAGTTCTAGAAGCAAAATAGCTATCAAATGTAAAGTCAACCATCGCTTTTTTAAAGTGAGAACAGATCGTAAAAAGCTCATCTGCTCTAAGCTCCTTACCCTGTAGGTACTCCAAGAAATCATACATAACTGGACATTCGCCAATTTTAACCTCTTTTTTAATAACATCTATAAAGTAGTCAAATACATATGTGGCATAGTTAGTATGAAAAAAATCAACATCTATTTCATGAGAATTTAAAATATCTTGCACATTTTGATCATTAACCCAAGACCTTACAATTTTACCTTTTGATCTTGTAAACAGTTCTACTTTTGTTACAAGTTCCATTTTTATCCTAAAAGTTTTTGAACAATTTCATATACATTTTTAGATAAGTCAGGAGTATTTAAAATACGTTCAAGTTCTATTTTCATCATAGCTTTTGAGTGGATATTCATTCTAGGGTATAGTTTAAAGGCACCAGCAATTCCTGCTGCAATTTGAGGGTTTACAACATCTAAGCATATAACTTTGTCTGCTATAAATTTATAACCTTCACCATCAGATGCATGAAAATGTATATAATTCCTAGCAAATACACCAACTAACGATCGTACTAAGTTCGGAACTTTGATATTATAAATAGGATCATCTTGTAGTTTAATAACTCTTTTTAAAGTTCCTTCTCTTTGCGATGATGCAATAACACTTAAGTATTTATTCATAACGAGTGTGTCACTTTTATGTTGTAGATAAAAGTCTGCTAGCTGTGCTGAAGCTCCTACATTAGTCTCTAACAAGTCTAACGCGATCACTTGATCATTCATAGTAGAGTTGTCGTAGTATTGTGCGCCAGCCAAGTTAATAACGTTAAAGTTACTAAGTGACATTAATAGACATAAAGCTCTATTCTTAAGAGATCTTCTAGCTATTGCATTATGATTAATACTTCTATTTGAAGCTTCATTATATTTGTAATATATTTTATAAAGTGACTCTTCATATTTAAATGCTAACTCTTTTTTTAGTTTTTCAAGTGCATTATGTAAAGGCTCAAAGTCAATATTGTTATCATCTTGTATTAGAGTTGTTAGTGTTGGTAGTTCTAAAAGTTGAGCTTTTAGTGCAAGGTCTAACTCATTGTCATTTACAATAAGACCATAAGCATCCATATACTCACTATCTACTTCATCATCTTTTAGTATTTTTTTAATAGTTTTAATAGCAGCTTGTGTAGCACTTTCACAACGTACATATGCATCACTATCATATTTCATTAAAAATATATCTTCAGAGTTCTCAAAAACAATATTTATAGGAGCACTAAACTCTCTATTTATAGAGAGTACAGGCTTCTGGTTTATATTTTTAAATTCAAAAGTTTCACTCTCTTTAGAGATAAGAAGTGTTTGTTCTATGATCATATTTGAACTTTGATCTAGAAGTGCTATTTTCAAAGGGTAGTACATATGCTTTTGCTTTTCACCATTAACACGATCTAGAATATCTTGAGTTAAGCTTAGCCTATAAGTGGAATTATCATAGCTCTCTTGAACTATTAAACGAGGTGTTCTCTCTTGTGAGTACCAAAGTTTAAAGTGCTCTAGATCAAACTTATAAATTTCTAACATAGAGTTTAAAAAGTCCTCTGTTCTAACTGCTTGTCCATCAAAAGTTTTAAAGTAATAATCCATAGCTTTTTTGTAATTATCTTTACCTAAGATAGTATGAAGCATTCTTATAACTTCCGCACCTTTTTCATAGATCGTAGCTGTATAAAAGTTATTGATCTCTAAATAACTCTCAGGTTTAATAGGGTGAGATGTAGGTGAACTATCTTCTAAAAACTGTCTTTGCTTTAGTGCTCTTGCATCACTTACACGTTGGAGTGTAGCGGAGTTCATATCTGCACTAAAACTCTGATCTCTAAAGACTGTTAGACCCTCTTTAAGTGTTAGTTGAAACCAGTCTCGACAAGTTATTCTGTTTCCTGTCCAGTTATGAAAATACTCATGTGCGATCACACTCTCGATCCCTAAATAATCACTATCAGTTGCTGTGTCACTTGAAGCTAAAACATAGTGTGAATTAAAAATATTAAGACCCTTATTTTCCATTGCACCCATATTAAAACTATCTACTGCAACTATGTTGAAAATATTTAGATCATATTCACGATCGTAAACATCTTCGTCCCACTTCATAGAGGCTTTTAATGAACTCATTGCATGAGTACATTTAGACTCATTTCCACGATCACAGTATATATTTAGTTCAACATTATTTTTGCTCTTTGTTATAAAATTATCACTAATAGATCCAAGATCTCCTGCTACTAAAGCAAAAAGGTAAGTGGGTTTTAAAAAAGGATCTTCCCAAATAGTGTAGTGGCGATCAGCTTCTAAATCACCACTCTCTTTTAAGTTACCATTACTTAGTAGAGTAGGGTATTTCTGTTTATCTGCAATCACAGTAGTAGTAAATATACTCATACAATCTGGACGATCAAGAAAGTATGTAATTCTTCTAAAACCTTCAGGCTCATTTTGAGTACAGAAAATATTGCCAGACTTGTAAAGCCCGTCTAGCGAGCTATTCTCTTGTGGGTAGATAGTTGTTATTAGTTCTAATGTAAAAAGTTCAGGAGTATTTTTAATAGTTAAAAACTTATCATCAATTATGTAGTTGTTAAAGTTAGTTCCATCAAGTTTAATACTCTCTAATGTCAGCTCTTCACCATTAAGTTCTAAGGGAGTGTTTTTTATCTTTTTAATTGACATTTTATTTTTAACAATAGCTCGATCTTCAAATAGATCAAAAATAAGTTCACACTTTAAAATGTCATAAGCAGGAGGAGTATAATCTTTTAAGTATATATTTTGCATCTCATTTTTACTCACACTATTCTCCATTACTAGGTATTAGGTATATTGAAAATAGTATAGCATAAAAATATCTTAAATAAGTAGATAACTTGCTAAAAATAGAAGTGTTAGTTTAAATAAAGAGATCACAGTTGTTCCTATAATATTTCCTATTTGACAACTTGTACATGACGTATATTTTTTTCCTTCATATTGAGCATAGAAAAAATAGATAATATTTAGTATTAAAACTGCTAACGCTGTATATGCTTGATAACTCCACATAGTTACTAATGCATTTTCATCACTTACAAAAAATGAGATAAAAAGTAGAATAACCATTGCGATCATAGCTACATTTATAACTTTTAATAGTTTGTCTCTTTGAAAAACAGTTGGACAGCTTTCAGACACTGCTATATTGGAGCCGTATTCTAATTTAAGCTCAAAACGAGCTTTCTCATCTTTATCTAATTTTTGTAAATATGTAGATCCAAATGTATAGTCAATTTTACGTTGTAGTAAAATACTACGATCTCCAGTAGCTTTTAGTGAGAGGTCATTGCCTTCTCTGTCTTGATAAACAACACTTACACTCTCATGCCTTGTAACTTTTGCACTAAGACCTGGAAAGTAAGCAGTTTTTTCTTCAGTAGTTACTTGTCCCTTGGTGCTAAATAGTCGAGGGTTTATTAACTCTAAATATGAGCCATTATCTTCTTTTATAACTACTACGTTAAACTGATTACCTATTTGAAAAGCAGTTAATGCATCTAGGTTATTAGCCTCAATAGTCTCTTTCATATTATCAATTAATGAAACAATATTTTCATCAAATACTCTTACATCAGTTGAATATTCTGTACTAGGTGGAGTGGGGTAAGTTACTATTTCTTTAACCATGAAGTTTTAACCTTGTAGTAATTTTTTTAGATTTTAAAAGAGGTAAACCACTCAAAAAGAGTGGTTTTAGGTTAATAGTTAGTGACTTTTTCTTACAACTATTAGCATTTTAATATTAATAATTAAAAATCTAATAAATTGAAAAATAACACAAGTTCTTAGTCTCTTTTGAAACGCACCTGGTGTCATTGTTGTAAAGTTTTGACTATATGCTTTTATATTTTTTTCATCATTTAATGCCATTTTTTTATCCTTTAATAGTATTTTTTTTGCTTATTCTGGGATTAAAGCCCATCCTGGCTTAAGTTTAGCTTTGTAAAGGAACAAGTGGTGAAGGATATGTTTAATCCAGTGACCAGCAAGACCAATCTCACCAAATGTATAATCAACATCACGACCAGTTCCAGGGTACTTATCAAAGTTAGGAACAACAGGATAGATAGTCATAGCAGCAGCCGTACCATCAAATAGCCCTTTACCAGCACTTGCTACACATGCAGCACCCATGTTAGCCATAGAAGCTTCATGTAGTGGAGCATCAGCACCTTTTAAGATACGATCACAAATACTATGTGCAACAGCTTTACCAATAATACCTGAAGGCATACCAGTTCTTGGAGGAGTTGGTCCAATTGGAGTACCATTAGGTGATTTCATAGGTTTAGAAATTGGATGTGGAGGAGCAAACGCAATACCACAAGCAAACATATTTGAGTATGTAGGATTTTGGTAAGTTGAAGGCCAGTCACTAGCTTTCCAGTTTTCATAAGCACCAGCACCGTAGTTTGCATCAACTTTTAAGAAACCATTTGGAGCAAATATATCAGAAGTTATATCTTCACCAGCTTTGTTATAAGCTTTAAGACCAACACCAGCAAATGGAGGAATTAACATAGAAAAGTCAAACTCCTCTTCACCCATTTCGCCATCTAGTAGTTCATAATGAACTTTTCCAGACTCTACCTTGTTTACATGAGCACCAACAATCCAAGGAATACCACGCTCTGTAAATAGAGACTCAGCAAATATTTTTGAACTAACAGCAAAGCCCATAGATTTCATATGAAGTCCACCAACACCAAAGTCACCTAAGAAAGACTCATTAGAAATCCATTTGATGTCTGCCATATCACGAACACCAGCTTTAGCTATTTCATGTTCAATATTGAAAATATACTCAAATGCAGCACCTTGACAAGTACAAAGACCATGTCCTGTACCGATTAAGATTTTTTGACGCTCGCCAGCTTTCATTTTCTCGATTACTTTAGCAAGTTCATGTGCAGCATGTTCAGCGTGATCAGCCGTACAAACAGAAACAGTGTGCTCACCTAAGTTGCTACCAACACCTAGACCCTCAGTCGCACCAAAGTTCAGTTTAGGACCAGTTGCGTTGATTACATAATCATATTCAACTTCTTCAGTAGTTCCCTCTTTGCCTTCACCTGTAAACTCTACAGTCACGAAAGGTTTATCTGAACCCTCTTTACCTTCTGGGTTAAGTGAGAGCGCTTTTGCTTGTTTAAAAGTTATTCCAGCATCTGCATAAACAGGTGCTAAGTCAAAAGTAACTTCTTCTTTACTCATTTGTCCAACACCAACCCAAATATTTGATGGGATCCAGTTCCATTTTGCATTAGGTGTAACAACTACAACTTCATGCTGACTTCCAAGCCATTTTGCAGCGAATGTAGCTGCTGTATGACCAGAAACTCCACCGCCAAGTACGACTAAACGTGCCATATAAACTCCTTAAAATAATAAACTAATGTATTAAACATCTTATTCGCTTTGATTATACTTAAAATCAAACTTAATATTAATTTCACCTAATAGTTTTCAATTAAGTTACACAATTTATTTTAAATATAAGTAGTAGTAATTTTAAATATTTTTATTCATGTTATTTGGTGAGAAAAGTTAAAGGTATGGGGCTGTTGAAAGTTGTTAATTTAAAAGTTCCCTGATTTACAAGCTCAGGAAACTTATGTTTTTATTAAATAGTATAGGTTTTTAATTACTTGTTCTTTAATCTCTTCAAAACTTAAATTTACTCTGTCATCTTCACTTAGATAAACTGATTCATCATCTTTTGATTCTTTTTTTGATTTAATAAAATCAACAATATCATTTACATTCTTAATATCACTTTTTATCTTAATAAAAAGATTAATCATCTCTTCATCACTAAGGATATCATTTTCTAAAATTGCAGCAAAATCAAATAAATCCCTTGATTTTTCTCTCATAATCAAAGCAACTATTTTTAGTTTAGCAACGGATTTTACATCAAGTATCTTTAACTGTGAATTTTCAAAACTATTAAAAGTAGCACTAGATAGTATCTCTTTTTGAATAGGTCTATTAGCTTGAAAAAATTCAAGTTTTACATTATCAAGTACAAATTTTATCATATACTCATCTGGAAACAATCCAGCCATTCTAAGAGCTGTTACATTTTCATCCTGAAGCTTTGTAGCTCCAAGTGCTGTAATCTTTGGTATAATTTTTCTATATGGTAAAGCTTTAGCAGATACTATATCTATATCTTCTGATACTCTATGGTTTAAATAATAAGCCAAAGCTGTACCTCCTATGAAGTACAGCTCGTCCTTAAATATTTCATTATTACTTATCTTGTCTAATGCTTGTTTTACATTAATAGTCATTTATTACACCATTTAGTCTTTTATACATCTCATTTTGATTGTAAGTACCATTTAAAGGTATATCCATACCGCTAGTTGAAATATAGCCTTGAGAGTACATTTTTTTATACTTATCTACCAGCACACTTTTAACCATATTTTTACCAAACTGTTCACATAATTTTTGTATATCATTTTCATTCATACTAGATAGATAGTTTGATATGATTGCATAAACATTTTGTTCACTTTGTTCATTCGTTTGCCAAAAAAGATTATGAGAATAGATTGAAGGATTAAATATAACTACATCATCAACATCTACAGCATTTACTTTTTCTTTTACTTCATCATACTCTAGTGATTCTAAAAGAGTATAAAGCCTTTGTCTATTCTTTTTCCAATCTCTAAGTGTTCTATCTGGTACATCTAATAATTTACTTATTTGTTGTTGTGTCATAGTAGTACCTTTTTAGTTTTTATTTATTATAGGCGAATATCGCCTATTTGTCAATTTGTGGGTTAATCCCAAATAATTCCATAATATTTCACTTACCCCTAAATTCATAAAAAAACCATCTTTTTTAATCCTGATGCACCTTTAGAAGCTATCAAATCATTTTTTACATATTTTTGACTCCATCACTATTAAATTTTGTACTTTTTGTGCAAGATACAAGTTTTTCAGGCAATACTTTATATGTCGTGATTAATTTGGTAGTGCTTGTTATTGTTCTGATTTGTATCATTGCAGACTCTCTTCATAAGCTCTCTGCCTTATGGTTTGCAATAATTTTATAAACTCTTCATTCACTTTGAGTATAGTCTCTCTCGCATGAGAGATAACCTTACCTGCGATATTGTAGAGTTTATATCTGATTGTTTTTACAGTATGCTTTTGTAAGTTTTTATCTAAAATCTGCTTGAATAGTAAAAATAGATTGTAAGCCAAGGTACCGATATAAAAATAAAAAGCATTTGCTTGAATGTTTGAGCTTGGAAGATAACTCATATTGAAACCATTTTTTAGCTCTTTGATCTTATTCTCACTTGTTTCGCCTCGTTGGCGATGAAGTTTGATTATCTCTTCTGTAGTTAGATTATTGTCATTTGTAGCGATACAGTAGTATATTTCATCTTGATGTTGCATCATAACTTCGTCTGAGATATATTCTTCTAATGTTGGAAGAGTTGGTGTTATATCTTTTTTAATAACAATCATTCTAAATGCATTATCTGTATCTTGCATTGTATGTGTAAATTCTGCTATCTTTTCTCTTTTTGAAAAAGTTTTCCACTCTTCATCTTTGATACTTTTAATAGAGTCAAAAACATTTTTATTCTTTTTAGCTGTAACTGTAAAAAGTATATTTTTCTTTTCACAATAGTTGAATATACTAGCTTGATAAGATGCACTATCTGCACGAAACCTATCAAACTTCTTACCGAGTGGCAGTTGCAATACGCACTGCTTAATAAACTCTAAGTTCTTTGAGGCTGGTGCCTCATTACCTTCTCTAAAATCTACATCAATAACCCAGCCATTATTAATATGCCCCACCATTGGCATATACCCAGGAGCATCTTTATATGACCACTTTGCAGTATTTTTATGAGCCTCAATAAAAGTTGCATCTATATCAAGAATAAGTTCTTCACTCTCGATACTCTTTATAAATCTTTTAAGAAATTTCTTGTTAATTTTTCTCATACCTTCTTCACCATTAATACCATGCTTAACGAGGTATTTAGAAATGGCACTTGATGTTGGAACATTTTTCATCTTTAAGAGTGATGTCAGTGCTTTATCTACTTTTATTTCTCTAATATCATCTAAAAATCTTCCACCACTGTGTAGCATCAGGATTAAGGGATAGATAAACTCAAATGCAGAGTAACCGTTGTTACGTTTAGCTCTTGGCAAGTTGTCATTACAGAGTGTTTCAAGATTCATTCCCTTAAGATATTCTCCTAATATTGCAACACCTGTTCTTGGGGTTAATTTTTCGTTTGTGGATTGTAGTTTGAAATTTAATAGAGTTTGTGTCATAATT
>WTBY01000022.1 GCA_013138865.1 Helicobacteraceae bacterium | reverse complement strand
CTCTAAAAAATGGTAAAAATATAAAAAATTAGAGAAAAATATACTTCAAAATTGAAAGTGAATTTTTAAAATGCTAGAATACCTAAATCGTGAAAAATAATTGGACTTGTTCAGAGGGTTCAATTAGTTAAAGTTGGATTAGCTTTTGATGATTACATATCTTCATGGAAAGAAATGACTAAAGTTTTTAATAGCTTAGATAATCAGCATAATGCCATATTGAATATATCTACTATGCCAAGAAATATGATTTTTTCTGTATTGCATTTTTTAGACAAAGTAGGTTTTTCTTACGATATTAAATACTATTCACCATATAAACATGGTAAGGATTTAACAAGAAATCCATCAAAGCCCCAACTGATTTTACAGCATGGTGGAATAATATACCCAGAGAAAAAAACTATTTTAGTTATTATTTTGGGACATGATATTAAAAGAGTTCATCAACTTAATAATTTTTTTGAGCCTTTTAAAATATTTATTGGATTAGGTTCTAAACATCATACAGCACTTCCTGAAGACTATGATACAACGTTTGAAGATATAAATAATAAAGAAATATTTAAAATTAATTCATTCTCGCATGAAGATGTTCTAAATAAACTTAATAGTGAGGTCCTTCCCTTACTTGAGGAATATAACATATTATTATGTTCTTTAGGACCAAAAATAGAAGCTATAGCTATATATAAGTTTCATAAAATGCATCCAGAAACAGCTCTTGTTTATGCTCCGTCAAAAGATTATGCTGATGATTATTCAGAGGGGATTAACTTAGATAATATTAAAAGTATCTCATCTTCATGGATAGGTATAAATAATTAATAATATAACCTTGAAAAGAGATTGCACTGGATGCTTAATTTTACAAAATACCTATAAACAAGGCTGTTAAATCTTTTTCTCTAATACCTTTAAGTTTTGATACTTATTTTTGTTTCACAAAAAGCAAAAATAAACCCTAAAATACACTCATATTGAATAAATCCAATAAAACATATTTTTAAGTTCCTCTGTGCAGGTGTCACTATGATGCTAAAAATTTGTACTCTCGTTAAGAGATTGCAAGGTGTATAACTTTTTTATATACCCATTAAAATATGGCTACGCTATGTTAATTATTTAAATTATAGATTTTTTTCATCTACAAAGATTGCATCTTTATATTTTTCTTTTAAAACTTTAATACTTACACCATCACCATATTTTAGGTGAACTCTATTCTCATTTAAAATAGGTGTTGTACCAAGTCCACACGATGGCGATTTAGTTTTTAAAACTATCATATCAAAACTATCATGTTTTTCGATCGCTTTTAAACTCTCATCTTCTAAAAGTTTTGTAACATCCTCTTTGCTCTCATCTTTAATAACTCTATATTTACCTTTTTTGAGGATCATACTTATTCTCTCTCGTGGTGTTCCAAAGAGCGGATCTTCTGGGCAAAAAGGAATTACTTCATCGTTTTCAAACTTTTTTAATACATTCGCGTTCTCTTTTGTATCACCATCATAACGACATTTTTGTCCAAGAAGACATGCTGAAATTAAAACCTTCATCTATACGATCACAATAGATTTAATTTCACTCATCTCTTCGATCGCAAAACGAGGACCTTCACGCCCTACCCCACTGAGCTTCATACCGCCATAAGGAGCTATATCAAAACGAAGTGTCGGCATATCATTTACAACTACTCCACCTGCATCAAGTTCATCGATAGCAATTTGTGTATTTTTAAGTGAGTTTGTAAATATAGAGAACTGAAGACCATAAGGAGAGTTATTCATTTTAATTATTGCATCATCAAAAGTTTTTACTTTTACTAAAGATACGATCGGAGCAAAAGCCTCTTCACAAATTATATTCATATCATCAGTTACATCAGCCATAACACAAGGGTTAAAAATTCTTCCCTCACTTTTTATAGGTGTTAAAGCTCTTGCACCCTCTTTGATCGCGCTCGTAACCCAACTGCTTGCTCTATTAATAGCCTCATCATCGATCAAAGAGCTCATAAAAGTATCATCTTCATAAGGTGACCCTACTTTTAATTTTTCTGCTTTTTCTACTAGTTTTTGTGCGAAAGTATCATAAATATCTTCATGAACATAAATACGTTGAAGTGAAATACATACTTGTCCAGAGTTAGCAAAAGCTCCGATCGCACATCTATCACTTGCAAGTTCAAGATCTGCTGAACTATCTATAAATGTAGCCGCATTTCCACCAAGTTCTAGTGCTATTTTTTTTATACCTGCACTTTTTGTTATGATATTTCCAACTGGTACGCTACCAGTAAAGCTTATAACTCTAGGAATTATAGAACTAACTAATGCTCCACCAACTTCAGCGTCACCATAAACAACTGAGAGAGCATCTTTGATCGCGTACTCACTCTGTATAAACAGTTTTGCAAATTTATAAGATGTTAAAGGTGCCTCTGGTGTTGGTTTTAAAACAACACAATTTCCAGCAACAAGAGCTGGTGCTAATTTATGAGCTGTTAAATTTAGTGGAAAGTTAAAAGGTGTGATCGCAACTACAACTCCACATGGAACTCTCTTAAAAAAAGCTGTTGTTTTTCTTCCACTAGGCATTGCATCTGTGTTGATAGTCTCACCACTCATAGTCCTCATAGTCTCAGCAGAGAGAGTAATAGTCTCGATCGCTCGATCAACTTCAATACGAGCAGCAGAGATCGGCTTTGCTACTTCATCTGTGATCGTTCTTGCGAACTCCTCTTTTTGCTCTCTTAATTTAGAAGCTACATCTAAAAGCCAACTACATCTTTGTGAAATAGTAGATTTTGCGGCTTCTTTAGTTGCATGTGATGCAATAGATAGAGCTTTTTCGACATCACTGACACTACATAAAGCACTTTGAGATACAACTTCACTACTAAATGGACTTTTACGATCTACATAACTCTCAGAACTGACTTCATTTGAGCCAAAAAATATATTTGCTTTCATCTTTATACCTCGTATTGTTATTTCAAATTTAACTATTTACTACTAAACCATTTAAAATAGTAATTTTACCATCTAATTCATACTCATAAACTTTATCACCGAACTTCTGTAGTGTTTCATCAAAAGTTGGAGATTTTTTACAAAATTCTAAAAGTTCATCTTCTATTTTAAACTCTTCACTCTCTTTAGTTACATCGCTAAAAAGCTTTACAAACTCATCAATAGAATTAATTAGTTTAGCATCACCATCAACAAGAAGCTTATCACTTCCCTCGCTCTCACCAAGGCGGTGACCTAAAACATAAAGTGGTATGTTAGACTCTATAGCAAATTTTGCTGAGTGCATAGTTCCACTATTAAGATCAGCTTGTGCGATCACAACCGCGTCACATAGACCTACAACAACCCTATTTCTTGCTATAAAGTTTTGTTTGAACGCCTTAGTTCCTACGTTGTATTCACTTAAAACCAAAGAGCTTGAGTGGAGTTGCTCTATTAAAGCTCTGTTAGTTTTAGGGTAAATTATCTCTAATGAGTTTGGAAGAACTGCGATCGTATTTGGAAAAGCACCTTTATGTGCAATAGTATCAACTCCAAGAGCTGCACCACTAACTACAACAACACCTGCACGACTTAAAGCAGAAGAGAGGGAAAAAATAGTTGCTTGTGTATGAGTATAACATTTCCTTGATCCGACAATAGCAACTTTTTTTCTTTTTAAAAGTTCTAAGTCGCCACTACTAAAGAGTTGTTTAGGTGGATTTTTTAACCTATCTAACTCTTCTGGCATCTCTAACATTTTACAGCTGATCTATGCGTACTAGTTGCACTTCTTTTAAGATCTCTTTAGACTCAGAGAGAGCTTCTAAAGTGTTTTTATGTGGGTGTCCAATAGCGATCGCACTACCATGCTTTTTAGCAATTTTTATAGCACGTTTAATCTCTTTTTTTATAGATTTAATATCCGGATAATGATCCAAAAATACGTCACGTCCAACATAAGGAAGATTAAACTGTTTCATAATCATAGGTGCTTTTGTTTTCGCAGTTGTACGACTATCTATAAAGTTAATATTTTCATTTCTTAAAATAGAGATAAGACTTTTCATAGAAGACTCATCTGATGTGAAACGACTACCTGTATGGTTATTTATAAACCTAACTTCTGGAAAAAGTTTTTTAATATCCGTTATATGCTCTTTTATCTCACTCCTAGTGTTTGAAACTTTTAGTGTAAGTGGCTCAGGAGTATTAAACTTCATAGCTTCCATTGGAAGATGTACCATATAGAATTTTTCAGCCCTTGCTAATTTAGCAGAGTCAGGATGGATCTTATTTGGTGGTAAAAAAGACATAGTAAGTGGAATACCTACTTTTTTAATAGCCTTTACATCCCATGAAAAAGAGACATCATCAATAATAATCGCTAACTTTGGCTTATCACTTTTAGGCTCTTTAATAACTTCATTTTTATTCTTCTCTTCAAGAGTTGGACCTTTTGGAGGCAGAGGAATATTAGCAGCATATTCATGAACAGCACTTACTGGAAACTTTTCACGATCACGATTTAAGATATTTTTTAACTTTTTAGTTAACGCAGGTGTACTAATAACCTCTTTTTTATCTTTTGTAGTTATTTTTGGTATTTTTATAGGCTCACATTTAGGCTCTTCTATTGCAGTAGCCCCTATAAAGTAACCAACTGAAATAGCACTAATAGAAGCTATTAAAATAACTAATGTATATTTAATAAAGCCTACTATTTTAGATGAAGGAGCTTTTTTTACACTCTTTTTTGTAGTTGTCTTACGTTTACTCATTTATACCCATTAATTATTTAGATTATTTACTTTCCCTGTAGAAGGGAAAATTGTTATTTGAAAATTGAAAGTAGAACACCAGCTGCAACAGCTGATCCGATAACACCTGCAACATTTGGACCCATTGCATGCATTAGTAACATATTTGTTCGATCGTACTCCATACCAACTTTATTTGATACACGAGCAGCCATAGGAACAGCACTTACACCTGCTGAACCTATTAGTGGATTAACCTTAGTTCCAGGGAACATATTCATAATTTTTGCCATTATAACACCAGCGGCAGTACCAGCTGAAAAAGCGATAATACCAAGAGCTAAAATAGCTAAAGTATCAGCAACTAGGAACTGATCGGCTGAAAGTTTAGAACCAACCGCAAGACCTAAGAATATAGTTACTATGTTTATAAGTGCATTTTGAAGAGTATCGTTCAGACGCTCAACAACACCACTCTCTTTTAAGAAGTTACCAAACATAAACGCACCAATAAGTGGTGTTGATTCTGGTAAAACTAAAATAGAGAGAGTTAAAACAACTATAGGGAAAATTAGTTTCTCTAAACGAGTAACATAACGAAGTGTCGTCATTTTAATTTTTCTCTCTTCAACAGTTGTTAAAGCTCTCATAATAGGAGGTTGAATAATAGGAACCATCGCCATATAAGAGTACGAAGCAACTGCGATCGCACCTAAAAGTTCAGGTGCTAACTCGGAGGCTATAAAGATCGAGGTTGGACCATCTGCCCCACCAATAATACTAATAGCACTTGCTTGTTGAAGTGTAAATGAAAAAATATCAGTATATTGTGAAAGTGCAACTGCACCAATCAGTGTTCCAAAAATACCAAACTGAGCAGCAGCTCCAAGGAGCGCTGTTTTAGGGTTTGATAGAAGTGGACCAAAATCAGTCATAGCTCCAACACCCATAAAAATTATGATTGGAAAGAGCTGGTTAGCAAGTCCCATTTCATAAACTATTCCTAAGAAACCATCAGGTCCAGCAATTCCTGCAACAGGTATATTTGCTAAGAGTCCACCAAATCCAATAGGCAGTAAAAGTAGAGGTTCAAAGCCTTTAGCGATCGCTAACCAAAAAAGGAAAAAAGTGATTAAAATCATCACTACACGACCCCATGACTTGTGAAAGTCACTCATTGGCTCACCATGATTATTTAACTCATCTGGATCTGGATTCATTAGTGCATAAATACCAGTTGATTGTACAAAACCAACAACCATTTCACCAAGACCTTTTGATACATATGGTTTTACCTCTGATCTATCAGCTTCAGGATGTCCAGCAGGTGCAGAAGCAACCGCTGTAGTACTAAAAGCTATAGCAAAAAGTGTAAGAAATTTAACTATAAATAATTTCATTTACTATCCTATTACTGCTACTACTTGACCTTCGACTACTTTGTCGTTAGTTGCAACATTAATAGTTTTAACTACACCACCACGAGGAGCCACTACATCAATTTCCATTTTCATAGACTCTAAGATCATAATAACTTCACCCTCTGCTACTGATTGGCCTGGATTTGCAACAATTTTCCAAACTGAGCCTGGAAGCAGTGCTTTAATAGTTGTATCTGTTCCACTTGAAGCAGGAACTGAAGTTTGAGCTGACTCACCATTAACTGCTGTTACTTGAATATCTGCATCACCCTCAGCAACTTGAACACTAAATTTTTGACCATCTACTACTACTGTATAATTTCCACTACTCATATTTGAACTTCCTTCTTGAATATCTGAATTTTTTCTAACATTTACTTCGGCGTCACCTTTTAAAAATGTGATACCTTTTTCTTGACAAGCTGCTGCTATAAATATGTTCTCATCAGTTGTCTCTAAATTTTCATCTTCTAGTTTTTTCTTCCAATGTGCTAAAGACTTCTCAGGATCAGCGTCAGCTAAATCAATAGCATTTTTAGTTGTTGGTTCTAAACCTAATTTTTCAGAAGCTATTTTAACAATTTCAGCATCAGGAGCAGTTGGAGTTTTTCCAAAATAACCTAAAACCATTTTTCCATAACCAGGAGCGATTGCTTTCCATGGTCCTTGCATTACGTTATTAAGTGCTTGTTGAAAGTAAAACTGTGAAACTGGAGTTACAGAAGTACCATAACCACCCTTCTCTACAACTTCTCTCATAGCATCAATAACATCAGGGAATCTATCTAAAATGTTGTTATCTCTCATCATTTGAGTATTTGCAGTTAATGCACCACCTGGCATTGGAGAAAAAGGAATAAGAGGAGAAACCATAGTAGCTTCAGGAGGCATAAAATAATCAGACAAAGAAGCTTGAACCTCTTTCTCATAAGTTAAAATTTTCTCAATCTCTAAACCACCAAGATCATAATCCATACCTTTAGTTGCATGAAGCATAGTTAAAATATCAGGCTGAGAAGTTCCACCACTTACAGGTGCAGCTGCTAAGTCAATACCATCTATACCAGCGTCAAGTGCAGCCAAATATGCAGCAACTGAAACACCAGCAGTTTCATGTGTATGAAGACGTAAATGAGTTCCTTCAGGTACTAAAGAACGTGCCATTTTTATAGTGTCATAAACTTTTTTAGGGTTAGAAGTTCCTGAAGCATCTTTAAAACAGATACTACTATAAGGAATACCACTGTCTAAAATATCGCGTAAAGTTTTTTCATAAAAAGCTACATCATGTGCACCATGGCACCCTGGAGGAAGGTCCATCATTGTTACAACTACTTCATGATTAAGTCCATGATGAGCAATTCTTTCACCAGAATATTTTAAGTTTTCAACATCATTAAGAGCATCAAAGTTTCTGATCGTAGTGGTTCCATGTTTTTTGAACATTTTTGCATGAAGATCAACTAATTCACGTGAACCAGTATCAAGCATTACAGTATTTACACCACGTGCAAGTGTCTGTAAGTTTGCGTCAGGTCCTACAATAGCGCGAAAACGATCCATCATCTCAAAAGCATTCTCATTTAAGTAAAAGAAAAGTGACTGAAATCTAGCTCCACCACCAAATTCATAGTGAGTAATACCAGCGTGCTTTGCAGCTTCTACCGCCGGGAAAAAGTCGTTCATTAAAACACGACCACCAAAGACAGACTGAAAACCATCTCTGAAAGTTGTGTCCATTATATCAATAAATTTTTTAGCCATATTATAGGTTCCTTATGAGTTTCTATGATGCATAATAGCAGCAGTAGCAGCAGCTACTTTTTTTGCTTGCGCAGATGTATCTAATGTAGGAGTAGGTTCCACTGGTTCAGGTTCAGGGAAAAACCTATGTACAATTTTTGCTTGTAAGTTCATAACAATGATCATTATGATTAAAAACATAAATACAGTACCCATACCAAGTACCATAAATTTTAAGCTTTCAGCTACCAAATTTTCTGTCATTTTTTTACCTTTGTAAAATAATTACGCATATTCTATAATAAATGAGATTAAATATATTTTATTTACTGAACAATTTGTTACAATACTTAACAATTTTGACGATTATACTCATACTAACGCAACTAATAGGATATATTATGTTCGATACATTAAGTAGCCAAGATGTTTATGCATACGTGCTATTTGGAATTATTTTAAACTTTGGTTTCTCATTAGCTTTTGGTCTATATTTAAGTAAAAATATTGGTCTTCAAGAGATGATGAGTTCTAAAGGTGAAAAAGAGCAGTCTATTTTAATTCAGCTCGCTATTTTGATTCCGTATGCTAAAATGATCATCACACTTTATCGTGTAACAATATTACAGATCTATTTTTTAAATAGAGGGTTTACTCACAAAGAGTTTTGGATATATTTAACAAATGAACATAAGGCTACCTAACATGTATAAACTTTTAGTTTTAGCGATATTTACACTCTTTTCAGCTTCAGCGCAAGCAAATAATGGGAAAGGTCCTATAGTTGTTTTAGAGACAACAAAAGGAAATATTGAGATTCAACTTTTTGAGGACAAAGCTCCAAAAACAGTTGAAAATTTTGTAACACTTGTAAAAAGAGGTTACTACAACGGTATTATTTTTCACCGTATCATAAAAAACTTTATGATCCAAGGTGGTGATCCGAGCGGAACTGGTCGTGGTGGAGAGTCTGCTAAAGGTGGAAAATTCAACGATGAGTTTAACCCTTCACTTGATTTTGACAATAAAGGTGTACTTGCAATGGCAAATGCAGGACCTAACACAAATGGAAGTCAGTTTTTCATAACAACAGTTCCAACTTCTCATTTAAATGGTCATCACACTATTTTTGGTCAAGTTATCAAAGGTATGGATGTTGTTGATGATCTAGAAAATGTAAGAGTTGATCGTAGAAGTAAACCTGTAAAAACTGAAAAGATTATAAAAGCTACTATTAAAAAGTAGCTTATTTTGAGTATTAAAATAGAGTCTATGACTCTATTTTAGGACCAGCTTCAGCGTAGTCAAACTCACTGTTTTCACTCTGGTATTTTTTGAAGTTATCTATAAACATTTGAGCTAGGTTATCACGAGTAGCATCAAACTCATCTTTATCTTCCCAAGCATTTCTAGGGTTAAGTACTCTATCTTCAACACCATCTAAAGTTTTTGGAACATTAAGTCTAAATGTTTTAGTTGTATCAAACTCACACTTATTAATAGAACCATCAAGAACAGCATTAATACAAGCACGAGTTGCTTTAATACTCATACGTTTTCCAACGCCATAGGCACCACCGCTCCAACCTGTGTTTACTAGAAATACATTAACATTGTGCTTATCCATTTTCTTACCTAAAAGCTTAGCATATGTAGTTGGATGAAGTGGTAAAAATGCTTCACCAAAACATGCACTAAATGTAGCAACTGGTTCAGTAATACCACGTTCAGTTCCTGCAACTTTTGCTGTATAACCACTTAAAAAGTAGTACATTGCTTGCTCTTTTGTAAGTTTCGAGACAGGAGGTAAAACACCAAAAGCATCCGCAGTTAGGAAAATTATATTTTTAGGATGACCGGCATGAAGTGTTGGCTCATGGTTTTTTATATGCTCGATCGGATATGACACACGAGTATTTTCTGTTTTAGATCCATCTTCGTAGTCGACTTTTCCATTTTCATCATATACAACATTCTCTAAAAGAGCGTCTTTTGATATAGCACCATAAATTTCAGGTTCACTATTAGGATCAAGGTTAATAACTTTAGCGTAACAACCGCCCTCAAAGTTAAAAACTCCATCATCATCCCAACCATGTTCGTCATCACCTATAAGTGCACGTTTAGGATCAGTTGAAAGTGTAGTTTTACCTGTTCCACTTAGTCCAAAGAATAGCGCTGTATCACCATCTTTACCTACATTTGCAGAACAGTGCATAGAAAGTTTACCTTGAAGTGGTAACCAGTAGTTCATCATTGAAAAAATTCCTTTTTTCATCTCACCACCATACCAAGTACCACCAATAATTGCTATATTCTCTTCTATATTGAAAAGTACAAATACTTCAGAGTGAAGATCATGCTCTTTCCACTTGTCATTTACAGCTTTACAAGCGTTTAAAACAGTAAAGTCAGGTTGAAAGTTCTCTAATTCATCTTCTGTGGGACGAATAAACATATTTTTTACAAAATGTGACTGCCAAGCTATTTCAGATACAAAACGCACCTCTTTTTTACTTGCTTCACTAGCACCACAATGTACATCTGTTATATATAAGTCTTTACTGCTTAGTTGCTCACGTGCAACTTCTAGAAGCTCATTGAAGATCTCTTTAGATACAGGCTTATTAACATCACCCCATGCAACATATTTTTTAGCGCTTTCGTCTTCTACAAAAAACTTATCTTTTGGAGAACGACCTGTAAATATTCCAGTGTCAACCATAGTTGCACCACTGTCTGCTAACTTACACTCACCATTATCAAGCTCATGCTTAATTAAATCATCATAACTTAGGTTGTGGAAAATCTTTCCAATGTTGTTTATACCTAACTTTTCTATGTCACTTGGTTTCATAAGTTTATGTACCTTTTTTTGTTTTAATAAATAATAGTCTAATAATAAACTTCTTATTGTTTGTTTTAGCTTAAAAAGGTTACTAAATGTTTACAATTGAACCCTCTGAACAATTAACACGTTCTCAGAGAGCTTTTAAAAAGTAAGATTGTGCAAATCTTTTTTTGAGTCATAACCAAAGTTACGGCGATGAAAAAATTTGTTCAAGATTGCTTTTTAAAAACTCTCCCGTAGGGCAAAAGAAGAGACACGCTCTTACTTCGTTAAAAACACTTGAAGCTACTAGTAGCTTCTGCCTGTTTTCGCCTTGTAATAGCACATCTCTTCTTTTGCTGAGAACATGTTAATTGTTCAGAGGGTTCAATAATTTTTTTGTTATAATAATAAAAAAATTTAAGGATGCTATTTGAGTAAAAAAGCAATTTTAGTTATTACGGATGGTATCGGTTTTAATGAAAAAACTGAATACAATGCATTTTATAATGCAACGACACCAACATATGACAAGCTGTTCTCTAATACACCTCATTCACTTATAAGCACACATGGGCTAAGTGTTGGTCTTCCTGAGGGACAAATGGGCAACTCAGAAGTTGGGCATATGTCAATAGGTAGTGGTCGTGTACTCTACCAAGACCTTGTAAAAATATCGTTAGCAATTCAAGAAAAGAGTCTTCAAAAAAATGAAGTTTTTGTAGATCTACTTAAAAAAAGTGACACTCTCCATGTTGTTGGTCTTATGAGTGATGGTGGTGTTCATTCGCACATAAGTCACTTAGATGCAGTAGCACAGATAGCTGAAGAGTCAGGTAAAGAAGTTTGGCTTCACTTAATAAGTGATGGAAGAGACGTTTCACCTAGATCTGCTGCTCACTACCTACACCAAATTCAAGTTCACTTAAATGATAAAATAAAAATAGCTACGATCGGTGGACGTTTTTATAGCATGGATCGTGACAACAGGTGGGAAAGAGTTCAAAAAGGTTATGAAGCTATAGTAGATGCAGAACCTAAGAATGATTCTAGTGTTGATGACTACATAGAAAATTCATACGCTAAAGATGAGTTAGATGAGTTTATAGTTCCTACTGCTTTTGATGGTTATAACGGTATGAAAAAAGGTGATAGTGTTATATTTATAAACTTTAGAAGCGATAGAATGAGAGAGATCGTAACTGCGATCGCAGATGAAAACTTTGAAAGCTTTAATAGAGAGTTTAAAGGTGTAAATATTGCAACTATGACTAACTATGATAACAGTTTCAACTACCCTATTCTCTTCACTAAAGAGAGCCCAAAAAATACTTTAGCAGAAGTTATTAGTAACAAAGGACTATCTCAACTTCATACAGCAGAGACTGAGAAATACGCACATGTGACATTCTTTTTAAATGGTGGCATAGATGAGCCGTATGAGAATGAGACAAGAGTTTTAGTACCTTCACCAGATGTTAGAACTTACGATGAAAAACCTGAAATGAGTGCGATCGAAGTTTGTGATGGTGTACTTAAGGGGATGGAGAATAAGTATGATTTTATAGTTGTAAACTTTGCAAATGGCGACATGGTTGGACACACTGGGAACTATGAAGCAGGTCTAAAAGCTGTTGAGTGTGTTGACACTCAACTAGGTCGTATTTTGCAAAAAGCAAAAGAGAGAGACTACGCAGTTATGATCACAGCTGATCATGGAAACTGCGAACAGATGAGAGATAGTTCTGGAAATATTTTAACAAACCATACAGTAGGTCAAGTTTGGTGTTTTGTTGAAGCTGAAGGAGTTAGTAAAGTTGAAAATGGTGGCCTAAATAATGTAGCACCAACAATATTACAACTTATGGGCATTGAAAAACCTTCCGAGATGGATCATAGTTTAATATAGTGTAAATGTACCCTTCGGGGATAATGTGACTTCATAATTCTAAAGAATTAGAAGTACTCAAACTCTACTCATAGCCTATGGCTAAAGAGTGAGTTTAAGCAAAGGAAAAAAATGAAATTTAGTGGAAAAAATGTATTAGTAACAGGTTCAAGTAGAGGTATCGGTGCTCAGATAGCAAAAGTTTTGGCTGGTTATGGTCTTAAGGTATGGGTTAATTATAGATCAGGTGCAACTGAAGCAGAGGCTGTAAAAAATGCGATCTTAGAAGCTGGTGGTGAAGCTGAAGTGATCGGTTTTGATGTTAGTGATGATAGTGCATTCACTAATGCTATAAAAACTATTGTAACAACAGATGGTGAGTTAAGTTACCTTGTAAATAATGCAGGTATTACAAATGACAAACTTGCACTTCGTATGAAAAATGAAGACTTTATGAGCGTAATTAATGCAAACCTAACTTCTGCATTTACAGGCTGTCGTGAAGCTTTTAAAGCTATGAGAAAGAAAAAGTTTGGATCAGTTGTTAATGTTGCTTCGATCGTAGGTGAGACTGGAAATGCAGGTCAAACAAACTACGCCGCTTCTAAAGGTGGTTTAATAGCTATGAACAAAAGCTTTGCGATCGAAGCGGCAACAAGTGGTATACGTTTCAACACTGTAACTCCCGGTTTTATCGCTACTGATATGACTGATGAGCTAAATGATGAAGTAAAAGCTAGTTTTACTTCAAAAATACCTATGGCTCGTTTTGGTAATCCAAGTGAGATTGCAGAAGCTACTGCATTTTTACTATCAGATCACTCTAGTTACATAACTGGTGAAACTTTAAAAGTTAATGGGGGGATGTTCATGTAATTCCTTCGGAATTACAAAGAACTACAAAATGAAAAAAATATTATTAACAACAGCACTTTTATCAAGTGCACTATTGGCATCAAGTTTAAAAGTAGGTGTTTTGGGTGTAGCAATGGACTACAGAGAGTACTCTAAAACTACAGATCAAATTTTAGATAGTGAAACAACTTCATTAAGTGATCTAAAAGGTATGGAGTTAAAGTTTGATAGTGAAATAAATGATTATTTAAGCTATGAAATTTATGGAAGTTACATATCAGGAAACAGTCAATATATTGGCTCTTTACTGAACTCTAACGCAGGTTATGGATCATATGTAGGCTCAACTGCTAATAGCATTATTGACACTGGTGCAATACTTAAAAATTATAATAAAATAGATGACGCCACTATTTACATAGGTGCAGGTATTGGGTATAAGTATTGGAAAAGAGAGCTATCAGCTGCACAAGTTGAAGACTACAGTTGGATGTATGGTTTAATAAACTTAGGTGTTGAGTATAAAGCATTTGAAAAAGTAACTATAGGTTTAGACCTTAAATATGCTTACGCTTATGAGCCTCAAATGATTGCAACTGGAATAAGTGGGACATTTAAACTAGGTGGAGTTAATACATACTCTTTTGGTATACCTATTACATATAAATTTTCTAAATCTTATGAATTCTATATAGATAATGTATTTGAAACTCAAAAAATAACTGAGTCTAATGTTGTTCAAGGTTTTTACGAGCCAAGAAGTACAACACAAAACCACTACTTAAAAGTTGGTGTTAAGTACAACTTTTAAAAATAGTGTGGCTAATGCTAAGTTCTACCTTGAACTGCATTACCCATATCCCACATTGGCATAAAAATACCAAGTGCTAACAAAATAACCATTCCTGCTATTAAAAATAACATAATAGGCTCTACTGCTTCACTTAGGTTATCTATAATCGCGTCAAAACGCATTTTATAATAATCAGTTACATTTTTAAGCATAGCGTCAAGTTGTCCACTTGACTCACCTGCTGTAATCATCTGAATAATCATATTTTCAAAAAGTCCAGTATCTTTTAAACCTTGGTTTAATGCACTACCCTTCTCTACTGATGCTCGAACAGTTGAAAGTTTCTCTTTTAAAACTACATTGTCTATCATGGAAGTAGCACTATCTAGTGCATCTGCTATAGAGATACCAGCACCTACAAGTTCACTAAATACTAGAGTAAACCTATTTAAAGTAGAGTACATAATAATATTTTTAATCAGATATGTTTTTAGTAAAAGTGCATGAAATTTACGTTTAACATCATAAAAGTTCTCTATAAAATACCTAATAGTCATAAAAGTGACAAAAAGAGTAGCTAATACATAAGGACCATAGTTATTAAAAAGAAACTCCAACTTTAAAAGTATAATGGTTGGTAGTGGTAAGTTAGCACCAAGCTCTTCGAAAATAGTTTTAAATTGTGGAACAACATAAGATATAAGTACTGTAAAAGCGACAGCCATAGCGATCATAACATTTCTAGGGTATGCCATAGCTTTTTTAAATTTAATTATATTTCTTCTAATCTCTTCTAACATATCAGCTAAAGAGTATAGAGCTTCAGCCATATTACCTGTTCTTTCGCCAAGCTCGATCATAGCTAATGTTAAATTACCTAGCTCAAAGCGAAAGTGCTCCATAGCTCCTGAAAGTGAGTGACCTGAGTTTATATCATCAGCTATTTTGTTTAGTATAGTTTTTAAATTCTCATCTTGCGATGACGAAGATATCTCTTTTAGTGCATCGTGTATAGATATACCTGCATTACTCATAACGGCTAGTTGTCTGATCGCAGCTATAAGTGCATCTTGATCTATTTTAGATCTTTTTAAACTCTTTACAAGAGTATCTTTATATTTTTTAAAAACATCTTCTAATGGTGCGGCAGCAGGAACTGCTTTGAGGACTATTCCATGATGTTTTAGCTTTGCTTTTGATGTTGCATCTTTTTTCGATTCTGCATATACACCATATTTTACTTTTTTACCACGCTGTATCATGACTACTTCATAATAACTCATGACTCTTTTGCCACACTTATAACTTCTTCAAGAGTAGTTATACCTGCTATTGCTTTATCCATAGCATTACTAAACATACCTATAAAGCCCTCTTCTATAGCTTTTGTTAGTATCTCTTCTTTATTCGAACCACGTGCGATCATACTCGATATGGTTTCTGAAATTTCTAAAACTTCACAAATCATCTCTCTACCAAAGAAGCCACTATTGTTACACTCTCGACAACCCTCACCCTCATAAAAAACTGTTCCCTCTGGAATATACTTTTTATAATCGTTTAAAATAAGTTGCGGAAGAACTGCCTCTTTTTTACATGAAAGACATATTTTTCTAAGAAGTCTTTGTGCTTGAATTGCGACAACTGCACCACTAATAAGATATGGTGCTATTCCCATATCACTCATTCTTGTAATTGCACTTACAGAGTCATTTGTATGAAGTGTTGAAATAACTAAGTGACCAGTTAAAGCTGACTTAATGGCGATCTCAAGTGTCTCTTTATCACGAATTTCACCTATCATTATTTTGTCTGGATCTTGACGTAAAATAGATCTGAGTGCTGCAGCAAATGTTAAACCTACTTTAGTATTTACTTGAACTTGTTGAATTAGATTCATTCTATACTCAACAGGATCTTCAACTGTGATCACTTTTTCTGCAACATTTCTAAGCTCATTTAGTGCACCATAAAGTGTTGTAGTTTTACCACTACCAGTAGGTCCAGTAACTAAAATAATTCCAAAAGGAGCTTGAAGCGATTTATGAAGTTTTTTATAGTTAACCTTATCCATTCCAGCTTCATCAAGGCGTATTAATGCTCTCTCTTTATCAAGAACACGCATAACGATAGACTCACCATAAAGAATAGGTAGAGTTGAAATACGAAAATCAAACTCAGCTTCTGCTACCTCATAAGAGAAACGTCCATCTTGTGGCTTTCTCTTCTCTGCAATATCTAAGTTAGCAAGTAGTTTTAAGCGTGAAGCGAGTGGTGGATAAATATCTTTATCAAACAAGAACATTTCACTAAGTTTACCATCAATTCTAGTTCTAACAACACAATTTTTCTCTGTTGGTTCTATATGAATATCTGATCCACGTGATTTTATACAGCTTTTTAAAAGTACTTCAATAAGCTTTAAAACAGAAGAAGCTTCTTGTTGTTCTTCTAATGTTCCTATAGAGTTTAGCTCATTTCTAATGTTTGTAACTAACTCTTTAACACTATCTTTTAACTCCATTTTTTGAAGATAAATATTGATCTGCTTAGGAGTTGCTATCGCTATTTGAATAGGTTTTCTAGGAAAAAGTCTTTGAATAGACTCTGTTGCTTCTATATCGAGAGGATCTGCAAATACTACTGTAACACTCAACTCATCTTGAAAAAGAGGAAGTGCACGAAATTTTTGAAGTTGTACAAAAGGAAGTTTTTCAGCTGTTCTAAAATCAACATCAAAAGAGTCAAGATCCATAAATTGGACTTTCATAACTTCAGCTAATTTTTCTAAAATTGCTTCTTCACTTAAAAATGGATAAGCTTTTAAAAAACTTATTTCATACTTACCCAGCCGAATTTCATCCACTACAAACTTAATTACAAATTCAATAGTTATTACATTGTTGTCAATTAAGTGTTCTAGTGTTTCATGCTCATTTAACTGTTCTTGAGTTATATGACCAGCATAAAAAAGCCCATCTGTTAGTAAATCCAAAAAGTTCCTCGATCTATAGTATTAATAAATGTAAATCGGCTATTTATGGATTTTTTTGAAAATAGCTGTCTATGCCTTTAAAAATGCCCTTAGCTACTCTTTTTTGATAAGTTTTATTTACTAGTCTTTTAGCTTCCATTGGGTTTGAAATAAATCCTATTTCTACTAAAACAGCCGGCATTTGAGCACCCACAAGAACCCAGAATGGTCCTTCTCTTACTCCCCCATCTTTTATTTTAGAGTAATGTTGTCTAAGTTGTCCGAGTAAATTTCGCTGAATATCAATAGCTAACTTATTTGATGCTAAAGTTTTTTCTCTATTTAAGAAGTGTAAAAAGTTCTGTTTTTGATAATATTTCATATCTTCCATATCTCCAGAATTTTCAATAGATGCAACTTTACCAGAACGTTTTGATTTTGAACGCGAAAGAAAATATGTCTCCATACCATAAACTTTAGCTTTTTTCGAAGCTGAACCACCAACTGCATTTGCATGAATTGATATAAATAGATCAGCTTTTTTTCTATTTGCATATTTAGTTCTATAGCGAAGTTTTATAAACTTATTTTTGCTTCTAGTCATATGCACTTTATAACCGGCTTTAACTAGTAGTTTTTTAAGCTCAACAGAGACAGCATAAACAACATTTTTTTCTAAATAACGCTTATAACCAGTTGCTCCACCATCTTTCCCACCATGACCAGGGTCAATAACAACAACAAAATCTTTTGATATAACTCTAGGTGCAATAGTATCAGGTGCTTTAACCTTTTTAACATTTAATTTCACAATTAATTTATTGTTTTTCATGTAATAGTTTATTTTTAATTTCGAACTGTTTTTAATAACTAAACGAAGTGTGTTTGAGTTGTATTGAGAGACTTGAATTTTATCTATTTCATTATGTTTTATAATTTTACTTTGATTAAGTGATCCATGTATATCAAATACGTAACGATAACTTTTCTTCTTTTTATCTAAAAGTTTAAAGTAGTTAATATCTTTTTTTGTAAGTTTGTCTTTAAACGTAAGTACTAAGTTTGAACCACTCCAGTTAACACTCTTAAGTCTATTACTATGAGTAATTAAAACTTTATTTGTATTTGTTTTAACTTTCGGCCTAATTTTTTTATATGCTGGTTTTTTTAATTTCTTTAATTTTATCTCATATTTTGAGATCTCTATATGAAGCTTTTTTCCACTTTTTACTATACCTTTTAAAGCGCTCTTTTTTAGATCATAGTTATCACTCATAAGTGCACGTAAATATACATTTTTATAAGAGTTATATGCACGAAATAGTTTACCTTGGTCTGTACTTTGTGCCATTTTATCTGCACTCTTAATAATAGATTCATCATTTGCATAGCAAAGTGATGCTATTAAAAGTAAAAAGATTAAAAGGTGTTTCATATAAATCTATTCGCCTTGTGTTAACTTTTGGATCAACTCTTTCACTGAAATTATCTCATTTACTCTATACCCATTTGTACCGGAGAAGAAAAGTCCTGTATCCAACTTACCTAAGAAAGCATCTGAGAGTCTATCTGCTATACAAAAACCAACCTCTTTTGCTTCAACACCTCTGTTACATGGTGCTACACAATTACTAATACATTGAATTTCTGGACCTTCACGACGCTCTACAAGTCCTGTTAAGTTAGTAACTACACCTTGTGCAGGATAACCAACAGGTGAAGCCATAAGTTTAATATCCTCTTTTTTAGCATTTAGAAGAACTTGCTTTAAGTTTTCATGTGCATCGCACTCGTGTGTTGCGATAAAACGTGTTCCCATCTGAACAGCACGCGCACCAAGATTCATCATCTGTTCAATATCTTTTTTGTCCCAAACACCACCAGCTGCGATCACAGGAATATCTCCCCATTTTGCAGCTTCTTCAACAACAGGTGCAACAATATTTTCAAGTTGGTTCTCTTCTAAAGCACACTTCTCATATGAGAAACCTTGGTGTCCACCACTTTTAGGTCCCTCAACGATCACTGCATCAGGAATACGATCATAACGTTTCCATCTTTTACAGATAACCTTTAGAGCTTTTGCACTTGAAACGATAGGTACTAAAGCAACATCAGGATACCCTTCCGTAAACTCTGGCATATTTGTAGGTAAACCAGCACCAGTTATAATTATGTTAGCACCAGCCGCACAAGCATCTTTAACAACTTGCCCATAACCACTCATAGCATAAAGAATATTTGCAGCAAGTGGAGCATCACCACAAATTTTTCTTGCATTTTTAAAGATCTCAGCTAGTGCCTCTTTAGAGTAAAAACTTGTCTCTTTAGCAGGACGATCAAGTGCTAATTTTGCAGCAAACTTTTTATCTTGATAATAACCAGTTCCAACAGCACTTATAACACCTAACGCACCCTCATTAGATACACTTCCAGCTAGTTGATCCCAGCTGATCCCAACACCCATACCACCTTGAACTATAGGTATTTTAATCTCATGTTTTCCAATTTTAATTGATTTGAAACTCATTATTTAACCTTTAATCTTGCGAATTTTCTTTTACCAACTTGTAATATATACTCACCACTTTTAAGTTGCAACTGCTCATCTGCAATTTTTTTCTTTTCTACACTTACTGCATTTTGTTTTATATCACGACGTGCTTGTGAAGTTGAAGGCTCTAGCTTGCACTCAACTAAAGCTTTAGCAATCCAAATAGGTGACTCACTAGCTTCGAACAGTGGTATATCTGTAGGTATTTCATTTTTTGTGTGAACTGCACTAAATGCCTCTTTTGCTATTATAGCTTTAAATTCATCATGAAAACGAGTAACTATCTCCATAGCTAACTCCTCTTTCACCTTTTTAGGATGCAATTTTTTACTCTGAACACCCTCTTTTAACTCTTCGATCTCAGCTAAACTTTTCTCACTTAGAAGTTCATAATAACGCCACATTAAGACATCTGAAATACTTAAAACTTTTCCAAACATGTCATTAGGTTCATCACTTACACCTATATAGTTATTAAGCGACTTACTCATTTTTTGAACACCATCAAGACCTTCTAGAATAGGCATCATAAGTACTGCTTGTTGTTTTTTAGTCTCGTAAACTTTTTGAAGTTGACGACCCATTAATAGGTTGAACTTCTGATCAGTTCCACCTAATTCTACATCACTTAGAAGGTGTACGCTATCATAGCCTTGTAAAAGTGGGTACATAAACTCACTAGTTGCGATCGGTTGATTTGATGCAAACCTTTTTGAAAAGTCATCTCGCTCCAACATTCTTGCAACTGTTAAGTGAGATGATAGTTGTAAAAGTCCAACTGTTCCTAACTCTTCTAACCAAATACTGTTGTAAACAGTTTCAGTTTTTTCCTTATCTAAAATTTTAAATGCTTGTGTTTGATATGACTCTATATTTTTTTTAACATCTTCAGCACTTAAAACTTTTCTTGTTTGATTCTTACCAGTAGGATCACCTATCATTGCAGTAAAGTCACCGATCAAAAACTGAATAGTAGCTCCATATTTTTGAAATGTAGCTAGTTTTTGCAGTAAAACTGTGTGACCTAAATGCAAGTCAGGTGCTGTTGGATCAAAACCAGCTTTTACAGTGTAAGTTTTTCCCTCTTCAAAGTAAGCTTTTAAGAGTTTTTCTATTCGTTCAATATCTATAATTTCAGCGCATCCTCTTTGGATCTCACTAAGTGCTTCTTTAATCATAAAGTTTCCTGTTTATAATGTTTTATACGCGTCATCACTGCGAATAAGTTCAATAATTTTAAAATTTTTCTCAATTTTACCCTTAATTTTGTTAAGGTCTGCTTCTACGCTTTCAAACTCTATCTCACAGTAGTGAATATAGTCTGTTTTATCTTTTCCTAACTCTATACTTATAATGTCAAGATCAATTTTTGCTAAGTGTGTCAAAAGCTTTGCTAGTGCACCTTTAGAATTCTGTAAAGAGATTATAAGATTGTAATGGAACTTCTTCACTCGTAACCAGTTAACAAATAACATAGGTAAATTATCATCCATCATTTTCAGTGCAGTAGTACACATTTTATGATGAACATGTGCCACATTTTTCTCTAAAAATGAGACTATCTCATCTCCACCTTTAGGGTGACAACAGTAGTCAAAAACAGCATTCGATACATTTCTATTAGAACTTATTTGTAAATTATTAAAAGTGTATGTTTTAACTTTAAACTTATGGTTTGCTAAAAAACGTTCAAAACGGCTATTTTGTTTAATATCTGCTACATACCTATGAATAAGCTCTTTTAAATTAGCTAACTCAACTGCTGTTTTAGATAGATCTTTACACTGCTGTAACTCACACCACTCTTCAATACGACTTTGTTTTAGATCCATAATTGTGCTTATTATATTTTTAGCTGTTGTGGTGTCTATTGATTTTAATCTCTGATTACAATTTAATTTCATATTTGTTTTAGCACGTGATGTTTTTACTGCATCAATCCAGCTACATCTAGTAATAAGCTCTTTTGAGGTTTCAATATTAACAATATCACCATCATGAAGCTGATCTAAAAGAGATCTTTTCTCTTTGTTTACTAAAGCACCTTTTGCACAGTTTCCAACCTCGGTATGAACAGCGTATGCAAAGTCTAAAACAACTGCTCCACGAGGAAGAGTATAGACATTACCTTTAGGTGAAAATATAGATATATCTTCGCTATATAAGTCATTTTTAACTAACTCATAAAAATTTTCTACTGACTCATTTTGGTATTGTAAATTATGTAACCAGTCTAAATTTACATTGCGATCTGCATCACCTTTGTATTTCCAGTGAGCAGCTACACCTAATTCTGCTGTTTCATGCATTTCAAAAGTTCTTATTTGAACTTCAAAAACAGACTTTGAAGCAAAAATTGTTGTATGAAGAGTCTGGTAACCATTCTCTTTTGCTACAGCTATATAGTCTTTAAAACGAGAAGCAAGTGGTCTAAAATGAGTGTGTATAAGTCCTAAAACTTTATAACATTGAAGCTCATCTTTAAGTAAAATTCTTACCGCTAAAAGATCTAAAACTTCATCTAAACTAACACCTTTTCTTTGCATTTTCAGATAAATTGAGTAGAGATGTTTTACACGAGATACTATTTTAAACTCATCTTCACTAAAACCATTTCTAAGCAACAATTTTTCAACTTCAGCTCTAAATGTATTTAGTCTAATCTCTATAGCCTGATAATTCTCTTTTAATTCACTCTCTATATATGTTTTTTCTTTGCTAAATAGATATTTAAAACTAAGATCTTCAAGTAAATTCTTTAAAAATGAGATACCTAAACGGTGTGCGATCGGAGAGTAAACAACTAGTGTCTCTTCAGAAATACGCAACTGCTTTTCAGGCGAGAGAGCATCAAGTGTAAGCATATTATGAAGTCTATCACAAAGTTTTATAACTAATACACGTACATCTTCAACAGAGGCTAAAAGCATTTTTCTAAAAGTAAGTGCTGATGTTATGAGTTTTTCATTACTATTGGCACTTACTAACTCAACATCACGTATAGTATCAATTTTAGTAAGACCCTCTACTAAGTGAGCAACATCTTTTCCATACATACTCTCAACATTTTCTATAGTATGTTCAGTGTCTTCAACAACATCATGCAGAAGTGCTGCTATAACCATAGATTCATCATTAGAGATATATGCAACAATAGAGGCAACTAAAATAGGGTGTATTATGTAAGCTTCGCCACTTTTGCGTTGCTGAAGCGAGTGTGCATCAGTTGCAAAGTCTAGCGCATGACAAAGAGTTTCATTAAATTCTATATGTGAGAATAAAAACTCTTTTGCAGTAGTTGTATCACGAAGAGATTTAATCTCTTCTATATTTAGTCCATTTAACATCTATTCGATGTCTTCAAAACCTTTAATAGTTACAAAACCTTCAGCTAGTTCCATTAAAGCAACATCTGCAAATTTATACTCTTTAAGATCTATGTTAAGTTTTGTTGGTGCACCATTTTGTAATTCGTTCGCACGTGATGATACGGCTATTGCTAAACGGTAACGATCAACACCTGTAGCTTCTAGTGCTTTTGCATTTAATTGTTCTGGTCTCATTTTTTCCCTTTTGCTTAAATTCACTCTTTAGCCAAAGCTATTAGTAGAGTTTTAGTACTTCATAATTCTAAAAGAATTTGAAGTCATATTATCCCCGAGGGGAGACTTTATTTTACTACTGAGCAGTTAGTACGATCACCTTGAATAATCTCTAATAGGTTATTTTCTTTAAACATATCACAAACAACTATTGGAAGTGAGTTGTCTTTTGCAAGTGCAATCGATGTGTCATCCATAACTTTAATATGATCACTCAATGCTTGATCATAAGTAAGAGTTTCAAGTTTTACAGCGTCATCATATTTATTTGGATCTTTATCATAAACACCATCAACTTTTGTAGCTTTAATAATCATCTCTGCACCAACTTCAACAGCTCTAAGAGTAGCTGCTGTGTCAGTTGTAAAGTATGGGTTACCAGTTCCAGCTGCAAAAATCACAACACGACCTTTTTCTAGGTGACGTGTAGCTTTACGGTTAATGTAAGGCTCAGCAATTTGCTCCATTTTAATAGCAGTCTGCATACGTACTTGAAGTCCAACATATTCACAAGCTTCTTGCATAGCAACACCATTAATAACAGTTGCTAGCATTCCCATGTAGTCACCAGATGTTCTTTTAATGATCCCATCTTGTGCAGCAGTAACACCACGAATAATATTACCGCCACCAATTACGATCGCAACTTCGATTCCAGAGTCTACTAAGGTTTTGATCTCATTTGCGATATATTTTAATATCTGAGTATCAATACCATGACCGGCTTCACCTGCTAAAGCTTCACCTGAAAACTTGACTAAAACACGTTTTTTGCTCATGTACAAGAACCTTTTTATTAATATTTTTGCGATTATACTTTAAGTTCTCTTTATAAGTGTTTAATCTCTTTTTTCAACTTAGATAAATTCAAATTTTTGCTATTTTTTTCTATCTTCAGAATGAGCTCACTAAAGCGAATATCTGCCTTTAAGGCAAGTATAAAATGGACTTCTTCTACAGTTTTAGCATTTTGAATTTCTTCTTCGAAAGTAGTAGGTTTTCTCTTTTTAAAAGAGAGTTTATAACTTAGTCTACCAAGAATAAGACCAGCTACAAATATAATTAAATAATACAGATAGACTCTTTTAAACTCTATTGATCTCTCTTGAACTTCATCAAGTAGATCCTCTTTTTTATATATTTGTGTTACTTTAATAAACTCTTTTTTTGTAGCAAGTGCTTTACTTGTTTGAGAAATCAGATTAAAGTACTCTAATACAAAAGGATTAATCATAAAATCTTTTGATGATACTAAAGCAACTTTTTGAGTTACTTCACCTTTAAAACCAGATGGAGTTAACTTATAGTTTTTTTCTACACTTCCACCAAAAACATTTACTCCATCGATCGCAAAACTAAAAGGTACTATATCTTCTAAGTTTCCTTCTCCCTCCAATTTAATAGAAAACTGTACTGGTTCATATGCTTTTACACTTGTAGAGTTTATAGTACTTGTTAACTTTAAATTTCCTACTATAGAATTCTTACTCTCTTTAATAGTTAAACTAACTAATGGAAGCATTACTTTAGTATCAAAAAATGATCCCTCTTCTACGTTGTCACGTCCGATCACAGAGTTCTCTATAGAATCTCTAGTAGTCTCTCGCATAGTTGCATTTAGTTGTAACTCTAGAACTCCTCTATTTTTAGCAAATAAAACAAATTTAAACTCACTAATACGTGCTCCATCTCTCTTGCTATCTCTTTCAGTAAGTATATAAAGTTTGTATTCACTTGTCTCTTTTTCAGCCATAAAGTCTATTACATATTGGTAACCATCATCTTTGAACTTACATGTATAGGTTATTAATAGTGCTTCATTTTGGTAGAGTGAACTTTTCTTATAATTTACACTCCATTTATAATCATCTAAAGCGTTAAGTGTAGCACTAAAAAGAGTTATTATTAAAAATATTTTACCAAGGGTTTGTCTCATTTACGCTCCTTTTATTAATTAGTTCGTACTGTCTTGAGCTAAGTTGTGCACTGTTTTTTCTAAGGTCAATCATAGCGTCACCTTTAGTCTCTTTCGCATCACTATCACTTGCACCACTTTTCCCCGATGTATCTACACTCATATTAGATCCTCCACCACTTTTTCTATTTTTATTTGTTTGTGACTCTTCTCTCTCACCACTCTCAACTCTTTTTTTGCCCTTTTGCCTACCGGTTATCATAAAGTCTTGCTCTTCAGCATTTTTAATATGATCTAAATTCTCATAAGTTTGAAGTTCATACTTAAGTGTTAATGATTTTTCTAAATACTCTCTAGCTTTTTTAAACTCACTAAGACGTATATAACATGACGCCATATTGTAAAAAATATCTGCTTTAAATGTTGGGTCTGAGGATTTCAGAGTTTTAAACCTATTAAGTGACTTTTCATACTCTCCACTTTTATAGAGTAAAATAGCACTATTATAGTTTGTTAATGAATCATTTGCATTTGCATTAAGTCCTATAAGAGCAAGAACAACTATCAAAAGTGCTTTTGATTTTTCTAAAAGTGTTGTAACTGCGATCATAAAAGTAACAATGGCTAAAATTATAAAGTAATAAAATAGTTCTGTATATTGCATAATTTTGGTTTTTGATCTGTGATCTACTTTTGTCTGTTCTTGTATAAGGTCTGCAATTTTTGAAGCATTAAGAGTAGTTATAAACTCTCCTCCACTTTCACTTGACAACTCTTTTAAAGCATCATTCCTTGAACTTATAACAATATTGCCCTTTTCATCTTTTAGAAGCTTCTCTTTAGAGTCTAAAAGTGTACTTCCACTAGCAGTTGCGATCATAACAATATCTACTATTAAGTTATTTTCTTTCGCATATAGAGCCTCTTTTGTATATGAGTCCTCATCTCCGCCATCACTTAAAATAATAAGTCTAAGGCTCTTTGATCTACTCATTTTTCTAGCTAACTTTAGTGCTGGCATAATTGAAGTTGATTTTGTGATCACCATCTTTTCATTTAGTCCACTAAAAAGATGAAGCAGAAGTGTTCTGTCAACTGTTAAAGGTGAAAGCACGATCGCATTTGAGCTAAAACCTAAAACTCCAAAGCGGTCTGAAGTGTTACTACGGACTACATCAGCTAAGATCTCTTTAGCTTTTTTTAGGCGAGTTGGTTTTATATCTGTAGCACTCATTGAGTAAGACAGATCAACGGCAAAGATTATGTCACTTCCTGCACTATCAACCTCAACAGCCTCTTTTGGCAAAACGGGACGTGCTAGTGCTATAGAGATAGCAACTAAAGAAGCTATAAGAAAGTAGTGGCGTGCGGTTAAAGTAATTTTTGTTTTTCTCTCAAATATTACAGCCACGATCACTAAAATAAAAATAAGATATTCAGGGTACAAAATACTCACTATCTTAGCTCCCTATTTAAAAATATTAGTAAAAAAGCAAAGGCTAACATTAAAGGATAAGCGTAGTAGTACTCTTTTGAGAGGTATTCACGTGACTTTATACTACTTCGCTCAAGAGAGTCTATCTTTTCATAAGTAGATTGAAGCTCCTCGGAGTCTTTAGCTAAAAAGAACTCTCCACCTGTCTCATCTGCTATTTTTTTTAAAAGTGTATTGTCAGCCTCAGAAGTAATAGCGATCGTATAGATCTTTGCACCCTCTTCTTTTGCTCTTTGTACTGCCTCTTGCGGTGAAAAGTCACCACTATTATGTTCACCATCACTAAGCAGTATAACTACCTTAGAGCTTGCCTTTGAGTGTTTAAAAGCACGAAGACTCATCATAATACCATCAGCGATCGCAGTATTTTGTCCAGCCATACCTGAGTTTAGGTAACCTATCATCTCACTTACAATCTCTTTTTCATAAGTTATAGGTGAAGCTATAAAAGCGTAGTCTCCAAAAATAACAACACCTATATTGTCACGATCACGATCCATTATAAAACTTTGTGCTCTACTTTGAGCTATTTCAAAACGACTTTTACGAGAGTTTTTTTCAAAACCAGAGGAGTTCATACTTCCACTGCCATCAAGTGCAAGGACTATGTCAATCCCTTTTCTATTTTGCGGATCAAACTTGTCTATATATATAGGGGAGGCTAAAGAGATTACAAGAAGTGTTAAAATTAAAATTTTTATAAGCAGATCTAACTTTAGCCACTGTTTTTTCATAGAGAACAGATGTAAATGAGGGAAAATTAGCTCTTGAATTTGAGGCTTACACTTGTATAAACAGTAAAAAATAGGTGCAAGTATCAACAATAAAAAGGGATACTCTAAATTAATCATAAAAGAATTTTAGCATTTTCTTGACATTAATAAAAGAAATGGGCATAATTCGCGTCCACAACAAGTTGTGACTGTAAATGTCTTGTTAGCTCAGCTGGTAGAGCATCTCACTTTTAATGAGGATGCCGATGGTTCGAATCCATCACAGGACACCATTTATTTGAAGCCTAACCCTTCAAATTAATAAACTTTAAAGTGGCCCCATCGTCTAATGGTTAGGATCCATGGTTTTCATCCATGTCATAGGAGTTCGAATCTCCTTGGGGTCACCAACTTTTCTCCACAACCCCCTATTTTAAACACTTTCATAAAATACTTTTTTGAGTGATAACTATTTGGTACACATTTTGGTCCACAAGAGGACTCAATTATGAGTAAATACTTCATAGAAAGAAACGAAAAACTATACTTTCGACGCCGCATTCCAAAACCATGTCTTAAATATTTTGAAAATATACTAGAAATCCGCATTCAAGTGTCTCAAACCTCTAAGTTCCAGGGTATTATGGTAATTGAAACTTTAAATAACTTATTTGAGGAGCTTTTAACTATGATATATTTAGACCGAAACAATGACAAAGATGCCATCATAATGGACTACCTGTCACAGATGAAGCAATAGTGATACCACCTCTGTCACCTATTCGCAAGGCTATGGGATTAAAGAACTGTATGAAGGAATAAAGACCCTTAACTTTGGGGATATCATTTAAGGGACATAATGTCCTTTTACCCCAATATTTAACAAATAGCAGACACTTTGTCCTAATAACGGTACATACCTTGATAAAAGGACACTTTATCTTTAAGTTTAGACCATCCAAAATATAAATATTAATGTAATAATGATACTACCTTCCTAAATATAGGGATTTAACCACTTTTAGATAGGACATTTTTTATGTCCATTAATAACGATATTTATGTGAATATGGTATATAATGTCTGATAATAAAGAGTTAGATTACACTACAGGCAAACACTCAATTTAATTATACTTTTTATTTTAGATACAATATATAAAATATACTAAGGCTTTTAATGAACTATAACTTTGAATGGGATCCCACAAAAGCAAAGAAAAATTTATCTAAACATAAAATTAGCTTTGAAGATGCGGCTTCAATTTTTAAAGACAAAAATTCTATTTCTATATTTGATGAAAGCCATAGTGAAGATGAAGAACGATGGGCTACAATTGGTTTAGATGCTAAAACAAGAACACTCGTTGTAATTCATACATATATTTCATTAGACAAAGATACGTATAATATACGAATGATAAGTGCCAGAAAAGCAACAAAAAACGAAATAAAATTTTATAATCAAGGATAAAAAATGCAAGATGAATATGACTTTTCAAAAGGTGAACGAGGGAAATTCTACAAAAAAAATGCAAATTTTCATTTACCAATTTACTTAGATTCAAAACTAGAAGATTTTATATCTAAAATTGCTACTGAAAAGAATACAACCATTACCCAAGTTGTAAATAATCTACTATTTAAAGATAAAGAGCTTATTGAACTTACAAGAGGTTAAATCTAACAAAATCTTGGAACGAATAATTTTCCCTGCGGGAAAATTATCGCTCACGACAACCGTTAGCTTACAAAAGGAATATATGTAAATGAAAGAATTTAACTTGCGTTTTTTTAGTGAAAGAAGATGGCCAGATAAACTAGATGATTTACTTCAAATAGCTGAAGATGAATTGCCTGAAACATCAGGAACATATGTTTTAGGTTCTAGTGATGGTACAAATTTCATTTATCCTTGGGGTTCAAGTCCTATTTTCTATATAGGACAATCTAAAAATCTAAAAAAAAGATTATTAACACATAAAAAAAATATATCTTCTGCAATAGAAAATCATGATGATTTATATTGGTGGCCTCGTTACCAATATGGAGCATCTTTTGGTACAAGCTTAGCTTGGTATTCAGTAAGAGGTACACAAAATCCCAATAAGCTAGAAGCTGATTTAATCACAAGCTTTTATGATACATATGGTTCAATTCCCGTTGCTAATGGAGCTTGGCCAAGTGGGTTAAAACCAAAACATGGGACAAGGGATGATGCATAAAGAAGCTAACAAGTACTTGGAGAGAAATATGAAGCCAAAGTGCGGCTTCATATTTCTCAAGACAGCCGTTATATTAGTAAAAGGAAGTTACACATATGCCAAAGACTCAAATAAAAGAATTTGAAAATCATCATAATATTAAAATTAAAGAAAATTGGAATGATGGAGAAGATTGTGTATTAAATCTCATAAAACTGCGTGCTAAAATTCAACTAATAATGTCTAACTTAAAAAATGATGATTTTCATAAATACCCAACAGTAGGAATTATATTACAACTGACAGAACGTATATATGAACAAATTACTGGTAGTATATCTTGTGTATGTACAAAAAATCATTCTTCTTCAGAAGTTTTATCGCGGACAGCTATTGAATCATCTGTTAATATTTTATTGATGTTAAAAGGGGATACCGAAAGCAAAACCTTTTCATGGCTAAAAAAATATATATCTGATGATATTAATCATATCCAAAATTGGGAAGATTCATTAAAAAATGATGAAGAAAAAAGAATACATTTACCCAGAATAACTACTAGGCGAGAATTACATACATTAAAAAAAGAGTTTGTTAATACTTATATTGAACAAGTAAAAGAAGTCTTAGAAATTGATGAAACATATACACTTCCAAGAAAGTATTTAAAACGTTTTCAAGAAGTGGATGAGGAAATAACATATCATACAGTTTATTCAAGACTAAGTGCTACAACTCATCTTAATGCAGAAGATACTATTAGTTATATGATGGCTAAAATATATGGGGATGAACAACAACTACAAATTGGATTAGAGCATATAGCTTTCAGTGAATTTATGTTGATATATTCACTATTATTTTATACTAAGATAGTGGATAAATTTATTTTAAAATATAGTTCGAAAGAAGATGATGAAATTACAAAAATTGAAGAAAATTATTTATCTGTAATGAACAAAATTAGTGAAACACAAAACTGGTAAAATATAACAAAAACGAGGAGACCAATAATTTCCCTAGCGGGAAAATTATCGCTCACGACGACCGTTATATTACATATGAGATATCTTTCATATGTGTTTGAATAAATAGTTATGCTATAATCAACCTATATTTATCTAGGGGTTATTATTATGTCAATAATTGAATTAATGCGAAAAGCAAAAAAATCAGCAAGCAAACGTACTAGACAAGATAGAAAAATATTATTATTAGATGCTCATATCCTTGATACTAATGGAAATTATGACTCAGCATATTTTTCAAAAAGTACTGTTCAAAGAAGTAAAGCTATAAAAATAACTGCGTAATGTATACTAAAAAGCCATCTTTTGTATATGGTTTTCATGGACTCGATAAAGAAGTCGCCCTCAAAATATTAAATAAATAAATAGATTTTAAAACTAGTCATAATGAATATGATTGGCTTGGAAATGGCATATATTTTTGGGAAAACAACTTTAAACGTGCAGAAAAGTATGCAATTGAAGACTCCAACAGAAGAGAAACTAGAATAAAAGAACCATTTACTCTTGGAGCTGTTATTGATTTAGGAAATTGTTTTGATTTATTAGAACAACAAAATTTAGAATTTTTAGCTTGGGCATATGATGAATTTGAACAATCATTAATAGAAAATGGTGAAGAACTTCCTAAAAATACACCTTTCACAAATAATGACTTTGACTTTAAAAAACGTGAACTTGACTGTGCAGTAATTCGATATGCACATAAATTAGCAAAAATGAAGGTATGGAGTTTGATTCAGTAAGAGCTGCATTTTGGGAAGGAAAACCTCTTTACAAAGGAGCTAGTTTTAAAACTGAAAATCATATTCAACTAGCTATTTTAAATCCAAATTGTATTAAAGGAATATTTCTTCCAAGATATATAGATGAAAACCATAATTCACTTAAATAATAATATAACAAAACCCTGCAACGAGCGCAAAGAGAGCGTCGCTGAAGTCAAACATTATTTGAACATCTAAAAAAACCATCTTGACTTTTGCTCTCTGGAAATGCTAATATTATGGCATAAAATTTGGTACACAAATGGTTAGATACTCAATTAAGGCCTATGTATAGGGGCTAATTGAAAAGGTGGTGCCCCTCTCCTTGGGGTTACCACTTATATCTTTTATAAAAAACTTCCTAAACTTTATTGCTATTTATGATTACAATATATCAATTCAAATAATTACTACTTATCTAACAACTTTAATATATCAGCAACAGCTTTAACACCACCAAGCTTTATACCACTAGGTAGTAACTTAGTCTCAAGTGTATCAGCAATATTTTTTAATACTGACTCTGGTAAGTTAATTACTTGTGACATCTTAATAGCTATATCTGCTTTAGTCTCTTGCGGATATAAGTCTAATACTTGAGCAGACAAATCAGCATTTATATAAGTGAGCACTATTGCTATTGTTTGAGTCTGTTCCATTGACATAACTTCATAGATACGCTCAGCTTCTACATTATTTAGATAGCTAAAATAGTTCATTTGTTGTTAGAAACGTTTTGAATATGTAGGATAAAATCAGCCATTGGTACATCCATAGCTTTAATATGTTGATCTAACCAAGCTACAATATTATCTTCTAAATACTCACGAAGTAAATCTTTATCTTTTTTGTTTCTGAACTGCATTTGGGCGTATCGCAATTCATTAAGTACTTTATCATGGTTAGCTTTATGCATTCTAAATGAAGGGTATCTACTCTCTTTCATAAGCTTCTCTTCGCTTGAAAAATGCTCTTGTACATGCATTAGCAGAGTTGCTAAACATTCGGAGATAGTATTAAAGTCATCTTCATTATCAAGTGAATAAAATAGTTTATTAATTATAGATACTTCTTCTTCATGAACTTCGTTCATAGTATTGAGAGAAACTTGTGGTAAATTGTTTAGTTTATTCATAAAAAGCTCCTTAGTTACATGAGAGTCTATCATCAAACTACTTATTTTGTAATCTTTTAGCCGAACTTGAAAATATTTTATCAATAGTAATATTTTGACTTTTTCATTCTAACTCTTTTGTTGAAATTAATAGTTTTAACAACTCATTTACATCAGTTAATGCATTATCATGGTTACTAAATCCCCAGTTTACGACTATGTATTCTAGATCAGCACTTTTAGCAGCCATTATATCTTTTTGACTATCACCTATTAATAGTGTGGACTCTTTTTTATAGTTTTGAGTTTGCATAAGCTTTAATATCATTTCAGGGTTTGGTTTACCTTGTGTAACTTTATCAGCTCCAATTACTTCATCAAAATAGTGAGCAATATTTAAATGCTCTACCATCATCACTCCATATTTAGTTGCAGCGTTAGTAGCAATTGAAAAACTATAGTGATCTTTCAAAGATTCAAGAAGATTAGTAATACCATCATAAAGTTTAATTTGATTTGCATAATTTTTAGTGTAATACTCTTCAAAATATTTACTCTGTCGATCAGTAAACTGTTCTGTTTCATAAAAATAGTGCGCAGGGTTTATATGAGGATCGTTAACTTTGTTTAAAATAGTTAACTTATCTATTACTTCTAAGCCTTGCTTCTGCCTAACATAGTTTATACTATTTGATATAATATCACCACTATCTATTAGTGTACCATCCATATCAAATATTATTGATTTAAATTTTTTAAACACTATGCTCCTTGAGCCTTATATTTATTTTAGTAAAATAAATTAGTTATGAGGTCATCTCTGTAGCGACGCTTATTTTTATAATACCTCATATACCATTTTCCAATTATATAAACACTAACAGTTATTGTTCCAAGTAGTAGTAACTCTGTCATAAGTACTCCTTAATTATTTATGGTAGTAGTATATTTAAAATATTTTTCTTTACTTAAATATATTGCATTTTGTCATATTTAATAAAATTTATGCTAGAAAAAGTTCGACAATTAATTATTTGATACAATGCTAATCATGAACGATAACGCAAATTTAATTATTAAAACAAAATATGCACAAGAATACAAAGATGGATATCCTCTTCTTACAAGAGAGAGTATACTAGACTTACAAAGCACTCCTAATGAGGGTACGATCGTAAACCTTATTGATGAAAAAAAACAGTTTATTGCTAAAGCTTACTATGGTATTCAAAACAGAGGCTATGGGTGGATCTTAACTACTAAAAAGAGTGAGAGTATAGATCTTACTTTTTTTACTACCAAAATTAAAGAAGCGCTCAAATATAGAGAGAACTTTTTTACAAATAAAGAGACTACTGCTTTTAGAGTCTTTAATGGTGAGGGTGATGGTATAGGTGGTCTAAGTATAGACTATTTTGATGGTTATTATATGATCACTTGGTATAGTGTTGGTATTTATGAGCTTAAAAATTATATTTTAGAAGCTCTTAAAAATAGTGTTGAGTACAAAGGTATATATCAAAAAAAACGCTTTGATGCTAAAGGAAAGTACCTTGATGACGAAGCCGATTTCATCTGTGGAGAAGAGGCACCTAAACCTATTCTAGTCAAAGAGAACGGTGTAAATTTTGCTATCTATTTAGATGATGGTGCCATGGTTGGAGTATTTTTAGATCAACGTTGTGTAAGGCAGACTCTTCGTGATAAGTATTCAAAGGATAAAACCATTTTAAATACCTTCTCATACACTGGTGCTTTTTCAGTTTTTGCTTCCCTTGGTGGAGCTAAAAAAACGACAAGTGTAGACTTGGCTAAAAGAAGCTTACCTAAAACAACTGAACAGTTTAAAATAAACAGTATAAATATAGATGAACAGGAGATAGTTGTAGATGATGTCTTTAACTATTTTAAATATGCAGTACGTAATAAATTTCTATTTGATGTAGTAGTTTTAGATCCGCCATCATTTGCGCGATCAAAAAAGATCACTTTTAGTGCTTCAAAAGATTATGTAAAACTTTTAAAAGAGGCTATTCAAATTACAAACGAGAATGGTGTGATCGTAGCTTCAACGAACTCAGCGAACTTTGGTATGATGACTTTTAGAGGCTTTATAACACAAGCATTTAAAGAGTTGAAATTTAAATTTAAAATAGAAGAACGTTTTAGCTTACCAAAAGACTTTCGAGTTAACTCTAATTTTGAAGAGGCAAATTATCTGAAAGTTATTTTTATTCGTAAATTGAAATAATATTGTAAAATTATACTTTTAAGGAGTATTTATGAGTGAAACTAAACGTAGCAACACAAGAGTAGCTGGATTTAAAGATGCAGAGATGGATTTTCAACTTTTAAGACAGCTTGGCTCTACCTATTCTGGTGGCTCTTCTATAGGTGAAACATTAAATATTGCTTCATCCATCAAAAATGAAACTTCAACTCAATGGGTTGATGCATTTAGTAAAAAAGCTCTATCTTTAAAAGAAGATGCTCAAAAAAGAGCGCTAAATTCACATAAGCTTAGTGCTCATGAACAATACTTAAAAGCATCAAATTCTTATCGTGCAGCAGAGTATTATGAGAAAATAGATAATCCAAAGCATAAAGAGTTTGGCTTAAACTCTCGTGAGTGCTTTATAAAAGCGATGAAGTTATCTTCTTATACTTTTGAAGAAAGTTTCATAGATTATAAAAATTTAAAACTACCATATTATTTTATTTCAACTGATAATAAAAAACGAAAAACAATCATAATTATTAATGGCTTTGATGGTACTTTAGAAGAGAGCTATTTACAAAGTGGAAAATCGGCTTTAGAGCGTGGCTACAATGTAGTATTATTCGCTGGACCTGGCCAGATGGATACACTACGTTTTAACACAACTCACTTTGAATATGATTATGAAAATCCTATTAAAGCACTTTTAGACAGAGTACTAATAAAACATAATATTGATGAAGAACAACTTGCTCTTTATGGTATTAGTTTTGGTGGCTATTTTGCTTTAAGAACAGTCTGCTTTGAACCTCGTATTAAAGCGTTTATAGCAAATTCTCCTATAATAAATCTACATGATTATATGGTCGGTTTTATTGGGTACGATCCAGCTAAAGTTGATGATAGTCAAGATTTTCGTATTGAAGATTTGCCAAACTTTAGTGACGAAGAATTTCCGTCAAGCTACAAAGAATCAGCAGAAGCACTTATGATAAGATTTAATAAAAACTCATTTAGAGAGACATTTAAATATATGAATAAGTTTCAAATTGAAAATAATTTATCAGATATATCTATACCAACATTAGCTCTTGTTGGAAGTGGTGAAGGAGAAGAGCCAAAAAGACAATTTAATATTTTTTGTGATAGTGTAAAAAATTGTGATAGTTACATATTTAGCGAATATGAAGGAGCTGATTCTCACTGTCAACTAGGAAATCTCAATTTTTCTAACTGTGTGATTTATGACTGGCTAGATGAAAAGTTTACTCAATAACTATCTTACTTAATAATCTTCAATAAATGCTAAACTTATAACCATATAATAACAAACTAAATTTGTGCAATAGCACTAGGAGAAGAAATGGCAACAGATATGAATGATTATTTTAACAAAAAGAAAAAAGAGAGCGGTAGCTCAAACAACAGTGGTGGAGGAAAAACTCCAAAAATGCCTGAACTTAATTTTAATTTTGGTGGTAAAAGTGGTGGAATTATTACATTCATTATAGGTGTAGTAGTGCTTTTAGTTTTAGCTAAACCATTTACTATTATTACTGAGGGTGAACGTGGTATTTTAGCAACTAATGGTAAGTATGAGTCTAAAGCACTTCTTCCAGGTCTTCACTTTATAGTACCTGTTATTCAAAAAGTTTACCTTGTTGATACTAAAGTTCGTATTGTTAACTATGCTGCAAAGATAGATCGCTCTACGATGAGTACAACTTCAGGTATTACAACAAAAGATGCGATCACAGTTCTTGACAAGCGTGGTCTTCCTGTTTCGATTGAACTTACTGTTCAGTTTCGTCTAAATGCACAATTTGCTGCACAAACTATCTCTAACTGGGGCTTTAGCTGGGAAGACAAGATTATTAACCCTGTTGTTCGAGATGTTGTAAGAAATGTTGTTGGTCAGTATGATGCTGAGTCACTTCCTACTAAAAGAAATACGATCGCAGAACAAATTGAAATTGGTGTGAGAAAAAGTGTTGATGGTCTTAAAAATACACCTGTTGTAGTTCAGTCAATACAACTTCGTGAAATAGTTTTACCTACAAAAGTAAAAGAGCAAATAGAAGCAGTTCAGATCGCTAAACAAGAAGTACAACGTGCAGAACAACAAGTACAAAAAGCTAAACAAGATGCTCTTAAACGCGCAGCACAAGCACAAGGTACTGCTAATGCTAAGAGAATTGAGGCGGAGGGTATTGCACAAGCTATTACGATCGAAGCTGATGCAAACTCAAAAGCTAACTATCTAATTGCTAAATCTTTAACAAGTAAACTTTTACAGCTAGAACAACTTAAAGTACAAGCTAAGTTTAATGAAGCACTTAGTGTAAACAAAGATGCTAAAATATTCTTAACACCTGGTGGTTCAACTCCAAATATTTGGGTTGATACAAAAGATGCGAAACAAAGAACTACTGCTAAATAATGCAAGAAATTCTAAATAGAGTTGACTGGGCAAATCACGAGCTGATCCCTGTGATCGCTCAAGATCATAAAACAAACGAAGTTCTAATGATGGCTTATATGAATAAAGAAGCATTAGAATTTTCACTCAAAACAAACCTAGCTCACTACTACTCAAGAAGTAAAAAACGCCTTTGGAAAAAAGGTGAAAGTTCAAACCACTTACAACATATTAAAGAGTTTCTTATTGATTGTGATAATGACACTCTACTTATTAAAATAGAACAAGATGGTGTTGCTTGTCATACGGGTAGAAAATCGTGCTTCTTTACTGATCTAAAAGCTGGTAGCAGCGTTAGCGAAGTTGAAGTAGACACAACACAAATGTATGGTGTTATAGATACTCTTTATCACGTTATACAAGAGCGAAAAAATGCAGATCCTTCAACTTCTTGGACTGCAAAACTTCTTCAAAGTGGTGACAATGCAATCTTAAAAAAAGTTGTTGAAGAGGCTGGCGAATTTAGCTTCGCTTTTAAAGATAATGATGAAGATGAAATTATTTATGAATGTGCCGATTTGGTTTATCATGTTCTTGTAGCATTGGGATCTAAAAATATATCTCCTGATCGCATTAAACAAGAGTTGAAACGTCGTTTTAATATAAGTGGAATTGCAGAGAAAAACGCTAGAATAAAGTAATAAATAAGTAGGTAGTTATGGACGTAAAGCTATATGTCAAAATAATTAATGAGTACATAGCTGATCTTATTATATACGATTACCTATTTTTTGGTGTGGCATTTGTTCTTTTTATTCTTTTAGTATTAATTTCTGCTATGCTTTACCGCAAGATTATTCTTTCAATTTTAATAATGACTCTAGCAGTCTCACTTTTTATAGTTACGCCAACAGCCGGAATTTTAGTTTTTCATAAATTTTTATACTCCAACACTGTTACAATAGATAGTGTAAAAAAACTAGAATACTCTCAAGCACTACTAATAAAAGGTACTCTAAAGAACACTTCTAAACTCTCGTTTAAAAGATGTCGTGTAACTGTTAATGCTTTTAAAGTGACAGGTAATGCTATAAAAGATCTTATATATCCATATAAACCATTTAAACACTCTTCTACATTACTTAAAGATACAATAATTGCAAAAAAAGAGAGTATAAACTATCGTATATTAATGGAGCCATTTACTTACTCAAAAGAGTATAACCTTTCAGTAAAAGCGAGTTGTAAATGATTGGTATACACTACACTATTTTACATTGGTTAATTCTTTGTATATCTTTAGTAATAATCTTATTTTTAATATATCTTGTATATTTAAAGGCTGAACAAAAGAGCAAAATAACACTCTATACAATTACATTCTTATCTATTTTAACACTCACATATATGTCATTTCATATATTAGATGGTTATACAAAACAGGTTGAGTTAGTAAAATTTAAGAACAAAAGAAATCTCTTAAATGAGACTATAGTTTTTAGTGGGTTTGCTAAGAATGTTGGTAGATACGAGGTAAAAGAGGTCTACTTAGAAGTAAGATTAAGAAATGAGGGAATGGGTACTTTAGCTTCAAAAACTTTTTTTTCCCCAAGTGGCTTTTTTAAGAAAGAGAACTACAGACCAACTACAACTACAACAAAAGTTTTAATAGCTGAAAATTTAAAACCTAAGAATATGACTTCATTTCAAGTCAATGTTCCTTTTCCTCCGTACTTTACAAAAACATCAATAGAACATGATGTTATAGCTCACTAATACTTTAAACCTATCTTTTTCAACTTAGAGTTGATAGCACGTATTTGGTCATTTTTGCTTATGCACCATGCAGGTGCAATTAGACTATCATCGTCTATACCAGCAGTAACTCTTTGAACTGAAATATTTTCTGGTTTAAGTCTTATAGCTTCACTTAAAACTTCTAGATATTCACTCTCACTAATAGGAGTAAATTCACCTCTTGCATACTCATTTGCTAATGCAGTACGCTTGACAACATATAGAGGGTGGTATTTAATAGAGTCAATTCCGAGCTTATATGACTTTTTAGTTGTCTCTATCATCATCTCTCTGTTCTCATTTGGCAGACCAAAAATAAGGTGTGCACAAACTTTAATATTTTTCTCTTTAGCTTTTAATATCCATTTTTCTACATTAGCACTATCATGACCACGATTTATACGCACAAGTGTTTCATCGTAAATAGACTGTATACCAAATTCTAGCCAAATTTCTTTATCTTTTGAAAGCTCAGCTAAATACTCTAGTGTCTCATCAGTAATACTGTCAGAGCGTGTACCTATACTAAGACCTACAACATTAGGAAATGATAGTGCTTTTAAGTATAATTTTTTTAGAGTTTCAAGTGGCGCATAAGTATTTGTAAAAGATTGAAAATAGACTATAAATTTTTTATAACCATATTCTGAAGTAGCATGTTTAGAGATAGTATTAAACTGCTCTTCAATTTGTAAAAGCTGTTTCTCTAAATATGGATTTTCACTTGAATCAAGATTTAAAAAAAAGCCCTTTAAAGGTTTTACTTTGTCTAAACTAGGAGAGAAAGAGTCATTTTCACAAAAAGTACAACCACCTTTTGCTACTGTTCCATCTATATTAGGGCAAGTAAAACCCATTATAGAGAGTGGAACTTTATAAACTCTTTCACCAAACTTATCTTTAAGATAAGTCCCAAATGTATATATCTGCTTCACAATTAAACTATATACTCACCAGTAAAACAAGCTGTACAGTATTTATCAGAGTCAGAATTAACACTTTTTAATAGCGCATCATTACTTAAAAATGATAAAGAGTCAGCTCCGATATATTCACAGATCTCATCACATGTTCTGCTAGAAGCTATAAGCTTATCTTTATCAGGAGTATCTACACCATAGTAACAAGGGTCAGTTGTTGGAGGTGATGAAATTCTCATGTGAACTTCAGCAGCACCAGCCTCTTTTAGCATTCTAATAATTCTCATTGAAGTAGTTCCACGAACTATTGAGTCATCAATCACGATCACACGTTTACCTTTGATCATAGACGTAACAGGTGAGAGTTTCATTTTAACTTTAAGATCGCGTATCTCTTGAGTTGGCTCAATAAAAGTACGTCCTATATAATGATTTCTCATAATACCCATCTCAAAAGGTATACCACTCTCTTGTGCATAACCGATCGCAGCAGGTACACCACCATCTGGAACAGGAATAACAAGGTCGCCTTCAACAGGTTTCTCATGAGCTAGTGCTTTACCCATATTTTTACGCATTTCGTAAACATTCTGACCAAATACATTTGAGTCAGGTCTAGCGAAGTAGACGTACTCAAATATACAGTGCTTAGGAGTTGGTTCTAAAACTTTTATAGACTGAGGTTCTTTTCCATCTTCAAAAATAAGAAGTTCACCTGGTTCTACATCACGAATAAACTCAGCACCAACTATATCAAATGCACAAGTTTCCGAGGCTACTATATAACCATCACCTAACTTACCAAGACTTAGTGGACGAAAACCATGTGCATCACGCATAGCAAACATCTTTTTACGACTTAAAAATACAAGTGAGAATGCTCCTTGAATAGTCTTTACACTCTCAATAATACGATCAAGAAGTTTAGCTTGCTTATTTTTAGCAATAAGATGAATAAGATTTTCTGTATCCATATATGTCTGAAAAATTGCACCTTTTTCTATAAGGTCAGCTCTAACTTCAGCCGCATTAGTTAAGTTACCATTATGTACAATTGCCATTTCACCACGATTATAACGAGCAAACACTGGTTGTGCATCTAAAATAGAGTCATCACCCGCAGTTGAATAACGAGTATGTCCGATCGCACTTCTTCCAACTAAGGTATTTTCTAGATCATCTTCATTAAAAACTTTAGTAACCAATCCCCTATTTTTAATAAGGTGAAGTTTTACTCCATCGGCTGAACTAATACCAGCTGCTTCTTGTCCACGATGTTGCTGAGCATGAAGCGCAAGAAATGCCATTTTTGAAGCTTCATCATTTCCAAAAACACCGACTACTGCACATTTTTCATTTAAGTCATCTAACACTTATAAATCCCTTATTAAAGTTCTAAACAGTCAGCTATGCTATACATACCTGAGTCTTGTTTTACTAACCATGAAGCTGCTCTTATAGCACCTTTTGAGAAAGTATTTCTACTAGTTGCAGTATGGTTAAGTTCTATAAACTCACCATCATTGTAAAAACCAACTGTGTGACGACCAACTATATCACCGCCACGAAGTGCCATAACTGAAATTTCATCAGAAGTTCTCTCACCTATATTGCCATCACGTCCACTAACACGAACACTATTAATATCAAGTCCACGACCATCAGCAGCTGACTCAGCCAATGTTAAAGCTGTACCACTTGGTGCATCTTTTTTATGACGATGATGCATCTCTACGATCTCTATATCAAAACCATCAAGTGTTGCAGAAGCTTGTTTTACTAATTTATTTAAAAGTGCTACACCTAAAGACATATTCGTAGCATAAAGTACAGGCATGCTTTCACTTGCTGTTCGAAGAAGGTTAAACTGATGATCATCAAAACCAGTAGTCCCAATCACTAATGGTTTAGGATTTTTCAGTGAAGCTTCTAAAAGAGCTGTTGCGGCATCAGGAAGTGAAAAGTCGATCACAACATCACAAGCACGTAAAAAGATAGCTAGGTCAGCTGTTATTAAAACTGATGGGTCAACTGCAAAATTAAGCTCATTTCTAACATAAATTGTTGAAAGAGCTAAATTATCTTGTGAGTGCAAATCCTCTATTAAAAGTTTTCCAACTCGTCCACTTCCACCAAAAACACCAACTTTAATTTTATCGCTCATTTTTAACCCTTAAGAGTGTAATTTTTCATCTACATATTTCATAGCTTGAAGAGCTGCTACAGCTCCATCTGCTGCGGCACAAACAACTTGTTTAGCTGCATCAATTCTTAGATCTCCAACAGCATATAGTCCATCGCAAGAAGTATTCATATTAATATCAACTTGAACTTGTCCACCATCTGCTAATTCACATAGAAAAGTACCATTTTCTTGCTTTAAAACACCATTATTTACGTTACGTCCTACAAAAACGAATATCCCAGGTACAGACAAGTCTCTTTTTTCATCATTTTCTAAGTTAATCTTAACACCTGTTACACCCATGTTATCACCATAAACTTCATCAACTGTAGCGTTGTATATAATCTCTACATTTTCAGCTTTTTCTACTCTTGCTATAGTATTTGGTGAAGCTCGAAAACTTCCGTTTCTATGAATAATATAAACTCTAGAACATAGTTTTGTTAAATGTAGTGCCTCTTCTAAAGCAGTATCACCGCCACCTAAAACAGCTACCTCTTTACCTTTATAGAAAAATCCATCACAAGTTGCACAAGTACTAACACCTCGTCCAAAAAATTCGTCTTCGCCTTTAAAACCAGCACGTCTTGGTACTGAACCAGTAGCTACTATAACACTATGTGCTTCAACAACTTCTGAACCCTCTTTTGTAACATGAAATATATTATCAACTTTTGATACATTTACAACTTCGCTCATATCGTGAACTAAACCAAATTTTTTACACTGTTCTGGCCATGGATCCATTAGATCCATACCAGTTATGTCACCAGTTACTCCTGGGTAATTTTCTATCTCTGAACTAAGAGTAATTTGACCACCTGGCATACCTTTTTCAAACATTGTAACGTTTTGTAATCCACCACGTGTTGTATATAGTCCAGCGGTAAGTCCAGCAGGTCCACCACCTATAATTGCACAATCTAATATCATTCTATTTCCTTGTCTTCTTCTAAAGCTTTTGTTATTACCGGTAAAGCATCTAAATCTTTTATTATGTGTATCATACTATCTTGTTTATAAAGGTTGTCTTTGAATTTTTTTATAATAAAAATGGTTGGTATATTATAAATATTAAAGCGCTGTATAAACTTTAAGGTTGTACCTGTTCCAGAACGTATAAAAGTAGCATCTGATGTTGATGGTATTCTTTTTTGTGAATAATCCACTGCTAGAATAGGTAAAGGGTTGTCTAATTTTTTAATCTGCTCTACTATATTATTTGTTTTAGAACTGTAAAAAACAACTAAATATTTCTCTTTTGTAGGTATGAATTTAACTTTTTCTTCATAAAAAGTAAAATCTTTAAAGTTTACAAACTTGTATTCTGTAAATTTATGGTTGTAGTAAGCAAATGCACCAGCTATCATAGCGGCACCAAAGAAAGAGCTTAAAAGGGTACCAACTGTAAAAAGTGAACCCTTTTTTGCCATGTAAGTATTAAGCTAGCAGAGAGTTGATTTTGTCTTCAAAAGCTTGTTTTGAAGCAGCACCAACCATTTGATCTACCATTTCGCCATCTTTAAAGAAAAGAATAGTTGGAATTGATCTAATTCCATATTTAACAGCAATATCTTGCTCATCATCTGTATTTACTTTACAAATGTTAGCTTTACCTTCAAAAGCTTCAGCTAACTCTTCAATTACTGGAGCGATCATACGACAAGGACCACACCAAGGTGCCCAAAAGTCTACAAGAGATACACCCTCTTTTACAGTTGCTTCGAAGTTTGATCCGTTTAATTCTAAATATTTACCCATTTTGATTTCCTTAATAATTAATAAACAAATTATATCTACCAATTCTTAAAAAATTATTTATTTAAGATATACTTACTCTACTAAAGTAATGAAAGAAGACGATGGAAAATATAACATTACCAGAGGGTATGAACAAAGAGACACTAGAACACCTTATGAATCCAAAAAACTATGGCAAACTTAATGATGCTAGTTGTGTTGGTGTTGGTAGTGACGAGAAAACTGGGGAGTACGTTATTTTTTATACTAAACTTGAAGGTGAAACAATTACAGATGTTAAATATGCAACTAATGGTTGTCAAGATACAGTAGTAGTTGGATCTATGTTTAGTGAAATGATAAAAGGGAATAGTATTCAGTACGCTGAGGGTGCTATGAAAAAAATGCACGACAAGTTAGGTGGACTAAGCCCAAAACAGCAGATCTGCGCAGATATGGTTTTAGTTGCTTTTACAGCTTCTATGTATAATTATGAAAATATTTCTAATGGTAAAAAAGAGGAAATGCACGTTTTAAAAATGAATGAAAGTTGTGGAGATAAATAATGAATAAACTATATCAAGAAAAACATGAACTGTGGTTAAAGATAACATTTGCCTCTTTTAGTATAAACGATGAAGAGATAAAGACAAGACTTTATGAGTTTTCGCTTATAGCCTTTCGTCATATGAAGTGGATAGGCGATGATGTTTTAAGTAGTGGTAATGACTACAACTATAATAGAGATATGACTCTATACAAAAAAGAGACTACCTTTGAAGTGATCGAAGACCTTGTAGTTGCGATCAAAACTATACAAACTAAATATGCTAACACTGTTCTAGGAAATAGAGTAAAAACTGATGATGAATACCTTTTAGAGTACCTCTCGCAAGTAACTGCTAATAGTGAAAATAACACTCCTATAACTTCATTTAACATGGAGCGTAAATGGTTGGACAAAAACTTAGCTCAAGATCAGATCGATGCTTTGACACTTTTTCTATTTGAAGAGTCTTACAAAGAGTATGAACTTATTTTAGTTTACGCTTTTATGCAAGCAAGAACCGATAGTGTAATTCAGTTTAATGTTTTTCAAGACCTTATAGATGAGTCACATTTTCACTTAAAATCATTTGGAAACATGATGGCTAAGATGGGTATTTTAGCACTACCACGCGAACTACATGAGCTAACTTACGTGATCAAAGATTTAGAAAAATTTGTAAAAGACGGCATAGCAGAAGAAGAAGCTGCCAAAGAGATGTGTAGAGAGTTAAGCGAAGCGATCAAAGACGAAGAGCTGTCTAAATTCTTTGACTTTATAAACTATCAAGAGAGCTACCACATTGAACTAATGGGCAAGCTACTTTAAACTCTAGTTCAAAAGCAGTCCATCATTTATGGATTGCTAACAATTAAGTTAAAAACGTTATAATTCAAGTCCTAATTTATATGCATCTGTGGCGGAACGGTAGACGCGCGGGCTTGAGGGAATTGTGAAAATGTTATAAAATGCGACTGTGGTGGAACGGTAGACACGCGGGCTTGAGGGGCTCGTGCCTAACGGTGTGGGGGTTCAAATCCCCCCAGTCGCACCATTTTAAGGGCTTTATAGAGCTTCTTGAAAATCTTCAATCTTTAAAAAATCAAAAATAAATTATTAAAAATACTTATATCATAGAAACTATGCTAAAATTAGGTTATGTATAAAGTTATGTGTCTCTGATGCCATAATAGTATGTAAAAAGCAGTAAAAACGAGAATAAATGAATGAATTAGAACTTGATATTGACAACTTAACAGATGAAGAAGTTTTACAATTAACTAATGAAATAGATAATGAGTATGAAACTTGGAATGTTAATCTTGATAATATGATTAATAATCTATCTGATAACAACAAAATATTTTTATTAACATTGAGTGAGCAAGTAGGCGATAAAATTTTCTATATGATTTATGGGTACTTAAATTCTGAGTCTTTAGTAGATTATGATGAAATGACAGATGGTGGTATGAGTGAATTTATTAATGAGCTAGATAGTGAAAATACTCTGAATTTTATTGAGCTATTAATCGGTTTTAAAAAACAAGAGATTGAATTAACTGAGGATGAAGTAGATTTTGACAAAATCATAGTAAAACTCAAAAGAGATGTAAGCACTTTAAAGAAAAAATTATCACAACCATCAAAATATATCAACACTAAACAATTTGAAGAAAGATTTGGGCTTACTAGACTTCAGCAAAAGGGTCTTAGAGGTAAAATCCAAGACCCACTACCACATACTATTGCCAATGGTAAAACTATCCTATATGACCCCGAGGAAGTTGGTAAATGGTTGGAAAACTATAAAAAGAAATAGCTTATCAATCCTTTATTCAACAGGAAGCAAGTGAGTTCTTGATAAAAATTCCTTTTCATCAAGCTTACTCTTTAAAATATCATTGATACATTCATCTAAATCTTTATCTAACTCCACAGTCTCTTCATTAGTTACAAACCACTCTTTCATTCTATTAATATTACCATGCTTTTGCATTTCGTCTTTTATTTGTTTTTTATTCACTCTAAGAATTGTAGTTTTACCAGTATCAGATTTTGGATAGTGTTTAGTAAGCATTGAGATATTTTTAATATTCTCTAGTGAGTCAACTAATATATTAGAGTCTGCAAAATTTAACCCTATTGACATATCTTCATTAAGAGAGATACTTTTTAATATTACATTTTTATATGAAACCTTGCTTCCATTAATCTCTATATCAATGTTTATATGTTGATTAAACTCTGCTAACTCTACTAATATTGATAAAAGTGAGCCTTTATTGTAATGGAAGCAGTCGTATACTTTGACAGATAAAAAAGTATCTCTAACTATCCCATCAAAAAGATATGTAATCATTTTTTGTATTTGAGAGTTACCTTGATAATTTGATGTATTAACTGTTGGAAGTACCGTATTTCCATAAATAGTCTCATCCGTAGCTATCATTAAAGATGTAATAGCTTGTGCATAAGAAAAGCGATTAGATGGAACTGCAGGAATATGAAATTTTATTTTCTTATTATCAGTAAGCATATATTTTGTATTGTACTTTTTTTTACTATCCAGCTTTTCATACCCATCTTTATCTATCTCATACTCATCAAGAATTATATATTTTCGGTAAAAAAATTCTATATCACGAATAAATGTTCGATAATCAAGAGAACCATTAATAGAAAGATGAGCCTTTATATCTTTTGGCTTTACCCATTGCCAATCTGGTCTTTTAACATCTCTTGCATTATCTTGACTTTTAATATCAAAAAAATAATTTAATATATTTGCTCGTCTTTTTGTTATTACTGTCAAACTCTGCTTCATCACACCCACCATAATTTTTTTGCATTATATAGTAAATTTGTAATTTTGTGTCATGTAATAGCACTGAAAATTAGATTTAATTACAGCATGAAAATATGAAACAGAAATTTTTCTCTTTTATATTTTTAGTTGATAAATTCTTTAATAAGTGTCTTCTTATAGCACGAACGGAGTGTCATACTACAGCATCGAGAAAGAGAAACAACAAGTTTTCTTCTTCGAGTTCTTTCACTTATCATTGTTAATTATTCATCTCAATAGTGTTCCTCCCAAATATAGTAAATTCGTAATTTTGTGTCAATTAATGGCCCTGAAAATTAGATTTAATTACAGCATGAAAATATAAAACAGAAATTTTTCTCTTTTATATTTTTAGTTTATAAATTCTTTCATAAGTGTCTTTTTATGGCACGAACTGAATGTCATAATACATAATCAAGAAAGAGAAACAACAAGTTTTCTTCTTCTCCATGGGTGTTCCTCCCAATTTGAAAAGGTTCTAACACTCAGGGTCTAACTCCATTTTTGGCACTCCGCCAAAAGTATGGTACCTAAACAACTAGAGTATAAACTACTCTTATTCATTCTCTAAAAGGAGAAAAAATGTTAGAAAAAATGGCGGCGGCAACAAACGCAGGACTTAATACAAACACTACAGATGAAACTATTCTAACAGAAGACATAGAATCTTCTGATTCTAAACCAATGTCTTCTGAAAAAGATACAACTGGTGCTTCTACAATATTTGGGCATGAGCCTAAAGAAATTCCATCTGCTATAAAGAGTGCTTCTGCTGAAGAAGAACTTGTAAATAGTGGTCATACTAATGTACTGTTTTACACACCAGAAGAAGCTGCGGCTATGCAACTTCAAGATGATGAAATCATTAGTAATATTCAAGATAAGATAAAAGAAATTAATGACAATGAAGCTGACCTCAGTAAAGAAATAAAAGAGAGTAATCAGAGAAAACTGATTAAATTCATTTTACTTGCAAGAATTATATTAGATGCAAAATTTGTACTTGGGTCAAGATTTTATGGTGTTGTTAATAAAGATGTAATGAGTTCCAAACAAGTATTGATATACTTGAGGTTTCTTATGACTACAGCTAGTCAAAAACTTTTTGATGCAAGTGTTAAGGCTAAAAAAGAAGACATTAGTTTAATAGTTGTTGATTTGAGAATTGCTTCTCTTACTGAAAAGAAAATTGAAAAACTTACAAAACCATTCATGAGTAAACTTATCGATATGAAGCCGCTATCTAATGAGGATTTTGATGCAGTTATTGGTGGTGATGATAAAAAGTATAATGAAATTATTGATGGTATCAAAAAGAAAAAAGATGGTATTGCAAAAACCAAAAAATATGCACAAAAACCTGATACTATGGATACAGATACTTTTGATGAGCTACTTAAACAAGGTGTTTATGAAATCACTAGAAAGTATCAAGCCTCAATGGATAAAGAAATTGAACTGTTAGAACAAATTAATCAGCTCAAACAGAGTAATGAAGCTCTTGAAAAAGAAAAACTACAGCTCGAAGCTTCTAGCTCAATCACAGAAGGAATATTAAACAAGTTTATTCCAACTCAATCTCCCTATGGTCTTTCAAAAGAACATGCTTAACCTATTTTATAATCAATTGCCTCAACCCAATTGGGTATGAGGATTTGATTATATTCCCCCTTGCATTTAAATAATTTCACTCTCCTAACTTAACCACCATTAAACCCCTTAATAATATAGTGGTTTACCCTCCTACAAAACCCTTCACTTTATTCTGATTTAATGATATAATCATATTAAATCAGAACGGAGTACCTTTTAATGATATTTTCTTACATTCGTGTCAGCACCGACACTCAAACAATCAAACACCAAAAAGATGAAATACAACGATACTGTGACTTGAATAACTTAACCATAGATACAAATATAGAGATAGAGATTTCTTCAAGAAAAGATACTAGAGCAAGAAAAATAGATGAGCTACTAGAACAGCTAAACAAAGATGATATTTTAATCGTTACAGAGTTATCACGACTTGGTAGAAATACTGGCGAGGTTATCAACCTTATAGATATGATTTTGAAAAAAGGTGTGGAAGTTCGCATACTCAAACAAAATCTCTTTATAAAAGAGAATGACCCCATGAACAAAATGATGATTACAATGTTATCTATGTTTAGTGAGTTTGAAAGAGATATGATAAGCCAACGAACTAAAGAAGCACTCAAAGGTCTAAAGGCTAGTGGTGTAAAACTTGGTAAGCCTACTGGTGTAATCCAAAAAAGTATTTTTGATAAAGATAAAGAGAGAATTGTGGAGCTACTGGAACTAGGACTTAGTTACAAAAAAATCATTGATAAACATCTTGGGTATGGTTCACAATCAACACTTTACACATATGTACAAAAAAGAGACTTGCTTTTATCCTAACAATCTAATTATTACAACTTCAAGCTATAATATATTTCAAGAAAACCAAAAAGGAATAAAATGGCATATATGTATAATGGAGAAGAAGTTCCAAAAGAAGATGTAGCAAAAATATTAGATTTAGTAGTTAAAGGTAAAACAATTGTTGATATAGAAAAAAGCTTCAAAGGTACATATAATAATGCAATTATTTCTAAAATAATATTTAAAGAGGGTAGCAAGTCTATCATCGGTAATAAGGCTACAATTACACGAAAATTGAATAAATTAGAAAATGCTAAAACTAAAGAGCAACGACAAAAAATTATCAATCAAGTAGATGATTTAGTGAATACATTATATGAAAACTACAAACTTGCACTATTGGAAATAGCTGATTATGAAAAAATCAAAGCTATTGTAAATAAATAAAGTCTATCGATTATAACTCAATGAAAAATTTACTAAGCCTATACAACCCATACTACAACAAAAATGTAATAGAGCAACATCTTCAACTATTAAAAGAAAATGGTGTTGTAGCATTTGGTAAGGTTCGCTCAAAACTAAGAGATTATGAACACCCTCATCAAGATGTACTTGATGGTATTTATGAAGAGACTTCAAGAGATGAACCTATTCAGCTTTTTTTGACAGACTACAATAGTATCTATGTAGCTAATGTTGTATCTATTAACAAGACTATCAACCTTATTAAAGTTCCAAAATATTATGAAGAATTAGAAGTTGAATATTGGTTTGTATTTGATGATTTGAGATTAATCGCTCATAAAGATTTTGAAGTGATAAGAGATAAAATTCTCTCTAACTTTAAAGCGACAAACTTCAACGATAGAACTTATGCTATATATGGAAATCCTTATGTGTATCCTATGCAAGTAACAATGAAAGAAGAGATAAACTATTTTGATAAAGATGATGAAGACTTTAAGTTTTACACTAATATCTTCAAATCAGAAGAACAGCTACAAATGAAGCAAAACCTCATAGATTTTAACTTTGGGAAAAAAAGCTTTTACTCTCTTGCTCCAAACTCACAAGATAACATCATAAGTGCAGAGATAGAGTATATGCAAAACAGAGATAACATACTTTATGATTTTAGCTCTCTAATAGTTAAATACTCAAAGGCAGTAGAACTTGAATTATATAGGTTTATGAAAAAGATTTTTACTCATTTACTAGAAGTGGACAAAGAGTTAGAAAACTTTCCGTACTCTATACAGGGTAGAGACTATAAGCTAAAAGATATACTAACACATAAACCAAACTTTGGAACATACTCATATCTTATAAAGTCTCACGAGATAAAAAATACCATAAATACACATATACAAAATGGTGCTTTAAGACATTTCATATTTGTAGCTACTCCATCTTTTATAAGAACTATGCAAAATGTAAGAAATGAATCAGTCCATGGAGATGTTACAGCACTTAAAGAGTGTGATGAGATTAGAAATGAAGTTATTGGGATTGGTAAGGGTGGTATAATTGGAGAGTTTGGTAGGTTTAGGAAGTTTATATGATTGCGAAAATTAAATTATCTATAGCAACTATAATTACAATATTTCTAATACTATTTAGCTGGAAGTTATTTTATAGTCTAGGTTGTTTTTCACTTTTATTTCCAATCCTTGTATTAGCTATAGTAAGCAGTAGTTTCATTGATATAAAAATGAATGAGAGAATATGTTTTAAAAAATGTTATTTTCAAGATAACTCCATATTTTCTAAAATTTTAACATCAAGTATAGGTGTTGTAACTTTTTATTTCATACTTTCTATGGCTTTTACATTTTCTATTATGTACGGTGTAATAAGTTTTCCATATCAAATATGGCTTTACCTTTTAGTACATATAGTACTAGTGACATTTATTTATAAAAAAATAATTAAGTCATTAGAACATACAATTCAAGATAAATTTATAAATATATTTTCAAGAGAGTGGACTATTAATATATCTTCCATCATATTATTTTTCATGTATGGATATATTTTTTATAATGGCTATGAACCAGACTATTTAGTAAAAGATTTGGTAAAAACAGTAGAAAATGCTTCAAATTCAATATCTTCTAGTTGTTTATTTATAGATTACTTACTAAGATTAAACACAGAGCTAGATGGTACTTTTTGGTGGATTGTATCAAACTCATCAGAAACATTTAATAATGAAACTTTGAAGACTGCAATATGGGCAAGTTTTATATTTATTAATAGTTTAGCCATTCTTGGTATTAACAGATTTATTGTTCAACTTGTATATTTACTGGATAAAATATTCTCAAGGAAAAATATTGAATACTAGAGACAGAGAATCAAGAGATAAAGATGAAGATATAGAACAAGCATTAGAAAAGAAATCTTTTTTTTCAGATATGTCTAAAGCAGAAAAATTATTTTGGGGAACAATAGTTGTTTTTTTTATTGTTTTCGGAATAATAAGTATTATAGCTATTAGTAGAAGTCAAGATATTGTAACTCAAACTCAAAAAAAACCAGTTACAAAAGAGTTTATCGAAAAACTTTTTCCTTCAGGTATCGTAAAAGATAATATTATTAAAAATGAAAAAGAAATTAATCAAAATTTAAATTTAGAGCTTCAACAAATGTATAGTTCAGTTGATAGAGAAATTGATAATCTTTTTTACCCAGTAGAACAGAATATAGATAAATTTTTAGATTTTCATTATTCAGTAATTGGAGAATATACAGAACTTGGGACTATGGCTTTTGGAGATATTAATAAAATGATTGAAGAAAAATTATTTGGTAAAGATTTTGCTAATAGAATTAATCAATCTTCAAACTACATGCAAGAACAATATCGTACAAGAATTAATAGTCATTTATCTACAGTAGATAAATATGCTACCGAAGGTGTAGATAAAAATATCAACAATGAAGTTTTAACTAATCTACAAGAATCTATAAAAAATAATAATATACGGTTATCCGTTCAAGCAGCTGCTCCAGTAGGAGTAATGTTAGGGGTAAAATTAGCTGCAGTAATATCTTCTAAAATAGCTGCAAAAGCTACAGCCAAAGGAGTTGCAAAAGCTAGTTCAAAAGTAGCAGCTAAGACTGCTGCAGCTGGTACTGGTGCTGCATTAGGAACTATGTGTGGTCCATTTTTTTGGATATGTTCACCAGTTGCAGCAGGCACATTATGGGTAGCTACTGATATTGTAGTTGTTTCAGGAGATGAGTATTTTACTAGAGATGAATTAAAAAAAGAAATATTACAATCACTAAATGAAAGTAAAATAAGATTGAAAAATAGCTACAAAGAAGTATATTATAAATCATTTCAAGAATTCTCAAAGAATGTAAGGAATGAATATAACAATACCGCTATACAAGAAAAAAGATTAATAAAAGTAAAAGATAAATTTTAAAATCTATCTTTTACTGAAGGAAAATAATGTCAATAATTATAGTAGATAATTTATCCAAGATAATTACAATTGATGAAAATAATGACTATTCAGTTTTCGATATAATAAATGATAAATATGGTGTTTATATTTTTATTGATAAAGTATCAGGTAAAGTATATTATATAGGTGAAGCTAAACAACAAAGTTTAAAAGAGAGGATACAGCAGTACTTTACAAAATCTAATTCTGGTGGAACATTTAGAAAGAACTATATATCACAAAATAATTGTGACTTTCTTACTTATGCTAGTTTTATTAAAAAAATAAAATTATATTTATAACTAGCTCTCAATCTATTTTAATTTCGGCATTAGAAGCAATATTAATTCATATATTAGAACCTGAATATAATATAGACAAATAAGGAAGTAAATGTTTAATAAACCTAAAGTACAATTGAATGAATATTTAAAATTAAAGTATCTTTTAAATGATAAAAGTATTGAAAAAAAAATAAGTGTCGAAAATATAAAGGCATATTGGAAGCATAATAATTCTACCGATATTGATAAATTATTGCAATACTCAGAACAAAATAAACAATATGTTAACATGGATAAAATAGATAGCTTAGAAAAAAAAGTTTTTTTGTCTCTTATTACAATTATGTCACTTATGTTTATAATAGGATTATCAATGGGTTTTAGTCTATTGAGCCATGACGATACATCCCGAGTTAATGTGACATCATTCTTTTTTATTATGATTATAATACCTTTCCTTTTTTCAACAGTTTCATTTTTTTACTCCATAAAAAGTAAAACTAACCTTTCAAAATGGATAGAAGAAAATATATTTATGCCAATATCAAAAATTCTACTAAATTCATCAACAATAATGCCTAATGATGTAGTTAAAAGTATTGTTTTTGTTAAATTCCAGCAGGGTTCATTAGCACTATTAACAGGTACTATACTTGCATTGTTTATGACACTTTTAGCAAAGTATGTGATTTTTGGATGGGAAAGTACGATTATTGATACTTCATCCTTGCAAAGCTTTATTAATTTTATATCTTTTCCATGGATTTTTTGTTGTCCAAATGCTGTTCCATCACTTGAAGTAATTCAAGATAGCCACTATTATTTATCAAGTAATATAATTGATTTAGAAGCTTTAAAAAGTAATACAGCATTATCAGATAGTTGGTGGAAATTTTTAGGAATGTCTTTAATTATATATGGTTTCATTCCTAGATTTATTTTGTTATATTTATCTAATAAAATTTATCATAATGCCCTAGTGGATAATATTTTAAATGATAAAAATGCAAATGAGATATTGCTTTTGATAGATAATATAAGTCATGTAACTACAACAGAGTTAGTCAATGAAGAGCATAAAACAAAAGAAGATAATAATTCTATTTTTGAGACTAATAAAAAAACAATACCTCATTCTTTAGATTATATAATAGGATGGAGTCATACTAAAGAAATATTAGAATTGATTTTAAAACATAAAAATATAACAGCTTCACATATAGAAATAGCGGGAGGAAATGTTCCAATAGATAAAGAAGATGCACTAATTGCATCTATAGAGGGTTCTATAATGATTTTTGTAGATTCTTGGGAACCACCTCAAAAAGATTTTATTAATTTTGTAAGTAGTATATTAAAAAATAAAGATAATAGTATATCAATTTACCCTATTGGAATGGCAGATGATAATTACAAACCTGAAAGTAAAAATATATCAATATGGAAAAATAAAATAAGCACAATAAATAGTTCAAATATAGGAATATATAATGTATGATAATTATCCATCTTTTGTTTTAGTGGGTCACCCAAATAAAGGGAAAAGTAGTATAGTTTCTACTCTTGCTTATGATGATAGTGTTGAAGTCTCTGATATTCCGGGCGAAACTAAAAAGACAAAATATCACCCATTAAAAGTTGGTGATAAAATATTATATAAAATATATGACACTCCTGGTTTTGAAAATGCAAAAAGAGCTTTGTCCTGGCTTGAAAAAAATGAAACTACCTCAAGAGAGCATTCTAAAATTTTAAAAAGATTTGTTGAAGAAAATAAAAAGAGTAGTGAGTTTAAAGAAGAAATCGAACTATTGAATCCCATAGTAGATGGAGGAGCAATAATTTATGTTGTTGATGGTTCAACACCCTATAAAGAAGAGTATGAAGCAGAAATGAGAATACTGTCGTGGAGTGGAAACCCATCAATGGCAATAATTAATAAGATTGGAAATAAAGACTATACAAATGGTTGGAAAAATGCATTAAATCAGCACTTTAAAATTGTTCGTGAATTCAATCCAATGAATGCTAAGTTAGATGAAAAATTAAAACTACTTGATGCTTTTTCAGCTATGAATCAAGACTGGGAATCAAGCATAGATTATGCAAAAGAAGCACTAATTCATAATAATGATAAAATGTTTTACAATACAGCAAAGATGATAGAAGAGAATATAAGAAAATCTATTACTTATACTGTAACTTCTTCACTTATAAAAACTGATATTACAGATAAAGATAAAATTAATTATGAAGAACAATATAAAAAAGATTTAATAAGATTTGAAAAAAACAATCAAAAAAATGTTCAAACAATATGGGGTCATAATAGACTTGATAGCTCAATGGAAAAGTTTAAATTTTCAGATGAATTATTTTCAGGTGATTTTAGTAAAGATGGATTAATAAAGAAAAGTTTTATTATAGTTAGTTCTGTCGCCAGTGCTTCTCTCGCAGGTGCAACTGGATTTGCATTCTCTGCTCCTACAAGTTTTTTGGACTTTGGTGCAACAACAACTTTAACAACAACATTATCAACTGTTGGGGGTGCTGTAGTAGGATTTACAACTAGTGCAATTGGATATAATAAATTTATTAACTCAACAACAATTGGTAAAATTTTCAGTAAAAAAAGGTTCCAAGTTGGACCTATGAAAAATTATAACTTTATATTTATATTATCTGCGAGAGCTATTCAACATGCTGTGGCAATATCAACTAGATCTCATGCAAAACGAGATAATATGAATTTAAATACCAATGAAAATTCAGCCGAAAATTTATTTGATGATACTGAAAAAAAAGAGTTAGCTAAAATAAGTGTAAACTTTAGAAAAGATAAAAATATTAAAAAAAGTACTGAAAAATATATTGAGATAATAATGAAAAAAATTAAGATTATTTAACCAATATTATTTACATTTTTTATCTTTAGTAATATCATATTTAAAGTATTTTCAGCAATAAAGTTGTAATTTTATTAATAATAAATGTAGATTTTAATACAAGACAGGAGTTATTGATTTTTAATTAGGCATAATTGAGAGGTGAGATATAAATAATATTTCATAATATTATTAGGAGAAATGAAATGATGATATTGATATTAATATTATTGACAATACTTACAATATGGTTAGTATATTCTACTCGAAAATCACAAGTAACCTTTAAAGAGCGGACTAAAGACAAAATAAAAAAAACTATTTTGATTCTAATAATACCTTTATTCTTAGGTGGATTTTTTGGAGGTATATATTTAGCAATGATAGCTACAATAATTGTAGGATTATTCTTTAGTTTTCAAAAAGAAATAACAAGGTTTTTAGTTGGTAATGGGTACAGTATATAGTGTAATAATATAATTAATATCTAAAGTTAAGTATTTTCTTTTCTCTGAGAAATTCCATATTTTGATTTGGACGGGGACTGTTCAAGAATCAGTAGTAATTCTTTTAAATTCTCTCATAATCTCATTATGGCTTTTTTTATCATACTTTTTAACTGTTTTCATATAAAACTTTTTATACTCTTGTTCGTCGTATTCATGAGTACATGAAAAAAACTCCAAATCAAACTTCTCAACAATCAAATGCAGAGAAGCTATATCCAGCTTTCGAGTATATTCATCAGGGTACATATCTGATGAATTTATTGCTTCTATAATCATGTCAACAAATATTTTATTGAACATCGTTTTTTCTATTTTCTTCGTCAATAAAATGTTTCACATATTTTTTGAATGTGTCTATCTTGTCGAGGTCAGCATTCTTAATTTCACCGCTCTCTTCATAATGCTCTATGACAGAAAAAAGGTCTTTTAGCTTCATATGTAACTTGTCTTTTAATTTTCCTTTTGGCTGTGGATTTTTTATCTCTTCTACCTCTTGTAATAAAGCTCTAATTTTCATAATCATTCTCCTTGTTTTTAAACTCTTGTTTGATTTTTTTGTGTAGGTCAATATCATACTGTTTTGTATAATCCCTGAAAAATTTCTTGTATTCGTACTCACTAAAGTGGTACTCCTCTAGCAGTTCATCGATAGAAAATTTATTAATCAACAGTAATAAGGTTTGCAAGGTTGATATATAATCCCACTCACTCATGAACCTTTCCTCGGACTCTTCCACACACTCTACAATCATGTTGAGCATATCGCTTTTATACCATTCTCTATATTCCATAACCTATACCTTTGTTTTAAGTGCTAACAGTTTTTTAAAACTACTAGATATTTTTACTTTTACAGAATGTAACTCAGGGATTGACCAATCTTTTCCAAAACTCGTACCTTGTTTTGCTGGTCTGATAATTGGCTCAAAAGTTAAAAAGCTTTTTAGTGAAACTTTTTGATTATTGACAACACTCTCTTGAATGGCTTCAATCATTGCATTAATTACACTAAGTACCTCTTGCTTCGATAGAACATTATTTAGTTTTGAAGTAACAACTGTTACTAACTCATTTTTATTCATATTATGAACTCCTTTATATTTTTTCTTACATTTTTATTTATACTGCCTAGAGGTTTTATTTGGATTTTTACTGATAAATAGGTGCTTTTTTGAAAATTCTTTGTGTGATAGGGAAGAAAGTGTTATCTGTTGGCTTGAGTAGGCTTATATCTATAAATGAGTATAACTATTCAAAGAAGCTTTATGAGTGTTCTTGACATATTAAAACTATGCTGACAACAACAAAAATGAAGTACCGTCATCGATGACGGAGATAAAATGCAAAAAATATGAAAAGTGAGTATAAATAATAATGAAATTAGCATTTCCACTAGAACGACCAGCTACCTTTTCTACCAAATAAGGTAGCTACTCTATTAGAGTTAAAAAACTTAATAGAAAATCTTTTAAACCCTTTCCTTTGAAATAAAATCAAAATTTGTCAATCAATCATAAGACCTATATAAATTCATACTTTCACACAATCAGTTCATCTTTTACATAGAAATAATCATAAAAAATATGAATTAAAACTCAGAAAGATAATTTCACTAATAAATAAAAATGGTAGAAGAAAATTATTATAGGAAATACAAAATGCTAATTAACATAAACAAAAGTCTTGACTTCAAAGACCAACTAAATATTATAATCTCACTTGGGATAGATACACTTAAAATTCAAATCCAACCAGACCTAAACAAAGAGCTATTCTCAATTATAAAAATAATGATGGAAGAATATATTGTTATCACGAAAAAGGGAAATACAAATAGCTACATTATTTATGACAATTCCATAGCTAACCCTGATACTAATTGGAGAGGTAACTGAAATTCATACACTTTCTAACTTATTTCTAAGCAACCATTTCGATTTGTAACATATCATTTATTTCTTCAAACCTAGTAGGAGATAAATTGCCCAAGTAACTGTGTGATCTTG
>WTBY01000007.1 GCA_013138865.1 Helicobacteraceae bacterium | reverse complement strand
AACAGTATTAGAAATTGGTATGAGATATTTCCTCAACTTAGTATATTTTTTAGTGAAATTATGTCAAAATATACTAGGTAGTTTAGATATATAAGGTGGGTTTACACAGTTTATTTTACGCTCTCTAAAACCTCAAGTTTAGAGCATCTCTTTTAAAGAATTGCTATCTATTTCTATCTTCATCTGTGTTTCTTTGGATATTTATTTTACCCAATTGACACAGATTTTTGACGCTCCTAGATAGAGAGCCGTTTAACTACTCTTCTTCATCTTCTTTCATCATTGCATGAAGTTCAGTAATAATTTCAATACACTCTTCGTCTTCAATTTCATTATTTTCTAAATCTTCTAGCATTGTTTTCAACTCTGACTTTAGATCACGCATCTCTTCTAACTCTGCTGTGTCATCATCTGTTGCTTTTTTATCTGCTATAAGCTTAAAAAGCTCGTCCATGTAATCCTCTATGTCGGGAATAACATCTTCTATTAGTAACTCTTTTAACTCTTCTTGCTTGCTCATTTTTAGCCTTTAAATGGTTTTAATAATTTTTTGAGATCTTTAGGTATATGTGCAAAAGGTATTTGATCTTTTTTAACCTTCTGCCCTACTTCATGAATGTTTACATCTACACACATTTTATTTGGATCAAACGATATTAGTTTGTACTCCATATCATCTATTATGAATGATAGTTTTTGCGATGAGACGTTTATTATTGTTTTCTTTTTTGCCATATGGCATTATATAGGGTTTAAATTTAAGAGAGATTAAAATAAGTACTCTAATAGAAGTTAATAAGTAGGAGTTGATTTAAATTTAGCCTAATTTTATAATTTCACATGTTTACTTTTTCTAAAAATATGATGTAGAATACCTGAAGTGAGGTGCACGGTAATTTAATATCTTGTAAATTTGCTGTATCAGCTTTTTACTTGCCAGTTAGTTTCAAGTATTAACTTCTCTTTATTGTAAATTTTAGCAATAAAGATATCATTTATTTTATAATATCCCACACCTTTTGGTGTACCACTCATAATAATATCGCCATCTTCTAAACTCATAAATGAATTTATTTCATTTAACATTTCACTTGGTTTATATATCATTAAATCATATGTTGCTTCTTGAATAAGCTTATCATTTAAAAATAGTTCCATTTTAATATCTTCTAAATTTCCATCAAATGTAACAAAATTACTTAAGACAGCACTTTTATCAAAAGATTTTGCTCTTTCCCATGGTAAACCTTTTGCTTTCATTTTATTTTGTATTTTGGCATCAGTTAAATCTAATCCAAATCCAACACCTTGAATTTGTTTGTTTTTTATTAAAAAACAAATTTCACCTTCAAACCTTGTATTCTCATTGATGAAATACAATTCAGCAGATAGTGCTGAATTTGGTTTATTAAATACTACCATACTATCTGGAGTTTCATTATTCAACTCTTTAATATGTTCAACATAATTTCTACCAATACATATTATTTTAGATGGTGTAATTAACTTATTATTAAAATTTATTTGTTTCATAATATTTCCCCTTTAGTTTAGTGCTATTCATACAATGGTTCTCGTGCGTGATAATTTTCCAGCATGGCAAAGTATACGTCTCTTTATATTTGTTATATCCTTACTGTAAAGTTATTCATGCTCTTTTTTAGTCTTATGATCTAACAATTTTTTTTTCTTTTTATTTAAAGTAATTAAAACTATTTTCGTATTTATTGAAACAAAAATACCAACACTTAAAAAGGTAAATATTATTGTAAATATCTTTGAAATATCAGTTGTTGGTACTAAATCACCATAACCTATTGTCGACATTGTCATGACTGAAAAATACAAGGCATCAATTTTGCTCCAGCCTTCAATTTGAGAGTAAAAAAGAGTTGAACCAACCAATAACGATGTCAATAAAAAAAATAAAATTCTAAAGTCTTGATCATTTTTAATTCCACTTACAATAGCTTGTAGTAGCTTCAATATATTCATAAAAAAAGTTATCATAATACCTCTATATTTATAATTTTATTCAATAAGCTGAAATATAAACTTTTCATATAGCAATTTATTCAACAAATACTATAGCGTAATTAAACCCTATTTTAGTACATCAAAGAACATCTAAAATAACTTAAAGTGATAAAAATAAATTACTATATAAGAGAATAGAATATTATTCTTAACTGAAAGGTTGATTATGCAAATTAAAAAAAGTTATTAGATATTATTTGTGAGAAAATTAGATTTAAACATTATAGTTCACTTTAGATATTCGCTAGCTAAGTGAAGTAACAAATACCAAAATTGGTATTTGTTAAAAGTGAGTGTTAGCTACAGCCACAACCACCACCTTGAGGTGCTTGTTGCTTAGGTGCTGGCGTTGAACAAGCCGACTGACCTGGAGCAGTAGTTGGTTGAATTGCTTCATTATCAACTCCACCCTCTTCATTGATTTTCTCGATCGTAGCCCATAAATCTTCAGCAGCTGCCATATAACGCTTAGCAGATTCACTATCAGATTTTGCGTAAACGATCGGTTGACCTGAGTCACCACCTTCACGAATAGCAGGTTCAATAGGCATCTCTGCCATTATTTTAGTGTTAAACTCATCAGCCATTGGTTGAGTTGTACCTTTTCCAAAAATATCGTACTCTTTACCAGTATCTGGAGCAATAAAACCACTCATGTTCTCAATAATACCAGCGATAGGAATGTTAAGTTTTTTAAACATATCTAAACTTCTTCTTGAATCATCAAGAGCAACAGTTTGTGGAGTTGTAACAGTAATACCTACAGTTACAGGAACACTCTGAGCTAAAGTAAGTTGAGCATCACCAGTTCCTGGAGGCATATCGATAACTAAACAGTCTAGCTCACCCCATTGAATATCACGTAAGAATTGCTCGATCGCTTTCATGATCATAGATCCACGCCAAATTAGAGACTGACCTGGTTCCATAAGTGAACCCATAGACATCATCTCAACGCCATAAGCTTTAAGAGGAATAACTTGCTGACCATCGATATCTGGCTTAACACCCTCTAAACCCATCATACGAGGTATGTTTGGACCATAAATATCTGCGTCTAGTAGACCAACTTTCTTACCTTGCATTGCAAGTGCGATCGCTAAGTTCACTGATGTTGTTGATTTACCAACTCCACCTTTACCAGAACTAACCATAACAAAGTTTTTAATTCCTGGTGCTAGGTTTTTACCTTTAGATGAACTCTCTTTAGGCATTTGTGGTGAAGTAATATTTAACTCAACACTACTAAAACCAGCTTTTTTCAACTCAGCTACGGCGTCATCATTAATTTGTGCTTTTACTTCTGGTGCTGATGAGCTTATGTCAATGTGAACAAGCGCTTTATCTGCATCAATATTTATCTCTTTAACAAATCCAAATGTCACAATGTCTTTTGTGAAACCTGGATAGATTACGTTAGAAAGAGCTTCTTTAATACTGTTTTCATTCATAATAATATATCTCCGTATTAATTAAATTTAGCAAATTCTACTATATAAGACTTACATTTACATCAAAGTAAGAGTATAGTTGCTAAAATACAAGTTAAACAAATTAGAAAGTAGTTCATATGTGCGGAATAGTAGGTTATTTAGGAAGTAAAAACGTAAAAAATATTTTAATAGATGGTTTAAAAGAGTTAGAATATAGAGGTTATGATTCAGCAGGCATAGCTGTTTTAGAAAATGAAAACTTTTCACTTTTTAAAGCAACTGGAAAACTAGTAAATTTAGAAGCTAAAGCTAAAGATTTTGAAACATCATCTTTTTCTATGGGAATTGGTCATACACGTTGGGCAACACATGGAAAGCCAACAGAACTTAATGCACATCCTCATGTTGGGGTACAGACTTATATAGTTCATAATGGAATTATAGAGAACTACCAAGAGATAAAAAAAGAGCTTCAAGAAGATGGTGTTACTTTTATATCTCAAACAGATACAGAAGTGATCGTACACCTTTATGAGAAAAAACTGAAAACTATAAAAGATCCTTTTGAAGCTTTTAAAGCAACACTTACAGAACTTGAAGGTGCTTATGCGCTGTTACTAATTACAAAAGGTGAAAACTCTAAAATATTTTTTGCAAAATATGGATCTCCTATGATCGTAGGAGCAAATGAAAATGGTGAAAAGTTTTTTGCATCTTCTGACGCTCCACTTATCGGTCATTGTGAAGGTGTTAACTACTTAAATGATGGTGACTATGGCTATGTTGATAGTGATGCTATTACTCTTTATAACAAAGACCATCATAAAAAAGATGTTTCTCTCTCATCACTTCCAACTAATAAACTCTCAGCTCAAAAAGAGGGTTTCTCTTTCTTTATGGAAAAAGAGATTTATGAACAGCATGATGTTGTAGCAGATACACTTCGTGGACGCATAAAAAATGAAAAAGTAGTTTTTGAAGAGTTAGCAGATACCTTTTTTGATGACATAAATGAGATCAAAATATGTGCTTGTGGAACATCTTACCACTCTGCACTAGCCTCTTCTTACCTATTTGAGCGTTACGCAAAAGTTAGAACTTCTGTTGAGATCGCAAGTGAGTTTCGTTATAAAGAACCACTACTTCTAAAAGACACTCTTTTTGTTGTTATTTCACAAAGTGGTGAAACTGCTGACACACTAGAGACTCTTAAAATGGCAAAAGCAGCAGGACTAAAAACTTTAGTTATCTGTAATGTTGACAACTCATCAATGGTGCGTTTAGCTGATGCTTCTATTTTGACACGCGCAGGAATAGAAAAAAGTGTTGCTTCAACTAAAGCTTTTGCTACACAGATGGTTGTTTTATGGATGTTAGCACTTCTAAATGCACAACAACGTAATAGTATTTCAAAAGAAGAGCTATCAAAACAGATCAAGACACTACTGAAAGTTCCAGCAACTTTAGTTGTTAAAGATGAACTACACGAAAAACTAAAACGTCTCTCAAAACGTTACTTACATGGTCATGGTTTCTTCTTTATAGGTCGTGATGTATTTTTTCCATTAGCACTAGAGGGTGCTCTTAAATTAAAAGAGATCACATACTTACATGCTGAGGGTTATCCATCAGGTGAAATGAAACATGGTCCGATCGCATTAGCTGACCCAGAGCTTTTTACGATCGCCCTACTTCCTACAAACAGACTATATGAAAAGACAAAAAGTAATGTAGAAGAGTTAAGTGCAAGAGACTCCACTATTTGTGCTATAAGCTCACGCGAATATGACAAAGCAGATGACTTTATAAAAATTGAGCAGAGCGATCACTATATGTTAGAGTTTTTTGACATGATGATCGTAGTTCAGCTTCTCTCTATGGAGATAGCGGTCAGACTAGGGAACGATGTAGATATGCCACGTAACCTAGCTAAGAGTGTTACTGTAGAGTAACGGCACTTAGTTAAGCGTTAAATAGCATACTTTTCTTTGTATAACTCAATTACGTCCAATACTTCATTAACACTTTGTTTCAACTCACTACCCATCTTTTTTATCTCATTTGGAAAATCATTTTTCATCAAAGTCATCAAAGCATACCATATAGGCTTATACCTATCTTTGAGTTGATATTTTGGAATCTCAAAAAACTCTTTTGCTTTATATAGTTGTCCTTTAGATATAAGCAAATTTAAATATAAAATAATATCATTTTCAGACTCCAAAGCATTCTCATACTCTAGCCACTCTATAAACTTAGAATAACTCTCTTCCAACTCTTCACTCCATAATAACATAGTTGCTAATATATATGTATTATAAAAACTTTTTTCATTCCTATAACTTTGTTTAACTAACTCTATTGCTTTATCTATATTTTTAGTTTGTTCAAAATAGAACCATGATAAACTATTTAAAGCGTCACCATCTCCACTTTCAATAGCTTTTAGATAATACTCTTCTGCTTTTTCATACTCTTTTAATTGATGGTATAAATAAGCCATAATAGACATAATAGCAGGACTACTTTTTTGTGATTCTTCTAGTAATTTTATAGCCTCAAGTACTCTTTTCTTATCATTTAAGTTAAGTGCTTCTTTTAATATTTCAATATCCGACTTTGCTAATTCATCTTTTAAACTTGAATTTTTTTTACTAAAATACTCTTTTGTGTTTTCTTTCATAGTGTGCTCTAGCTCTAAGTCAAGCCCTGCATAGCTTAAGCCCTCGCACATATGATACACATAGTTTTCATTTAAAGTTCTATCTTTTATAGAGTTTATAAAAGATTTTGCTTTTATATTAAGTTCATCTTTATCATACCAAGATGTTAAAAATTTAACTAACCATTCCACCCTATTTCTATCTTTTTTTCTACCAAACCTCATTAGATACCAAATATTGAAAAATCTCTCTTTTATCTTATATATCTTATTCTTACCAATACTTTCAAATTCTATAATATGGTACTTTTCAAGTTGTTTTAGTTGTGATGATACAGACTTACTCTCGAGTCTCGTTTTTTTTGCTAACTCTTTTGTGGTTATTCCATCCCAATTCATAGCTATATTGTGTACTATATCTTGTAAAATATCAGGTAGATTATCCATTCTATCTTTATACAAGAGTGTTACATCATCAAGTATTTTTAATAAGTCTTCAAAAGCAGTCTCATTATTTTTAATAAATATATCATATAGCATAACTAAAGTTCGTGGCACTCCACCCGTAAGTTGTCTTAGTGTTTCTATTCGTTGTGGAGAATTTTTGATAATTTTTTCTATCTTTTTATTTTGTTCTTTATCTCCAATGACCCTTAAAAATTTTATGCTTTCATCATAATCAAGACCATCTAGTTTTAAAATTTTAAAGTACTCATAAAAAGGCTTAGCATAATCAAAATGTTGTTCTATCATCTTTGTAGATGCACCAATAATCCTAATAGTTGAAGAAGTTATAAGTATCTGTCTTAGTTGCCTTTGTTCAGTTTCTTTTAGCTTCCCAAGCAGTTCATCAATATTATCAGACAATATAATTAGTTTCTTATTTTGACTTTGCACCATATCTTCAAAATACTCAAAACATTTTAAATAATAATCTTCATCATCTATATGACTTTCTATATCGTCTAAAATATTTGGGAATATCTCACTACTATTTTCTTGTAACTCTTCTGCTATAACTTCAAAAAACCTACATAAAGAACGAATCTGATACTGCTCTTCCGAAAACTTTATAGGTATCATAAACTTAGCTAGTTTTTTATCATCTTTTATAGCAATGGCTACTCTTCTCAAAAGAGAAGTTTTACCTTGTCCTCTTTGTCCGACTATTATATAGTGCTGGTTTGACACATTAAAATCAACATTTTTTATATCTTCAAAGATATCTTCAAAGATATCATTTCGTATTACAAATTTTTCTAAAAAATCTTTTTCACTTATTTCATCTGGATTATATTTGTAACTTGTATAATTAGTTTGCGACATATTTGTACCACCACATTCTTAGTATAGGCGAGTTAAATCTATATATTTTTATATCATTACTATTATTGATATATCCATCATAAACTAAAGATTGTAAAGTCTCTCTTTTTTCGTCATCACTAACCCCATATTTATCAGCTATATTTGCTATATTATTTTTAGATATAGTTTTATGCTCAGAAATAATATTTAAAACCTCTTTTGAAAATAGATAGCCTTCATCACTAAAAGCATCTTTTATTTTACTTCTCCAGTTATCAAAATAGTTTTTATGTTCAAGTGCATTATCTATTGCACTGTCAACAGTATCATTAGTAATATTAGGATTCTTTCTACTTAATTTTTTTATTTCATCTAAAATAAGCTGTATATAAAAAGGTATTAGCCACTCTATTTTATCAAGCATATAATCTATTTGAATCTTATCTACTTTAATGCTGTTATGTGTAAGTAAGTGGGATATGAAATCATGAGCATCATCTATTTCTAAAGGAGAGACTTTTATAGGTTTTAAATCATTTATATGCTTCATACCATCTAACTTCGCTACAACACTCTCAAGCCCTATAGAACCTGCATATATAAAGACTATATTGTTAGATTGGTTGGCTTGTCTTATTGCCCTATGAGTTTTTAAAAGATTTAGTGCATTCTCTTCACTATCATATTTGATAATATTTTCAATAGTTTGAGCAAATTCATCAATCATAATGATAACTTTCTGCTCTTTTGGTAAACTATTCATTAATTCTTCAAAAGCATCTTTATAATTAATAGCTTTAGTCTCTTTAAATTCTATACCACTAAGTGATATTTTTTTAATATCTATAGCCTTAATTATAGCCTTAAATTTTGTAATATTTGACTTGAACTTATTTGTGAATTCTTCTTTTTTTAAAGAATTAAATAACCTAGCCCAAAACTGATGTTCAAAATTATCCTCTTCACTATCCATATATAGTGCTATATAATTATCTTTTGGTTCATCTAAAATTTTGTACATTATAGAAGTTTTGCCAACTCTTCTAGGCGCAACCAATAAAGAGTGTTCCCCATTTTTTATGGCTTCCCATATATCTTCTAACTCAAGTTTTCTATTCCAAAAATTTTTATCTCTTACAACTTGTCCAGTAATAAATGCCATAGTAAACCTTTTAACAAATTTTATTTTGTCATTATAACAGACAAAAAATAATTTGTCAATCATAATGACAAAATAAAATTTGTCTTTATAAGTTAAATATGAGAGTCAAATACTTTTTAGTATTCTTTTTGAATACTATTAACTGAAGAGCAGAAAAGCTCTAAGTAAGCTTTTGCCTTATTAGAGCTTCAAGTGAGTCTATTTTAGACTCCATGATTTTGTTGTGTTCTAATACACTCTCTAAAAGAATACGATCCTCATCTTTACTCTCTGCTTCTAGTGCTTTGTGTTCCTCGTTTAATGTGTCTAAAATAATACCTATGATCATATTTAAAAATGTAAAAGTAGTTAAAAATATAAAAATTAAATAATAGATCCAACTTATAGGATAAATCTCCATAGTTTCGTACATAACATCTGTCCAGTCTTCAAAGGTCATAACCCTAAAGAGTGTTAAGAGTGCAACACCTACATCACTCCAAAGTCCGCTAGGAGCACTTTCAAAAAGAATAGTTCCTATTACTGCAAAAACATAAAAAATAATGAACATTAGGATCAACACATAACCGATCGAGCTTGCAGACTTATAAAGAGCACCTATAATAATCTTTAGCTCTGGAAGAAGAGTTATCAGTCGCAACATTCTAAAAATACGAATTAATCTTGCTACATTCGCATAGTTACCATCGATCGGTACTAGTGAAACAGCTACGATCACAAAGTCAAAAATATTCCAACCATCTTTAAAGAAGTCTAATGGCTTCTTCTCTGCCATAATCCTAACTGTGATCTCAATAACAAAAATAATAGTTATTAGGTTGTCAACATAATTAAGAATAGTCTCAAGTACTGGATCTATCTCAAAAGTGTGTATACCTATAACAAGTGCTGAGAATACGATCACAGCCATCATAGTGAATTCAAAACGCTTATCTTTTGTTATTTTAAATAGTTTTTGTTTTAATTCTACTGCTTCTACCAAGCCTATTCCTTTATAGCTACAAGTGAAGCTATTTTAACTAGCTCACCTCTTAGGTTTGTCTCTTCACGCTCTTCATAGTAAATAACTTTAAGCTCACTAAATGACTTTAGTAGTTCATTACTCTTAAGTAAAAAGTCTGGGTTTGAAGGTTGATGATACTTTTTATCACTGCTTACTTCTAAGTATGTTTCATATATTAGTAGACCGCCACTTTTGAGAGCTTCTATTATGTATGGTGTCAACCTACGATCTAGGTAGTAACACTTTACGATCACATCATAAGTATCTTTTTTAATTTCGTAAGTATCTAAGTCAACTTCTTGCGTAGTTATATTTTTATGTTCACTCACACAAGAGAGTGCAACATCTGAAATATCGATCGCATCTACCACATAGCCATTTTCTGCCATGTAAATAGAGTTACGACCTTTTCCACACGCTATGTCTAAGGCTTTTAAATTTTTCTCTTTTGGAAGATATTTTTCAACTATAGGAGCTACACGTGTTGGCATTGGAAAGTTTTTATACTTTTCATTCCATCTTAATTTATCTTTTTGCACTCTAAACCTTTTTAAAAACTAAAAGTAGTTTATCCTTTTTGTCGTAAAGGTTTATAAAGCGTTTTTCAACTAGTTTTAAATGCTTACTACTTTTTAATGTTTTGACTTGGTGAAAGTGCTGCGTGATCGTACCCTGCTCTTTAGTAAAGCAACCATTTTCACTCTCACTAAATAGTGTAAAAGTTGTATTTAATTTGTCTTGATCGTAGATCGCTTCTACATTAAAGAATGTACTCCCCTCATCAACACTTAAAACTCCCTCGGCTACATTTTTAAAACCATGAAGTGTATTAACATCCGCTAAAAAAACTCCATCATCATCTAATACATTTGAAACATCTTCTAAAAACTTATGAAGTTGTTCATTATCTAAAAAGTTTAAAACATCAAAAACTGCTGTTACAACATCATACTTCTCTTTAACATCAGCTATATCTATACACTCAACATTTAGACCATCTTTTAGAGCATCTGTGATCATAGTTTGTGAGAGGTCAATTCCCTTACACTCTACACCATTAACACCAAGTGCTTTTATAAACTTTCCACGACCACAACCAATGTCTAATAGTTTTCCTATTTCATGGTGTTCTAAAAGCTCCATGTAACCATCGTGTAGAAAGTCTGTGGATTCTTCTATACCTAAAAGGTGTTCAACTTTTGCATATAGTTCTAAACTCATTCGATCTCACTCTTTTCTTCTGCTATTTCTTCTTCTTTTTCAGTAGCTTCACTATAAAGAGAGTATTTGTTTCTACCACTCTCTTTTGCTTCATATAGTGCATCATCAGCTTTTTGTATAAACTGTTGAGGATCGGTATTCTCATCTACTTTAGTATAAGCAAGGCCTATAGAAATAGTCACAAATTCGCTTACTTTATTTTGTTTATGTGGTATCTCTTTTGCGACTAGCTCATTACATATTTCTTGTGCTAACTCTTTTGAAGTCTCTTCACTAACATCACAAAGTAGAACTCCAAACTCTTCACCACCCATACGAAAAATATGATCCGTACTACGACTTAAAGTCTCTTTTAGAGTATGTGCTACTGCGACTAATGCATCATCGCCATCCATATGTCCGTACTCGTCATTATAGAGCTTAAAGTAGTCTATATCTAACATCATAAATGTAATAGATGAATCTTTTAAACGTTTAGATCTATTAAACTCATTCTCGTAAATAATATTAAAGTCTCGTCTATTACCAAGTCCCGTCATCTCATCTGTTAAACTCAGTTCAGCTAGCTTTTCATTAGCACTTTCTAGCTGTTCGGTTGTCTCTTGAAGTTTTGTCTGCGCTGTATGAATACTTCTAAAAATTGCTAATGTAATAATAAGAACAAGAACTATAATTACACCCATAACTATGAAAAAATGGTTAATTGTGTCATTATATGTATCTAAAAGTTTTTTTCTATTCTCTCCTGCTATTTCTACTTCATAAATAATCAAACTATCGATAGAAAAACGTGTTCGTTGAATATGTGTTGTTATATAGTTTACTGATTTACTTTCTAGTTTTAGACCACTATTTAGCTTTACAAGTGCATTATGAAGTGCATTTGAAAGTCTATTAATCTGTATAGATGTTTTACTTATAAATGGTTTTTCTTCATCACTTTTGTAAGTTGTACTATAGTTTTTCCATAAAGAGTCAATGAGTTGTAGGTTATTACTAATTGCACTACTTGCTGTATTTACAGTAATAGAACCACTATGTAAGTTATGTATATTGCTATGTATTCCATTTGAGTAAGCATCAAGAATACGGTTAAGATCAACTACTGGCATGAGTGAACCAAAGTAGAGTGAGTCAAGATTTTTCTTCATAGAAGAGATATACATATAACCTATAGTGGTTATTAAAATTACTGCAAAAAAAGTAACTATATAAAGCATTATTAGCTTTATTTGAAGTGTTAATGAGTCAAGAAATTTCATACGCCCTACTCCCTTGTGCCCACAACAACTTTCTCAATTTTTTCATAAATATCTAAGATCTCACCTTTTTTCTCAAAAAAGCTATTTTTATTTGCAATCAAGTAAGTTGAACTCTCCATAATAGTCTCTACAACTTCTAAACCATTTTGCTTCATCGTAGCACCTGTGTCAACTATATCTACGATCATATCTGCAAGTCCTACAAGTGGAGCTAACTCAATAGAACCATAAAGTTTTATAATGTCAGCACTAATAGCGCGATCGGCGAAGTAACGTTTAGTAATGTTTACCATTTTAGTAGCTACTTTTAACTCCGCTTTTGAGAGGTCTAACTTCTCTCCTGCTCTCATTCCGATCGCTACTTTACACTTTCCACGTTCTAGGTTTAAAAGACGTATAACGTCAAGTCCTTGCTCGTCAAGTGTATCGTTTCCAACTACACCTATGTCTGCTGCTTGATGATAAACATACGTTGCTACATCTTGATTTCTAACAAGTAAAAATTTAAAGTTATCTACCTCTAAAATAAGTTTACGATCGTCAAATTCAAAGCTTCCACCAAAAATAGTTCTAAAAATTTCTAATGTATCTTCGGCTATTCGCCCTTTTGGAAGTGCAACAGTTAGCATAGTTGTGCCTTTTTCATAATATTTTTCATTCCCTTAAAGATCAACAACTCATCAAGTATTGAATCTTTAAAAATAGTTTTTAGTTTTTGTGCATCACCACCAGTTAAATAGATCTGAGAATTATGTCTCATAACCTCATTATATAGAGTTCTTAAAACTCCATAACTGATAGCATCTTGTGTATTGTTTGGCATTTTATCTAAATCAAGCTCAAAATTAAATGAGGTTTCTAAACGTGGCGAAAGTTCTTTGTATGTTTTTTCTAATATTTTAAGACCTGGGTATATAAAACCACCCTCAAAAGAGCTATTCTTAACTTTATCAACTGTGATCGCGCTTCCTGCATCTACTACTATTCCACTCTCTATAGCTTCACATGCCATAATACGATCAATACCCATACTCTCATAATAGTTACTATAGTTTACAAACTCTTTTAAGTTGATCCAGTTTGGAAGTTTTTGTAAACATATTTCTTGAGACTCGTTTACATTTATATAATAAACTTTCTCTTTTATGTCAGTAGCGTTAAACTCATCTATACTAACTCTATACTCACTCTTTTGATCATAAAAATGAAAAGAGGTATTTCCTACATCACATAGTGTCATATATTGTTTGTCTATTTTTATGAGCTCTTAAAATTAACCAGACACCGATCACACCTGCAATAAATGAAGCAATGAAAATACCTAATTTAACAGCCGAGATCACACTTTCGTCTAAAAATGCAAGTTGAGTTATGAAGATCGACATAGTAAAACCTATACCACCTATAAAACCAACAGCTACAACTTCAGCCCAGCTCAAGTTATCTGGTTTATTAACTATACGCATTTTTGTAGCTAAATATGTAAAACCTACAATTCCAATAGGTTTTCCAACGATAAGACCTAAAACAACTCCTAGCACTATACTCAGGTTAGCAGTCATTGCTGAAAAGTCTAGTAATACACCTGCATTAGAAAATGCAAATAGTGGCATAATAAAAAAGGCGGAGAGTCCATGAAGTTGGTGTTCTAACTTAACTAAAGGGTTTTGAACTTTGTCATAGTTACAAGCTATTCTCTCTAACGCATCAATCTGATAATGGTTCAATATAGGAATAGTGTCTATATGCTTTTCAAACTCATCTACAGACTCTGTAGTATTATTTATAAACATTTTCTCGTCAACCTCAGAGCTTATAGGAATAGCAAAAGCTAAAAGAACACCTGCGATCGTAGCGTGAACTCCGATTGAGTGTATAAAGATCCATAATGCTATACCTAAAATTAAGTAAGGAGTAAGCATACTTACACGTTTATAGTTAAGTACCCAAATAGCTCCATAAACTAAACCTGCATGCAAAAAGTACTCAGCATGAATTTCACTAGTATAGACAGTAGCAACAACCATAACAGCACCCAAGTCATCAACAACAGCGAGTGCTACTAAAAATAGTTTCAGTGCTGGGTTTACCTTTTTACCTAGAAGCATCAAAATACCAAGAGCAAAAGCGATGTCCGTAGCCATAGGAATACCAAAACCTTTTGGATTATCAAGGTTAAACATAATATAGATTAAAGCAGGAATAACCATTCCACCGATCGCTGCTATGATCGGAAAGCTTGCTTTTTTAATTGAAGAAAGCTCACCTATTAAAAGTTCACGTTTGATCTCTAAACCAACCATCAAGAAGAAAAGTGCCATTAGACCATCATCAATCCAGTGTTTTAAATCCATAGAAATTGTATGAGATCCGATCGTAACACCTAAAGCCATCTGCCAAAGTTCAAAATAACTTTCACCTAAAGATGAGTTAGCAACCATTACTGCTGCGAGTGTAGCAATGAAGAGTAAAACACCACTAAACGACTCTGCCTTTATAAACTTTTCAATAATATACAACTGCTCTTGCATGAAAACCTACCTAATGTAATTAATTAAAAAAGATTTTATCTATAATTGTTTAGTATAAGCTAAATGTAAAAAATTAAATATACTTAATCCTTAGGAACATTACAAAGAAGTTAAACTAGATCTTTTAAAATGCCTCACTATCATGTTTTACTTCATTAGTGACTTAATAGAATAAAATAAGTAACTATCTAGAAGTAAGCCATTTAAAGACATCTAAAACTATAAGCTTATCATTCTGCTCATCTATCAAATATGGAACTGTATAACCTTTAAATACTAAGTCTCTCACTTCATTATCTGAATAATGTACTGAAGCTCTAAACTTATAAGGCATATTAACTAAATTTAATATTTTGCTATCAAGGTCTTTTTTGAACTGCTTAGCATTGGTTGGGTTGTTCTTTGATATATATTTTAAAATAGCAAATAATCTATCATTATATGTGGGACTTTTTTCAATAATCATTTATTTATTGATTGGCTAACCAGTTATCAATTTCATCCATACCTTGATTGTAAGGAACTGTTTTCATTGTTCCATTTCTATAATCTTCAATAGCTTGTGAAACTCTTTGAGTGGCTTCTTTTTTGGATATAGATGGATATCCATCATCACTAAGAGTAAAAAGGTATTCATTAAACTGTGCTTGTATATCTATACCCTTAGAGATAATGTCATTATATAAATCATCATTTATTTGTGCTTTTACTATATGCATCTAAATCTCCTTATAGTTTTAATAGTTATATTTTAGCATAATATATGGTGGAATAAAAAAAATAAAAGTACCGTGTAATGAATTTACACTTTTTATTGTTTCTAAAACTATTTTAGAAATAGCAGAGTTACTTAATTTTAAATACTTTGCTACTTCAATCTTCTATCTCTAATAATTTATATTTATCTTCATCTGATTTATAAATATTACTCCATTCAATCCACCTATTAACTATATGATGAAAGCCTGCTAAGTCTATTCGTGGTTTTCTTCCCATTTATATCCTAGAGTATGTTTGGAGTATTATATCGAAAGTGGATACTCATTACATGGTACCTATAAGGTTGTATCAAATTACCAAGATAGTTTAATTATATTTTTTTTCTTTGTATTTATATCTATTTTGAGAAATTTTATCAAGTTATATATTTTATTCTTATATTCAGAAAAGTCTAATTTAGAATCTTTATTATTTTTAATAGTAAAACCTTTTTTATTATTGTGAAATTCAATAATAATATTTTCAAGTATATATGAGGGAAGACACTCTTCCGTTTGAAAAGACTTAATTGGTTCTATTGTATCTGCAAGCCAAAATAAAAATAAAAATGGGTCTTCTTCTATTGAAAATTTTAAACTATTTTCTGGGTATCTTATATTATGAATAGCTATTGAATATGAAGCATAAGCATAAAACTTTTCTAACTCCTTTGCCCAATAAATGCTACTATTATTATCTAATTTTTGTATTTCACCATATTCTTCTTCTTTCTTCTCTCTATTTTTAACTAAGCCATCATATAATATTAATCCTGAAGCAATACCATGGTCAATTTTACCATTACTAGAGCTTCCTTGTTTACCTTCAAATCTTTCTTTATAGTATGGAGATATATGTTTAATTAATTTTTTCATATTTTCACTATATTTATCTAGTGGTTGCTGTAATAAATCATTTGTATTTATGTTTAACATTTCTTTTAAGCTTTTAATTTCAGAAGTTACTTTTGGATAGTTATCTTTATTTTTTTCAATATCATCTCCAAAGTCATGAACTAAACTAGTTAAAAACCAAATGAAATAAAATTCATTTATCTCATTTCTTGTAAATTTTATTTTATCTTTAAAATTTAAGTTTTTATATAATAAAGTTCCTACGAAAAATACACTATTTGTATGAGTAGCTCTCTCAAAATTATTTAGATCTATTTGAAAGAATTCTTTTACTATTGATGCTTTTCCAGAAGATTCTAAAAAATATTCTATAAAATTTTTATGCTGAGTTTGATTATTCCAATCATCTATTTTTGGAGATTTTGATTCTTCTTTTTTATAATCATCATAATCATTTAAAGTATTTATTTTTTCCAAAAGGCTTGTCATACTTATTATTCCTTTAATATGAAATATTTAATTAATCTAAATTATGTACAACCTATATACAACTATTTATTCAACGAATACTATAGCATAAATACATACTATTTTGACAATTAACAGAACATCTAAAATGTACCTTTAGTATTGCTTAAAGTTAATAAAACTGCAAATTATATGATGGAAACTTGTGGTAAAAATTAGATTTAAACACTATAGTATTTCAACTGAAAAAACTTATATTCATTGGATAAAGCACTATTTTTTATCTCGATAAAAAGAATCCTTTAGAAATGAGTAAAAAAGAAATAGAAGAATTTTACTACTTTGCTATTTGCTCTCTAAAATGTTTCACTTTCATGCTTAGTTTCATTGGTAGTAACGTACTCGCTACCTTTAAGCCATGAAGCTTTATAGTTACTAGATGGGTTCCAAAACATCCAACCGCTAGCTTGTGCCATATTTGAGCCATCTATTTGCTCTCTTATTTCTGTAGCTTTAAAATGTTTTTTAGTGTGTGCATAGTCTTTAAAGTGTTGTAACCATGGACGTACTCTTATAGGATCTATTTTAGAATGAATGTTAGTTATGCTTTTATATATTACGTCATACGAGTTTTTTGTAGGATCTTTAAAACCATGAGAGTTCATAGCAAAACCTGATGGGTACAACATAGGTGCAACGTAATCAACATTTTTTGCTAATGAGCTAATTTTATGACCTATATTTGAGTCATTCTTACTCCAACATACATTTCCATAAGTGTCAGCAGATGTAAATACACCATAAGGTAAAAGTCTTTTTTTAGCACTACTTAAAAAAGTCTCGATTGCAGAGACTCTATTTTCTTCTGTATTTTCCTTAGAAAATGCAACACTTGAGGTTGCAGGAAAACGAACATAATCAAAGTTAATTTCATCAAAACCAAGCTGTGCTATCTCTTCTGCTAGGTCTATTGTATATTTATGAACATCTTTATTATATGGATCCATCCAAGCTAACTTTTTATCGGCACCATAAATATCACCATTTTTCTTTTTAAGTGCTCGTTCTGGAAACTTTTCAGCTTGCAAGTTATCTTTAAAGACAACAACTCTTGCTATAAGATATAGATCTTTTGCTTTCAGTTTGGCAACAAACTCTTTTATATCTTTTACCATTTTATACTTGTATGTTTTTAGCTCATTAGCCTCTTCGACGTTTGAGTCATAAAGAGTATTTCCAAACTCATTTTTCATATCAATTACAAGAGCGTTTATACCTGTTGTCTCTATAGTTTTCATAATCTCTTTAAAAGTATCTCTATTAACATCAGTTTTCCAAAAAGATAGATACAAAGCTTTAATTTTAATAGGCTCTAGTTCTATAGTTTGACTCTTATCATGAGTAAGATTACTCAAACGGTAAGGCTTATAACCATAAGCTTTTATATTAATATTTTTTGATTTTGTATCAAATTTAAAATGACCTTTTTGATCACTTACAACAGTTCTCTTCTCATCGCTTATTTGAACGTTTTGAAGAAGTTTATAACTCTCTATATCTCGTATTTCACCCTCATATGCTCCGAAAAGAGACATTGGTATTACAATTGCTTTAACAAATAATGAATATTTCATAGTTTTTCCAATAATTTTTTAGTATAATAACTCTATGATATAGATCGACAATTTTAAATAAGTGATTAGGCAAAATATTGAATAGAAGAACATTTTTAACACTCGTAGGTACAAGTACTGTTGCACAAGCTGGTTTATGGCCATTTAGTTCACTCTCTTTAGGGAAAGAAGAGCCGAAAAAAGTTATTATAAAAGACAATATTGCTCCAAATTTTGTAGTTAGCCAAAAAATAGTATTATCACCAAAAGAGTTACTTTCAGTCACTGAACTATCGAGAAAAATTAGACGTGCAAGAAATGTTGTAGGTTATGGAAACTTCTCTCTACTTGGTTTTGATCATATGCGTCAAGTTGGAAAGTATCATTCAAAAGTGGGTGTATTTACCAAGGCTGAATCAGCACTATTTGAAAAGTTATTTTATAAAGAAGCAAGTGAATATGGCTTTTATGGTGAAAAAGTTATTACTTCTATGACTAATAACATTAAAAAAAGAGAGACTGTTAAAATACCACGAACTGGACATCACCTCTACAAGGGTAAAGCTGAAGAGATGTACACAAAGGTTAGAGAAGAAGTCGGACATAGCATAATTTTAACTTCTGGAGTTAGAAGTGTTGTAAAACAGATGGATCTATTTTTAGCAAAAATTGTTAAAACACATGGTGATGTATCACTTGCTTCTAACTCTTTAGCACCTGCTGGTTACTCATTTCATGGTGTAGGTGACTTTGATGTTGGAAAAGTTGGTTATGGCTACCGTAACTTTACATCAGACTTTGCACAAACAGATGAATATAAAAAACTTATAGATACGGGCTACATTAAAATACGCTACACGAAGAATAACCCATTTGGTGTAAGATATGAGCCTTGGCACATTAAAGTAGTTTAAGTAAACTCAATGCAAACTCAAAGAGTTGTATTAGAGTTTACTTACTTCTAACTCTAAAAGAGTTACGAAGTCACCATATAAAATCAAGATCTAACATTTAAAAAGTACTTTAAACTAACTTCATCCCAATCTTTTGAAAGCTTTAGTCTCTTATCAATAGCTAGTGCTACTCTTTTAAAGTCAGAGTTTTTTTCACTCTGCTCTGCTAGTACTTCAACTAAAGCTTTTTTTCCGGCACCTATAACTTCAGTTGGAAATTTTGAGAGTTTAACACCTAAGCTATCAAGTTTCTGAAGTGCTAAAATATTTTGTGCATGAAACTCATACATCATATTTGCATTCATTTCACTAGCACAAACTTCTAAGATCTGCTGATGCTCATTAGATAGTTTAGAAAAAAAGTTTTTATTAAATGTCAGTTCTAAAACGCTACCTGGTTCGTGCCAACCAGAGTAATAGTATGGTGCAACCTTATAAAAGCCCATTTTAAGATCAAGTGCAGGGCCAACCCACTCAGTTGCATCGATCACACCACGCTCTAACGAAGTATAGATCTCTCCTGCTGGAAGTAAAATAGGGTTAACTCCCATTTTAGAAAAGACTTCTCCTCCAAGACCAGGAATACGCATTTTAAGGCCTTGCATGTCAGCTAATGTATTTATAGGTTTTCTAAACCATCCACCCATCTGAATGTTAGTATTTCCACCAAGCATAGGGTAAAGGTTATATTTAGCATACAGTTCTCTCCAAAGATCCATACCACCACCATAGAGCATCCATGAGTTTATCTCTTCAGCAGTAAATCCAAAAGGAATTCCACTAAAGAGTGAAAAAGCACTATTTTTACCCTTCCAATAGTATGGACCAGAATGAAAAGCATCGATCTCTCCACTACTACAAGCATCAAAAACAGCGAGTGCAGGTATAAGTGTATTTTTAGGGTAGAGTTTAATGTCTAAACTGCCTCCACTAACTACTTTTACGCGCTCAACAAAGCGCTCTACTCCCACACCCATAATAGGAAAATGTGCAGGCCAAGAAGTTGCAAGTTTCAGTTTTACTTTTTTGTTATGGTTTACATTTACTGAGTTATATTTCGAATCTTTTTTTTCAGGATGCTTTGAGTAATCAATTGCGACTCTATTTGAGTCATTGCATCCACCTAAGAGTGTAGCACCTGCGATCGTAGTTGCAGTTGCTAAAAAATCTCTTCTTTTCATTAATGAAAAGCGACCACTATGGCGTAACACAAGAAGAAAAAGAGGTGTGAAGTTCCCTCAAAATAGTTTGTCTCACCATCATCTGTAGTTTTCCATGCAAGTAGAACTGTCAAGATCAAAGCACCAATTTGTAGTGCATTAAAATCAAGAGTAAGAGGTGTAGGTGTTAAAAATGAGAGTGCCATTAAAATAGGAACCGTCAGCATAATACTTACAACAGAAGCACCCATAGCAATATTTACAACACGTTGAATTTGATCGTTTTTAGCAGCTTTAACAGCTGTAACAATTTCAGGTGAAACAGAGATTATTGCGATCACAAGTCCAGCAAGTCCAATCGGAAAGTCATACTCTGCAACAAGTTGCATACCCTCGGTTGCAAAAACCTCTGCTGTAATACCAATTAATGCTATTAAAAAGAATATAATAGCAAAGTTTATACTTGTAGGAACCGTGTCAAAAAAGTCATCATGTTCAACTTCTTCTTCTGTCTCTAAACGTTTTTTATAACGAAAAATTCTACTTTTGGCAGTGGATTTAAAGAAGTGAGTATGTGTTTTTGTTTGGAAAATAAAAATAACAATATAAAACGCCATTAATAAAACAGCAATTAAGATACTTGATATCATCAAATTATCGTCATTAGGGTTAGTATAGTGAAGCATAGATGGCACTAAAAGAGCCGACGCAGCAACAAGTAAAATAGTTGTATATGTACTTGAAGTATCTTCATTATGTTCTTGTTCTTTAAATGCTAAGCCACCTATGAAAACTGCTAAACCAAGGAGTACATTCATATCTACGATCACAGCAGATATAATACCACCCTTTACTGTCTCCATAGCATTTGGGTTATGTGAAGCCGCAAGTAGAATCATAAAGAGTAAAATAATCTCAACAATAACAGCACTAAATGTTAAAACAAAACTACCATAAGGCTCATCAAGGCGTTCAGCTAGAACATCAGCAACTTCAGAAACGGAGATAGATAACATTGCAATAGCTATTGCTGCTATGAGTGTTGTTATGTATATATTCAAATAAAAGTGAGAATAAAAAGTTATAAGTGTAAAAAGTACACCTAATAAAAGGGTTTTATGGTGTTTATAAATCAGAGTTGTTTGAATTCTCTGGGGAGGCAAGTCGGGGTTCAAGTATGTATCTCCTAAAAATCTAAACTAAGTTGTTGTTTTATAGTTGCTTGAGTCGTTAATATGGACTCATCAACACCAACAATAAGAGCAAAATTGTACTCCATAGTTTTTAATAGCTCTATTATATCTTCCTCATCTTCATAAGTAAAGATATTATCACTATTTTCAAAGTTTAGAGTATGTAAGTGTGGAATAATATATATAATATTCGCCCATGTTGCACGATTTTTCATAAACTCTATCTGAGTTTTAAAAAGTTTAGCACTAGGCTCAAAAATTAGAACTTTTTGCGTAAGGCCAAACTCTTTTACCTCTAATGAATTTGTCACAAAAAGTGGTTTAAAATGTTGAACATTTATAAACTGTTTTATTTTAAAATCTATATTTTTAGACCTATAAAAATTTAGTAAATTTTCTAAATATGGCATAAAGAAAGGTGAAAGAGTTCTACGCTCATAAAACTTATTATCAAAAATAAAAGAGACCTCAAAAAGTGTCTGCTCAATAGTCTCAATTTTTAGTGGTGTAGCTTTTGAAATGTATTCAAAGTCTACAAATAGATCTGCTGGAGTTGTATCTTCATTAAAAAGAACTTCACTACCCTCTTCAATAACATATAGTTTATTAGCAGAATCTTTCAATGAAGAGTCTAAAACTATAAGCTCATTTGATGTCTTAATAGAAGAAGCTAACTTTAGTGTAACTTCATCACACTCATAAGCTTTAACATTTTTTTCAATAAGAGTAAAACGCAATAGTTTTAAAAGTGCATTTTCAACACTCTCAACTTCTAACCAAGCGATCTCATTGTCAAGCACCTGCGTAGGAGTGTCAAAAACTATACCATATGCACCACTATTAACAGCTTGCTCTATATGCTCTGTACTAAAAGCTATAAAGAGATCTCCTCGTTTAACTTTTGAAGCATCAAAAACTATTTTCTCAAAAGAGTTTATGGATGGGGATGTTAATAGTTTAGCATTTATAAGTGCTACAGTATTAGCTAGTTTCACCCTATAGAAGTACCAACTTTTTTGCTTTTTTCTGGACGAACTAAACAGAGTCCATCTTCATCACGCGCGGCAAGTAACATTCCCTCACTCATCATACCCATAAGTTTTGCAGGTTTTAAGTTTGCAACAACACAAACTTGAGTGTTTAAAAGTGACTCAGCAGAATAGAACTCTTTGATCCCTGCAACAACTTGACGAGGAGTCTCTTCACCAACATCAACTTGAAGTTTTAAAAGTTTTTTACTCTTAGGAACTTCTTCAGCTTCAATAACTGTACCCACTTTTAAAGAAGTTTCAAAGAACTGATCGATCGTAATTAAACCCTCAGTAGACTTTTCTTCTTTTGTCTTTTTTTTACTCTCTACTTTCTCTTCTTTCATAGCTTCTGGAGCTTCTTGCATAAGAGGCTCTTCTATACGAGGAAATAGTGGGTCTGTCTTTTTAACACTAAAAGTTTTTAGTAACTCTTTGTTAATTATAAGTGATGTATAACTATCTGCGTTAATTTCAAAACCTAAAGCGTCTGCAACAACTGAGGTAGTACGAGGCATAACGGCGTGAAGTAGAGTAACTGCTCGAGCTAATATATTAGCAACAAGAGCAACAAGAGCTAACGCTTCATCAGTTTTTCCCTCTTTCATTTTAGCCCACGGCTCATAATCACCTATAGACTTGTTTGCAATAAAAAATAGTTTCCATAACTCTTCTAAATAACGGTGTAGTTGTAAGTTATCAAGGTATGGTTGAAGAGTAGAGACGATCGCTTCTGCTTCATCAATCTCTTTTTGGTGGTATTTTAAAACATTAGAAGAGTCGATCACACCCTCTGAATACTTTGTACTCATACCTATAATTCTATTTAAAAGGTTACCTAAGTCATTTCCAAGATCTGAGTTTATACGATCCATTAAAGCACGTTGAGAGAAGTCTCCATCTTGACCAAAAGGAACTTCACGAAGCATAAAGTAACGTAAGTTTTCTAAACCATATGCATCTGCAACCTCTTTTGGGTTAACAACATTACCTTTTGATTTACTCATTTTTTCGCCATCACGTGTCCACCAACCATGAGCACCTATACTTTTAGGAAGTGGAAGATCAAGACTCATTAAAAATGCTGGCCAAAAAATAGAGTGAAAACGTAAAATGTCTTTTCCAACAAAGTGAATAGAAGCTGGCCAAAACTCTTCCATTTTAGACTCATCAGCACTTCCATAACCAAGAGCTGTAATATAGTTTAAAAGTGCATCAAGCCATACATACATAACATGTTTGTCATCATTCATAGAAGTAGGAAGCTTTACTCCCCACTCAAAAGATGTCCTTGTAACTGAAAGGTCATGTAACCCACCCTTTACAAAATTTACAATCTCGTTCTTTTTAGCACGAGGAACTATAAAGTCTTCATTCTCTTCATAAAGTTTTATAAGAGCATCTTCATAGTTTGAGAGTCTAAAGAAGTAACTCTCTTCTTTTACGATCGTAGTAACCTTTCCACAATCAGGACAGCATTCAGAATCTACAAGTTGAACTTCAGGGTAGAAAGTTTCACAACTTACACAGTAGTTACCCTCATAGTCACCTTTATAGATATCACCCTTGTCAAACATTTTCTCAAAAGCTTTTTGAACGCCTACTTTGTGATCAGCGTCAGTTGTTCGTATAAACTTGTCATAACTTATATCAAAGTCATCCCAAAGGTTTTTAAATGTACCACTAATTTGATCCGCAAACTCTTGGTTAGACTTACCATTAGCTTTTGCAGACTCTTCGATCTTTTGACCATGCTCATCTGTTCCAGTTAAGAAAAAAGTATCTTCACCTTTTAGACGTGAGAAGCGTGCCATAGTGTCAGCTATAAAAGTAGTATACGCATGACCAATGTGTGCTTCACCATTAACATAATAGATCGGAGTTGTAAAGTATGTGCTCATTTTTTACCTTTGAGAAAATTAGTCTGTTATTTTAACAAATTAAAGCTAAAATATGGCACAATTTTTTTAAGGAATTACTATGTTCAAAAAAATAACTTTCTCACTATTGCTTACATCGTTATTTAGTTCAACTCTATTGTCTGATGAACTTGATCCATTTGATCTGTATGAGTGGGTTGAAGCATTGGAGGGAAAGTGGGTACTCTCCCCTGCTTCTGCACAGTTAGGAACTGACTCTTACAGACATAAAGCTGTATTTCCTTTACTTGACACAAATAAAACAGGAATTTTTTTTAAAAACATAGGTAACAATAGTGCTATTCAAGAAGACCTCCTACCTAATACTGCTAAGCAAATGGTTACGATGTACCATTGTAAAGATATGGAGTGTAATAAGATCAAAGCTACTCACTACTGTGTAAAAATGAACCAACCAGAGTTTATAGCAGACCTTGTACATAGTACTGAGAATAGAATTATTTTTGATTGTGATATGAGTACAGAGTTATGTAACTCTGATGAAGATCATGTTCACCAGATCATACATGAGATCACAAATGATGGAAAACATCTAAAGAGTTCTTACTTAAGTTGGCAAGATAAAAAGCCTAAGAAGAATAGCTCAATTTACCATTTTGATAGAGAGTAGATACTAAAACTCAAAACCACCTGTAGCACCTTTACTCATTGAGTTGTAAACAGCTGCTACATATTTTTTTCTAACTTCACAACCTATAAAAAACTCACAGTTAAAGCAACTAGTGAGTCCTTTCTCTTTTTGACATTTTTCAAGAAGTGGGAGCTCGTCTTCTAACTCTTGTTCATACTTATCAAGCTTTTGAGTAGACATCTTTTACTCGATCTATTTCATATTTTGATCCAAAGAAACATGGACTTGTATCATGAATGTGTTTAGTATCAAGAGATAGCAACTCTTCTTTACCATCGATCGCATATCCTCCTGCCATTGTGTAAACATGTGCAAAAGGGAAAACTTCAAATAGTTTGCGAAGTTTCCCATCTGGTTTGTCAGAAGTTGCAGGGTAGCTAAAAAGTCCACCACCTTTTAGAAGTATTTGGTGTAAGTCTGGAACCATACCACCAGAGTAGCGAAGACGGTAACCCTCTTGAAAAAGTCCATCAACCATCTCTTTATGATAAGGCATCCAGTTTTGCTGAGTCCCACCAGGAGCATTCAGTTTACCCTTTTCACCAAGTCTAATCTCTTTAACAAATTCAAAGTAGTTATTTTGAAGTAGATACAACTTAACTTTACCTTCATAAGCAAAAACAAGTTCAACTCTTGGACCATATACTACGTAACATGAAGCTACTAAGTTTGAACCCTCAAATGAGTTTTCATATATTCCAAAGATAGATCCAACACTTAGGTTAACATCTATTAAAGATGAGCCATCAAGTGGATCAAAAGCTATTAAATACTTTCCATCTTCATGAAGAAGCATCTCTTTCTCTTTCTCTTCACTAGCAATCGTATGAATTGAGTCTATCTTTGAGAACTCCTCTTCTATGATCATATCGCACTGAATATCAAGTTGAAGTTGAGATTCTCCAGAGCTATTTTGCTCATTTGAGTAACCAAAATCTTTTACATCGATTGCATCTTTTATACGCATTGCCGAAAGTTCTATTGATTTTAAAATATTTTCCATTTATTTATATTTCCTTTGCATTTTTTAATATCCACGCTACTATATTATCTTCGTTATTAAGATCTAACACATTTATATCAGGAGGTAAATTATAGTTGCTAAGATCTACACTATCATCTATAGCTAGTGCATTCATAAAACCAAAATAGTCCTCATCTAACTTTTCACGGAATATAGAGATACGAGGCAGTGGTAAGTTTTTCAAACCCTCTACGAGAAGTATATCAAACTCTTTTAACATACCTATGATCTCATCTAAATCGCTATGTTTTTGTGAGAAGTATGTTGTACGGTTTGGAGAAGTTACAACAACTTCTGCACCTGTATCACTAAACTTGTAACTATCTTTTCCAGGAACATCAAAACGTGCTTTATCTTTGGGATCATTCTTTACGATCGCAACACGAAGAGAGTGATCGTGGATCAACTTTCTAGCTACTTTTAAAATTAGAGTAGTTTTACCACTGTTTGAAGGTCCTGTAAAAGCTACAGCTTTTCTTATATTCAAATTAATACCTAGATTTAAAATTTCTTGATTTTACACTAAAAGCATTAAGAGAGTGTTTAAAACTGAAGCAATAAAAATAAATATGCTATAATTTATCCACTTTATGTAACTAAGGAATATTATTATGGAAATAAAATTTGTAGGTCCAAAAGCAATAATCTCTAAAAGCGGTATCTCGTTTGATAACAACAAAGATGACAAGTCAATATATTTAAATTGTGTTGTACAGCTAATAGTAGCACTTGATCATGACTATATCGAAGATAAAACATATGTATATGACAATAAAATACCAAACTTAAGTAGTGATGAAATTATTAAAACTATAAAAAAATATACTCCAAAAATAGAAAAAACTGTTGAAGAGTGGAAAGAGCATACTGAAAAAGAGGTTGAGCATGAACTTGATCGCGCCAGTTGGAATAAAATATTAGCTCCCATAGAGAGAGAAGTTCTTATAAAAAATATTACTATGATGAAAGATTATAATGTACAAAGAACTATAAATAAGTCTTTTTATTACGCAGCAGTTGAGATATTAGCTGATATTGTTAAACGTGACCATATAGACTATATCATAGTTCCTATGTTACCAGAGCATACTCATGTACTACACTCACTTCAAGGCTCAATGCAAAAACTTAAGTTCCCAATAGACTCTAAGATGGAGATATATAATAAAGATGGAGAGTTCTTCTCAAAACTAAAAGTTGTAACAATAGGTAGTGGTCTAAACTTAGTTTAGAGCGCTAGTTGGTTAAGTCTAAGCTTATGGAAGAATAGTACGGAGTTACCTTTTTTTGTGTAGTATATTCCAACAGATGACTCACGTGAAAGAAAAACACCGCGTCCATTAAATGTATACGCATGTCTAAATATATCACTCAGAGTTTGTGTGTCAAATCCCTCTCCCTCATCTATAATTTTGGTCACAATATATTCATATTTATGATATTGTATTTTGTATACTTCTACATCTATTTTTTTATCTACTATTTTCTCTTTTTCTAATAGAGTTTCAAAATAGATATCTTCTTCTAAAAGTTTCTCTTTTTGATCTTTAGTTATGTCTAAATTTCCATGTTCATACGCATTCATATAGAGTTCTGTAAAGACTAAGCCTGCATTATAAACCAAAGTAGTATCTGATGATATATTTTCCCAAAGAGCAGTATACCACTCATTTGCATTCTCCATATCTTCCATAGTGCTATTAAACTGTTTAGATTCTAAAAGTCTATTTTCAAAGTTTATTTTATTGATAAATATAAGTGTTATATCATCTTCTTGTTTATCTATTTTCTCAAATATTTTCTCTCTTAAGTCATTTCGTAAAAATGATTCCACAAAGTCTTGTTCTATAAAATCAAAATATAGTTTCTCTTTTATTAGTGTCTCATTTTCAACAAGACCATCACTATAAAAAAGAAATTTAAGTATATTAGATACATCATACTTCGAGATCTTGGCACCTATTTGATATTTACTTAATGGCGGATTATTTGATTTTATATAAATAATATTTTCATTACTATCTTGCAAAATAAACTTTGGCATTGCAAATTTTGCATATTCCATCTCATTAGTAGCACTGTTTAAAGATATATAATCAATTGCAACAGCTTCTTCGTCTAGAAGTATTTTTTGTATATATTTCATAGAGTCGTTCACTATCTCTTCTAAGCTAAAATTACTATTTTCGATCATATTATCTACTAAGTTGTTTATATGAGAAGTTAAAATCATAGCAGTTAGTGAAGCTGATACACCTTTACCCATACCATCAATTATAAAGAAAAATGAGGTACTTATATCTATCTTTCTAGCAGAATAAGAGTCACCACTTAAAATATCTAAAGGCTTATATAAGAAGTCCACTAAAGCAGTGTACTCTGGACACTCTTGCATCTGATAGTAAAAATCGTTTTTTATGATATTTAGCTCTTTTTGAAAAGCTAACTCTTCTTGATATGATGAGTAATTTTTATGTTTTGTCAAAAGTTCTATCTCTTTTTTTCTATCTTTTTCAATATAGTCTTCAAGCATCAAAACTTTAGATGAGTTTACAAGAGCTTTAATAGCATCATCATTAGTTGTTGGTTTTTTTAAAAAATTACTTACATTTAGATTAAGAGCTTCTATAATAACATCTATATCTTCAATAGCAGACACTAAAATAATAGGTATGTTTTGGTCTATTTTTCTTATCTGTTTAATCATACCTATACCATTAAGGTTCGGCATATTGTAATCAGTAATAATTATGTCTATTTCATTCTTATTGAACTTTTCAAAGCCCTCTATACCATCATCTGCAAAAAATAGGTTAGCTACAATATCTTCAAAAATAGAACTATATAAAAGTTGTGTAGTTTTGTTGTCTTCAACACAAAGAAGTGTTAAAGACTTGAGGTAATTTAACTCTTTTATATTATTGATAGTAGCGTTACTTTCGCTCATTAAACTTTAAATTTTCTCAATGTTGTTTGAAGAGTACTTGCTTCTGCACTTAACGTTGTAGCAGCAGACTCTATAGAACCGCGTAGTTCAGAGTTTTTAGTAGAAATTTGGACGATTTCCTCCATATTAGCTATAAGTTGTTTTGTTTTAGTAGCAATATATGTACTTTGATGCATAACAGTTGTTGATTTCTCATTTGTTATACCTAAAGAAGCTTTTGTCTCTTCAGATGACTCTATTAACTCTTGTGTAGAGTGTGAGATACCATCCATATTTTTAGCTGTTTTAACAGTCTCTTCTGAAATTTCACCAACACTTTGTGTAATTAAATTTACATTAGAACTAATTTCTCCAAGTGAGTGTTGAGTTCTCTCTGCTAATTTTCTTACTTCATCAGCAACAACAGCGAAACCTCTACCATGTTCACCCGCACGAGCAGCTTCGATTGCAGCATTTAGTGCTAGTAAATTTGTCTGATCTGCTATATCAGAAATAATTTCTAATACATCTTTAATATTTCTAGCTTGTTCAGTTAAAGATGAAACTTTTGTTACAAGTTCTTGTTGACTTTCATTTCCATTTTCTATAGAGCTAACAACGTTAATAAGTTTATCAACAAACTGGTCTAATACTGTAACTGTTTTAGAAAGATCTTCAGTAACTGTAATAGATGCTTCTTCCACATTATCAAGTCTTTCACCAACTTCTGTAACTAAACCGTTAATATCAACTATTTTTTCTTCTTGAATAGCTGTATTAGCTGCTAATGAATCTACAACCCCATCTAATTTTTCACTCTCTTGTGCTGTTGAAGTAGAGACAACAATAGCAGTTGACAAACTGGTTTTAAAAGATAGTAAAAGTGAATTTACAGCTTCAGAAATTTGTGCAATTTCATCTTTAGCATTCTCTACTTCAAGTTTACGTGTTAAATCACTTGTTTCAGCTATATCAACTATTTGTTCAAGAGTATGCTTGACACTTCTGTTTACCCCTCTACTGATAGTCATAATAACGATCACAATCATAATAGCAAAAGTTACATGTGTAACAATTTCAGTGATTGCTACATTCTCAGAATGAGATTGCATACTTGCAATAAGTATTCCGTTGCTCTCAGAAAGGTTATCATCAACTTGTTTCAAAAGATTTATTTTTTTACTAATAGTTTTGAACCACTCAACACTATCAATGCCAAAACTACCACTTTTAGCTTTAGCTTCTGCTATAGCTCTCATTTCGTTTACTTTATCAACTGCACTCGAGTTCATTTTAGAGTTATAAAAATTTTCAATATCACTGTTAGACATACTTAAAAAAGAGTCTAGGTAGCTATCTTGTTCAGCAACTAATTTTACCCATTTAGAAAACATACCATTTTTAAACTCATCCGCAGCAAATACACCACTTAAAACAGCTCTTTCAATTCCAGCTCTCTCTTTAGACTTTAAAAAGTTTGTATAAGCATCAAGTGCTTTAACAAGTTCTTGATTTTTAGCTAACTTAGCTGTTAAAGAGACTATTTTTAAAATATTAGCATTCACCTTTGTGTAGTATGCAACTTCATCTTTAACTGTAATATTGTGAGCGCTTATGCGAGTACGTATCTCGTCAAGTTTATTTACTTCTGCTTTAAATGAATTAACTGCACTTTGAAGTTCACTAGAAAAGTTTTCAAATTCCATAGTAGACATATAATTTTGCAACTCTTTATATCTTATATTAGTTAGTTCTCTCTGTTTTGGAATAATATCTCCAAACTTTTTACCTTTTGAACCTAAAAAGCCTGCACTAGCGCCTCTCTCTTTTTGCGTCTCATGAATTAAAAGACTTAACTTTTGCGAAAAACCATTTAAACTAGTAGCTTCTAAAATTGCTTTTTTTTCATCAATGGCACTACTCATAGTTAATGAGACTATTATAAATGAATATACGACAATTAAAACCGTAATTAAATTTAATTTATTTTTAATACTCATTACTATACCTTCGTTGCTTTAAATGTACCAGCAAGGTTTAAGTCAGTTAAGAGCTCAAATAGTTGAGCATTTCCTATTTTCATATGAATAGATATACCATCTTTTAGTATAAGTTTAGTAAAATAGCCAATAGCTGAAGATGTCATAGATAGTGAATCTTTAATATCTATAGTAATTGTCTTTGTAGTTTTACTTAAGGCATCTAGCTCAGTTTTTATAGATTGAAAATCCATAATACTCTTTATATTTCCAGTAATTATAACACTATTTGAAGTTGATTTTATTTCCATGATTTACACCCTTGTCTATTCTATTTATTTTATTATGTAGATACTCTATCAAAATTAAGCTTAATGTTTATTAACGAAATATTATAAAATAGTTACATAATTTAAGTTTTATATATTAAAATTAGATAAACAAAATTAAATTCATAGGTAAAAGTTCTTAATAAATACGGAAAAAAGAGTTGAATATAGAAAATTTTAAATCTCTCTATTGATCGATTACTGTAAATATACTCCTAAAAATATTAATTCTCTTGAGTGAGATGACGATATAACTTTAATATCTTTAAAGAAAAAAGAGAGAAATTAAACAATGCTATATGTAGGTCTAAAATTTTTTTTAAAAGCAAATATGCCTAAACCCTCATCTGACTTTAAATGGACAAGACGTTTAAATAAAATAGTTTATAAATACCTACTAACTAACTTCTCTATAGAATATTTACTAAAAAAAGAGAATAAATCCGAGATAAAAGAGGCTTTTAGCGAATTTTTTGAATCTTATGGTCACATAGTCTTTCAAATGAAAAAGAGTGAGATCAGGCTAAAAGTACTTCCATATCAAGTAAAACCAGAAAACTCTTCAAATTTAGATGCTGTTGTAACACTTATTACAGAACATGATGATTTAATTAAATATGACTATGAAGGCAAAAAAAACTATATCTCTATTCAAGGTAAACTAAGACGATTAGTCTATCGCTATGTTGATGAGATAGAAGATGAAGTAATTAACAAAAAAGAGTTAATGAAATATGCAGTTAGAGTTGCACTATTTCTAGGTGACAAAGACATAATAATTTATAAAAAAAGACAACTGTTAATAAAACTATTTGTTAAAAAGCCAGTAGAATCAAAAAAGAAAGAAGAGCGAAAAGAGGACAATACTCATGCTAGTAGATACAATGGTGTTGATGAGAATGAACTAGAAGCTTTTTATAAAAGTAATTTTTCAAAACATGAAGACAGAAGATTCTGTAATTTAGTTGCAAAAAGATTTTATGACATTTACTTTAGTGAAAATAAAATTAATTTTTTTATGTATGATAAAAATGTATTTGCTTATATTCAAAATATTATTACTGAACTTTTTATGGAAGAGTTTGATGATAATGAAGAGTTCTTCAAAGGTCTTTCAGGGTACTTCTTTAGAATACACTTTATTGATACATTTCAATACCTTTCAGAACTAATTTTAGAAACAATACTTTCAAATGATGAGTACATTATTAGCTTCTTAAAATTTTATGCCTCTGATGTTACGCTATACAAGGGTGTTAAGTACAAAATACCTTCAATAGTTGCAGAAGATGGAAAACAGTGGAATGTTATTACTATGATCTCTATTGCTAGAAACTACTTAACTGCTGTTAAGAATATTCGTATCATAGAGGCTAAAATAAAAAGTATAGAAATAAATGTAAGTATGTTATGTTTAGATGATACATTTTCCAGTGACTATTTCCAAGATTATTTAAAAGAGAAAAAAGAGGTTTCCAGTGCAATTGGCAAGGCTTCAGATGACTTAAGAGAGTGGAAAGATATTCTTACTCAAACTGAAAACAGAGATGAAAAAAATAGTATTCAGTTTAAAATAGACAGACTACAAACAGATCTTAGTGACTCAGTTAGAAAAGAGAATTTCCTTGAAGGAAGAAATATTGACGCCGAGATACAAGCAAGCTACCTTAAATACAAAGAAGAGTTATTTAATTTAAATGAAAAATTAAAACGTAACAACATTGCACTAGAGCGTAATGCAGTACAATACATGCCTATAAAAAACTCTCTGCAAAAAGCCCTTATTTCAAAGATGAAGCCTATAAAAAATTAAAGGCTTTTTCTCTTTATTAAATTAGCTTTGCTATATTTTGAGCAAAGCGAACATCTTCACCCTCTTTAACACCTATTTCTAACATATTTTCCTCAGCTACGATCACGATCGTACTACCCATTTCAAAACATCCAAAATCATCACCTTTGTTAAGGTGTAACTCTTCATACTCATAAAGTGTTGGTTCTCTCTTTTCAGAGTTCGTTTTAATACTTGGCTCAAAAGAGACATTCATAACACCAACATTAAGTGCTCCAACCAAGATCATATAAAAACGTTTTTGATCCGTTGTTTCACACTCTATAACTACACGTTCATTCTCTATAAAAAGATTCAATTGTTTACGTAGATAAGGCATATTTACAGGGTATAGCTTTCCTGGTATGTGTACAGCCTTAGTAACTTTTAAATTAATAGGAACATGGTAACGATGGTAATCTTTTGGAGATAAGTAGAAGTTTATAAAAGTACCATTTTTAAGTTTATTTTTTTCGCTTTGAGCTATATGTTCACCTAAAAGATCATCAACACTATAACTCATACCTTTAATTTGCAGAGCTCTTCGCTCTTCTATCTCTCCACATTCACTTATAAATGAGTCACAAGGAGAGATCAAATCTCCTGTGTCCATACTAAACGGGCGTTTCTCATTTAAACTTCTTGTAAAGAGTTTATTAAGAGACTTGTACGAGTTACTAGGAGAAAAGTCACTCATATCAAGTCCCATAAGTCCTACATAACTACTATTTACAATTTTTTGAAACCATGTTGAAAACTCTCTGTTAGCAAACTTTCCAAACTGCTGCGATATTAAACTACTTATATGTCTTTTCAAGCTTCTAGTCCTCTGCTCTTATCTCTTGTTTTGCTATTTCTTCTATTAGTACTGTTGCGTATGAACCTTTTGGAAGTGAAAAATGTAGTTCAAACCACGCTTCGTTCTCTTTATATTCTCCCTCAACCTTGTCAGGAAAGACCCAAGCATAACGGCGAGCTCCGTCCATATTAATCTCTTCATCAAACTCTTTTTCAATTAAGTGAGATAGTGAAGTTGCATGAGTTGTCTTTTTACCAGCTAAAAGACCTGTTGGAGAAATTTGTCTATTTTCAAAACGCTCAATATCCTCTTCATCAGACTCATAGTGAAAAAGACGTCCATGTGGATAGTGTTCCATAACGTCACCATCTATAAGTTTAAAAGGGTGTTTTTGAGCTTGAAGTTTTTTAACATCGGCTGTACTCATATTTAGTGTGTCACTAATCTCATCAGCTCCAAATGAGCTAAGAAGAGAGTGCATCTCCAACCTACGTGAAAGCCAAAGGTTAAAAAGATGTGACTGGTAAGCATTCACATACATTCTTTTTAATTTTACATTTTTCTCTTTAGCACCATCTTTTAAGATAGCCTCGCCTTTTTTATAGTTGTCTCCATGAATACCAAAACGTTGATAACCAAAGAAGTTTGGCATACCAAAATGTGCGATCGATTCTAATGCTGTAGTGATCTTTTGTGCATTTACAGAGCTTACTTTCTTAAGACGTATAAAGAAACGATTACCTTTTAAGTGACCCATTTTGATCTTATTATTATGGTAAGTTTTTGAAAGTATTTTTATATTATCATGTTTAAAATCTTCTAATTTCTCTTCATATTTTTTATGAATTGATATGTATTGTTTAGTCAAAGCATTTTTATCTTTTAGTCCTGCGTAACCAAACTCTTTACTTTGAATACCCAAATAAGATGCTAATAACTCTAACATATCCCAAGTAGATAATTTCTTCTTTCTTATATGTAAAACCAAATGTTCACCATCTCCACTAAATTCGTAAAGTGGAATTTCATCAACGACGAAATCTCTCGGGTTTTGGCGAAAGTGAAACTCTATTGGTGAGTGTGTTAGTGAATAAAATCTATCCATTGTTTTCCTTGAGTATATATAAAATCTTTTTTGTAAAGTATGTAATAGTAGCATAATTCATACCACCTCAAACAAAATAAAATGTTAAGTCACTTTAAGATATAATCGCGAAAATTTTTAATAGAAAAAGGACTTTAATTGAGAAGTCATTTATGTACAGAGTTAAATGAAAATAGTGTAGGCGAAGAAGTTAGCCTATGTGGTTGGGTTAATAACCACCGTGATCATGGTGGTATTGTCTTTATTGACTTACGTGATAGAACAGGTCTTATTCAACTAGTTTGTGATCCAGCTGATAATGAAGCTGCACACAAGTTAGCAAATGAAGTTCGTGACGAGTTTGTTCTTATTATAAAAGGTAAAGTTCGCCCTCGTGGTGAAGGTCTTACAAATCCTAAACTAAAAACTGGTGGAATAGAAGTTATAGTTACTGAGCTTGTTATTGAAAATAGAAGCGAACCAACTCCATTTGTGATCGGTGATCCAAATGTTAACGAAGAAATTCGTCTTAAGTACCGTTACTTAGAGTTACGTGATCCTAAAGTATTTGAAACTTTTAAACTTCGCTCAAAAGTTACTATCGCAGCTAGAAATGCGCTTGATAATCAAGACTTTTTAGAAGTTGAGACTCCTATTTTAACTAAGTCAACTCCAGAGGGAGCAAGAGACTACCTTGTGCCTTCTCGTGTTCATGATGGTGAGTTTTATGCACTTCCACAATCTCCACAAATCTTCAAGCAACTTTTAATGGTTGGTGGATTTGACAAATATTTTCAAATCGCCAAATGTTTTAGAGATGAAGACTTAAGAGCTGATCGTCAACCAGAGTTTACTCAAATAGATGTTGAGATGAGTTTTTGTGATCAAGAAGATGTTATAAAAGTAGCAGAAGATGTAATGGTAGCTATGTTTAAAGCTGCTGGACATGATATTAAACCTCCGTTTAACCGTATCACGTTTGCAGATGCAATGGAGTGGTATGGATCTGATAAACCAGATCTTCGTTATGATCTTAAAATGGTAGATGTAATTGATATTTTTGAGCGTTGTGACAATGAGATCTTTACTTCGATCGCTAAGAAACCTCACTTAAACCGTATTAAAGCACTTAAAGTACCTAAAGCTGACACAATTTTCTCAAAACGTGAAATGAAAAGCTTTGAAGATTTTGTACGTAAATTTGGTGCACATGGTCTTGGTTACTTTCAAATGAAAGAAGATGGTCTTAAAGGTCCACTTACTAAGTTCTTTAGTGAAGAAGATATCGCTGCGATCATAGAGAGAACTGAACTTGAAGTTGGCGATGTTGTTTTCTTTGGTGCAGGTGATAAAAAAACTGTACTTGATTATATGGGACGTTTTAGGATTTTCATAGCAGAACATGAAAAGATGAACCTTATCCCTGAAGATGTGTTTGAATTTGTATGGGTTGTAGACTTTCCTATGTTTGAAGTTGAAGATGGACGTGTAAAAGCACTTCACCACCCTTTTACTCAACCAGTTGACACTGATAAAGAGAGTGTTGAAGACATCCAGTCTATAGCTTATGACATCGTTTTAAATGGTGTTGAACTTGGTGGTGGTTCTATTCGTATTCATAAAGAAGAGACTCAAGCTGAAGTATTTAAACTTTTAGGTATCTCAGAAGAGCAAGCTAAAGATGAGTTTGGTTTCTTACTAGATGCACTTAAGTTTGGTGCACCTCCACATGGTGGTTTTGCAATGGGACTCGATCGTCTCATAATGCTACTAACTAACAAATCAAGTATTCGTGATGTTATAGCATTCCCTAAAACACAAAAAGCTTCATGTCTTTTAGCAAAAGCACCATCAAAAGTTGAAAATGCACAACTAAAAGATCTACATATTAAACTAAGAGAAACTAAAAAAGAAGAGGAAAAATAATATTATGAAAAAACTATTTTTAATTATAGGCGCACCAGGAAGTGGTAAAACAACAGATGCAGAGCTAATAGCTGAAAAGAACCCTGAGTTAATTAAACACTACTCAACAGGTGATATGTTTAGAGCAGAAGTTGCTAGTGGTAGTGAGCGAGGTAAAACTATTGAAGGTTATATCTCTAAAGGTAACTTAGTTCCAATAGAAATCGTTATAGAGACTATTGTTACAGCTATTAAAAATGCTCCAACTGCTAATGTTGTGATCGATGGTTACCCAAGAAGTAATGAGCAAATGGAGGAGCTTGATAAATACCTAACTAATGAAGATAGTGTAGAGCTTGTAAGCGTTATAGAAGTTACAGTTAGTGAAGAAGTTGCTCGTGATCGTGTTTTAGGTCGTGCTCGTGGAGCGGATGATAATAACGAAGTTTTTGACAACCGTATGAAAGTTTATACTGAGCCTTTAGCTGAAATTCAAAAATTTTATGAAGCTAAGAACTTATTAACTAAAATCAATGGTGAGCGTACTATTGAAGAGATTGTTGATGAGATGGAAGCATTTGTGAAAAGTAAAATTTAGTTTTAGCTTTTCATAGTGACAGGAACTCTCCTGTCACTTATACACTTTTATAAATATCTTCAATAGAGTTTAAATCATTATTTAACGAATAGTAGTGGTTTAAAAGCTGATTAAGTCTATTTTGATTAAATCTCCAGTAGTGCTTTTTATCGAAACCTTCATCATTTTCAATTGCTTCATACAACTCTGAAAGTATTGGAACTTTAGAACTATTCTTTATAGCCTTTAACATTAACTCTATAAGTTCAGATTCCGAAGCTTCTGTTCGATCATCATCAGCTAGTGTTCGATCTGGTAAGAAAACATATATTTTCCAAATACTAATAACTAGTGCTATAACAAAAAATATCATCATAAGTGTAGGTATATCAAGTTCCATAAAACCCCTTTATGCAAAAGTATATCTCTAAAATGCTACAATTCTCATCAAAATATAAGGAATTTAGTATGACACTAGGCGTAAATATAGATCACATAGCAGTTTTAAGAGAAGCAAGAAAAATAAACGACCCTGATCCACTTATGGCACTAGCTATTTGTGCTCAAAATGGAGCTGATCAAATTACCATTCATCTGCGTGAAGATCGTCGTCATATTCAAGATGCTGATTGTGTTAAGATTATTCAAAGTAGCTCACTACCAGTAAACTTAGAGTGTGCGATCGATCAAGATATTATAGATATTATGTGTGAGCTTAAACCTCACCGTGTAACACTTGTTCCTGAAAAACGTGAAGAGGTTACAACAGAGGGTGGACTCGATCTTAAAACTCAAAACAAAGCGATCGCAGAAGTTATAGCTCAGTTAAAACAAGCGCAAATAGATGTTTCACTATTTATAGATCCAACTATAGAGATGATCGAACTATCAAGTAAGCTTGGAGCAGATATGGTTGAACTTCACACAGGAATGTTTGCAAATATTTATGCAATGCTAAACAGTTCACTTCCCTACTCTCATCACGCCATAGAAGAGCTAAAACTTCCTCGCCATATTTTAAATTCAAAGCTTGAAGACTCTTTAAATGCGATCGAGGAGTCTGCAACTCGAGCACTAGAACTAAATCTAGAAGTTGCAGCGGGTCATGGACTTAACTATCAAAACGTATCTTTAATTAGAAATATTCAAACTATTAGTGAGTTAAATATAGGTCAAAGTATAATAGCTCGTTCTGTTTTTACAGGTCTTGCAACCGCTGTTAGTGACATGAAAGAGCTAGTAAAATAGTGAAACATCTTGCTATAAGTGTTGGAGATCTTAATGGTGTCGGAATGGATATTATTCTTCGTTGTCATGATGAGATCTCTAAGTTTTGTTCACCTATTTACTGTATAAACCAAACTATGTTATTAAAAGCTATAAAACTTTTAAACTTCAAGCCTACAACTTCTATGAATTTACAAAATGTAAAAGGTAAATTTGAGATCGAAGTTGCAAAAGTAACTGCTTCAAGTGGAGAGTTCTCGTATAACTCTTTTTTAAGTGCCATAGAACTTTGTGAAAAGGGTGAAGCTGATGCTGTTGTTACGTTACCCATAAATAAAGAGGCTTGGGAGATGGCTGGGTTAAGTTATAAAGGTCATACCGATATGCTTCGCGATCACTTTAAAGCTGACGCTATTATGATGTTAGGTTGTGAAGAGTTATTTGTTCCACTATATACAGAGCACATTCCACTTAAAGAAGTCTCTTCAACTATTCAAGAAGATAAGCTTGTAACATTTTTACTAAACTTACATAACTCTATAGAAGATAAAAAAGTAGCTGTTTTAGGTCTTAATCCTCATGCTGGTGACAATGGAGTATTAGGTGATGAAGAGAGAGTTATAGAGTCTGCGATCACTATTGCAAATGCAAAAATTGGAAAGACTATTTTTGAAGGTGCGATCGTACCAGATATCGCTTTTACTCCTCACTTTCGTAAAAACTATAAATATATCTGTGCTATGTATCATGATCAAGGTTTAGCACCTCTAAAAGCTCTGTATTTTGATGAGAGTATAAATGTCTCTCTTAACTTACCCATAGTAAGAACAAGTGTTGATCATGGAACTGCATTCGATATAGCTTATAAAAAAGTAGCTTCTACAACTAGTTACATAAATGCTCTAAAAAGTGCAATAAAGCAGAGTGAGCTAAGAGATGATTGAGCTAGATAATAGAGTAGAATTTTTACCTGATTTAACTCTTATAGAAGAGATAGCTACTAGTTTTAGTGATCGTCTTATAGAGCTTATAATAACTAATAACAAAGAGATACAAGTTATTAATAAAGAGCATAGAGGTATAGATAAAGAAACTGATGTTTTAAGCTTTCCTTATGAAGACTCACCTATGAGTCCACTTGGAAGTATAGTTATCTCATATGAGTTTATAAAGAGCGGTTCAAATGAGTTTAAACATAGTGCCCAAGATGAGTTTACACTACTCTTTATACATGGACTTTTACATATTTTGGGCTATGATCATGAAGTTGACAATGGTGAGATGAGAAAGAAAGAGGAAGAGCTAATAAAGAATTACTCTCTACCAAAAAGTTTAATTATAAGAAATTCTATTTAAGTAATATGAAAACTGCCCGATTTAATTACTGGAACATTATTGGCTCTAATGTAAACCTAAATACTATGGTGTTAGGTAGAATTATCTACTGCAATTATCAATATGTGCAGAAATGCACAGTTGATAAACACCCTGCCAATCTTACTTTTATTTAAACTTCAAACTAACTATACTATTTCTTTATATACCCTAGTTTTAACAGCTTATTATAAATTTTAGAGGTAATAGCACCTGCTGCTGAACCACCATGTCCACCGTGTTCTACTAGAACTGTTACTACGTATTGTGGGTTATTATATGGTGCGTAGCTTGTAAACCATGCGTGTGATCGTTTGTAATACTCCATTTGGTCCTCTTTTAGACGTTTCTTCACATCTTGAGCAATCCCTACAACTTGAGCTGTTCCTGTTTTACCTGCCATCTTAACTTTGGATGACAAATAACGTGTAGCTGTTCCTCTTGGATGGTTACAAACTTCTTTCATAGCTTTTTGAATAAGTGGTAACTTTTTTTTCTCTTCAGGTGTTAAAATATCTTCATATACAGCTTCTACTTTTTGACCACCTATTTCTGTTGCTATATGTGGAGTTGGTAGCTTACCAGTTGCCATAAGAGCTGTAAAACGTGTTATTTGCATAGGTGAACTAAGTGAATCACCTTGACCGATCGAAGAGTTTAGGGTCTCTCCTATATACCACGGACGATTATACTTCTCACGTTTCCACATTCTACTAGGAACAGTTCCCACAAACTCACGAGGCAAGTCTATTCCTGTTTTTTTACCAAGTCCAAAACGACGAAGTCCCTCACTCATTTTTGCGATACCAACTTTAACACTAGCTTTATAAAAATAGTCATCACAACTCTCACGTATAGCTTTATTTATATCAGTTCCATGGTGACCTTTCTCTTTCCAACAACGAAAATTACGATCACCAAGTTCAAAAGAGGCAGTACATTTTACTTTCCACCACTCATTTATATCCGTAGTGATATATATTAGTCCCAAGCCTGTTTTAATAGTAGATCCCGGTGGATAAAGTCCATTTATAAGTTTATTTGTAAATGGTTTGTCAACATTACTTATAAGTTTTTTCCAATCTTTCGTAGATATTCCGGAGACAAAAAGGTTAGGATTATATTCAGGGAAACTTCCTGCTGAAATAATAGTTCCATCAACATTCATAACTACAACTGCACCTACTTTACCTTTAAAGAGTTTACTTATATACTTTTGTAACTCTATATCTATTCCTAATACTAGTTGTCTATCTTCAAGAGGTGCTTTATAACTAAGCTCTTTTATGAGTTCATTTTTTGCACTAACTTTTAAAACTCTCTGCCCAGCTTCACCTTGTAAAAAGTCATTATAATACTTTTCAATACCTGTTCGTCCAACTTTACCGATCAGCTTTACAGTATCATCTTTCTCAATATCAGCTTTGTTTGCCTTCGCAACATAACCTATAACATGTGTTGCTAATTCGGCGTTAGGATAATAACGTTTTGGTGCTGACATAATATTCAAGTTTTCTCTTAAATTTAGTTTTGTATAAACAGGCATAATCTCTTCATACGTTATAAAGTCAACTACATCTATGAACTCGTGGTTATAGTAGCTGTCTTTTTTAAGATATGTTTTTATGAGTTTTTCTCTATGAAGTGTAGGAATTAAACTTACTATATTGTCTACCTCTTCATAAAGTTTAGGTAGATTTTTCTTAGACCTTAAATGTGGTTTTAACTGTATTTTAAATCCAAGTTTATTAATAGCAATCGGTCTTAGTTTTCTATCTAAAATTTCACCCCTTACTGGAGGTATAAATTTTACTTTTGTACTATTTTGTGATGAAAGATGCTCATAATAGTTATTTGACTGTATAGAAAGATAAAATATTCTTGTAAGAAGTGAGATCCATACAAGAATAAATAGTGAAATAATAAACTTAATTCTCATAAAATCACACTTATAATTAAAAATTCTACTAAAATATAGTAGGGCATATACCAGTCTAATTCAGGAGGTAAGAACCAAAAAACTTTGGCTAGAACAGAATTAAACATCCAAAAACCAAAGTATGCCAGAATAGAGTAAATAAAAGAGTAACAAGACCTACAATTTACAAATTGCCTTATTTTAGGAATAATAAAAAAATAAGCAAAAAAGCTATATATAATAGAACTAAGTAAAATGTAGTCTTTGTCAGCTTCAAACACTAACAGCATTACAGAGACTAGAAAAAGTTTTGGATACTCGTTATGATCAAGTGCATAAACAAAATATACAAAAAGTAGTGCAAATAGTGGTGGAAGTAGAAGATATATACTTGTTAAAGACTCATATAGCACAAATGCTAAAAAGAGAAAAAACGACTCTACAACGTCTTGATAAGTGATATTTCGTTGCATTGTGGGAACAATTTACATTTAATACAGTCAGCCCATATTTTATTATCTGGGATTAACTCTTTGGGAATCTCTTTAAAACCTAGTCTCTCAAAAAAATTCTGCTTATATGTTAAAGAGAGCATCTCTTTAATACCTAATATCTCAGCCTCATGTGATAGCATATTTACAAGTTTAGAACCTATTTCTTTACCTCTATACTCTTCATTTACAACTAATGAACGCACCTCTGCTAGTTTTTCATTATGAATGTGTAAAGCAACATATCCTACTATTTTATTGTGATCAAAACATAGAGTGTATGAACGTATATTTGTTGCTACTTCACTATTGCTACGTGGTAGTATTATTCCCTCTTCGATCGCGTCTGCAACCATACTTTGCATCTGCTCAATATCGTTTAAAGTTGCTTTTGTATATGTTAAACTCATTCGTCTATATTGTCTTCAAATAAAATGTCATGAATAATGTTACGAAGCTTATCAATACCTCTTTTTTTAGAGTTAGAGATCATAATAGCACCAGGGTAGTCACGTAGAAGTGCTCCTTGCTCTTTTTGATTTAACTTATCTACTTTAGTAAAGACTCTTAAAATAACTTGTGACTCATTAGCACACTCTAGTAAGTAGTTAGAAACAGAGTTATCGATCTCAAGGTTGGGGTGTCTACAGTCCACTAAATGGACAAATACTTTTACATTTTTACGTAACGCTATAAAGTCAGTTAAGTTCTTTTCCCAATCTTTTTTAATACTCTTAGAAACCCTTGCATAACCAAAACCTGGAAGATCCACAAAATTTGCATAATCTTTAGCACCATTGTCACGATCTAAAAAAGTTACATCAAAGTAGTTTATAAGACGTGTTTTACCTGGTGTTGCTGATACTTTAGCCAAATTTTTATGGTTAGTTAATGAGTTTAAAAGTGAACTTTTACCTACATTTGATCTAGCCATAAAGACTACCTCATTTTGATACTCATTTTCAGGAGATAATTTTATATTTGGTGCTGATGTTAAAAATTTTGCTTCTACTATGTCTACCATGCTATACCTTTTTACTTCTCATCTATTTCAAAACTCATGCGTACTGGTGCTTTATCATCACCCTTTGCAGTAGCTTGCGATGTAGTTAAATTTACACATACATGCTCACCTTTAATCGTCTTTTTTTCATTAACTTGAAAAAGCTCAACACCATCAAAGAAGTTATACTCTTTTTTATTTGGAAGGTAAACAACTCGTTGTGCAATACCTTTAAAAGTTGAGTTATTTTCAGCTACAACAAAAAAAGTTACATCACCTGTTGCTACCATTTTTGTAGGTTTATTTGCTTCGTCTGTATACACTGTAACACTTTGTGCTTCTAGTCTATCTTTTGTTTTTTGAATTTTAACATTACCAGAAAATTTAGAAACACCTTTTTTCTGATTACCACTATAAGAGTCTGAAACTATATTTAACTCAGAAGCTTTTAAAAAAGATAGTAAAAATAGACAGCTTAATAAAATAATTCTCATTTTAATCCTTAATATCAAATTTAGCTACTATATTTTTAGCTGTAAGTTGAGTTGTTTTAATATTATAAGCTAAATTTAGTCCATTAACACTATTTTTACCTTTTTCACTACTAAAGTCACTCTTTGTATATATTAAGTTCTCTTTTTTATCATAAAAAAGAGTTTCAGAGTTAAAAAGAGTTCCATCTTCTCTAATATAGTTAACATTTTTTTCTAACTTTAAAAGTTTATAGTCATAAACGGCTCTATCCGCTACTATATTTTGTAAATTACCATCGCCATTTGATGTAAAATCAATTTTTTTTGCTTCTACTCGATCATTAAATTTAGAACCACTCTGACCTGCTGAGACACTTTGTAGTGCTTCTTTATTTAACTCATACATAACAAAGTTATAAACCTCTAGTTCAGCTACGTTTGTTGAATCTTTAAATGAAACTTTTATAGGATCAAAAGAGTATAAAATCACTAAAAGGATCGCACCAATAAAAGAGATAAAGCTAGTTATATTTAACGCCACAGATCTAAAAACTCCTCTTCTAGGTTATCTCTTTTAAGAAGTAATTCGATCATTTCACGAACGGCACCATCTCCACCTTTTGTTTCTAAAACAGTGTTAACTATCTCTTTTATATGCTTAGAACCATCATTTGGAGTAAATGATAGTCCAACACTTTTTAGCATTTTATAATCATTCATATCATCTCCGATCGCAGCTACATTTTGCATAGTTATACCTAACTCATCTACGATATTATTTAGTAGTGTTGCTTTGTCACTTATACCTTGGTGTATAAAGTCAACTTTTAGCTCACCTGCACGACGCTCAACTATTTTTGACTCACGACCTGTTATGATCGCTATTTTTTTCCCAAGTCGTCCCCATGATCTAATAGCTAAACCATCTTTTACATTAAATGACTTAATTTCAACTTCATCTTCACTATAAGTTATTTGACCATTACTTAAACAGCCATCAACATCAAGGACTATAAGTTCGATCACAGAACACCTTTAGTACTAGGAATACCTAAAGCATCATTCTTAGTTAAAGAGCGCCTAAGAGCAACCGCAAAGCTTTTAAATGCTGCTTCTATAATATGGTGCTTATTTTTTCCTCTTTGCATAATTATATGTGCTGTTATACCTGAGTTAAAAGCTAATGCTCGAAAGAACTCTTCAACAAGCTCAACATCAAAGTCACCAACTTTTCCATCTATATCACACTCATAAACTAAAAAAGGTCTATTACTAAGATCTAGGTCAGTTGTAACGGCTGCTTCATCCATAACAACAGTTGCACTACCGAAGCGTTCTACTTTTTCTATTGGGTAAATAGCTTTAGATAGAGCTTGTCCTAAAGTGATTGCGATATCTTCAACACTATGGTGATCATCTATATGAGTGTCACCCTCACAACTAAGATCAATATCTATAAGAGAGTGTTTAGAAAAACTTTCTAACATGTGATCAAGAAAACCAACACCACTCTTAATAGTACTTTTTCCACTAGAATTAATAGCTAATTTTATTTTAATATCTGTCTCTTTTGTTTTTCTACTTAACTCTACCATTTTTAATCCCTTACTATAAATGAGTGCTTAAATAAGCCAATTTTTTTGAAGTCTCTTGCTTCATCATCACTTTTAAAACCGCGTATTAAAACTTTATACATTGATTGGCCATTAACATCAACATCTTTTATAACTGTTCTATAGCCTTGAGTACGATCATGCTTTTGTTGAAACTGTTGAGCTCCACTAAAGTTTGAAAAAGAGCCTATTTGTAAAGAGAAAGAGCCAATCACTTTAGTCTTAGGAGACTTAGCTATATTCTTTTTACTAGGAGCATCTTTACCTTTATAGTCAAAGCCAAGTATTTCAAGACGAACATTTGTAGTTCCATGTCCTCGCATATCAATCTTACCAGCAGATAGTTTACTCATATCTATTATACGATCGTCAACAAATGGTCCACGATCGTTAATGCGTACAATTGTGCTTTTTCCGTTACGCTTATTTGTAACTTTTACAATTGTATTCATAGGAAAAGTTTTATGTGCTGCTGTCATTGCATGCATATTATAAGTCTCACCGTTAGATGTTAACTTACCATGAAAGTTAGGTCCATACCAAGAAGCTACACCATCAAAAGTCTCTCCAACACTTACAACTGTTGGATGGTAACGTTTTCCTCTAATAGTATAAGGACGCATTGTTGGATGGGAGTATTTTTTAGGGTTTGGTTGTGACTTATAACTTCCATGAGTTGAAGAGTAAGAACTTCCATAGTAAGGGATGCTTTTACGACTACAACCAGATATAAAAAGTCCAAGAGCTAAAACTAACAGTATATTTATAAGTTTCATTATATGCTTAGCCTTGTACCAATTCTAATCATATCACTCTTAAGTGAGTTCTTTCTTTTTAAAGACTTTATACTTACTCTATACTTTTTTGAAATAGAGTCTAAAGTATCTCCACTTTTTACAGTGTAAAAACCTTTGTCATAAGTAAATTTTCTTTTCTGTTTTTTATTAACTGTTGGGATAATCAGCTTCTGCTTTAAAGCAAGGTTATTTGTTTTTAAATTATTAAAATCTTTAATAATCTTATAACCAACACCATACTTTTTTCCTAAATAAGATAGGTTGTCACCACGTGTTACGATATGTACAAGATAGACACTATCAAGCGAAAGTGGCTTATAGTTTTGCTTAAACTCTGAGAGCTTTATATAAGGAATATAAACATCATAACTTTTAGCATAAGGTGGCATAAAATCATATTTCAAGTGGTTATTTAACTTTTTAAGATCTTTATAAGGCATACCTATAAGTTTTGCTACACGACTAAGTTTTTCTCCACGAGGTAACTTAACTGTAGATATTGAGTAAGCATTTGCACGATTCAAAAGATACTCATACTCACTATTTAGCATTAAAGACTCATCAGTAGCCATAAGTGAAAGTGCTATAATTTTTCTAATATAAAAACGGCTCTCTCGAGGTAAATACTTTTTTCTAGGATCCAGTAAAACTTTTAAGTCATCAGTTCCAGCTCTTCTAATAGCTTTAGAGAGTCTACCACCACCACAGTTATAAGCGATCGCGGCTAAATACCACTTACCAAACCTTTTATGTAAATGAGTTAAAAATTTCATAGCTGCACGAGTAGACTTAACTAAATCACGACGTTCATCAACATAAGCATCAATTTTAAGTCCATAAACTTTTCCAGTATAAGGCATGAACTGCCATAGTCCAGATGCTTTTTTTACTGAGTATGCTTTTGTAGAGAAGTTAGACTCTGCCATAGCCAAAAATAGTAACTCTTGTGGTGCGTCATATTCGGCAACAATATTTTTAATCATAGGTATAAATAAGTATGCCTCATCCATAGTCTGAAAGAAACGCTTATTTTGGTACTTTTTCGTCTTAGTTTTACGTAATTTCATAAGAACAGGGTCATTTATGAAAGAGGAATCTATGTCGAAAGCATCTAAAACATCCATACTTTTTTGATGGCTTGTATCGAATGTTAATGCTCCAAAGAGCATTACAGGCAGAAGGAGAGTTAGTAAAAAAAGTTTAAATTTCATCTTTATCCTATATGTTATAATATTTAAAATCTAATATTATATCGAACAAAACTTAGGTTTTTAAAGCTGAAATAGTGCCTGTGCATTTTTAGTTGTCATATTTGCTATATTTTGCTCATCTAAATCTAATATTTCAGCAATTTTAGAAGCTACTAAAGTACAGTAAAATGGCTCATTTCTCTCCCCTCTATGTGGGTGTGGAGTTAAATATGGTCCATCAGTTTCTATTAGAAGTTTTTCAGTTGGTATTTGAGGTAATACATTTAGAAGTTTTTTTGCATTTTTAAAGGTTAACACACCGCCTATTCCAAAGTAAAAACCATCATTTGCGAGAGAGAGTAACTCTTCATCTGCATTAAAGCAGTGCAAAACGCCACCTACTTCACTAGAGCCACACTTTTGTAAAATAACTTTAGCATCATGTGAAGCATCACGAATATGCACAATTAATGGCTTCTTATATTTTTTAGCTATTTCTATATGTTTACTAAATACATCAGCTTGCCTAGCTTTTACTTTTTCTTTCTCTTCAGTAGTTCCTTCAAGACGAAAGTAGTCAAGTCCACATTCACCAATAGCTACACATTTAGGATGTGACATATATTTCTCAAACTCTATACTCTCAAATGAATCTAGATCATAAGGGTGGGCACCTACAGCAAAATAGATCTCATCATATTTATCAGCTAACTCTACGGCTCTATCTAAATTAGTTGGATCTGCACCTGGAATAATGAACTTCTCTACACCGCCCTCTTTCGCACGAGCTATAACTTTATCAAAGTCTTCTGCATATCTTTCATCATCAAGATGTATATGTGTATCTATTATCAATTTATTTCCTAGTTAGCAAAATTTATATATTTTAAAATCGTAGTCTACACTTATATTTGATAAATCACTATTAATATTAAATATTAGAAGTATTTTTAGAACTATTAAAGTTAAATAATCTAATGACGATAATAATTAAAATATTTGGATTTTAAAAGGAACTAGTATGAATGCTATTATGGAAAATATAGTTTTTAGTGGTAAAAAGACACTGCTTGGAAATCGATTAGTACAGATGAATGATCAAGATCTAGACCCAAGACATGACCTTTTCAACCATGCAAGAGATGGCTATGACTGGGGTTACATTGGTGCTGGACCTTTACAATTAGCTTTTGCTATATTAGTTAAAATGACTAACCCTCAATTTGCTACAAAGTATAGAGCACAATTCAATAAAGAAGTTGTAGCTAAGCTTGATCAAAAAAATTGGACACTTGATGCACATGCACTACAAGAGTGGATCGATAATAAAGAGAAACATGAACTAGAAGTTACACCTACAATTAACTCAACAAAAGGTAAGTCTAAAAAAGAGTTAAATGTAGTTAAAGAAGCTTGTAAAAAGTTAGGTATAACACAAAAAAAACTATCTCAAATTTTAGAAATTCCAGAAGGAACAGTAAGTAGTTGGGCTGTTAAAAATGAAATTCCTCGCCTTGGTAAAAAAGCGATACAATTCTATACTCAAAACCAACAAAACCAAGAGATAGTATCAAAATTTAAAGACCTTTTAACTCTCGTAAATCATCCTATAAAGTAATTATGTTTAAACTCTCTATTGTATTAAGTAGAGAGTTCTCTTCATCAAAATCATCTTGTCTATCACCAAGTTTAAGTGTACTAATAACAGTACGCCCTATGATTTTTCTACCTTCAACACCATCGTTAAAAGTTTTTATACCCCAGACATTTTGAAGAACCATTACTTCACCATCATACTCTCCAAGGTATAGTAAAATATGACCTTTTTTATAGAGCAGAGTCTCAAAAGGTATAGCTCTATTTTTTATAAACTCCAATTTTTCACTGTTAGTTAAATCTTTTATAGACAACCTTTTACCAACGGCTGCTTGTTGAGCAGAGTTTCTAGGTAACCATATTCCAAAAGGTACAAACATATCTCTTATAGTTGAAGAACAGTCTCTCTCTTTTAAAACTCCACCCCAACCATATTCACTCTTCATCATTTCAGTTGCACAACTGGCTAAGTTTTCACTATTTAACTTTAAAACTGTAGAGGATGCTACCTCTTTTGGAATTTTTACTTTAGTAAATATAGCCCTATTTTTAGCTCTTTTTTCTATGGCTAAAGCTATATAATAATCTTTTTTAGTAGCAATAATAGGAAGCAACATACCAACTCGTGAATGTAATAAAAAGTCACCTGCCAATGTTTTTACAGGGTAGTTCTCTTTTATTATAAAAATATGCTTGAAGTTCTCATATTTCTTTCTCTGTGTAGAAGTCACAAAAGCTATATCCTTAAGTTCAATCCAACCTGTAGCGTAAGAGCTAAAAGCGTAAACCCAAGCACCATCTTTAGAGTAGTGAGAAAGATAGAGTGGCTCATTTGCATGAACAGCACTGTTTTGAATATAATCAAACGGATAACCCTCTCCTGCTAAAGAAGGATCACTAAAAAGAGGTTTTGAAGTAGGAAAATTTCTTAGATTAGTGAAATTAAGAGTTATTGCATACTTTTTTAACTTACCATACTCATTAAAGTTTGACCTATAAAGCATCTTATCAAACCAATTATCTTCTAGTTCTACTAAGTTACCCCCATATCTACTGCCTTTAGTGTAGCTATCATATGGCCACATAATCTCTTTTAGAGTATATGGAACTTTTGTATAATGCCAAGGTTTAAAGTAACTCTTTTTATATTTCTTTTGTATATCTAGGAGCATATTTTTGTTTACTATGTTTTTATCCGCATAAGTTTCAGGGTCTTGTGAAAAATGTTCAAGATCATAAATAGGTATATCTACTCTCTTACTACTACACCCACTAAGTAATAGAAGTACAATAACCAATAAAGAAAAATTTTTAATCAACACTACCAAACCTTCCAACAACACGTCCTATAACTTCAATTTCAGAAGCATTGAGTGTTTGCGTTACATAAGTGTCATTATCAGAAATAACATCTAATAGACCATCAACTCTTTTTTGAACTCTTTTTATAAAAGCACCATGTTCTGTTCTAATAGTAAAGACGCCACCTCTTCCTATATCACACTTAGACCTATTGATAAAAACAATATCCCCATAACTGAAAGTAGGTTCCATTGAGTCACCACTAACGTTTATAGCTTCTATATGTTTTAACTCTCTATCACCACCTAATGAAGCTACAAAATTTGGCTCAATTGAAATTTGCTCAAATTCTACATCTTCATTATTTGCACCAGCTCCTGCTGATACATTTAGATCATTAAAATAGCGTACCATATATAGTTTATTAGTAGACTCAACTAAACTCTCTGGTGATTGGTTAAAAAGAAGCCAGTTGATTGATATAGAACGTAAAGCACAAAAGTTAAGAAGCTCCAAATATGGAAGTTTATCTCTCTTTTTCATAGTTGCAAAATTCATTTGTGAGATTTCTAATACTGTTGCGATATCTTTGTCAAATATTTTTTTACTTAAGTTCTCTTTTGAGAGAATATCTTTTATATCTTCTACTATATCAATAAATGTCTTCATAATTTAGCCTTTTAGTTTAATTATTTGACAATTATACATAAAAATATGACAAAATGCAATATTTTTAGAAAACTTGTCATTAATAGTATATTATTTTGGAAATTAAGGATAAAAAATGACAAATTTACTTAAAAGAGCAGAAATATTATTTGAAAAGTTTGAAAGTTCACTTGAAAATTTAGCTGAGAAAGTTTTATAAAATATATTAAAGAACTAAGACTCTTCTTTGAGTTCTTGTTCTTTTTTTAGTTTTGCTTCTGCTTCTTCTTTTGCTTCTTTAGCTTCATATTTGCCGAGCTTTTCTCTATGGTAACCACCAAATATAAAGATCATAAAAATAACAAATAAGAACAAAACTATTACATCTAATATATCTTTCACATTAACTCTTTATAAGGTGTAAAATTTTGTTTTATTGCTTCATATAAAACTATTCCTGTACTAATAGCAAGGTTTAAACTTCTTCCTTCTTTAGTCATAGGTATTGTCATCTGTTGAACACTAAAACGTTCTAATAGCTCAGCTGGCAGACCTTCTGTTTCACTACCTAAAAATAGAAAGTCACCCTCTTGAAACTTTTGTTCAAAATATGGAGTATCAGTTTTTGTTGTTGCAAAGAAAAACCTATCATGATTTTTATGAGTAGCGAAAAACTCATCTAAATTTTCATATACATGAAGCTCTAACTTTTCCCAGTAATCAAGTCCTGCACGACGTACTGCCTTTTCATCTATATCAAAACCTAGTGGTTTAATTAAGTGTAAAGTAGAACCAGTATTTACACAAAGTCTTCCAATTGTACCTGTATTGTTAGGTATTTGTGGGTTTACTAAAACTATATTAATCATTAAAAAATAACCGTCTTATTTTCATGTACAAAAATTCTATCTTCTAAAGCTAACTTAATAGCGCGAGAGAGTACAATTTTTTCTACGTCACGTCCATTTCTTTGCATATCTTTCCAGCCATGAGTATGATCAACATGAATAACCTCTTGAGCTATAATTGGACCCTCATCAAGGTTATTATTAACAAAGTGTGCAGTTGCACCTATAATTTTAACACCTCTTTCATAAGCTTGTTTATAAGGGTTTGCACCTATAAAGGCTGGTAAAAATGAGTGGTGGATGTTTATTATTTTATTATTATACTCTTCAACAAAAGTAGGTGTTAAAATTCTCATATATTTTGCTAAAACTATATAGTCAACAGCTTGAAAGCTTTTTAAACACTCTAAAATATTAGCTTCATGCTCTTCTCGAGAGAGTCCTTCGTGAGTTATAAAATGAAAAGGGATGTCAAATTTACTAACAAGTGGCTCTAAAATGTCATAGTTAGAGACAACAGCTAGAATATTTGCATCTAACTCCCCTGCTTCATAACGAATAAGAATATCACCAAGTGCATGAGACTCTTTTGTTGCCATTAGAATAATATTTTTTTTCTTTGGTTCAACAACATCAATATTCACCGTTAAAGGAAGTGCAGAGCGCAGTTGATCGTATAGTTTGCTAGCATTAACATCACCGCTTACTACACTTCTCATAAAGAACTTGTTGTGTTCTTTATCAACATGTTCATTATTTGATAAAATATTTAACTCATTGTCATAAAAGATCTTTGAAATTTTATAAACTAAACCTTTTTCATCACTTGAATCTATTAAAACTATATATTGGTTCACTATTTACCTTTTGGTTTAATCTTCTCTAGTCGAGTATCAACAGTAGCTAGAAGGTACTCTAAAAAGTTGAGTGTAAGATCTACTTTAGCCTCTATTTTAGTATTATTAGGGGATTGAAAACCATCAAAAAGAACAAGTAATCGCTCTCTCATACTCTCTAAAAAAAGCGTCTCATCTTCACTTGGTTGTGAGTTTTGTGGTTGAATAAAGAGTTGTTTAACTTCATCTATTTCACTAATTGGTTCTACTTTTTTTAACTCTATCTTCTCTTTAACTTCAAAAGCATTATTTATATTAGTTGTTTGAGGCATAGAGTCTTCGGGCTCTAACTCTTCTATAGTAGAGAGTATAATATTTTTTAATTCCATATTTTAAGTAACCACCTTTCAAACTCTTTAAACTCAACTTCATCTTCCATTTTAATAAAAAAATCTCTCATCTGCTCATTTGTAGTCATAAACTTTTTTCTCATTCCAGAGAGTCGTCTTATTGCTATTTTTGCATCTGCATTATTAGGATTTTTTTTTAAAACTTCTTTATAAATTTCCAAAGCCTCACTTTTGAGACCTTGAAGTTCATAAATATTTGCAAGTGTTATAGTGTGCATTTAGCCGCATAGTTAGCTATTATAGATCCCATTTCACTAGTTGAGCAGATCTCTTTTGCATCAAATGCACTAAGATCTTTTGTTCTGTAACCTTCACTAAGTGCTTGTTTGATCGCAGCATCTATACGATCAGCAGCTCTCTCTTCACCTAAAGCATAACGTAACATCATAGAAGCACTTGCGATAGTAGCGATCGGGTTAGCTATACCTTGACCTGCTATATCTGGAGCAGAACCATGTATAGGCTCATAAACACCTATTTTAGATCCTATTGAAGCAGATGGTAAAAGACCAATTGATCCTGATAGCATACTTGCTTCATCACTTAAAATATCACCAAAAATATTACCAGTAAGCATTACATCAAACTGTTTTGGATTAAGAATAAGTTGCATAGCTGCATTATCAACATACATATGTGTTAGTGTAACTTCAGGGTATTCAGTTGCTACTTCTGTTACAACGTCACGCCATAGCTGTGAAACATCTAAAACATTAGCTTTGTCAATAGAACAAACACGTTTATCACGACTCATAGCAATTTTAAAAGCTTCATGAGCAATACGAACAATTTCGTCACGAGTATAGACCATAGTGTTCCAACCCTTGTTCTCATCACGACCTTTAGGCTCTCCAAAATAGATCCCGCCTATAAGTTCACGAACAACCATAATGTCAACGCCCTGAATAATTTCAGGTTTAAGTGAAGATGCATTTACAAGTTCATCATAAACAACTGCTGGACGTAAGTTAGCAAATACTTCCAACTCTTTTCTAAAACGTAAAAGTCCACTCTCAGGTCTTTTTTCTCTCTCTAAAGAGTCCCATTTTTGCCCACCAATAGCTCCAAAAAGAACAGCATCACTAGCTAATGACTTATCAATAGTCTCTTGTGGAAGAGGATCTCCAGTTATATCATAAGCACAACCACCCATAAGAGCTTCATCGTACTTTAGTTCAAAATCTTCGTCAGTAGAGATCGCATCTAAAACTTTTACAGCTTCATCTATGATCTCTGGACCAATTCCATCACCCTTAATAAGTGTAATTTTATAATTTTTCATTTAACTCACCTCTTTTTCTGCATACTTCATTAAACCACCAACACTTAAAAGTTCTTGCATGAACTCTGGAATTGGTGTGAATTTATAAGTTTTATTTGTAGTTTTATTAGTGATCTCTCCACTATCCATGTTAACGCTTACAACATCACCTTCACTAATCTCTGCAGATTCTGGAAGTTCAAAAATAGGAAGACCCATATTAAAAGAATTTCTATAAAAAATACGTGCAAATGTAGGAGCGATCACAGCCGCAACACCAGCCGCTTTAAGCGCGATTGGAGCGTGTTCACGAGAACTACCACAACCAAAATTATCTCCAGCGACTATTATGTCACCTTTGCTCATTTTATTTACAAATTCTGGATCTGCATCTTCCATAACATGCTTAGCTAACTCTTCAGCAACTGATGTGTTTAAGTATCTAGCAGCGATAATTAGGTCAGTATCAACATCTTTACCAAATTTCCAAACTTTACCTTGTATGTTTTGCATATAAGTCCTACTTTTTAATCTAAAATTGTCGTGATTATATCTAAAAACAGATTATGAACTAATAAGGTGAAATATTAATTTATTTAAACTATAATTACGCATGAAAAATTTTACTCTAATATTAATTGCCTTTTTAATTACTGGTTGTGTTACAAAACCTACACCTGAAGCGCCTGAAGCTCTTGATACTCCAATAGTTTCAATAACTACAAAGAGTAAACTTCAAAAAGTCTCTTTTAATGAGCTACCTTCTTATTATAAAAATGATTTTGATCAACTTTTAGAGCTTTTTATTCAAGACTGTAGAAGTTCAAAGACTCAAAGACTTTATAAAAAGGCTTGTAAAAAAGCTAAAACAGCTGTTATTGCAGACAGCTTTTTCAAAAAAAATTTTCAACCATACAAACTAATAAACTCAAAAGGAAGTGATCAGGGACTATTAACAGGTTACTATGAGCCTACTCTTTATGGAAGTCGTACTAAAACTAAACACTATAAGTACCCTATATATGCAGAGCCTGAAGATTTGGTTACTGTTTCACTCTCTTCTGTTTACCCTGAATTAAAAGGTAAACGTCTTCGTGGTAGAGTTGTAGGAAATAAACTTATACCCTACTTTCAACGTTCATGTATAGATGATTGTGATGCAAAAGTTATAGCTTATGTAGATGACAAAGTAGATCTCTTTTTCTTAGAAGTTCAAGGCTCCGGTAAAGTTATTTTAGATGATGGAAGCGAGTTATATGTAGGTTACACAAACCAAAATGGTCATCCATATAAGTCTATTGGTAAGTACCTTATAAACATAGGTGCCATTAAAAGAAAAGATGTGTCTCTTCAAAGTATTAAAACATGGTTAAATGAAAACCCTACCCGTGTAAATGAAGTTCTTCATGCTAACCCAAGTGTTGTTTTCTTTACTGAAAACAACACTAAAGCAACAGGTGCACTTGGAATTGAGTTAAGTCCTACTAACTCGATCGCGGTTGATCCTAGAGTTATACCTTTAGGATCACTTGTTTACATAAGTACAACAGATCCAGTAACTTCCAAGCCTATTGAGAAACTAGTTTTTGCTCAAGACACTGGTGGCGCTATAAAAGGTGAAATTCGTGCTGATTTTTTCTGGGGAGCTGGAGACATAGCAGCGATCAAAGCAGGAGCTATGAAACAAAAATTTAAGATGTGGCTTATGCTACCTAATTAAAAAATATTTAAAATATATCTCTAACTCCACATGAACTTTCACGATTATTCAATATAACTATCCACAATTTTAAATTTATTGAATTTTTATAAGTTAGTGTGTATAATTACACAAAAGGACATAGATGCCTACAATATTAAAAGTAGATGGTTGGAGGTTTTTCTTTTTTAGTGATGAACACTCTCCTCAACATATACATATTGAGAAAGCAGATGCTTATGCACGTATTGAATTAATAACATTGAAAGTAACGGATAGTTATAACCTAAACTCGAAAGAACTTAAAAAATTACTTTCACTTGTTAAGTTAAATAATGAAGAATTACAAAAGGCTTGGAATGAATACTTTAAACAAAAGAACATTGATTAAAACAATTGGTTTTGGTGTTGATAAAATGTATATTGAACTTACTACAGACAGAGTTATTAGTGTTCCTCTAACGTATACTACCAAATTAAGTTTAGCAACTATAGAAGAGTTACAAGATTATAGACTGATTGCTAATGGTATTGGTATTCACTTTGAGAGTATTGATGAAGATATTTCACTCGAAGGTATTATTAGAGATTTTGGAAATGACATTAAGAGAATAAATATTTCTGTTAGTGAAAATTTTTTAGATGAAGCAGATAAATATGCACAAGAACATCATTTGAGTAGATCTGCTCTACTACAAAAAGCAACATTACAATATATTGCATAATGCAGCTTAATAAAATAAGCTCATTATAAAAGTTTAGTCAAGGAATTAGCGAAGTTATGAATAGAAGTTTAGAAAAATTTAACATTTTAGTTGAAGCTTTACAGTCACTACCAACAGTTGGACAAAAGTCTGCAACAAGACTTGCTTATCATATGATTATGAAAGATAGTTACTCAGCTATTAAAATAGCTCACGCTATTGAGAACGCTCTACATAGCCTTAGAAAATGTACCTCTTGTGGTGGTATGAGTGAAGATGAACTCTGTTTTATCTGTTCAGATGAGTCACGTAACTCTGAAGTACTCTGTGTTGTTGAAAATGCTAAAGATATTTTAACACTTGAAGACAACGGTCTTTTTAATGGTCGCTATTTTGTTTTAGAAGCACTTGAAGAGTTAGATGTTTCACACTTAAGAGATCTTGTACTAAACGCTAATGTTAAAGAGCTTATATTTGCGATCACACCTTCCATAGCAAATGACGCTGTCATACTTTTCATAGAAGACAAACTAAGTGAATGTGATGTAATTTTTAGCAGAATAGCACAAGGAGTCCCAACAGGAGTAAGTTTAGAAAATGTTGACATGCTCTCACTTTCACGTGCTTTGGAAGATAGAGTTAAAGTATAATATAATTCCTCTAAAAATCAAGAAAATCTTTTTAGAGATTTTATTTCACTAATTCTAACATTAAGATAGTTTTTCGTTAATAAAATACTACCATGATTTAAGCTTCTATAAAACTATGGTAAAATACATCATTATGAATACAAAAAATGAAATTCTAGAATTTTTACAGAACAATCGTAAATATTTGTTAGAGCAATATCATATTACAAAAATAGGACTGTTTGGTTCGTTCGCTCGTAATGAACAAAAAGATAGTAGTGATGTTGACTTATTGATAGAACTAGAAGAAGGAACAAAAAATATTTATGATTTAAAAAGTTCTCTTAGAGATTATTTATCTAAATCATTTGATCGTAGTGTAGATATAGCTAATAGTAAATATTTAAAGCCTTATGCTAAAGAACAAATCCTAAAAGATACTTTATATGTCTAATAATGTTACTTTTAATTTAAAAGCATTAATAGAAGCTATTGAAAAGGTTGAACTTTACTCTCCAGACTACCCCTGAGGGAAATATCAATTTATGATACGTTTAAACATTTCATAAATATTTCTATCTGAAGTTTTGTTATATAACCTTATTTATTTCTAATTTAATCTTATCTGTAGATTCTATTTTATTTTTTGAAATTTGATATAAATCGTTAAAATTAAACCGACCAAGATAATCTGGATTATCATATTGTTCATAACAACTTTGCCAAAATTCAAGTCCTAGTTGAATTGATAATTTGGAAAATACATTTACATTTTCCACCCATTCTTCTGGCTTTAACCAAATAGGTTCTTTTTTTATTGGTGAAAAATGAACAGCTGAATTTCTAAGTTCTTCATACTTATTAAAAAAAGAACTAAAAGGTTCTTTAATTTGCTTGCTATCTGATACAATTATTTTGGCTTTATTATCTTTCCTAATAATTTTCTGATATTTTTCGATTTTATATTTTAAAGGTATATTCCCATTGTTATTTTTTAAACCGCTTAAGGTTATCTTGTCTTCACTTGAAAGGGTATTAACATTTCTTTGAAGATAACTAAATCCTATACTACTAACAAAACATTCAATAAAAGCATAAAATGAAACTATTGTTAATCTACTGTACGAACAAATTTCAAATTTCAAATCAGCTATTTTTATATACATATCATTATCTATTTCTTGATTTGTACTTTTAATATATTCGCCATATTTCTTTAGAAGTTCATAATAGTTATTTATACTACCCCAAGAAAATCAAACAACTTTATTGAAAGTTTAATTCTCAAAAGAGTAAAATTAAACAATAAAAAGTGAGGGTAGAGATATGAGTAGAAAGATGACCAAGTTTTCAACACAACTAAA
>WTBY01000006.1 GCA_013138865.1 Helicobacteraceae bacterium | reverse complement strand
AGCAAGACTTATTTAAGTTTGAGAGCAAAAAATTAGGAAAAGGAGTAAAGTAACTTAGGTGGTTTAAGGTTACAAAAGCATCTTTTTTTTACTTTTTTCTGCTTATTTTAACTGATCGCTTGACAATCGCTTGACAACTAGAGGTAAAAAACTATGGGTGAGGTTTAGCTTTAATGGTGAGGTGATAAAAAAATCACTCAATATTGAAGATAATAAGGCTAATAGAAATTTAGCGAATACACAAATAGTGCCACAACTGATTTTAAAAGTTAGTACTGGCGAGTTCTATGAAACACAAAATGAAAAAATTAAAGTTCCAACTGTTGATGAGTTCTTCAAAATATCATTTAAGATACATAAAGTTGAAAGACGCGAACTAACTCAAAAAAGGTATGTTCGACTATATGAGCTTCATATAAAACCATACTTTGGAAATAAGAAGCTAGATAAAATAAAAGCTTCGGATATTGCACTTTGGCAAAATAAACTTTTAGATAAGTTGTCTAGTAAAAGTGTTAAAGGTATAAGAACTATTTTTAGAACAGTAGTTGATGATGCGCTATGTGATGAAATCATTAATAGAAATCCATTTGATTTAGTTAAAGCACCTAGGCATGAAAATGTAAAAATTATGAATCCTTTTAATATTGAGGAAATTGACCAAATACTTAAATATGCTAAAGATAATATTCGAGCATTTTTTGCACTTGGTTTTTATACTGGTATGAGAACTGGTGAGCTGATTGGTTTAAAGTGGAGTGATATTAACTTTGAAGAAAGAACAATATCTGTTCAAAGAAGTATTCGCCAAGGCATTGAAACTTTACCAAAGACTAAAAGCTCAATTAGAGAAGTTGAGATACTTGATAAACTGTTGCCATTTTTGATAAAGCATTATGAAATTACAGAGTGTAAAAGCGGTTATGTCTTTGAAACCTATAAAGGTGTAAACTTTACAACATCAGATAAAATTAGTGTTCATTATTGGAAACCACTTTTAATAAGTTTAGGTTTAGTATATAGAAACTTATATCAAATGAGACACACTTTTGCATCAATGATGATTAGTCATGGTGAAGATATATTATGGGTTTCAAATATGTTAGGTCATAAACATAGTTCAATGACATTAGACCATTATGCTAAATATGTAAAAAATGATAAAAAAGTAAGAGGAAGTTTTCTTTAAAACTGGTACAAAATTGGCGCAGTTTTGGAACAATTAGAATTTTTAGTTTTTGAAAGTCGCTATTTATGGGGTTAAAAAGTAAGTGTCGGACAGAGAGAGATTCGAAAAAAGCCCACCCTTTAATTAGAATATTTTTTAGTTTTGGTATGTTTAATTTATTATGTTATACTTCTGTTGTGAATGCAAGTACACTCCTTGTCTGCATAATTAACAGACATTAAGAACTATTAGGTTAAGGCTTCGGTCTTAGCCTTTTTTTTTGCTAATTTTTTAGTAAGGTTGGGGTGGGTGTGGAGTTCTTAAAAAAGGATGAAACTTGCATTCTAAATTTATAGTAGTCTTTTTAGTGCTGATGGTGTTCGCACCTTATCTGCATTAATCAAAACAGAGGGCTTAATTACCCCTCTGACTGCTATTTTAACTCATTGGTATATTAATATATTCAACTACTCTATTTTCTCTAAGAAAATGTTTTGCTGAATTGTCTAAAATATTATGAGGTGTTACATATATTCTTTTAATTTCGTAGCCCTCTGCTTCTTTCTTATTGTTCTCTAAAAATGCTGTTGTATTACCTATAAACTCTTTTAAATCTGTATGCTTTATTTTTCTTCCGTCTTTCTTCCAATTCTTACACTGTATTAATGAAATATGTTTATCTTTCATTATAATGAGGTCAATACCCTTGTCTTTTTTTCCATGTATAAGCCCATACTCTTTAACTTTATAACCTATGTTAATAAAAAAGTTTGCAACAAATTTTTCATACTCTTTACCTTTTTGAACATTCTCTTTATAATTCATATCTATATTTGTTTTTGATTTATTATTTTTTATCTCATAGATTAATTCATCATTATTTTTAATTTTAATATTCCATGTTATAAATTTTATTTTATTTTTAATATTATATTCTTGCTTAGCTCCTTTTCTTATTCCAAGCTCTGTAGCTAACCACCACTTACCCTCTTTAGTTGCCCATTTTAACTGTTCAAATATTTTATTAAGTTCTTTTGCACTTATATTAAAGTCTTCTGCTATCTCAGTGGTTGTTGCATATATTGTTTTAGTTTTAAACGTATCATATAAATTTTTATTATTTAAAGTGTTATTTCTCGTTGTACGCTTAACATAAGGTTTATAATTATTATTTTTTCTATTTCTTTTTTTTGGCTCCTTGAATACTGTTTTAATATATATTACAAATCCTACAAACATAAAAAATACTATTAGTTCCATTTTAATGTCCCATCTCTGCTAATTCTGCCATCATTAAATGATAAAACTTTTTTGTTTTTGCATTTGGTAGAGTATCTATTGCTTTAATCATTTCTTGTTTTAAATATTCCATATTATTTAAATCTGGATATTCTTTTTTTTCTTCAAAGTGTGTCATAACTATTTCATATAGTTCTTTTCTATTTTCTTTCCAATTTGTAAGTGTTTTTGTATCTACACCCAATATTTCCGCTATTTCATATTTTTTCATTCTGTTATTACCTTTTATTTCATAATAATACAATTATTACTTTTATTTAATTATTTATTAAGTATCTATTACGTATAATATAACTATCTTTAAGGAAGTATTCCATTTTATGGATTAATTACCTTTTTTAGGAGTGACAACATGCAAACTATAAATATTCAAAGACTTAAACTATTCGATAAATTCTTTCATAAAGAGATTATTCATAATAATGAGTATCTATCATATATCTTAGTTGGCAATATTAATGCAACTCCAAAGCCTCAAATTAAAGAGACTAAACAACCTATTATAACATTAAATGCAAATGTATATAAATTAAGACAACCTGAAATTGATACAAATACTGCTTGTTGTATTTTTACTCTTCGCCCTGAATTTGTTTTCGGTTATCTGAACTTTATTATTTGTGAAGACTCTGTAAAAGCTGTAGAAATGCAAATAGAAGATGATTGCTTTCACATAACTAAAACGCAACCACATAACAACATGTTGAGTTTGGTGTAAGTCGTACACGCGTAGCACCTTTGTTTAGGGTGCTATATAAATACTAAACAACCCCTTAGAGTTTTGTCACTCGCTTTGGGGTTTAATATATGTAGTGACTTAACTTAAAAATTCAAAGTATAAAAATAAAAAGGAGTGACTAGATGATTTATTTTTTTATCGGTCAAATTATGGAAGTAAAACCTACTGAGCGTGAGGACAAAACAACACGCAAAATAACATATAACACTGAGGTTACAGTTTTAGCTGATGGTTATGATGAAGAGGGCTTTAGAAAAATGAGCCTAGAAAACGCTCAAATTGCTGAACATCATTATGATGTACTTAAAGATCAAATAGGAAAGTTTGTAGCTATTCCATATATTAAATTATCAACTAAAAATGGTCTTTATGTGTTCCCTGATGATAGTTTAGCTCCAATAGTTATGGATAAAAACCCTTGTGTGTCAAGCGATCAGTTAAAATAAGCAGAAAAAAGTAAAAAAAAGATGCTTTTGTAACCTTAAACCACCTAAGTTACTTTACTCCTTTTCCTAATTTTTTGCTCTCAAACTTAAATAAGTCTTGCTC
>WTBY01000064.1 GCA_013138865.1 Helicobacteraceae bacterium | reverse complement strand
CCATAAAAACACCTTCTTTATTATTGATTGTTGTGATGAAATTATACTGAAAAGTGGCTATTTATGGGCTTTAATATTCAATTTTAGTTCGTGGATTTATTGAAATCTATGTGCGAAAGTTGAGTTAATAAAATTCTATTCTTTATCGATATTGCCAAAAGTTGCCAATATGTTTTGTTAAAATCAATTAATCAATCAATACTAACATAAAGGAAAAATATGAAACTTAACAAAAAACTAAATAAAAAACTAATAACACTAAGCACAGCAGTTGCGATCGCACTAAGCGGTTGTGGTGGTGGAGAGTTTAGTGACACAGACCCACAAGCTGGCTTAGTAACAGGTATTTTAGCAGATGGTGCGATCGGAAATGCAGAGTACAAGTGTGCTTCAACAGTAGGTTACACAAATGTAAAGGGCGAGTTTACTTGTCCAGCTGGTAGTTCTGTAAACTTCTACTATGGTAACTTTCACATAGGTGGAGTAACTAAACTCCCAACTGATAAGATCGTACTTATTCAAGACGGTTTAGACGTTCCTCGTGCTAATACTCAAAATGCAGATGTTGTAAAACTAGCTATTTTCTTACAGTCACTTGACAACAACGGCGATCATGGAGATGGAATTTTCCTAGATCCTAACTTCAAACCAAATGTTCCTGTTGGAACTACGATCAAACAGCTTGACAACGCACAAGTTAGTGCGATCATCAAAAAAGCAGGTAAAGTTGAAGTACCTCAAAGCAAAGCGATCGCAGAGCTACAAAAAACAACAGACTTTGTAAAAGAGAAAAGAGGTGTTGATGGAAAAACAACTCCACCAGCACCGACTCCAACTCCACCAGATCCAGATCCAGATCCAACTCCAGTTACTCCAACATCTGCAACACTTACGCTAGTAACCTCAACACCTATCACAACATATGACGCAACTTTTGACATAGAGCTTTCAGGAGTGGCAGGTGCTAGTATTTATGTTGGTGGAGTTGATACAAATTTCGACATAAACTCTAGTGGTGGTTACCTTTACACTCTTTCACCACTTAGTGTTGGAAGTAACTCTTACTCTTTTTCACAAAAAGAAGCTTCTAAAAACATCAGTTTAGCTTTAAGTGTTGAAGTTGAAAGAACTACACTACCGTGTGAGTTACAAATAGTAAATGTTTACCGTCAAAATTTGCTTGACGCTGATTATAGTTTAGTCTCAAAAGAGAACAACATAACTTTAGGCATAACAACTAATGTTAGGGTAGAGTTCAACAACACCATAGCAACAGATGGACTAAGTATAACTAGCTCCAGCTCAACGCTAGGAACTCCAACAGTTTCAGACACTAACTTAACATTTAGTTTAAAAGCTCTAAGAAATGCAAACGCTTCTGCAAGTGGGCTTGATGCTAATAAGACACTAAACATCATAACGCAAACACACGGTTACTGTACACTCACACCACAAGTAAGCTTGTTTTACGCAGAGCCTATAAGTGAGACTAACTTAGATACTTTAAGAGATGACTACATAACTGCATTTACTGCTGGTTCAACTTCAGCAACAACAATTAGTTTAACTAAAGAACTTATAACTGCGAATACTTCGATAATTGCTAATATGTACCAGTTGTTTTATAAGAAAACATCTTTCAATGTAGACATAGGTAACTGGGACGTTTCTGGTGTTACTTTTATGCGCCAGATGTTTAAGGGTGCAACATCTTTTAACCAAGACTTAAATAGTTGGAATACTTCAGGAGTTACTTCTATGGAGAGTATGTTTTATGGTGCAACTGATTTTAATGGAAATATATCTAGTTGGGATGTTAGTAAAGTTACTACATTTTGGTATATGTTTACGGATGCAACATCATTTAACCAAAACATAGGTGATTGGACTATTAACACTACTGATAGTGTTAAATTTGATACCATGTTTAAAAATGCAACAGCATTTGATCAAAACATAGGTGGTTGGAATACTACAGAAGTTACAACAATGGGTGGTATGTTTCAGGGTGCAACATCATTTAACCAAGATATAAGCAGTTGGAATACTGCAAAAGTTACAAATATGTTCTATATGTTTGATGGTGCAACATCTTTCAACAAAGCACTACCTACAGTTGATGATAAGTGGAATGTTTCTTCGGTTTCATCTATGAATTATATGTTTAATGGGGCAACTGCGTTTGATCAAGACTTACATACTTGGAATCCAGATATTACAACTGCAGCGAAACCTACTGGCTTTGCTACTGGTGTTACTGGTATGGTTGAGCCTACTTGGAAATAATAAAAATACGAGGATAATAAAACATGAAAAAAATAATAACAGCAACACTCTTAGCTTCAACTGCACTTCTTGCAGTTGATGTAGGTCTAAACATAAGTAAAGGTGGCTACTCAACAAGTGAGGCATACCCAACCGCGATCGCAAAACCTGACACAGACGTAACAGGTTACGAACTATTTTACAGCAACGATTGTCTTTTAGTAGATCGCAAAAGCGTAAAAAACTACGCATCACTAAGTATAAATAAAACAGAAAATACAAGCGAAACAGCATTTCTAGCAGGAGTAGTAGAAGAGTACAAAGTAAGTAGTGCAACACTTTATGGTGGAGCGTTAGTAGGTTACGGACAACTAAGCTACGACTACAACCCACTAACAACTTCTCTAACAGATAGCAGAACAACAAGCTCACTACTATATGGAGTAACAGCAGGTCTAAAATACCCGATCGCAAATAGCTTCTTCTTAAATGTAAACGCAAAATACATCTGGAGCAACTACAACGTAGACTTACGTGATGGAACATCAAACGGAGAGATCAAACATAATGATCTTTATAGTTTAGGTTTAGGTGTGGGGTATAGGTTTTAAATATTAAAACTTTTTGTAAAATTTATTATATATTTAACTAGTACCTAAATCCAAGCAATTTACTCGTTACATTACGTAAAATAGGACTTAATTAAAAAAATGGTTGCTGAAAATCGTCTTTACGCTCAAAAAGGCCTTATGGTCTGGTTGTCACGTCAGTAAGCTCAAAAGCTATTAAACTTTTGACTCTATAAGCATACTGTCTAAAAGTTCAAATAACTCCCCAGAAGCATCTTCCATTTTATCAAAGTTATCTACAATAACTATGTCATTACTTAGAGTATTATTTTGAGAATCACCTTCTAAAAATGATAGGTTAGTATTTGCATTATTGTGAACTATAGCGTGAGGTACACTTAGTTGAGAGTAAGAAGTAGTTTTATTGAAACGTTCTTTTCCTTCGTTGTCGTACCATTTACCTAAATTACACTCATGTGGTGACTGCTCTGGTAGAACTCTATTGAGTGAAATTATTGAGTTATATGCACGTGACTTGTACAAGATATGATCAAGTTTTGCAAGAACCACAAAAATACTATTTTCCATACTATATGAGTAGTCAACTATTTTAGTAGAGCTTTGAGCTAGATCGTTTAGTGTATTTTCAAATGCATTGATCTTTTCAGATGAGTGATCTAGCGTAGTTTTCATAGTTTCAGCACTTGTTTGAATATCGTTCATATCTTGTTGAAGTGCTTTTATAGAGACTGAAATTTCACCTGTTGCTTTATGTGTTCTCTCTGCTAGTTTACGAACTTCATCTGCAACAACTGCAAAACCACGTCCATGTTCACCTGCACGAGCAGCTTCGATTGCAGCATTTAGAGCAAGTAGGTTTGTTTGATCAGCAATGTCTGTAATTAGCTCTATAACTGATGTAATATTGTTTGTTTGAGTTGTTAGCTCGTTTATACTATGGTTGTTTACATTGACCTGTTCACTCAAGTCACCTAACTCACTTACTATGCTGTTTACATTCTCAATAGAGTTACTAGCAAGTGTTGAGTTGGCTTGAGTTTCATTAGTAACCTCTTTAAGATCTTCTAGGTTTGTATCTAGGTTAGAGATAATTACTGATAGTGACTCTGATACATTTACACTTCTAGTACTAATTTTAGAGTTGAAAATATCTCGTTCAGCTTTTTGGTTTTGCATTTTCATATACTCTATGCTTTTTGCAACACTATCAATTGCTTTTACAAACTCACCATCCATATCCTTTGAGGAGATCTCTTTTGTAAAGACTCCTTTTGATGCGTCAGTAATACTAGAGTTAATTTCGTTTATTAACTCTTTAATATGGTTTAATAGTTTAGAGAGTTGCTCACCTAAAATACCAAGTTCAGTCTCATTATTACAATCTTCACACTCATTTGAAAAGTCACCTTTTGCTGAGTGACTAATAAGCTCAGTAAAACGTTTTATACCACCTATTATAGACTTTCTAATAACTGTAGCTAAAATGAATACGACTATACCAACTGCAACACCTGCTACTAAAACTAGGAGTTTATAAAAGTTTATCTCTTTTGCTAAATATACTGAGTTAACTGAAAGCTCTTCTTCTTTTAGTTCAACAAGTTTTTTAAAAGATATTCTAGATTTGTTTGCGTATGGCGTTAAGTCTGTTTTATATTTATGATATATTTTTACAGTCTCATTTTTGATCTCATCTTTAGTGATATTTTTCATCATACTAAGAGAGTTATTTAAAAAGAGCATCGTAGATGATTTTGCTTCAACTACTAGTGATAATGAGCTCTCTTTAGCCATAATATTTTCTAAAGAGATAAAGAGCTTTTCAATACTGCCTATAGAACTCTCAAGTTTATGCATATTTTTTGAGTAGTCTCCACCAAGCATTATATCTCTTGTTGTACGACTTACATAGTTTAAGTGTTTCTCTATTTCAAGAGTTTGTAGAGCAGATGTCATAGAGTTTTTGTGTAAATCCTCATACTCTGACTCTATGTGTGTCATTGCTACAAATACAAAGATAGTTGCACCTAAAACAGAGGCAGTTGCCATTGTTATAAGGTAGTTCATCTTCTTTTGGATACTCATCTTTTCAAACATTTTTTTCCTTCTAATTTATAAATAGTTATGAATTGTAACAAAAATGTAATAAAAATATAATTAAGATTTTTCTATACTCTTTTTATATGACATTTTCATCATATCTTCCATTTGATTATTTGAGGCATATTCAAAACCAAAAACTTTACTCCATAATGAGTGATCTTCCATACATAAGTAGAAGTAAACATCTTTATGCCACTCTTTAAAGTTCTCATATGCATGTTTGAACATCTCTATTTTTGTCTCTAGTGAATAGGACTGTTTACCATTTATACTCTCAAATGGCATCTGCAATATTTTTGTTTTTAGTTCGCGCTCTCGTAACTTTTTGATCACTGGTTTTATAAATGTAAGGGTACCTAATGAGACTAAAACTATCTCTTTAGGAGTGAATGTTTCTTGAAGAGTTCTGTAAACTTTAGCGTACTCATCTAGGTAGTTTTCATAAACTACGATCGGATGAAAGTGAAAGCCTACTAATACACCCTTGTTACTTAAAGCTCTTGCACTTGCTATACGGTTATCAAGTGTTGCTGTTAAGTGCTCTTCATTTTTTATGATCGTAGGAGTGTTTAGACTCCATGTAACTATAATATTTTTAGGAACACTATTCTCTAAAAAATAGCTTATATTGTCAGACTTTGTTTTAAACTCTAAAATAACGTTAGGGTGCATGATCGCAAACTCAAAAAGAGCGTCTAAGATACCATCACGATTTCCCCACATAAGAGAGTCACTACTTTGACCTGTCCCTATATGGTACGTTTCATTAGGGTCTAGTTGTAAGTTTTGAAGTTTTGTTTTAAAGTCACGATCAAAGCCTATTTTATTTTGGTTGTAAAAGCTTTGAATAGAGCAGTAGCTACAGTCAAACCCACAACTCTCAACCGCATCTAAAGTCAAGAGGTTACAACATCTTGTTCCTTCACTAGCAACAGGACAAGCCCCAAGTCCGATCCCTTTTTTTTCAATAGAGTTAAATTCAAACTTTCTAGTGCTATATTTAACTTCACTAAACTCTTCATAGTTATTAGGTTTCTCTTTAAGAGCCTTGTGGTGATCAACTAAAAAAGTAAAGATTTTTTTAGCTAAAACTTTTTTTTCATACTTCTTTTCTAAGTGGTATGGAAAGATGTCTGCTAACTCTTTTTCATTCCACATTTTAAGATCAACTCTAATGTCTTCTAGTATTTTTCTTTGTGATATTGTGAAGTTATATGTATCTAAATTCATAATTTTAGCTAACCACAGCCAAAGGTATTATCTAATCATCTGCATAGGGTTAATGTGGTAGTTTTGTTGTGTTACTTCAAAAACCAGGTTTCCATCAACTCTACCGATCACAGTTCCTGCTCTTATTTTTCTACCTTTTTTTACATTTGGTGAGATCTTACTTAGATGCGCATAAATGGTGTGCATACCATTTTTGTGCTCTATAATTACTACGTTATCTAGTAGCGGAGTATTTTTAGCAAAAATGATTTTTCCATTTAGAACATTTTTAACTTTAGCACCTTTTTTAGATGGTTTAAGAGAGACTGATTCATTAAATATTTTTATTTGATAGATTGGATCTTTATATGTACCATATTTTTTAGCTACTTTATAACTATCTAGTGGAGCTATCGTTTTTTTACCTCTATACTTTTTAGTTTTAATGCGTTGGTAAGAGCTTCCTAATTTTCTAACTTTTGGTAGCTCGTAACTGCCTTGTTCTGGCGTAGATACAGTAGTTTTTTTCTTCCACTTTTTCTTTTTCTTCTTTTCTGCATCTCTTTTTTCTTTAGCAATCTGTTTTTTTAACTCATCATCTTTTATGATGTTAAGTGAAGATAGTGTTCCTTGAAGAGCATTCTTTTGAGATATATACGTTCCTAGTGCTCTTTTATATTTTAGTTTATCTTTTTTAAGAACTTTCAGAGCCTTCTCATTTTTTCGTTTTGTTATTTTCAAACGTTGATGTTTATTGTCTATTTTGTCTATTGATTTTTTTAGAGATCTTCTTTCACTATTGACTGAGCTTATTTTTCCTGAATTATTTTGAAGTTCACTATTGAGTTTCTCTATTTCACTTCTAGTTTGAAAACTAAGTTTTTTTAGAACCTCTTCGCTTATAAGTGAGTCCTCATTTATAGAGCGATCATCATCAAGAAGTAAAGAGAGTGAGACATTTCTTGCGATCGCAAATACTAACCTTTTTTGTGTTTTACTTTGAGACTTCTCTAGTTCATCTCTTTCACTATTTAAATAGTTAGCTCTTTTTACGCTCTCTTTATAACTTACTTCTTTTTGTGAAAGCTCATTCATAAGACGTTCTAGCGTTCGTTGTTGAACTAAGATCTCTTTTTGTTGAACTAAAATTGCTTTTGCATTTTTTGCCATTTTGTCATTTAGTGTAGAGAATTTTTTATCAAATGATTTAAGCTCTTTTGATGAGCTATCTATTTTTTGATCAATAGTAGTAGGGTTAGCAAAAAGTGAAGTTATTAAAATTAAAAGGGAAGCTACTAGTCTCATGCATACCTGTCTTCTCTATTTGCAATTACGATCATAGTTGCTAAGACAACAGAGAGACAAAGAGCTATTAAAACAAGTTTTAAAAGATCATCAACTCCATTAAAAAGCTCAACACTTATACCTAGTTGAGAAAGCTCATTTGCAACTTTTCCATTTGTTTTTGCTAAGAAAAAAGTAGCTGAAACTAAAAGTGAAGATATAAGTGCATCAACAATAGCTAAGCGAAATAGTACAGCTGAACGTAGCCAAATAGGAGCACCAAAAAGTGCCATAATACTCATGCGCTCATTATGTTGAAACTGCCAAATTTTCATCTCTTTTAAAATAAGTAAAGAGGTAACTGCAATCATAGCGATCGAGAAGATCTCTGTAATTGTTTTAAATAGAAGTAGAAGTTTATAAGTCACATCGTGGTTGCTTGAAAAGTCTTCAACTTTTGTAACATTAGTTATTTTTGTAATTGCTGATGTTAGCTTTTTTATCTCTTTAGGACGTGGAAAACGGTTTAGTCTAACTTTGTAAAAAGTGGGAAGTGAGAGTTTTAAAAGTTTAAAGTTTTGGTTTGAGATCTCGCTTTTTAGTTTGTCCACTATATGATCAGGTGAGAGTTCAACAACCGAAGCTATAAGTGGGTTTGCATTTACTAAAAGTTGTTTATCGAACCCTTTTTTAACAATTACGATCATAGAGTACTCATCTTTTAACTTCTTTTCATAAGCGTTAATACTACGATCAACAACTATAAAGATTTGAACTGTAAAAATAATACTAAAAAGGGCAATAATTAATGAAAGATGGTTTTTAAAGGATCTCATTAATATCCCCTTTTTCTATGTGAAACTTTCTAAATGGAACATGCATAACATCTGGAATATTGTGAGTCACAACTACCACAGTTGTCTTTAACTGCTCGTTTGCACCCTCTAGCAAGTCCCAAACAACTTTTGCAGAGTATTCATCCAAGTTACCTGTTGGCTCATCTGCTAAGATTAGTATAGGGTTATGTGCTAAAGCTCTAGCCATTGCAACACGTTGTTGCTCTCCACCACTTAGTTCAGGCGGATATCTACCTATTTGGTGTGATAGTTTAACGTGTGTAAGTAGCTTATCTACTTGTTCGTCTGAAACCTCTTTTGCATAACCAGAGATGATCAGAGGAAGTGTTACATTTTTTTCAATAGTCCACTCTTTTATAAGTTTATAATCTTGAAAAACTATACCAATATGTCGGCGAAGAAAGTTAAGTTTTTTACTTGAAATACCATTCATAGTAACACCACCAACTATAAGCTTTCCTCGATCAGCTTTTAGTGCTCCATAGAGTGACTTTAATATAGTAGATTTTCCACTACCACTAGCCCCAGTAATGAAGATAAACTCTCCAGCGTTAAATGAGAAGTTAGCTTTGTGTATGATGTTGTGATCATCTTTGTATGAGAGTGAAAGGTCTTGTGCATATATTACTTTATCCATATAATAGCTCTTTTAAATGTTGGTGTATTTGTAAGTTAGTAGCTGTTTTAACTGGTGTTCGAGGGAAGTAACTAGCTCCATCACTCTGGCTTACTATAAGGTATAAATGCTCACTACGATCGAAGCTACCCATAGATAGTCTAAATAAAATTCGTCCATCTTCTATGGTGTATAGACGCTCAAAGTGAATAAAACCATTCTCATACTTAAACGTTTGTTGATTAAGTTCTTTGAGAGTATCGAGATTTTTCGGTATTCCATCAAAGTCAAAAGTTCTTTTCTCTACTAGCTCTTGGCTATGCTCATTTACAATCATTGTAATGTCGTAAATATTTTTCTCTTGTAGTCGCCATCTGTCTTCATATTTGCTAGTAACTGCAATATTTTGGTTCTTATTTAGCTCTAATTTTACATTTTGCAACGCGATAAAAGTAGCGAATGAGTATGTAAAGTAGTTTTCACTGTCAGTTCTAAGTTCAAGTCTGCCATTCTCACCAAGAACACGTATAGACTCATCTAAAAAAGCTCTGTTAATTACACGACGACGCTCTTTTTTGTCCCAAGGAACTGGAAAGTGAACAAATATCTTAGCAACTATATTTGATGGTACTAACTCCATAAATAGTCTTGCATCATAATCAAGAAGAAGAACATTATCAAGCTCTTGAATAGAGATCTGTTTTAGAACTTGCTCAATAGATGGCTTATGAATCTCTATCCCTATAAAAAGTAAGTCAGGATTTTGAGCAGCTTGGTGAATAAGGTGGCGACCAGAACCAAAACCAACTTCTATGCATATTTTTTTTTCAAGTGGAAAGTTAGTTACAAAGTACTCTATTTTTTTAAGCGCACTTGAGTCTTCAAGGTGCATATTTTTCTGTTTTTCATCATTTACGTTTGAACTGATAATTTCTAACTTAGAGAATTTAGCATAGTTTAAAAGTGCTTTTTTTGTTATGTAGTTTTCTGAAGGACGTGTTAGTTTGTCACTCTTTAAAAGATTTTTGTAATCTGTCTGTTTTGCTAATATAAAAAACTTCTCATCTTCTTGGTTGACACATATTAGGTGTTCATTTTTATCTGTTGAATTAGTTGCTAAAAATAGAAATTCACTCTCCTCCTCTTTCGAAGGAAGTGTACTCTGTATAAATGATTTTATGTGAAGATGAGGCATATATTTTTAGTTCGCTTTTATATCAAATTTGACGGTTTCAGTTGGTTTTGAACGTATCCCACTTGCATCTACAGACATTAACTCATATGAGTAAGTTATGTTTGGTTGAATGTTAGAGTCTTTAAATGTTGTTCCAACGATATCAGTGATCTCTTCTGTTGATTTTTCAAACCAATTTATTGCTATGGTTTTTACGATCACGTATGAGCTAGTTCTTTGATCTGTTGCTTTCCATTTTAAAACTATTTGGTTTTCAGAAGCTTTCGCACTTGTAAGTACTGGAGTCTCTGGTTGAGGAAGAGTTGATCCTTGAAGAGGAACAATATCTTTAAAGCTCTCTAAGCCATCTTTATCAACAGCTGTAACTTTGTAGTAACGAATAGCACCATTACCCTCTAGGTTATCTCTAAAAGATAAACCTTTTACTTTAGCGATAACATCAAAACCACCAGTCGGACGAGTTGATCTATAAACATTGTAATGAGCTATATCTTCTTCTGGATTTTGACTCCAAGATATAACTATTGAACTAGGAATGTTACTTGTAGCTTTTAAGTTAAGTACAGGAACAGGTAGTGGTTTTGTTTTTATAGTAATATCGTTAGATGGACGTGAAAGTATTCCAGAGTACGTAATAACTTTTATACGGTAAGTATATGAAGTGTCATCATCTAGCTTTACATCAATAAACTCTGCGTTTAGACGACCTTTAATTCTTTTAATATTTTTCCAGTCAGGTCTTTGAACAGCTCTACGCTCTATTTGGTACTGATCAACATCTATGTTTGTATGTGGTCTCCAGATTAGCTTAGCACTTCTAGGCATATTATCTGTTGCATGAAAATAGCTAACTGATTCTAAAAGGGGAAGTGTTTTAACAGGAGTCATTTCAGAAGCAACACTCTCTTGATCTTTTGCGTTATATGTTGAAAAAGCATATTGGTATTGAGTACCTGGTGTTAATTTTGAGTCTACATAATGTGTTGCAAAACGGTTGTCTGTTTTGTCTATACGGTGCAACTCTTTCTCTTCACTAGTAGGATCATTTCTGTAAATATAAACTCCTTCAACTGCAGTTGAGTTGATCTCTTTCCACTCAAATGCGATCGAAGTCATGTCTTCAATATGACCATTTAATTCAACAATAGGTAAGTTAGGGTCTATTGATACTTGATCTTGTTTTGGTTCAAAAGCATTTTTGAAACTTGCTACACAACCACTAAATAGTATCAGTGTTAAAGATGTTAGTAATGTTATTTTCAGTAACGACTTCATTAAATTTCTCCATATCAAAATATTTTGTAGCCTCTTCTTTTATCTCATCAGCTACAGGTGCTACGAAACTTACTAATTTTTTAGTAGTAGGATGCGTAAAATATAATACATATGCATGAAGCAAAATTCGTTCCGTTTTAGAGTCTTTTTTACTAGTCCCATATATGTGATCACCAAGTATATGACGGCTCATAGACTCTAGGTGAACACGAATTTGGTGAGTTCTTCCAGTGTACAGTTTACAAGCTATTAACTCAACATCTTCATTCTTACCAAACAGTACTTTTCTAAACTCTGTTTTTGCACTTTTTGCACTTTCAACACAAGCCATTTTAAGACGATTTGAAGCACTACGTCCGATCGCTTTATCTATGATAGTAACTTCATCTTTAAGTGGTGGGTCAATGATCGCTAAGTAGTAACGACCCATAGTTTTGTCTTGAAGTTGAGCTGAGAGTGCCTCGTGAGCTTCATTGTTTTTTGCGATCACCATTGTCCCACTTGTACCTTTGTCAAGTCTATGAACGATACCATGACGCTCTTCACCACTAATAGTAGAGAGTCTAACACCGCGTCTTTTTAACCAGTCAACTAGGGTTGCTTCTTTAACACTTGGTGCTCCATGAACTGTTACTCCTGATGGCTTATTTATTACCATTAGATCATCATCTTCAAAAAGAACTTCAACTTCAAAGTTAACTTCTAAAGCTGGTGTTTCCTTTTGAGTCGGTAGATCAACTTTTACTTGTTGTCCTACTTTTAACTTTAGACCTGGTTTTTTTACTTTTTTATTATCAACCTCTATTGAGTCCTGTTTTATTAAAAGCGCTATTTGATTTCTTGTCTGCTCTAGTTTTTGAGTTAAAAATAGATCGAGTCTTTGAGGCTCTTCTACTATATATGTATTATCTTTATTCATATTTATGTTAAAATCTCTTTATGTTTAATTTTGATCGCCGTATTTTAGCACACTTTGACTATACAAGTATATTTTTAATACTACCGCTTATTTTTATGTCTGGTTTTCTTATAAATGAGATACATCCTCACCTTGCAAAAAAACACACAATATATGTTGCAATTAGCTTTATCGCATTTGTTTTATTTTTTATTTTACCCATAAGACGCTTTAATTGGCTTATTCCACTCAGTTATTGGCTAAATATAGGACTGTTGGTAGCTGTTGAGTTTTTTGGACAATCACGTTTAGGGGCACAAAGATGGATAGAGATTCCATTTGTTAACTTTACACTTCAGCCATCTGAACTTATGAAACCTGCTTTTATTTTAATGCTTGCTTATTTAATAGCACAAAATCCACCACCACGTGAAGGCTATGGAGTAAAAGATTTTTTAAAACTCTCTTTTTTTATACTCCTTCCATTTATATTGATCGCAAAAGAACCCGATTTAGGTACTGCTTTGGTTCTGTTACTTTTAGGAATAGGAATACTATTTATAGTTGGTGTTAATTGGAAAATTTGGACTACTTTATTACTAGCAGTTGCAGTATCTACACCACTTCTTTATGGACAGCTACATGCTTACCAAAAAAAACGTATTCATGATTTTATGAGTGAAAAGCCAAGCTACCATGTTCAACAGTCTATTATTGCTATAGGCTCAGGTGGAATAGATGGAAAAATAAAAGAGGATGCTACACAGGCACAGCTACGCTTTTTACCGATCGCATCTAGTGACTTTATATTTGCATATGTTGTTGAGCGTGGTGGTTTTATTGGTGCAAGTCTTCTTATAACTATATATGCTCTATTAATTTTGCACCTTATAAGTATAAGCGTATTTACAAACGACTACTACATAAGGGTTGTAAGCTCTGGTATAGCCCTGCTTATTTTTATATATATGAGTGTAAATATTGCAATGACAATAGGCTTCGCACCCGTAGTTGGAGTTCCTCTGCCCATGTTCAGTTATGGTGGAAGTAGCTTTGTGAATTTTATAATACTTTTTGCAGTTATGCAAAACCTTTTAGCTTTTAGGTTTAATGATATGTATGATGGAAGAGGAACCAAAAGTTTTTTATAAGAAAAAAGGTGTATAATTGCACTCTACAAAAAGTGGGTCTTTAGCTCAGTTGGTTAGAGCCCTCCGCTCATAACGGAGTGGTCATGTGTTCGAGTCACATAGGACCCACCACTTGTTTAGGCGATTTCAGCCGTTTCAACTTCATTCATTTTTTGAACTTTCACCAAAGTGTCACTAGACTTTTAAAAAAATAAATCTATACTTGTATCTATTTTCGAGTTAATGAAACAAATGGGCGCGTAAAACATTTTTCAAAGTGTGGTATATTGGCAGTAAACAAAGGTTTATTTACAAATGGCTGTAAAAAAGTGTAAAAATATATCCAGAGTGTTATTCCAAAAGTGTAATAAATAGAGGTTCAAGAAGAGGTATTAAACGATATTTTTGTAATGAATGCATGCATGAAGTCTTTTAGCTCTAAAAGACGAGAAGAAAACCTACATAAAATAATCTTCAAAAAGTATATTTACAGACGGCAGATTCTAAAAGATTTAGCATCAGATTACAAACGAAGTATTCCATGGGTTAGGAAACAAATTTTCGAGTATGAGCCAGATGTAAAAGTACACAAACCAAGAGAAGTAGTTTTAGTATGTGATGCTACATTTTATGGTAAGAGAAAAGACGGGGTGCCCCTCGAGGGTATAAATTAGGCACTATGGTTTTTATTATGCCCTTGCGTTACAAAGATACCCTTGCCAGTGAAGTAGTTATTTGGAAGCATGTTGAGAGTGAACTAGTGAAAGACTATAAACAACTCATTCAAAGTCTTATTGATATGGGTTATACAATCAAATCAGTGACTATAGATGGAAAGAGAGGCTTATTTAAGGCTGTAAATGATTATCCAATACAAATGTGTACCGCAAGGGCATCAACACCACTTCCATCAAAAGAAAGTTATATGCCCGAACGAAGTGACAAATGCCCTTGGGGTACAGCGTTATATAACTATGCATCCAAGATTAGAAGCAGGTAAAGAGTTACAAAAGATAATGAGAACACTCACAACTACAACTGAAAAAAGATTTACAAATAAGCTAAATATTTGGTATGAATTACACAAGGACTTTTTAGCAGAGAAGTCACTAAATATAAAGACATTAAAAGAACAATTTACTCATCAAAAACTTGTATCAGCATATAGAAGTTTGAGAAGAAATTTACCTTACCTTTTTACCTATAAAAAGTATCTAGATCTAAAAATAAATAATACCATAAATGCACTTGTACCGCAAGGGCATAAAAAAAGGTGGAGTATTTTCTCCAATGAAAAAACTGATGAAAGTTCATGCTGGTTTTAATAAAAGTTTGAAGCTTAAAATAGCAGATGAATATCTTGTAAATTATAAGAAAAAGTGATTATTTACGCACCCATTTGTTTCATTAACTCTCATTTTAGTTAAAATTGGTCATTTTTGGGCACAATTTGGGCACAGTAAAATAATATCCCCAATAATTCCATACCAAATTAGACAACAAGCTTGATTGCTCTATAATTAGGTATCTACAAGCGAAAAAGACACACCTAAAACTTTCACCTATCGGGTGCGACTTTTTCAATTATAACGGTT
>WTBY01000054.1 GCA_013138865.1 Helicobacteraceae bacterium | reverse complement strand
TTCAAATACTAATAAAAATCTCTGAAATACAAAATGTTGTCAAGGAGAATAAAGATTTACTACAGATTATCGCTATACTCAGTGCTTACACTCAAAAAGAGTTAGGTTTTATGTGCGAAAGTTGAGTTACTTACCTTATAGATATGAAATCACTTTGAAGACTCTTTAAAAATGAGTGATAGTGAGTTTACACAGTGTCTTATATTTTTATCGGTTAATCGCTCACCCTCAAATACATGACCTAAATGTCCACCACAAGCTCTACATAAAATTTCTACCCTTCTTCCATCTGCATCAACTTTTCGCTCTACTGCACCTTCTATCTCATCATCAAAACTAGGCCATCCACAGCCTGAGCTAAATTTATCATTAGACTTATACAGTTCTGCATTACATCTTGCACAAGTATAAACACCACTTTTTTTGTGATCATTGTACTCACCAGTAAATGGTGATTCTGTGCCTTTATGAACAATTATTCTCTCTTGTTCTTGTGTTAAATCATTATATTTTTCCATTATCAATTCCTTATTATTTAATGTAGTTATCTATAGTATCAGTTAATCCTATCATTTATATCATCAAACTTTACTATCATTTTAATTTTAATTTAGATAGAGTACTCTCAACTCACAAATAAAGGCAATAGCTAAATGATTATGCTAAAAAAAATTTCATATCTACTCTTTGTAGTAACTCTTTATCAAACAACACTAAATGCTGTTATTCATCATGATAACCAGCTTAACTTTATTGTTAACAGTGAAAGTGATGCACGCATGGTAGCAATTACTAGTATAACTCCTGCTAACATTCAAGGCTTAGACTTAGGGTATACAATAGAGTGTAGTGATCCTAAGGGAGACTATGGTTCTGTTATTGGTGTTGCTACTAGTAATGAGTCAGAACATAGTCATGATGATACATACCAGTACGGTGACCAAGGTACATACTCATGTATTTATGCTAACGATTTTAGTAATGATGAAGCTTCTCAGTTAAAAGTAGAAGTTGGACGTTCAGGTTCAACAACTGTTGGAAATATGTTTAGAGACTTCTCTAATGATGCAATAAGTGGTAGTTCAGCTTTTGTTTTAAACAACCAAAATGCATTTAAAAATGATGTAAACACATGTTCTAACCCAGCAGTTGTTGGAGGTATGCCAACAGGACTTAATTTTTTTATACTTACAGATATAAATTTAATACTTGTCGAACCAGGAACTACTACAAATATTGAATGTGATAATATACTTTTAGGACAACAAGGGACTGGAAATTATTTACCAAATGCGGTGCACCAATTTATAACTGGTATTAGTGCAGCTGTTAAAGTAGGACAAGACATAGGAAAAATTGTAGCAACTGATGGTGAAGACGCTGATAATGAGGGGACTTGGACATCTATGGGTAAGTCAACAGTTAAAGCAATTGGTGGTATAGCTAGTGGTGTAGAAACACTGCTTGAGACTAGAAACTATTGGTGGCTTGGTCAGATGTATAATAATTCAAATGAAAGGTTGTCATTTATGACAAATGGAACAGATGGACCCTCAGCTTATTTACCAGCTAATCAAGATATAACTGCGTTAATGTGTTCAGAAAGTGGTGGTCCTAGAACATTTTTTTTAATGGTCACAGAAGATATTTATAGTGACGATCACTTTAATTTAGAACTTGTTGACTATAACCTAACGGGAGATGACAAATGATTCAATTCATAAAACTTATTATAAGTTTCATAATATTAATTAGCATATATGGATGTAACTCAACTGATGATCAATCTAATAGACTTGAAAGAACTCATGCAATAGTAAATATTGGTTCTAGTGATCAATTTTTAGTGGGAAATTTAGAAGGTGTTCACATTACTAGCCTAAGTAACTTTGATTTGAGTAATGGAATAACTTATAGTAACTCAAATTCTGATTTATCAGCCAATGTTGTTAAGTCAATTAGTATTAATGAAGCAAAAACAGCTGTTTTGTTAGGTACTAGTGATGGCTTAGAAGTTGCAAGTTTATCAGAAAAAATTTCTTTAAATAACTTTAAAACAGTAGACTTAACTTCAGTAACAGAGTATGACATTAATAATGTTACTGCAACATCATTTTTAGCAGAGGACTCCGTTCTTGCAGGTATATATGGAAGAGGTCTTTTACTAGCTCAAATAGATGAAAATGGTATTGTAAGTAATAAAATTTTATACAATATGAATAAGAGTTTAAAACTTATTTTAGATATAGAAGTTTATAACAACATCGTGATGGTATCAAGTAAAAATAATGGTTTTTTTATAGGTAAATATAGCACTGAGAATAAAAACCTTTCTTCTCTTAAGAAAATATCTTTAGGTACAAACAGTGCAGTACATGATGCGAAATACGACCCTGCCTCACAGCTTGTAGGTATTGCAACTTTACGTAATTTAGTATTTGGTAAGATCAATAGTGATGGAGCTTTTACAAAGCTACGCACATACAATGTTAATACACTAGATACAACTTTGAAAAACATAGGCTTTAAACAATATAGAAAAATAGCTTTTAACTCTACTGCAACAAAAGTAGCAGTAGCAGAGTCAGGTGGTAGGTATATTGTAGCGGATATAGACAACTCAACTGGTGTAATTTCTAACATTAAACTTTATACTGTAAATGAGACATCTAAAGGTATTAGTCTTGATAATATTTTTTCATTACAATTTTATAAAGATGAATACATTATCATTGGTAATGAAACATCAACAGTTACTGTACAAAAAATTTAAAGGATACTTACTTGAAAAATACATTACTAATTACGAGCCTTTTTATTGGCTCTACTCTATTAAGTTCAGTGCAAGAGAATAACATTACATTTACTTTTCTAGATAGCAATACGACTATTACGTCTATTGAATTAATTCAAGATGACACTATACTAACAACAACAAGTAATGTTTGTGGTGCTGGTGTTACCTACACTGGAAATGCTGGTGTTACAGATAGCGATAAAACTGGTGATTTTCAATGTGTAGTAAGTGATGACTTGACTTACACTATAGACACAATAAGCTATAGGAGTGCACAAACAAGCAGTGACTCTATAGGTAAAATTTTAAAAAATTATTTACCAACGGGTAATGTTATGAATACATATACAAATCCTTTTACATCTGAAATGAATAGCTCATGTCAGCTTATATCTATTACTAATAATATACCAAAAGAGTTATACTTTCTTTTTAATATAGATATGGAATTTGATCTAAATGGTACAAGTGTAACATGTGAAAATATTGTTCTAGCACAAGAGGGTATTGAAACAACAGTGAAGGGAATACTTCAAGCTGCGGCGGTACAGGCAAGCGATTCAGACAAATCATATAAAGCTTCTAAAAAAGTATATTACCAAGATCCTAAAGCTGATACAAAAACAAAAGCTAAAGGTTGGTTCGCTGCTGGAAAAGCGATAGTTTCTCAAGCAGAAGCAGTAAAAGATGAAGTCGATGCTGCAATAGCGATGGAAGGTTCTTGGTGGATGGGTACAAGTACTGTTAATGAAGTTAATGGTTCTAACTATACTTTACAGCCATACTATGGTCCAGAGTGGCTCTATTTAACAAACCAAAACTATAAAAATGCTATTCAATGTAGTGATAACTATACACTTTTTGTAACTTACAGTGACAACAATAGTAGTAAAGAACAGTTCTTTGTACAATTCCTACAATCAGAATAGTTACTAAAAGTTAGTAGTTTTTTATAACACTACTAAATACTTTTTCTAACCCTTCAACATACTCTTTGGAAGTTCTCTCGTTTGGTGCATGAATAGTGTCATTAATCACACCAAACTCTATTACATCAATTCCAAATTCTGCAATGTAGCGAGCATCTGAAGTTCCACCAGCAGTTGAGTGCTTTGTTTCAACATTTAATACATCTTTAATAGATGAAGTTATAGTTTTTACTATGTGAGAGTCAGCATCCGTCATAAATGACTTTGAGCTTTGATTAATCTCTAAAGTAAAGTCATGCTCTTTAAATCTATTTTCAACAAAAGTTTTAACGTCTTTAAGTGTAGTTGCTGTTGAGTTACGAACATTAAACATCATTTTTAATACTCCAGGAGTTACATTAGTTACTTCTAGTCCTGAGCGTATATCTGTGATCACAAATTTACTTTGCGAGAAGTACTCATCTCCATTGTCTAAATTAACTCCTGCTATAGTAGGTAAAATAGGAGCTATAAGGTTAATAGGATTAATAGATTTCTCGGGGTAAGCTGCGTGACCTTGAACTCCATTAAGAGTTAAAATACCATTTATAGAGCCACGTCGCCCTACTTTAATAGCATCACCAAAAATAGTCTCACATGTTGGCTCTGCTACGATCGCAGAGTCAGGTAACATATTTTTAGCTTTTAAATACTTTAACACTTCCAAAGTACCTTTAATTGCAGGTCCCTCTTCATCTGATGTTAAAAGCATAGAGAGTGTTCCATTAAATGTTGTTGTATTTTTCATGGCTTGTGTGAAAGCAGCTACTCCACTCTTCATATCTTGCATACCACGACCATAAAGTAGTCCATCTTTCTCAATTACCTTATATGGATCACTACTCCAGCCATCACCTGAGGGAACAACGTCAACATGACCTGCAAAACAGAGGTGTTTACCTTCACCAAACTTTTTATATAAAAAGAGGTTTTTCACTTCATCTTTATCTATTCTAATTGCTTCAAAGCCATCTAAGTATTCTGCTATAAAACTTAGTAGTTCACCATCACTTGGAGTCTCACTTTTAGACTCAACCATTTTAATAAGTAGTTCTATTACATTCATATTATCTTCCAAATTTAAAATTAACTATATATAGTTCTGACTTATCGACTTTTGTTCTATCGTGCAAAGATATACTTTGAAGTACAATTTTTCTATTTATAAGGTTTAATATTTTATTGTTACATTTATCTCTATGTAACTTAAAGCTAAAGCTAGCACGTCCACTTTTTGCTTTAAATATAGCAGTATCATAACTCTTAAGTCTCCACATAAAAGCTCTTTTAATAGGTAAGTTAACTATAGAAAAAGAGCACTCATTTTGTGTTAATACTATAGTATGGTTTGTTGCGTCTATTACTTTTGTGGATTTTGCATTTAAAGAGAGAGTTATTAAAATGGATATTATTATATATTTCATGATTTATAAAGTAAACTCTAGCACAAGCCTTTTGGCTTTGTACTGAGTTTACTTAATTTTCACTTTCTTATAAAGATTTTTACGACGATCTTTTTTACCATCAAAGAAGAAGGTAGGTGTGCCGTTAACCATAAGTGATGCAGCTACATTTTCATCATGTTTGTAATGTTTTAGCACTTTAGATGATTTTATATCTTTTAATGTAATTTTAGTTCTAAAAAGTTTGTTAAACGCATTAAGTGCAACTTGTGGTTTACTATTAGCACCTGTTTCAACTTTGTAAAGTCTTAACACTACATTTTTAAGACCTTTTTGCTCAGCTACGATCGCAGCTTTTACTAGAGTTACAGCAGCTGGATGGAGCGCTGCTAGTGGTAAGTGGTAGTAATATACTGCAAACTCTTTAGGGTACTTTTTCATATAGTTAATAGCTTCAGGAACAGCTTGTCTACAGTAAGGACAAAGTGGATCTGAGAAAATTACTACTTTGTGTTTAGAGTTAGCATAACCACTTATAAGGTTTTTAGAATTATAGTAACTATTTTTAAACTTTGGTGTAATAGTCTCTTTTAAGTTCTTACCATTTCTAATGTCTATTAGATCAGGTGTGATAAATTTACCTTTTGTAAAGTAGATCATTTTTTGCTTAATTGCTCTAACTGTTCCACCCATTTTAGCATCAGCATCAAGCTCAACTATAACAGCTTCCCAACCTTTAGGTGCATCTAATTTTTGACGTGATAAAACATCAACTTTAAACTTTACAATATTTGGATTTTTACCAATACTATTCTTAAGAAACTTCTTTACCTCTACATTTGTTGCACCTATTAAACTAGTGCTTAATGCTAGTGCTATTATCAAGTATTTCAACATCGATTACATTCTCCTCATTTTTGTTTTGTGTTTGGTTATATATATTTTCACTCTGCTCTTTAGCACCATAACGATTTACAAACATTTTAGTTACTACGCTAAACTGCATCAATAGACCTATTATATCACTTAAAAACCCTGGAATAATAAGTAAAATAGCTCCGAAAAGTGTAAACAGGTTTAAACGCTGGAACTCCTGCATAGAGATAGCATTTTGTGAAACTGCTTTTACATTTTCACTTAGTGTATCTTTAAACTTCAGTAAAATACTAACACCTAAAAATGCCGATCCTAAAATAAGTAAAAATGTGTTAAATCCACCTATAGCAGATGCTATTTGTGTACTAACCATTACCTCTAAAAATAGGTATACTAAAAAGTAGATCACTTAATTAATCCCATTATTTTTTCATATACATTGTCTTTTGACACTTCGGTTTTCTCTAATGTAGATCTATCAAAAATTTGTACATTTCCATTGACTAGTTCTTTTCCAACTACGATTGTATATGGAAAACCTATAAGTTCTGCATCTTTCATCTTAAAGCCAAAACGCTCTTTGCGATCATCTATAATAGCTTCAACACCAGAACTTTGTAGTTTATCGTATAAAAGTTCACCAAAAGACAACTGATCTTCGTCTTTAATGTTTGAAACCATTATATTTACCATATAAGGTGAAGTCTCTTTAGTCCACTTACACCCTTTTTCATCATTATGTTGCTCGATCACAGCTGCAACTAAACGTGAGATTCCCATACCGTAAGTACCCATGATAAATGGTTGTGCTTTTCCATTCTCATCTAAATACTCAGCTTTAAGAGCGGATGAGTAAGTAGTTCCTAGTTTGAAAATGTGCCCTACTTCGATCCCTTTAGTATAAGATAATTCTCCATCACAACAAGGACAACCATCACCCTCTTTTACTTCTGATATGTCAGCAAAATGTGCATCTTTTAAAACTGAAAGGTCAACTCCAACAAAGTGTTTTTCATCTTCATTAGCACCACAGATAATATTTTGTGCATCTTTTACATCTATATCAAATACACAGTTAACATCTTCTACATCTAAAGGTCCTAAGAAACCTGCCTTGTAGCCGATTGCTTCTATTTCACTAGCTTCTACATCTACTAACTCTAAAGCACCAACTGTATTAAGAGCTTTTGCCTCTTGAAGATCATCGCTTCCACGCAAGAAGAAAAATACTATCTCACTACTATCTTCAAAAACTGCACGCTTAACAACAGTTTTTAAAAGGTAGTAAGGATCAACTTTAAAGAATATAGCTAGGTCTTCTAAAGAGTTAACATTAGGTGTTTTAAACTTCATAAAGTCAGCTTGAGGGGCATCAGGAAACTCTAGCCTAGCACTTCTTTTTGCTGCTTCTATATTTGCTCCATACTCACATTTTGAACATACTGCGATCGTATCTTCACCACTGTCTGCAATCACCATTAGCTCTTTAGAACCACTTCCACCGATCGCACCACTATCAGCCTCAACAACTCTATAGTCTAAACCTAGACGAGTTAAGATCTTTTTATAAGTAGCTTCCATAAGGTCAAATTCACGGTCTAAATCGTCTTCAGATGAGTGAAAACTATAAGCATCTTTCATAACAAACTCACGTCCACGCATAAGTCCAAAACGAGGACGTGCTTCATCACGAAATTTTGTTTTTATTTGGTATAAGTTAAGTGGTAGTTGTTTGTAACTTGTAATTCTATTTTTCACAAGGTTAACCATCATCTCTTCATGAGTTGGTCCTAGAACAAAACTATTATTTTTACGATCTTTAAAACGTAAAAGTTCTTTTCCAAACTTTTCTATTCTTCCGCTCTCTTCCCACAACTCAGTAGGAGTAACAAAACTAAGATCAACTTCTTGAGCCCCAACACTGCTCATCTCTTCATTTACAATGTTCTCTATTTTTCTTAACACTCTTTTTCCAAGTGGTAAAAAGTTATAAAGACCTGCTGAGACTTGAGTAATAAAGCCAGCTCGTGTTAAAAATATATGACTCGCTAGTGTTGCATCATTTGGTGCCTCTTTGGCAGTTGGTATAAAAGCTTTTGAAAATCTCATTATTTTTTATCCTTAAATGGGTTAATTATTTTTGTACTATCGAATAGCTGTTCATGTTGCATATCTTCACTAATGAATTCTTTAACTTCATAATTTTTAAAAGCTAATTTTTTTAACATATTATTGCTTACTTCATTAATAACTTGTGTACTTATAAAATATACATACCCATCATTCATAATAACTTTATTTGCTACTGATTGCTTTTTAATATCACTTTTATTAAAAGCATATAAAAAAATATTTGAATCAAAAAAAATTTTATCTTTCATTTGCCTCGTCTCTCGATAAAAATTTTATATTATTTATATTTTTTGGTTCTTTTGTTATTCGATCAAAAAAATCTTCTTTATCTATTACTAAATTACTATTTTTTTTATCAATATCTAATAAAACAACCCGTACTTCATGTCCCTTAAAATTTTCATAATTTGGTATAAAAATATAAGGTTCACTTATAACTGTTTGAAATTCTGTTGCATACATTAATGCTCCTTCTTACTTAATCTGTACAATTGAAAGGTAAACTATTTTCAAGATACTCCTGATTATTACCATTTTTAATTATTTCATAAGATATTTTACCATTAATTCGACTTAATAGTAAATATGTGTGCTTACTTTTCTACTTTTTCTTATAATTCATCAAATAATAATCTACTCATTTTGAAACCTTAATTTATTATGTAATATTTATCTTTAAATAATTAACTTATACTTGAAAACTAAATAGTAATATGTAAGGACAACGGTTGAAGATAGCCAATAAATTTCCGCTAGGTAATTTATTGGCTACTTGGAGAGGTAACTGAAATTCATACACTTTCTAACTTATTTCTAAGCAACCATTTCGATTTGTAACATATCATTTATTTCTTCAAACCTAGTAGGAGATAAATTGCCCAAGTAACTGTGTGATCTTG
>WTBY01000036.1 GCA_013138865.1 Helicobacteraceae bacterium | reverse complement strand
AAAACTTAACTGCATATTTATCCCTCAAACTTGGCTTCTTAGTATATTTATTTTAGCTAATTGTTGGTTTTAAAGAGGTTAAGTTGATTTAAAATATTTAGCTTAATTGTTCAGAGGGCTCTATTATATCATTAATAAATTTCTATGTTATAAACAGAAGAATTTTTACCTAGTGTGTAGTTGAAAGAGAACTCTTTATCTTGGACTTTTATATTTAGTTTTATGGCAGTAGAGTGAACTGTTATGTTTTGTCCTAATACACCTTTTTTTATCTTATTTTTATAGTTATCATCAAAAGGGAGCTCATCTAGTTTCTCAAAAATTTCTTCTTTTTCAAAGATCTCTTTTTTAGTAAAATTATCAGCATCATAAAAAATGAAGTCTATAACTTCTTGGCTTGCAAGATTTATGTCTATAAAGTTTGTGTCAAAGGTGAACATCTTTTCAAACTCTACTTTATAGATGTTCGCATCACTTTTAGCTAAGAAGTAGTAGTTTATGATCTCATTTAAGTGAGTTCTATTTTTTATAGTTCCGTTATGAAAGTTTGGTTGCGTTAAGATTATTTCTGTCTCATCTGTGTTTATTCCAAAACTATCTTTATCAATTGTATCTTGAAGTAAGTTTATAAAGAACTCAGGGTATTTTAACTCTTTTTGTCTAAAGTACTCTAGTAACAGATCATAAACTACAGGTTTCTCTTTCATAGCTTTTATAAGTGAATTAATATTTATACCATACTGTGAAGAGTTAAAAGTAACTAAAATCTCTTGGTTGCTTAAAAAGAGGTTTACAGGTATTTTAGAGCCATAAAAGATCATCTCTTCGTCTAGTTGTAAGCCTTTTAAAAAGCTAACCATGCCTGATAGGATCTGAATGTTATTTATTTTAGCAGTTTCATTTATGCGGTACTCTTTTATTTTAGACTGTTTCTCTAAAAAGTTAGTAACGATCGCAGTTAGTACCATTAGTAGTGCTAATGTTACAAAAAGGACTATTCCATGGCGTTTTTTTGTACGTTTTCTATTTTGATACATATGGCAACTTCAAAAGCATTGGATTTAGTTTTTTAGCACGAAGTAACAAGTAGAAGTAAGATCCGTCGCTATTTACATTAAAACCAAGAGTATCTTTAACTAAAATATCAGTATAAATTAGATCTTCTACATTAAAAGGTTCATTTATTTTAAACTTTTTAAAAGTTTCTATACGAAGTAGGGCGTTCTCTTTTTTACTAACTACATAGGTTACGATCGGGTTTTGGATTTGGTAGAGTGAGTTAGAGGTTGAGAACTGAACTATGTCGTACTTGGGAAATTGAGTAATTTCAGCTTTACCAACTGAAAGTAAAAAGTCACTGCTAAAAAGATCAAAAAGTCTATTCTCTTTTTTTATAAGAGTTGAACGATCAGTATATGGTTTGTTTGTTTTACGAATATTACTGATCGCACCATAGAGGTATGTAAAAAGAATACTCATAAGTAAAACTGAGACCATCATCTCTACGAGAGTAAAGGCTTTACGTTGCTTTTTCATTGCTCGATCCAAAGTAGTTTTTCATTTGCTTTGTCATTATGAATATAGTGCATACCATACTCGATCTCATAATCTGTTTCACCATCACTATATAGAAAGTAAGGGATCTCTTCAGTACTCTCTATGTAAAGATAGTTATCTTTTAAAAAACGCATATCATCATCATGTATATTGCCTAGCTTAACAAGAGTATCTAAATAGTACTTTGTATCTTTAGTATATTTTTTCTCACCCAAAACAGCAGAAGAGAGCATAATTAGCTTATGTGACTCTATATCTTGTTCAAACTGGTTTTTTATGAAAATATTGAAACGAAATAGGGCGCTTGCAGTTACAAACAGGATAAGGACAGAGATAAGAACCTCAATAAGTGTAAAACCTCTCTTATTCATCAGCATGACCTACGTTCATAGGTAAATACTCTTTTTTTTGTATAAACTCTATAAGCTCAACTTGTGAGTCAAACTCTTTATAATTCTCAAAGTATGAAGTAATATAAAACCATTGTTCTTTTTCGTTTTTTAAAATAGTTGGTGAGAAAACACCATTTTCATATCTATTAACTATGAAAGATGGTTTAAACTCTTCATTATCTATATCAACAAAAGGGAGTTCTGATCGAAAAATCTCTTCTGAGGCTTTTAAATAGTAGAGTTCATACTTTTTATCAAAATCATTTTGAGTGATTATTTCACCATTGTTAAGTAAGAAACATTTTTTTAGTGAGGAAGAGCATACTAAAGAGGTGATCCCCTTTTTCCCTTCTGCTTCTTTGTTCATGTAGGCTTTGATAGTTCTGATACTTAAAGTATCAACTTCGCCTTTTTTCTTTAAAAAATTGTCAAATACTACTGCATAGATTAAACTTATAATGATGATCACTATAAGTAGCTCTATGAGCGTAAAAGCTCTTTTTTGAATATTTATTTTTGACACTCGATTAGTGTAATGTCTTTAGCTTGTTCTTTACCACCATCTTTACCATCAGCAGCAAGTGATATAATATTTAGTTCACCATCTTCATTTATGTATATATACTCATTTTTCCATGGATCACGAGGAGGATTTTTAGAGTCTAGGTAACCAGAAGATGCATAGTTCTTATACTTCTCTTCATCAGGGTTTTTAAGTAGAGCGTTGATCCCTTCTTCTGTATCAGGGTACATACCATTGTCAAATCTAAATGATTTAAGAGACTCATTAATACTTTGCATCTGAATACATACTAGTTTTCTCTTTGCTTCTTCACTTTTACCAAGTAAGTTTGGTAGTACTAATGAAGCTAAAAGCCCTAAAATAACGATTATAATCATAAGTTCTAAAAGTGTAAAACCTTTTCTCATTATACTTTTTCTCTTTGTTGTACTATTGTTCATTTTTTTCCTTTTTTTTGTTTTATCCGACTGAAATTGAAAATATTGGTAGTAGCATTGAGATGACTAAAAAGCCAATAATTCCACCAACTACTAACATTAAAATAGGTTCTAACAATGATAGCAGAACTTCTATTTTGTCTCTATTAGTAAGTTCATAAAACTCAGCTAATGTTTTTAGTGTGTAAGGTAGTTCTGAACTATTCTCACCGATCGCGATCGCATTTAAAAAGTCAGGTGGAAGCTCGATCTCTTTTTGAGAAGCAACAGCGTTTGTAAATGACTTACCCTCAATGATCTTTTTTGAGATCTCTTTAAAACCATCTTTAATTACTACATTTGAGAATATTTTAGTTGAGAAGTGGATTGATTGTGCAAATGGTACACCACTCTCTAAAAGTAGTGAGCTAACACGAGCGAACATACTAAGCTCATGGTGAAGCATAATGCTTCCAAGAAGTGGCATTTTAAGAACAAATTTATCTTGCATTTTTCTAAAACTATAACTCTTTAGTCTCGTTATTGTGAGCGCGATCGTAAAAACTACAAAAGCAGAAAAAATATAAAAAGCGTAATCTTGCATAAAGTGTGAAACAGTAAGGGTAAACTGTGTAGCAGGTGGTAATTCATTTCCTGAAGACTCAAAAATATCAACGATTTTAGGAACAATAGATGTTAACATAAAACTAATCATTCCAACTGCAATCAAGATAATGAAACCAGGGTATATGAAAGCTTTTGCAACTTCACGTTTAAGCTTTTCAGTTGTAGAGATAAAGCCACTAAGTTCTAGTAGGGAGTTCTCTAGTGAAGAACTTTTTTCAGAAACTTCGATCGTATATAGAAAAAAAGGTGGAATTTTAAAGATTTTTTGTTGGTTAAATGCCTCAAAAAAACTTTTACCCTCTTTTAACTCTTTACTTAAAGCTTCTAAAAAGTTTTTAAATTTTGGATCTTTTTTATAGTTCTCTTTTATAAGGTCTATGGCTCTCATAAGTGACATACCAGATCGTAAATAGATACTGATATTTCTTGAAACTAGAGCTAGTTTTGCATTGTCTATTTTAGGAGTAAAGTATGTTTTTTGCTCTTTTATAGACTCTATTAAAAGTCCACCTCTCTCTAACTCATATCTTGCATCTACTAAGTTTGCTGCTGTAATGGTAGAGTTAACACTCTCACCACTCTCACTATAAGCTCTATATTTGAATATCAAAGTTCTTTAACACCTATTCTTAACGCTTCTTCTAGTGAAGTTTCACCATTTACTATAAGCTCATTTAATCTATCAAAAAGTGAAACAAACTTAGGGTCGTTTTTTAGATGTTTTTTAATTGTGAACTCATCAGGATTACCTTTTATAAGTTCTGACATATCTTTATCAACTTTAATGATCTCACCAATAGCTCGTCTTGAGTTGTAACCACTCTGATCACACTTATCACACCCACACGCTTCATAAACTTTAGAGTTAGCTGGGAGGTTAAAGTACTCACAATCATTTGGAGTTGCCATAGCCTCTTTTTTACAATCATTACACAAAAGACGTACTAGACGCTGAGCTAAAACACCGATTATTGTACCACTAAGTAAAAATGAGTCTATACCAATATCTACAAGACGAGGTATAGCTCCTGCTGCACTATTTGTGTGAAGAGTTGAAAGGAGTAAGTGACCCGTCATTGAAGCTTGAACTGCAATCTCTGTAGTTTCAAGATCACGAATTTCTCCAACAAGTATAACGTCAGGATCTTGACGTAAAATAGACTTTAGAGCTGAAGCGAAAGTAAGTCCAGCTTTTTCGTTTACCTGAACTTGGTTAATTCCAAAAGAGTTGTACTCAACAGGGTTTTCAACTGTAACTATATTTTTCTTTGAGTGATCGATCTTTTTAAGAAAAGAGTGTAGTGTAGTTGACTTACCACTACCTGTAGGACCAGTTATAAGAACCATTCCATATGAGTAGTTTAAAAGTGAGCTTAATTGCTCTGTGACATCAGGCGTAAAACCTAAACCCTCTAGTGTAGGAATAGAGTCAGCTTTCATAAGAAGTCTCATAACAACTTTTTCACCAAAGAAAGTAGGTAAAATACTTACACGAATATCTACCTGCTTTTTTGCAACACTAATTTTAGTTCTACCATCTTGTGGAATTCTACTCTCTGCAATGTCAAGATCTGACATAACTTTTATTCTGTTTATAACAGATGTAATAATATTTTTCTTTACAGTTGTGATCTCTTTTAAAACACCATCTATACGAAACTTTATAATACCTTGAAACTCATAAGTCTCTATATGAATATCTGTTGCCCTTTGGCTAACTGCTTGAACAAAAAGCATATTTACAAGTTTTATAACTGGAGCTGAATTTTCACTTGTTAATAGGTCATCTTCATTTTGTAAAAATAAGTCTAGGTCTTCAACACTCTCACTCTCTGCATCTTCTTGTACACTATCCATACTACTTTCAGATTTAATCTCTAAGTATTTATGATCAAGATCTTCAAAACTCTGTTCATCTAAAATAGCTACAGGTCTGTCCCATCTAGCGTGAGATATATAGTTTAGTGCATTTTGTATATTCTGTTTGTCAGTACAAGCATTGAGTTCATCATCAATAAGAGCAAAAAGAACACGGTTCTTGTAAGCGTGTTCATAGTCAACACCATCTACATCTTCTAAAAATGGTTCTAACTCTAACTCATTGTATTCTTTAAACATAGCTATTAGTTCGCATTAAGTACAGGATTATCTAAAGCTTGTTGCTGTTTAGTATCAGATTTGTACTTTTTACCAAAGCCCTCTTCATAGTTTTTTTCCATTAGATTGGCATACTTTCTTGTGAGTTCTTGATAGTCAGCAACTTTTTGCTGTATAGCTATTAAGTCAGCACTTTTATTAACAATATATGGAGTAATTACAACAAGAAGAGTTACTTTATCTCTATACTCTTGGTTACTTCTAAATAGTGCACCTAGAATAGGAATATCGCCTAGTAATGGTACCTTTATTGTTGTATCTGCATAAACATCACGAACTAAACCACCAATGACGATAGGCTCTCCATTTTTAACGATCGCAGTAGTCTCAACACTTCTTTTAGTTACAACTGGTGTATTTGTTTGAGCATCTTGACCACGATCAACATCTTCAATGATGTTATTAAAAAGAATAGATACTTTGTCATTATCTAAAATTCTAGGAGTCATCTCCATAGTAAAACCGATATCGGTACGAGTAAAAGTATCTCTAGCAATACCTGTAGTTGAATCTTGTTGAGCAGAACTTACTTTTATAGACTGAGTTTTACCTACATAAATTTTTGCTTTTAAGTTATTTGCACAAAGAAGAGTTGGCTCAGAGATTGTATTTACAGCACCATATGTCTTTAAAAACTCAATTGATGCACCAAGTGCCAAAGCTCCTTTATTCCCAGAACCAATAGAACCTAAATAGTCAATTACTGATGCACCAGCTACTCCTGTTAGTGCTGCACTTCCTATATCAGCAGTTAATGCAAATCCACCAGAATTTGTAATCGCACCAGCAGCAGTTCCCCAGTTAATTCCCATTTTATCAACATCATTTTCACTGATTTCATAAATATTTCCTTTTAGAAATACTTGTCTTTTCTCAATGTCTAGCTCTACTATTATCCCACTAATAAGCTCTATTTGTGTTTGTGACCCTGCTAATATGATTGCGTTTAACTCTTCATTAAAAGATACGTTTGTTTTTATAGGAGAGTTAATATCTATAGTTGTTAAAAGTTTTGTAACCATTGCACCAACTTCTTTTGCTTCTGCATTCTTTAAGAAGTGGATTTTTGTTGTTACATTATGTAAGTTTTTTTGATTGTCAAAATCTCTAACAATAGAGACAGCTTGCGCCATGTCTTCTTTATTTGCAAATACTGCTATTGAGTTAGCATAGTCATTTGGTACAAATGTAACCTCATGTTTATAAAGTGATTTTGAGTTTTTCAAAAGGGGTTCTAACTGTTTAAAAGCACTATTTGCTGAGTAATTTCTAAGTGTTATCACTTCAACTTTACGTTTTACTCTAGTGTCTAAAGCGTTTATAACTTTGTCAACATTTGAGATCTGATCAGGATAGTCATCAATAATCAAGAGTGAGTTGTCATCGTCATGTGTGATCGTAGCGTACTGACTTAAAAGATGACGAATTTTTCCAGAAACAACACTTGGTTTCATATATTTAAGTTTTTTAATTTTAATAGTCATACCAATTGTTGACTTGTTGTCTAAAACAGCATGTGATTTAGCTTGTGCAACACGAGCAATTTCATAGTAACCATTGGGATTTAAAAGAAGTGTATAGCCTTTAACACGTAAAACATTGTCTAAAAATGACAATAGGTCTTTACTTTTTATAGGCTCATGGGAAATGAAGTTTATATTTCCACTTATGTTATCATTTAGAAGTATATTTACACCACTACTTTTTGCAACAAATTTTATAACTTCGCTGATTGGTGTATTTGTAAAGGCTAGTGTAACACTGTCCTCTGTTGCTTCTGCTGAGTAGAGATTAAGAGTCAAAAGAGCACTTAAGCCTAAAAGTTTAAAAAAATTCATATTATTACTATCCTAAAATGAGCTATATTTTTATTTATAAAAATAGAGGGGATTATAGTCTAAAATAAAAAATAAGTCAATTCTAACATCTTCCCCAATAATTCCATACCAAATTAGACAACAAGCTTGATTGCTCTATAATTAGGTATCTACAAGCGAAAAAGACACACCTAAAACTTTCACCTATCGGGTGCGACTTTTTCAATTATAACGGTTGA
>WTBY01000037.1 GCA_013138865.1 Helicobacteraceae bacterium | reverse complement strand
CTCTAAAAAATGGTAAAAATATAAAAAATTAGAGAAAAATATACTTCAAAATTGAAAGTGAATTTTTAAAATGCTAGAATACCTAAATCGTGAAAAATAATTGGACTTGTTCAGAGGGTTCAATTTATTTAAAAGACTAGAACAGAAGAACTGGGCTTATACTATTTATGAAGATGTGCTTACTATTGGACTTTACCAAAAAGAGATTGTACAAATGGGAGACGTTATATTACCGCTCTTGAATCAAGAGCTATTTGGAAAGTCTTATCCTATTGTAAATTATATGCAAAAACTTAAAGTTCCAATCAATGAGCCTATCTATTATCAAGGTTTATCTAAAGAACATATTTTCGATTTATTTTTTGGTAGAATTAGAATGCTTATATCAATAAACTTAGATAACTTTATAAACTTATGCATAAAAAATGGACTCGCAGCAAGATTGCTAACAAAAAAAGAAACAATGAAAAACAAAAAAAATAAAGTTGATTTATTTGAATGGAAAAAACAAGGAATAATTATTAATGAAGAACTAATTTTAGGATATGGAATGATTGACAGAATGATATTTGACTTTACAACACCAAGCTCAATTATCAAAAATATGAAACTACAAATAGCTGAAAAAAATGTTTAGATACTTAACAAAGCCTAGCAGTCAACGCTCGCGTCACTGAAGTCAAACGTTAGTATTTCCGGCAAAATACAGAAGCAAAGTATTTACTCAGGGTATAGAAGATAGCTTAGTAAACATTTGTATCGAGATATACCAAAGGTATGAGATTAATTTCTTATAGATCGGTAACGATGAAGGCAATGTATATTTTTTAGTTCAAAGTGTACCGAGAATGACAGTTGCAAGAATTGTACAAATAATAAAAAGTATCATAGCTGGTCAGTTTGCAAATGAAGAAACCATAAGGAAGTATGTGCAAGACCAAGGGAAGAAATACACAAAGGTGCATACAAGTCAGTTGTTATTTGACTTATAAGCTTAAATGTAAATTATACCCCAAAAGTAGAGCTTTGTTAAGGGTTTAGTATGCCTGTACCTGCACTATTTGCTGAGTGAAAAATTATGGTGTTATATTTGAGAGAGTAAAACTTCATAAGTAGTCTTTGTAGTGTAGGCTCGATCGAGGGGGTAAACCAAGCGTTGTTTGAAGTTGCGATCACGTATTTTGGGTTGTCTTCATAGATCTCTTTACATGTAGCTTCGTAACAGACAGCATTTCTAAACTTTACTCCTTTAATAATAAAGTCAGTTGGTTTATCTGCACTTAAGTAGTCACTTGCACCATTAAAAAAAGTTTTGTTTATAAAGTCACGCATAAAAAGTGGTAGAGGTATGTACTCACCAAAGGGAACTAAAACCATTTTTTTAGCTATTTGCATACTTCTTTGATCAAAGAAGTAAGTAACGTTGTAAGAGTTCTCATCTTCATAAAGTAGTGCCCCTGTAATGATCGCAATTTGCTCAGAGTATGTTTTAAGTTTTTCGATTATATCTTCGTGCATATTTAAGTAGAGTGGAAAAGCTGACTCACTTAAAACTACAAGATCTTTTTTATTTTCGATCGCACTCTCGATCGCTTTATAGTTGTAGACTAAAATGCTTTCTCTAGTTTCTGGAAGCCACTTTAACTCTTGAGCTAAGTTCATAGAGACTAACTCTATGTCAAGTGGAGGTAACTCTCTAGTAGTAGAAGAGAAGTTTAAAGAGCCTAAAAGTAAAACAAGTGCTAAATATCTAACTCTGTTTTTTAACATTATAAAGAATGTTAGTGAGAGTAAAATAAGTCCAAACTGCCACTTTAAAATACCAAAATAACTATCTATAAAAATAAGCTCGATCTGCATCCAATTAAAGTCCATAGGCTCAAAAAAGCTTAAAGCAAAGAGTATTAAAGCCCTAAAATACGGTTTGTTTGTGATCGTAATAAGTCCGAAAAATAGAGCATAAATAAGACCAAAACCTATAGTTATGATCGGTATCATATATGAGACGTGGTAGTACTCAAAACTATAACCGATCCAGTAAAACCACAATTCACCAATAAAAAAACCAGCCAAAATTATAGTTTTTCGATCGTATGTTAAAAAAGCAAAAAGTGCATAAAAAGCTAATAGTGAATTAAGCGCTAAAAAGCTGACTCCATAGTACTCTTCATAGATGAAAGCACTAAAGCTAAATGCTAATAAAATAGCGTGAATAAACTGAGTTGTTGCTGGTAAAAAAGAGTAATTTAATTTCATAATCATAATTATATTGTATAATAGCAAAATTTTAAACAAAAGGCTCTAATTTAATGGAAGCAATAACTCAACTTTTACCGTTCGTATTTTTAATAGCAATCATGTACTTCGTGATCATTCGTCCTCAGCAACAACAAGCAAAGTCTCTTAAAGAGATGGTTGATAGCTTAGCAAAAGGTGACAAAATAGTTACAAATGGTGGTTTTATCGTAGAGGTTCAAAAAGTAGAAGAAGAATTTTTTACTGTTGTTATGTCTGATAAAACAACTGCTCGTCTTGTTAAAGATGCAGTAGCAAGAAAGTTTGGCGAAGAAGCGTAGTTAATGAAACTTAACTACCGAATAGTAATTTTTGCATTTGCAATATTTTTTGGACTTTTCTACTCTGCTCCATCACTACTAAACTATGAGAGTGACAAAAAGTTAAACCTTGGGCTTGACCTTCAAGGTGGACTTCATATGTTACTTGGTGTTAAAAGTGAAGAGGCAGTTACTTCTCGCTTAAAGTCTATGGCAGCAAGTGTTAAGCATTTTAGTGAAAAGAATGACATTTTACTTGATAGCATTAATTTTGATGACTCTCAAGTAAGTTTTTCTCTTTTAGATATTGATGATGCTAAAACTATAGAGACATTAACAACTGAGATGCAAGGTGTTTTAGTTGAAAATGTTGGTGAGAGTTTTACTCTTACTTTAACACCTGAAGAGGTAACTAAAACAAAAGCACAAGCGATCTCACAAGCGATCGAGACTATTAGAAATAGACTTGATCAGTTTGGACTTGCTGAGCCTATTGTTGCTCGACAAGGATCTGAGAAGATCTTAGTACAGCTTCCAGGTATCAAAACTCAAGAAGAAGAACAACGTGCTCGTGAGCTTATTTCACGCTCAGCTAAACTTGAGCTTATGAGTGTTGATGAAGAGAGAAACGCAAGAGTTTATGGAATGAGCGATAGTGAAGCTGCTTCTTATGGCGATCTTATTTTACCAGATGCTCAAAATCCAGCAATAAAGTACTTAGTACGTGAAATTCCTATCATTGATGGTGGAATGTTAACAGATGCACAAGTAAGTTTTAACCAAAATAACCAACCAGTTATAGGTTTTACGCTAAATAGTGAAGGTGCTCAACTTTTTGGTGACTTTACTGGTAAAAATGTTGGTAATCACTTAGCGATCTCACTTGATGGAAAAATTTACTCTGCACCAGTTATAAATGAACGTATTGGTGGTGGTAGTGGTCAAATTAGTGGAGACTATACTGTTGAAGGTGCAAATGATTTAGCGATCGCACTTCGTTCAGGAGCACTTTTAGCACCAGTTTACATGATGGAAAAACGTAGTGTTGGACCATCACTTGGTGCTGATAGTATTCGCTCGAGTATGATAGCGCTTATAGGTGGTTTTTTACTTGTTGTTGTTTTCATGGTTGTTTACTACAAAATGGCAGGCGTAATTGCTAATATTGCGCTTATTGCTAACCTATTTATCATTTTAGCTGTAATGTCACTATTTGGTGCGACACTTACTCTTCCTGGTATGGCGGGTATAGTCTTAACTGTCGGTATGGCAGTTGATGCAAATGTTATTATCTCTGAGCGTATTCGTGAGCTTCTTCATCAAGGGCTTAGTGTAAGAAAAGCGATCGAAGAGGGTTATGCAAATGCTATGCGTGCTATTTTAGATGCTAATATAACAACACTAATAGCAGCTGTTGTTCTTTATGCGTATGGAACAGGTGCTATCAAAGGTTTTGCAATCACTATAAGTATAGGTATTTTAGCTTCTATGCTTACTGCAATACTTGGGACTCATGGTGTTTACGACATGTTGATAGACAAAATTTCTAAGAGTAAAAACCTCTATTTTTGGTTTGGAATTAAGGTGGAGAAGTAAATGGAAATTTTTAAATATAGATCACCTCGTAATTTTATGGAGTACTCAAAGAAATCTTTGAGTATTTCACTTGTTTTGGTAGTTATATCTTTAACTCTTCTTTTTACTAAAGGTTTAAACTTAGGTGTTGACTTTGCAGGTGGAACACTTGTTCAAGTTCAGTACAAAGCTGATGCTCCAATAGATCAAATGAGAGACAAACTAAAAACTAGCCCTACATTTAATGGAAGCTCAATCACAGAGTTTGGCTCACCTAATGAGGTTATTATTCGTTTTAAAACATCTTCAAAAGATATTCAAAATGATGTTGGTGATGAAATAAGATCTATTCTTCAAGGGACAGGTGACTTTGAGATCCGTCGTGTTGACATAGTTGGACCAAAAGTAGGTTCAGAGTTGAAAGAGAAAGGTCTTATGTCTCTTTTACTAGCTATTATAGGTATCTTAATATACGTTTCGTTTAGGTTTGAGTATCGTTTCGCGATCGCTTCTATCGTTGCACTTGTTCACGATATTTCAATTGCAATCGGTATGATCTCTCTTTTTGCAATCGAAGTTAACTTAGATGTTTTAGCAGCACTACTTACAATTTTAGGTTACTCACTTAATGATACGATCATTGTATTTGACCGTATTCGTGAAGGAATAATTACCTCTAAGAAAAGTAACCTTAGTGACGTTGTAGACGAGTCTGTTACTAAAACACTCTCACGTACAACATTAACTTCATTAACAACATTTTTTGTTGTTTTAACACTATTTATGTTTGGTGGAGAGATAATTCATGCTTTTGCATTTACACTTTTAGTAGGTGTAGTAGTAGGAACATACAGTTCAATTTTTGTAGCTTCACCAACGCTTATTTACTTAGGTTTTAACATTAGAAATTATAGAGAAAACTTAGCAGAGAAAGCTAAAAGAGAAATAGAAAAAGATCGTATGCGTGCTCAGTTTGAGCAAGGTACTGTTTAAATTATTTTAAAGGATAGTCATGGATTGGGGTAAGGTAGTATATGTATTTTTTTCATTGATGTCATTAACGTCAATAGCGGGTTTTTTATATGAGCACAGTGCTGTAAGTCTTTTTGTTGCGGCAAGTTTAAACCTTGTTTCAACATTTTTGAAAATTGGTGTTAGAAACTTACTTTCAGCGGAGCTTCTTGCAAGTTCACTAGTAGCAGATTTACACCTTATTCCTGCCTTTATATATCTTGAAATGGCTGGAAATATAACTTGGGCTGTTGCTCTTGCTCTTGGTGCACTTATAGCTAACCTTTTCTCTATTGGTTTAGTCTATATAGAGAGTTCTAAAATAAGAGAAGAGTATTAACACTCTTTTTAACTTCTACAAACCTCTTTTGAGGTTTTACTTACAACTACAAAGGTAATTTTTTGCAATATAATCCACAACTAATAGAAAAAAAATGGCAAAACTTCTGGAATGATAATAGAAGTTTCGAGACTGATAGTGACACTACTAAAGAGAAAAAATATATTTTAAGTATGTTTCCTTACCCATCTGGACGCATCCATATGGGACATGTTCGTAACTACTCGATCGGTGATGCATTTGCTCGTTACTATCGTCAAAATAATTATAATGTTCTTCATCCAATAGGATGGGATAGTTTCGGCATGCCTGCTGAAAATGCTGCGATCAAGAACAAAGTACACCCTAAAAAATGGACTTATGAGAATATAGCTTATATGGAAAAAGAGTTAGGTTCACTTGGTTTCTCTTTTTCGCAAGAGCGAAAATTTGCAACTTCTGATGAGCTTTACACTAAGTTTGAGCAAGAGTTCCTTATCGATATGTTTGATAAAGGGATCATGTATAGAAAAAAAGGTCACTTAAATTGGTGTCCAAATGACTTAACTGTTTTAGCAAACGAGCAAGTAATAGATGGTAAGTGCTGGAGATGTGACACAGAGATAGTTCAAAAAGAGATGTTTCAGTACTACCTTAAAATTTCAGACTATACACAAGAACTTTTAGATGATTTAGAACAACTAAAAGAGGGTTGGCCTTCTCAAGTTATTACTATGCAAGAGAACTGGATTGGAAAATCTACTGGTTTAGAGTTTGATCTTCACTTTAGTGATGAGTCAAAAGCAAAACTAAAAAATGAGTTTGAGAGTTTTGATGTTTTTACAACTCGTCCTGACACTATTTATGGTGTAACTTACTCAGCACTTGCACCCGAACACCCGATCGTAAACCATATGTTAAAAGAGAATCTTTTAGATGATGACAGTGCTACAAAAATTAAAGCTATGCAAAGAGTAGGTGCTCGTGATCGTGCTCAAGCTGAAAAAGAGGGTGTTGCTTTAAATATAGAAGTTATACATCCACTTACAGGTAAAAGTATTCCTGTTTGGGTTGCTAACTTCGTACTTACAGACTATGGTAGTGGTGCAGTTATGGCTGTTCCTGCACATGACGATCGTGACTTTGATTTTGCTACTAAATATAACTTAGATATTAAGGCAGTTATAAAACCTAAAGATGGAGAGTTAGATAGCTCAAAAGCTTATACTGAAGTTGGTGTTCTTTTTGATAGTGAAGAGTTTAATGGTGAAAATAGTGCAACTGTAAGACAGAAAATTATGGATCACTTTGAAGCTAAAGAGATAGGAAAAAAAGTTATAAACTTCCGTCTTAAGGACTGGGGAATTTCACGCCAACGTTATTGGGGTGCTCCACTTCCACTTATTCATTGTGATAGTTGTGGAATCGTGCCTGAGAAAAAAGAGAACTTACCTGTTGGGCTTCCTGATGATGTTGTGATCGATGGTGAGGGTAATCCATTAGAGAAACATGAGAGTTGGAAAAAGTGTAAGTGTTCTAAGTGTGGAGCAGATGCTACTCGTGAGACTGATACTGTTGACACTTTTATACAGTCATCTTGGTACTTTTTACAATATGTTGCAAGTAATCCTAAAAAAGTATTTACAAAAGAGGACGTTGCTTACTGGATGGGCGTTGATCACTATGTTGGTGGAATAGAACATGCCATTTTACACCTTCTTTACTCACGTTTTTTTACAAAAGTTTTACGTGATTTAGGTTACGTTGATCTTGATGAACCATTTAAAAAACTACTAACTCAAGGTATGGTTTTAAAAGATGGGTCTAAAATGTCAAAGTCAAAAGGTAATACAGTTGATCCTGACTCATTAATAGAAAAGTATGGCGCTGATACTGCTAGAATGTTTATACTTTTTGCAGCTCCTCCAACTCAAGAGTTAGAGTGGAACGATCAAGGTGTTGAAGGATCTTACAAGTTTTTACGTCGTTTTAGTGAGAAGAGTGAAAATGCAGTAGCGCAAGAGACGCTTCCTAAAATAGATCACAGTGCACTCTCTAAAGATGAGAAATTTGCTCGTAAAAAAGTCTATGAAGCGCTACAAAGATCAAATGAAGTATTTAGTGAGCGTTATACATTTAACACAATGATTGCAGGTGTTATGGAAGCTATGAATGCTCTTAATACTCAGAGCAATAGTGATGTTTGGAGTGAGGGTTACTGGGTACTACTTTCAGTTATGGAGCCTATTGCACCTCACCTTTGTTGGGAGCTTAGTGAGAACTTATTTAAGAGAAACAACCTAAGTAAAATAGAAGTTCTTGAAGAAGTGTTTAGTGCTGACTCCGTTGCTATGGGTGTCTCTATAAATGGTAAAGCACGTGCTCAGATCGAAGTTGGTGTTAACGATGATAAAGAGACAATTTTAGCGATCGCAAAAGAGGCTGGTTCTAAATGGTTAGAGAACAAAGAGATTATAAAAGAGATTGTTGTTCCTAATAAACTTGTAAATTTTGTAGTTAAAGGGTAGTTATGAGAATTTTTATAGTTACGCTATTTTCACTATTTTTACTGAGTGGTTGTGGCTATAAACCAAGTTCTTATTATGCTAAAAAAGTTCTACTTGATAGTGTAGGTACAAAAGTTATAGTCTCACTTCAAAATCCTCAAAATACAGTAATAATTCGTGATGCGATTGATGAAGCTGTAATTATGCGTTTTCGTACAAATTTAGTCTCTTATGACAAAGCAACAACAAAACTAAAAATAGAGCTTTTAAATTACACTTTATCACATCAACAGTATGACAAAAATGGTTACGTAACTCTTGAGAGAGCGTTAGTAACACTTAGAGTAACACGTCTTACAAATAATGAGAAAAAAGTTTATAAGGCAAGCGGTATACATGACTTCTCTATAGAAGCGAATGCTGCTATTACAGATACTATTCGTTTTAATGCTATTAGAGAGGGTGCGTCTAAAGCAATTGATGGTTTTTTAGCACAAGTATCTGCGGAGGGGACATATAAATGAGAAAAATATTATTAATAGTGGGGCTGTTATTCAGTATCTCTAGTGCAGCTCAGATCGTAAAAGGTATAGACATAATACCTGGTATTGATTTACGTGAAGTTGACTTTTCAAACAGTAACCTTAGAGGTGCACGTTTGCAGGAGGCTAATTTAGAAGATGCAAATTTAACTAATGCTAACATGAAATGGGCTGAGTTGAGCCGTGCAAATTTAAAGAATACTATTTTTATAAATGCTAATTTGCAAAATGCTAAATTTGATGAGGCTATTATAGTTGACGCAAATTTTAGTGGTGCCAACTTAAGAGGTGCAACTTGGGTTGATGGATCTATTTGTAAAAGAGGTTCTATTGGTAGGTGTGTTAAATAGTACTAATATTTTGTGATTTATAAGAAACTATAATGTTATAGGTTATAATTTTATAAATAGTGAGATAATTTTAAATTTATTTATATTAAGGTGGTTGATTATGGGTTTTTTTGGTAATAATGAAGAAGTAGAACAGTTAAACAAAAAGAACAAAATTTTAGAAGATGAGAATAGTGCATTGTTAGAAAAAATTGCACATCTTGAAAATGAAAGAGATACTTTTATACCTGTTGTTGAAGAGAATAGTGCTGAAACTTTAATGAAAATGCAAAATATAAACTTGAAAAAGAATATTATGGATATTCAAGCGAATATGGCAGAATCAGTTAGTAGTTCTAAAAATAGCATGAAAGACTCTAATGAGTTGGTAGATAGTATATCAAAAATTGTTATTAAAACAACAGAAGTTGCAAATACACTTGAAAACCTGAATGAGCTTTCAGATACTTCTATTCATACTGTTCAAGGTTTAGCGGAGAGAACAAATGATATTAGAAGTATTTTATCACTTATAAAAGATATTTCAGACCAAACTAATCTTTTAGCACTTAATGCTGCGATCGAAGCTGCTCGTGCAGGTGAACATGGACGTGGTTTTGCTGTTGTTGCAGATGAAGTTCGTAAACTTGCTGATAGGACTGATAAGGCAGTAAGTGAAATAAATATCTCTCTACAATCAATGAAACAAGATGTAGATAGTATAGCAGAGCAATCTTCTGAAATTCAAGAGGGTATTAGCTCTTCTAATGAGGAAATTTCCAAGCTTAATGATTGTCTAGAGCATGACTCAACTCAAATGAAAGAGGCTTTTAAAGTTATGGGCTTTACAACTGATAGAGTATTTATGTCACTTGCAAAACTTGACCATATACTTTGGAAAGTAAATACTTACTACTCTGCTGTTACAAAAGAGGAACAATTTAAGTTTGTTGATCATAATAATTGTCGTTTAGGTAAATGGTACAATGATGGCGATGGTAAAGAGAACTTTTCTAAGACTAGTAGTTATTCAAAACTAGAAAGTCCTCACGCAGTTGTACATAATGGAACACATAAAGTATTTGAGTTAATGGTTGAAGAGAGCATAGACCTTCACTCATTAGCAGGAGCATTTGCTGAGATGGAAAAAGGTAGTGACAGTGTATTTTCTACACTAGACCAAATTTTACACGAGAAAGATTAAAACTAGACTCACTTAAGTGTGAGTCTATAAAACATTACGAAGAGAGATCAAAGCCAACACCTAAAGTTTGCATATAATCCACGCAAGCTTCATTGCAACTCATACCATTATTTGAAGCACCATCTTTATCCCACTCTTTTACCTCTACCTCTGGCATAATAGGAACATCATCCCCATACTCCTTACTAGCTTGAACTCCATTTGAGTTCATCTGTGGTAGTGTTGTGTATGCAAAAGTTTCTTGTCCATTTATTTCCATAATATTTTCCTAGTTTAATTTATATAATTTTAAAAAGCAATAAATATTCCTTATTTACTTAACACTTTTGTAACACTTTGATGGTATATTTCAATATTAATATTTTAAGGATGTAAATTGAAAAAAATAGTAACTCTTTCACTAGTAGTAAGTGCACTTTTAGTAGCTTCAGATAGTGTCGAACTTAATAAATTAGAAGTTGTTGATACACCAACATCAACAATAGTAAAAAATATAGCCCAAGAAGAGATTCAATCAGCAGACCTTGGTGAAGCTCTTTCAAAAGTTGTACCAAGTGTAACGATTATTAGACGTAGTGGTATCGCTAATGATATTTTAGTACGTGGTCAAAAAAGAGATAATATTAATGTTCTAATAGATGGAGCAAAAGTGTGTGGAGCATGTCCAAATAGAATGGATCCTCCTATATCTCATGTTTTAACTAACAATGTTGAAAATGTAGAGGTTCAAGAAGGACCTTACGATGTTGAAAACTTTGGAGCACTAGCCGCAACTGTTAAAGTTACAACTATAAAGCCAACAAAAGAGACATCAGGTGATGTAAATTTAAATGTTGGAAGTTGGGATTATAAAAAAGCTAGTGCAACTGCAAGTGGTGGTAATGATAAATTACGCGCACTTATTTCAGCTTCAATTGAGCAGAGTGGTCAGTACAAAGATGGTAACGGTGATGACTTCGCACAACAAGTGAAAAATAAAGCACCCGTAGCAAATCAGTATAAGAGTGCTGATGAAAATATGAAAGCTTATGAGAAAAAAACATTTATGGGTAAAGTATTTTATGATGTAGCTGATAACCAAGAGTTAGCTTTTAGTTACACAGCAAATAGAAGTGACAACATATTGTATGCAAACTCTAAAATGGATGCTCTATATGATGACTCAAATATCTACAACCTTGAGTACAGTTTTAAAGACTTAGGATCTTATTCTGAGAAGCTAGAGTTACAAGCTTACCATACAGATGTAAGACACCCTATGAGTACCGAGTACCGTAATGCTTCTAACGGAGCAATGGGTGCTATGGTAAATGATCTTAAAACAGATATGGATGGCTTAAAAGTTAAAAATAGTTTTTATGTTGGATCTCATAAACTTATGGTTGGTGCAGATGCGTCTAAAAGACTTTGGGATGGCTCTATTTATAAACAGAGTGATGTTTTTATGTTAAAAAGCATTAACTCTGTAAAAACTACAAACCAAGCGCTTTTTACAACTATGGACAAAACTTTTTCAAATATAGAAGTAAAGGTTGGTATGCGTTATGATAATGCAGAAGTTAACACTGCTGACGTTGCTGCTGTAGATAATAACTATAACTATTTAAGTGCAAACATATTTGCTACTATGGATATGGGAAGTGACTTAACTTACAGTGCAGGTGTTGGAAAGTCTTCAAGAGTTCCTGATGCAAGAGAGCTTTACAATAGAAAAAGTACAGGTGCATTAGAAGGTACTCCAGATTTAAAACATGTTGATAATTATGAAGTTGACTTAGGTGTAGAAAAAAAGTTTGAAGGCTCTTCAATTAATGCAAAAGTTTTTTACTCTATGTTGAATAACTACATAGCTTATAACAAATCTCAAACAACAAATATGTTTGAAAATGTTGATGCTAGAGTTTATGGACTTGAACTTAATGGTTACTATTTTTTAAGTGATGACCTATTTTTAGAAGCAGGAGCAGCTTACCAAAAAGGAACAAGAGATGCACTTCGTAACCAGAGTGGTACAAACTTAGCAGATATGCCACCACTAAAAGCTAACGTAAAAGTAACATCAGACATGACTGAAGTTGATACAGCATCAGTAGAAGTGCTAGCTTCTAACGCATGGGATAACTATGATGCAGAAAATGGTGAGCAACATTTAGCAGGCTGGGGAATTTTAAACCTACAGTATAAAAGAGAACTAGGAAAAGGCTTTGACGCTATGATCGGAATAGATAATGTTCTAAACCAAAACTATGCAAGAAGTAATACTTACGCTGACTTAACTCTTTTAGGTAATGGTGCTAACACTATGCTTATGAATGAACCAGGTCGCTATATGTATGCTAACCTTCGTTACTCTTTCTAGTAACTTTTAATAGTAGCTTTTGCTACTATTATTTTTGACTCCAAGCCTTCTCAAAACTAATGCCTTTTTTCATATTATTAACTAACTCAACTAAACCAGCTCGATCTAAAATGTATTGAACTTTTGGTGGCCATGTTTTTCTGTAGTTAAATGAGTGTGGTACACCACCTATTTTATTTATAAATGCTACATTAGTAGTTTCACTAAAAAGAGTTTGAACACCATCTTTAGCCACTTTTTTATCAAGCCATTTTTTAGCACTACTAAATACTGGAATGTTGGAAGTTGTAACGATCCATCTTGTAGCAAAGTCATCTAAACACTCACCATAAGCTTTCATCTGTAGTTTTTCGTTATCTTTTAAAAGTGCTAAATTTTTGTCAGTTCCTGCGTATGGCGCAGGACGATAGTCTCTTTTCAAACTTGGAGCTCTTTTTTTCCAAGATAGGTCACTTTTAGAACACTCTTTGATCTGGCTAGGATCAAATAAAATTTTCTTTTGTGATTTGGAGTAGGGTAGGTAAAGTGCAGGAAGCTCTGCATCGCTTTTAAAAGCACCAAGACTCATAATATTACCACTAATTTGTGCAACATAACCGCTACCATAACCAGACTCTAAACCAGCAAGTGCAAGCATAGCTGCAGCTGGTAAGTTGTGCTTTTTAGCAACTGCGATCGCACTATCAGCAATTTCACTATAAAAATGCTTCACATTTTCATATTTTCTTAATGAAAATTTTTCAGCATATACACTACTTACAACAATTGAAAACAGAAGACCTAAACTCAATAACTTTTTCATAATACACCTACTATTTTAAAATAAGTAGTTATTCTATCAAGTTTAAGAGGATCTAACCTAAAAGTAATAGGACTTCTTGCTGTTTAGAACTTTCTTGAATTATAGGTTAGCTTAAAAGTCTTAGTACAGATTGTACTCTAGTATTTGCGTGAGCTAGTGCGTAGCTTCCCTTTTTTGAAAGTATGTTTAATTTTTGAAATGATGCAGATTCTAGTGCAAAGTTTAGGTTATTAAAAGGAGTATTTTTAAAAGTTGTTTCAGTACTAATGTTTAAATTTGTAGATTTTTCTTTAAGTAGTAAAGCAACAATAGCTTCTTCATTAGTAGTGAACACTTTCCATCCCTTTCTAAACTTCATATAATTTAGATAGTATCAAAACTGTGTCAGCTATGTGTCGGAAATAGCAATTTTATTTATTGTATAATTAAAACATGTTAAAAAAAATATATAAAATATTAGTAGTAGAAGACGAGTGGTTAAATGCAGAGTTTGTGAGTGATCAGCTTAAAGAGCTAGAACATGAAGTTGTAGGTATGTTCAATTCAGCTCCTGAAGTAATTGATTTTTGTGCTAAAAATAGTGTAGATCTTATATTTATGGATATAAATATAGAAGGCTCTATGGATGGCATTGCTTTAGCCAATGAGTTAAATAGAGATAGTGTAATGCCTATTATTTACATGAGTGCTTTTGGCGACTCTGAAACTATTAAAGAAGCTAGTGAGAGTAATATTTATGGTTTTATAAATAAACCGTTTAGTAAAAGAGATATTGAAGCAGTTTTAAATGTTGCTATGGCAAAACTAAAAAAAGAGGCACTACTAAGTAAGCAACATATAAATATAAACTCAGATGAGTTGAAACTAAATAGCGAATATATATATAACTTTAAAAATAAGACTATAACTTATAAAAAGAGTGTTTTGTTACTTAGTAAAAATGAGTCTAAATTGTTGTATATTTTTTGTATTAATATTGAAAAACCTTTAAATTACCAACAACTACAAAGTTTTGTCTGGGAAGCTAAAGAGGTCTCTAACTCAACTATTAGGGACACTATTTTACGACTTAGAAAGAGACTACCATTTTTAAAAATAGAGACAGCTGTTGGTATAGGCTATATACTTAAAAAAGCTTAGTCAATGAAAATTTTTAACTTTGAAACTAAAGAGTTAGATTATAAATATGAAGAGTACAGAAAAGAGTCCCAACTAAAGCAGATTTATATTATAGCTATTTTTACAGCGTCAATGTACTTTACAATGGTAGCTTTTGAGTTATTTATAAAGCCTGTTGAAAACTCACAAATGGTAATCTTGCTACACTCTTTAGTTACATTCATACTTATACTTATCTCTTTTATTGCATATTATAAAATTAACTACTCCTTGATGATAAAAACACTTATGATTGCACCTTTTATAGCCTCTTTAATTAATACTTATGTTGTTATATATTCTCATGGTGGAGCTCTATTTATATCTGAGGTTTATCTAATTGTTTTTTGGGTTTTTACAGCTTCTGGACTAAATTTAAAAGATGCTATGTTAACAGCACTAGCAATTGTCTTCCAGTCAATTGTGATTAATTATTATGTGGGTGTTTTAGATGACAATGCACTATTTATGCATATTTTTTGGCTTTTTTCGGCTTTCACTCTTAGTTTTATGAGTGCTTTTTTACTGCACAGTTCAAATAAAACTATTTTCTTACAACATTTACAACTCATACAAGAGGTAAAAAATAAAAATATTTTACTCCAAGAGCTTTCTCATAGAGTGAAAAATAATTTACAAATAGTCTCTAGTATTTTAAACAAACACTCTACTAAAGTTAACGATCAAGACTCCAAAGAAGTTTTTTTACACTCAATAAGAACTATTAGATCAATAGGTATGATCCATGAGAAACTCTACCTCTCAGAGGACATAGAAAGTGTTAATTTTAGTGAATATATGAATAGTTTAATAGAGTACATAAAGTACTCTTTAAATAGTAGTAATGTAGAGTTTAATGTAAAGTGTGTAAATATACATATTTCACTTAAAAGTGCTGTACCACTTGGTCTCATAGTAAATGAAATTTTAACAAATAGTATTAAATATGCTTTTAATAACAGATCTAGTAAAAAAGCAATAATAAACATAGAGATAGAAAAAATTAGTGAACATATATATTTAAAAATTAGAGATAATGGTGTAGGAATAACATTTGACAGACTAGAGAAAAACTTTGGGTTTAAACTTATTGAGTCACTCACTACTTTTCAGTTAAAAGGGGAGTTAGACTATTTTAATGATGAGGGGTTAAACTATGTTATTAGCTTTGAAGATAACTAGAGAGCTACATCAAACTGAGTTTGATGTAGCTATTTTTTAGATATTTACTTATTACTAAATATCTTGCTCAATTACTTTTTTGAATGTATTGAAGTAGATATCATCCATTTTTTCAGTGCTCATAGTTACGTCGTTTAAAGAGAAATCTTTAGGAGTTGTTGTACCTATTTTTTCACAAGCTAGAGCATTTAACATAGATGTGAATTCAGCTTCATTTTCACTTTTCACTTCTATGATCGCACGAGAAAAAGACTCTGAAAATATATCTTCATTCATTGAAGTTTTCATAGTAGCTTTAACACCAAAACCACTTGTCGCAGACATTTTAGCTAAAGCGATCGCAGCACCACCACTACTAAGATCTTTTGCAGACTCTAAAAGTCCTTTTTTATTTGCTTCAATAACTAAGTTCCAAAGAGCTAACTCTTTTTTATAATCGATAGGAGCTAACTCTCCTGCAACCTGATCACAAATCTCTTTCATATACAAAGAACCACCAAAGTCACTAGCACTCTCACCAACTAAAAATAGTGAGTTTCCACTTGCACTAAAGTTAGACATAAGAACACGATCTTGATCTTCATTAACACCAACAGTTGCGATCGCAGGAGTTGGGAAAACTGAAACACCATTTGTTTCATTGTAAAGAGAAACATTTCCACCTATTACAGGTGTTGTAAGTTCAGCACAAGCCTCTTTAATACCTAAACACCCTTGTGCAAACTGCCACATAACTTCTGGGTTTTCAGGGTTACCATAGTTAAGACAATCTGTGATCGCTTTTGGAGTAGCACCACTCATAGCTACATTTCTACCACTCTCAACAACAGCAGCAGCAGCACCATTGCGAGGATCAATATAACAGTAGCGAACATTACAGTCACTACTCATAGCTAAGGCAACACCATTCTCTTTTACACGAATAACAGATGCGTCTAGTTGACCACCTTTTTTGATCGTGTTAGTTTGAACCATTGAGTCATATTGCTCATAGATCCAACTTTTGTCCACTATTTCCATACTACCTAACATCTTCTCAAATGCATCTTGGTTAGATGGACGATCGAAGTCTGTTATTTTTATATTTTTGATCTTATCTAAATAAGTAGGTCTTGTAGTTGGACGATCTAAAATTGGAGCCTCTTCACTAACTGGATCAACTGGAACTTCAGCACATTTTTCACCATGCCAGAAAAGCTCCATTGTGCCTGTTGCAGTTACTTCACCAACAACAGCTGCGTCAAGATCCCATTTTTCAAAAATGTCTATGATCGCTTGCTCACTTCCTTTTTTAGCACAAAGTAACATACGTTCTTGTGACTCACTTAACATAAAGTCATAAGGAGTCATTCCCTCTTCACGAGCTGGAACACAGTCTAGGTTCATGATCATTCCTGAACCTGAACGCCCTGCCATTTCAAAAGCACTTGAAGTAAGACCAGCGGCACCCATATCTTGAATACCGATCACATAGTCAGTTTTGAAAAGCTCTAAACAAGCTTCAAGAAGAAGTTTTTCAGTAAAAGGGTCTCCAACTTGAACAGTTGGACGAAGTGACTTTGACTCCTCTGTAAATGAGTCTGAACTCATAACTGCACCGCCTAAACCATCACGACCTGTTTTAGAACCAACATACATAACAGGGTTACCAATACCCTCAGCAACACCTAAGAAAATTTCGTCACTCTTAGCAATTCCAAGGTTAAAAGCATTTACTAAAATGTTTCCATTGTAACTATCATCGAAGCTAACTTCACCACCGATAGTTGGAACACCCATACAGTTACCATAACCACCGATCCCATCAACTACACCACGAACTAAATAGCGTTGGTGTTTAGCTACATCGTTGTCTTTGTTAACATTTCCAAAACGTAGAGCATTAAGTGAAGCAACAGGACGAGCACCCATTGTAAATACATCACGCATAATTCCACCTACACCAGTTGCTGCACCTTGGTAAGGTTCTATAAAACTAGGGTGATTATGTGACTCCATTTTAAAAACAGCAGCGTAACCACCACCAATGTCAATAACACCAGCATTCTCACCTGGACCTTGAATAACCCATGGCGCTTTAGTAGGAAAACCACTAAGATGTTTTTTTGAAGATTTATAACTACAGTGCTCAGACCACATAGCTGAGAAGATACCAATTTCAACAAGATTTGGCTCTCTTTTTAAAATTTCTTTAATATGAATATAGTCTTCATTTGAAAGTTTATGAGAAGCTAAAACTTCTTCGATATTTTCTAGTGGTTGGCTCATTGTGTAGTTCCTTAATATGTTTGTAAATTAAGGAGTGATTTTAGCTAAATTTTCTTTTAAATTCTCTTTAGTCTCTACAAACTCTATATTTTTAACTTTTGAATTAGTTATTTTTAGGAGTGTTAAAAAGCCATCTTTATAGGGTAGGTTTAGATTATAAGCTTCATCGTAAGAGAGTAGAATAGGGTGCTTATAACCCTCTAGTTTTGGTAAAACAAATAGTTGCATAATCCCATAAGGAGTAGTTGATACATCTACGATCATAACTATTTTGTCATCTTTTAAAAGTTCTCTATTCTCATCAAAAAAACTATTTGCAATTTGTGTACTCTCTTTGTCCCAAGTCATAACAATAGTCTGGTTTTTTTTAAGTTTATGACTTTTCTCTTTTTGATCTTTAAACTCTCTAAGCTGAAAATCATCGCCCACTTTAAGAATAGCTGCACTTAAAAGTAGGGGTAAAAGTAGTAGTAAATATTTCATCTATTATCCTTCAAGTCTGCATCTGCTAAAGTTAAACAAAAGAGCACCTCTTTATTATTTGCTCTTAGTGTGTTAATAGCTTGTGATAGTGTTAAACCTGTTGTAATTATATCATCAACTAAAATAACACTCTTCTCTTTAAAAGGTAACATAGTAAATTTACGAGGGTTTTGAGAGCGAAACTCATAACTTTTAGCGGAGTAGGTAACATCATTTTGTGATCGTAACTTATTAAAAAGAGGTTTTATTGTTTTAGTTTTTAACTGTTTGTTTAAAATAGCACTATGTGAGTAACCGTGACGAGTGTGATCATCTATAGCGATCGAGGCTACTTTTTCATTGAAATCAAACTCTTTACTGAATTTTTTAAAAGATAGTTTTGCCAAAATATTGTAAATATAAAAGCCTAGATCACTATGTTTTGTCTTAAGTAACATCTCTATTTCACTATATTTATAAAATGAAACAACTTCTATATTTTGAACTTTTCTTTTGTAAAGAGAGGGGGCAAGTAGGGTGTTTTGACATTTTTTACAGATATGTGTGTGACTAAGAGAGTCGCACAACATACACTGCATTTTAGTCCATTTTTAGAACTGACATAAAAGCTTCTTGTGGAAGTTGAACTCTACCAATAGCTTTCATACGTTTTTTACCTGCTTTTTGTTTCTCTAGTAGTTTACGTTTTCTTGTAATATCTCCACCATAACACTTAGCAGTTACATTTTTACCAGTTGACTTTACAGTTTCACGAGCTATAACTTTAGAGCCGATCGAAGCTTGAACTGCAACTTCAAAAAGTTGTCTAGGTATTAGATCTTTCATGTTTTTAACTAAAATACGACCACGATATTCACTTGAAGTACGAGGAACGATCACAGAGAGTGCATCAACAACTTCTCCTGCAACTTTAACATCTAGCTTTACAAGGTCGCCTTCTCTGAACTCTGATGGCTCATAGTCAAAACTAGCGTAACCTTTTGAGATCGACTTTAACTTGTCGTAAAAGTCAACTACGATCTCGTTCATAGGAAGTGAATACTCTAAAAGAACACGCTCTTCATTTAAGTAGTCCATTTTCTCTTGCGTACCACGCTTTTCAGTTAGTAGACCCATAACATTTCCAAGAAACTCTGTAGGTGTTATAACAGTTGCTTTAACATAAGGTTCATCAATGTGATCAATATGGTTTACTTCTGGAAACTCTGAAGGATTTGGCACTGATAACAGGGATCCATCATTTAAGTAAACATTGTAAATAACTGATGGAGCAGTAGCGATCATATCAATATCGAACTCACGCTCTAGCCTCTCTTTAATAACTTCCATATGAAGCATTCCAAGAAAACCAACACGAAAACCAAAACCAAGTGCTACTGAAGTCTCAGGCTCGTAAGAGAGTGAACTATCATTTAGACGGAGCTTATCAAGTGCGTCACGTAACTCTTCAAATTTATCTGTATCAATCGGGTATAGTCCAGCAAAAACAAAAGGTTTAGCAGGCTCATAAATACCGACAGGCTCACTTGTTGGGTTTGCAGTGTCTGTGAGCGTATCACCAACATTTACGATCCCAACCTCTTTTATTCCAAGAACAACGATCCCAATTTCACCACTTTGAATGCTTTTAGTATTTTGTCGCTTAAGTGGATGCGGATACATAAGATCTAAAACTTTATGGCTCTCGTTGTTGCTCATAAGTTTTACATTTTGTCCTTTTGTAATTTCACCATCAAAAACTCTCACAAGTGCCAATGCACCTAAATAAGAGTCAAACCAACTATCATAAATAATAGCTTTTGTTGTAGCTAATGGATCACCCTCAGGTGCAGGAATACGATCTACGATCGCATCTAACAGCTCATGGATACCAACACCAGTTTTTGCAGAGACTAAAAGCGCGTCAGTAGCATCGATCCCTATACTTGTTTCGATCTCTTCTGCCGCTCGCTCAGGCTCAGCAGATGGCAGGTCTATTTTGTTAATAACTGGTAAAATTTCTAGGTTATTATCTAGTGCCATGTAAACATTTGCGATCGTTTGTGCTTCAACGCCTTGTGCTGCATCTACAATGAGTAGGGCACCATCACTAGAAGCTAAAGACTTGCTTACTTCATAAGAGAAGTCAACGTGACCTGGAGTGTCTATAAGGTTAAGAATATATGGTTCACCATCTTTAACATAGTTTAGTCTAACAGACTGTGCTTTGATCGTAATACCACGTTCTTGCTCGATGTCCATTGTGTCCATCATCTGCGTACCCAACTCACGTTCAGTTACAGAACCACACTCTTGAATAATACGATCAGCTAGAGTTGATTTACCATGATCTATATGTGCAATTATAGAGAAGTTTCTAATATTTTTCATCTATTCAAACAGTCCGTTTACACTTTCATTATTTGAAACACGTTTGATAACTTCTGCAAAAAGAGGAGCAACACTTAAAATAGTTACTTTTTCATGTGGTTGAGTTACTAATGTATCAGTAATGATCAGCTCATCTAAACCATCTTTACTTAGGTTGTCATATGCTTTACCACTAAGAACACCATGCGTTGCACATGCCATAACACTTGTTGCACCTTTAGCCTTTAGTGCAGCGGCAGCTTTAACCATTGTTCCAGCTGTGTCTACCATGTCATCGATCATAATTACATCACGACCTGCAACATCACCTATAATATTCATAACTTCACTCTCATTTGCTTTTTCACGGCGTTTATCAACTATAACCATCTCTAAACCTAAGTTTTTAGCAAAGTAACGAGCGCGAGCAACACCACCAATGTCTGGAGAAGCTACGATCGGATTTTTAAGGTTTTTGTCTAACACATATTTTTGAAAAGCTACTGAACCATAAAGGTTATCAACAGGTATGTCAAAGAAACCTTGAATTTGTCCAGCATGCAGATCCATAGTAACAACGCGATCAATTCCTGCTTTTTCATACATGTCAGCTACAAGACGAGCTGTGATCGGAACACGAGGAGCAGCTTTACGATCTTGTCTTGCATAACCATAATAAGGAACAACAGCTGTGATCGAGTTAGCAGAGCTTCTTCTAAGTGCATCAGTCATAATTAGTAGTTCCATTAAGTTGTCATTTGATGGAGCACCAGTTGACTGAACTATAAAAACGTCTAAACCACGTACGCTTTCACTAATTTGAACACTAATCTCACCATCACTAAATGATTTAATATCAGCTTTAGATAGAGGTCTATCTAAATGAGAACAGACGTCCTCTGCAAACTTATGACTACTGCGACCTGCAAAAACTTTATAATCCATTACTATTCCTTGAAGAAGTTTATTAATTATGCGATTTTATCTAAGAGTAGGTTGCTTTTTGTTGAAAGTATTTAAAAATACAGAATTTAAAATACTATTTCTCTAAACCTTTAGTAAAAATTAAATAAATAAAAAGAATATTTTACATAAGTTACTCTTCTGTTAATATGATATTATTTCAGATAAAAATAGAGGATAGTTAAAAATGATACTACAAAATATACACAGTGATTTAATAGGAAAGTTTAGAATAATAGGCTTTGTTGAGGGAATTTCGTACCTAGTGTTACTATTTATTGCAATGCCAATGAAATATATGATGGGAATAGCTGTTGCAACTAAAATTGTTGGAATGACACATGGAATTTTATTTATTATTTTTCTTATTCTTCTAATGCAAGCTGCTCAAAGACATAACTTCTCTACAAAAGATAGTACTATATTTTTCATAGCTTCACTTATACCTTTTGGTACGTTCTTTACAGACAAAAGACTTAGTATTTTAGAGAATAAAATAGAACTAGAAAAAGAGAATTCTAAGAGTAGTGAGAGTTAATTTAAAACTATTTTTAACTCAACACGACGTGAGGCTTTTTTGTCCTCTGCGTTATACAACTTAACTTGATCTGCGTAAGAGTTTCCACTATTGTCTAAAATTTTACTTAACCATTTTTGATCTGTTTTGTTTGTTTTATAGATCTTAGAGAGTACTTCAAAACCTCTTGCAGAAGATAGTTTAGAGTTCTTTAAGTAGCCAGTTTCACTTGTAGCACTTTTCCACTCACTTGAGGTAAAACCGTTTACTCTAAAACGTTTTATATATTTAGCGTAAGGTTTTAAAGTTTCTAATAGTTTTTTACTAAATGGAGCTAAAAACTCATTTTGCTCTTTTGTTAGTTTGTACTCTCCAACTTTAAAATTAAACCTTCCGTAATCAAAAGTTATTTTTAAATTCTTACTTATTTTAATAGTTCCATTTTTGATCTCTTTAGCAAAAACAATATTAAGTTGTGCGTAGAGAGCTTTTATAACTTCACTTGAGTCTTTGTTAAAAACTTTTGGTGCTATGCCTCCATCATTAAAAAGTTTTAATACCCACATGTTTGTAAACTCATTGTCTGAAGTTGTCTTTTCACCTGCAACAGCGTACTGACCATCTGAAGTTATAGTTACTGCATTGAACAACTCTCTACTGTTGGTACCATAAACATTTTTCCAAACAGGAAGTAAGTCTTTAGAAAATTTAATAGCTAATGCTTTTGTTTTTCCAGTGTTTGTTGTTTGTCCTACTGCTATAAGCTCATTGTTTACACTCTCTTTTATATCTACAAGTTTACTAGAACCTTTGTAATCAACATCGGTCTCTTGAAGTATATTTTTCTGTAAGTCAAATTTAACTAGTTTGATCTTCTCTTTGTATTTTTCATCGTAATATGTAAGTAGTGTTAAGAAGTTCTGATCGCGTAGAGTAATTAGAGAGTAAACGTTAAGCATTTTGTGTTTCTTATAGTTTTGCATCCAAATTTTGTCACCATTTTCACTAAGTCTGAAAAGTAAAACTTCTCTATTATCGCCTTTAGCTGAAGTTCCTATTAGCAATATAGTTCCATCATAAGCTTCAGTAGCACTAACTCCTCGATCGTCGTTAGTAGTACCTAGCTTTTTATTCCATAGAAGCTCTCCATTTTTTGAAAAACGTGTTACAAAAATATCGTTTACACCTAAGCCTTGGTTGAATATATTGTCCATTTTAGATCGTGTTGTAATTGCAGATCCAACTGCTAAAACACCACCATCCTTAAGTGCTACTAGCTGATTCATTTGATCGTAACTTTGAGTACCAAAAGTCTTAGAAAATATTACATTAGCAGAGGCATCAAGTTTAAGTAGTAGTAGTGATCCATTTTCTGTATAGCCCCCTATGTAGTAACCATTTGTAGGTGTTTTAATAACTGAGACAGCTCTGTTCATTTGCGATAAAGAGGCTGAGAAGTCAAGGTTAATATTTCCCTCTTCGTTTAGTCTAATAAGTCTAATTTGCTTAGCACTGTTGTCTTTAGTACTTGCAAGATAGTCAAAGGCGTTGTAAAAAGTTTGTTGTTTTGGTTTTATAGATGTAGAAAATTTCTCACTAAAGCCCACTACGGAGAGGTTGCCATTGTAGTCTTGTGTTATGTCTGATAGTGAGTCGTTAAACTTACCTTTTATTACTATAGAGTAATCTTCATTCGAAAATAGAAAAAGTGGGAATATTAAAAATAGTAGTAGTTTAGTCATTAATTATGCTTTAGTATGAATTTAGCACACTATAGCAAAACTTATTCCGAAAAGATTTAGTTTTTTGAAGGAGTACTCTTTCGTATTAATATTTATTAGAGAATTTTAAAATTTAATATGTCAAGCACGTATCACACTTAGTCACCACTATATATCAGAACTTGTCAGCTATCTTTTTTTATAAATTAAGCAGCAACTTCAGAGATAATATAAATTTTTGCTAAACCTTTTGCGATAGACAAATCATCATTTTTTAAAGCTTCTCTAACTTTGTCAATTTTTAAAGCATCATCTAACGATAAGTATGGGGACCAATCATCATTATTAGTATTTATAAAACTAACTTCTACTTCTGCCATATATTTGCCTTCATGAATCATTTTTGTATGCAATCTACTATTCATTTTCTGCTCTCCTTGTAAATGTTGTATCCCATTTTGTAGGACTAGGTTTATATGATGTAATTAATACAGCTGGTTCACTTTTACCTTTTGGTACACCCCAAACTGTATGAATTGGATTGTGGTCTCTATCTAACTGTAAAAGTAAAACAGATGCACCCTTGTAAGCATTTGGATAATCCTCAACTACTATTGCTTCTTCTATGGAAGCTAATACATCTGTTAAAAATATTCCATCTTCTGCCAATTCATCATAACCATGACTTGAAATAAGTATTTTTTTTGTTAGAACTAACTCTTTAATCAAAAAAAATGTTTTTGAGTCTAACAAATTCTATATCCTTAAATAAGTCATATTTATTTTATATTATTAATTATAACATCAAAAAAATAAAATGAGTGTAAAAGCTTACCGTTAGATACTAGAGACACCTGTAGCTAACTTCTTTGAGCCTTATATTGAAGAAGTATCAAAATAATCTTCATTTGAAAATATTGCTTAACTTAAAAGCTGTAAAACTGCTTGTTGTTTAGTGTTTGCTTGTGTTAATGCATACGATCCAGCTTGTGCGATTATGTTCTGTTTAGAGAACCTTGCTGACTCACTTGCAAAGTCTATGTCACGAAGTTGAGACTCTGCTGCTTGACATTTGTTAACATCGACTAGTTTTCCATCACTATCGTTTACTAGAAATTGTAGTTAGCACCTATATAAAATTGTTTTACGTTATTAGTCTCACCAGAAAATTTATATGTAGTACCACTAACAGTATTAGTTACTTCATTAGAAGATACATTGCTTAGTAAATATCTTGCACCTATTTCAAAATCTATATCTTTAGTAATTGCATATATTACTCCAGCATCTACTCCATAATTAAATCCAGTATAATTCATTGAAGTACCTTCAAATATACCATAGTTATCTGCATCAACAGTAGTGTATGCAATAGTGCCACCAATAAATGGAGTTAATTTACTTTCACTATAAAATATATAATCATAACCTATGGCATAATATTGTTGAGTAGTATTATCTTTCTTATTACCTATACCAACAGTAGCAGATACTCGACCAAAATCAAAGTACTTACCTATTTTAATAGCTTCAAATGTTGTATCATGATCTTGCTTAGAATCTACACTGTTCCCTCCAGTAACTAGAGTACCTGTATAGTTACTATTTAGTGCACCGAATTCTAATCCAACTGTCATATCACCAATTTTAGCTGCATTAGCACTTATGCTTACCATTATTAGCAAACTAGCTACTACTAAACTTTTTTTCATTTTTACCCTTTGTGTCCGACTTATAACTCTTTGGTAGGCGTTAATTATAAAAAGTACTATAGAACTAAGTTCTATAGAAGATTGAATTAATACTTTACTATAGATAACCTTTCATTATATTTAAGTGCTATAGGACTATGGATGAATGATGATGATATTGCTAATAAACATAAAGATATAGGCATGAGGGTAGCATATTACCGTAAGGATAAAAAGCTAAGTCAACTAGATCTATCATTACAACTAGGTCATAAAAGTGTCTCTATAGTTGCTAGTGCTGAAAGGTTCTACAATGGCAAACACTTCAACATAGAACACCTACTAAAAATATCAGAGATACTAGAGACACCTATAGCTAACTTCTTTGAGCCTTATATTGAAAAAGTATCAAAAAAAGATACACATAATTAAACAGTAATCTACATTTGAAAATAAAAAGTTGTTTGGTTATACTTTTATAAGAGGTTAAAAAATGAGAAGAGAAATAGTTTTAGAAATATTGACAAAATACAAAAACTCTAGTGCTAGAAAATACAATATAGATGCATTAGGACTTTTTGGATCAGTTGCTAGAGATGAAGCCTCATCTAATAGTGATGTTGACATAGTTATAAAGACTTCTAATCCTGATATGTTTGCAATGGTACACATTAAAGATGAACTACAAGAACTTCTATCAAAGAACATAGATATTGTTAGACTAAGAGAGAAAATGAATCCTTTTTTAAAAAATAGAATAGAAAAAGATGTCATTTATGTATGATAAAGAGCTAGTTATTGAGATACTTACTCAAATAAGTAATGCTAGTAAATTAGTTCTCGATCGTTTTAGTGTTGTTACTAGTGTAGATTATTTTACAGATTCACCTGAGGGTATGGAAAAACTTGATGGTATTTGTATGCAACTCATAGCTATTGGAGAGAGTTTAAAGAATATTGACAAGATCACAAATAAAGAGTTACTTTCAAAATATAATAATATAGATTGGAAAGGTGCCAAAGGTATAAGAGATATAATATCTCATCACTATTTTGACATTGACGCAAATGAGATTTACAATGTATGCGATAGCAAATTAAAAACTCTGCTAATAACAGTTGATAAGATAATAGAAGATCTGGGTTAAACTAATAGTATATAATTGTATTAGTTCTTAGTAACTTACTGTAAAAGTTGTAAAACTGCTTGTTGTTTAGTATTTGCTTGCGTTAATGCATACGATCCTGCTTGAGCAATTATATTTTGTTTAGAGAATTTCGCTGATTCAGTTGCAAAGTCTATGTTTCGTAGTTGAGACTCTGCTGCTTGGACATTTACTGAGGTAACAGATATATTATTTATAGTTGATATGAATTGCGCTTGCGCAGTACCTAAAGAGGCCCTAATTTTATCAAGACCCTCACGAGCAGAATCAGCTATACTCATAACACTCATGGCGCCTTGAAGAGTAGTAACACCTGCACCAACATTGTTAGCGTCAACAGCAGCTATAGTATTTACATTAGTATTAAAGCCCATAGCACTTGCTTGATCAGCACTTAAAGCTCCTGCAATATCGCGTAAGTTTATACTCTCTTCCATTGCATTTGTTTGCATATGTGCAGTTAAACCAGTAGCCGCTCCAGAACCAGAAACTTGTATATCACTAGCGCCAACACGTGTAAGTGTTAAACGACCATAATTCTCACGCTCATCTGTTGGAACATTTATGATACTTGGCTCTTTATGTTCAAAACTATAAGCACCTATACTTTCTGAACCTGCTGGAATTGTAACAGTTTGAGTTGTTAAAATACCATTAGATATAAAATTGATATCTACATCCGTATCTTCTGATACGGCACCACCATAATTTTTTATATATACTTTATAGTCACCTTCTGCACCCTCTGTAGTTGGCCAAGTAAAGTTTTCTTGATTTGGATCGTCATCGCCACTACCATTTCCTGTGTCATCAACATCCCAAATTCCACCACTGTCGGTTGTTTTATTATCTCCATTTGAGTCAGTACCAGCTATTGAAGTGTCATAACCCATTGAGTCACCACTAGGATCAACTACAACTGGGTCTAAATCAACATCACTATACCACTGAATATTAAACCTTGGATTTCCATCTGCTCCAGCAAAGTCTGTAGTATCCGCTTGTTCTATCTCTTCGGTTATATTTATACCTCTACCATCAACACTAGTAAATTCTAAGTGCCCTCTAGAGTCAACAGAAGCTGCAACACCAGTTTGTGAGGTTTTGTCGTTAATTGCACTAACAAGTTTTCCATCTTTATCATTTACTAGTACATCATTTACTTCGCCGATTTCTATATCATTGATTATTAAACTTGTAATAGTACCTGCACTAACTGGTAACTCAGCAGTTGTTACAACTTTAAAACTTGCTTTAATTCCACCTAATAGATCAGAATTTTTGTTAATTGTTTCAGCTAAAACTCCAATCCCAGTACCAGCACTTGTAGAAATTTTTACTGATTCTAATGTGTAACTATTTCTACCATCAACATCGCTAAATGTTAGAGACTCATTTGAAGAGGCACTAATAGTAGAAGAGGTTTCAAAACGAGTATTCCCTATTTTGTCTGAGCTAGTATTACCAACAGAGATCTCAATGGTTTGGTTTGACTCTGCACCAATTTGAAAAGATTTATTTGTAAACTGACCATTTAAAAGTGAAAGTCCATTGTAAGTTGTTGTTGTTGCTATGTTGTCTAGCTCTTCCATAAGACGAGTAATGTCATCTTGAAGTGCAGCACGTGAAGTTGAATTTTGTCCATCTTGTGCAGCTTGAGTCGCTTTTATTTTTATAGTGTCAAGAATTTTTACTTGCTCTTCCATAGCTTTGTCTGCGATCGTAATGATCGATATACCATCATTTGCATTTCTGATCGATTGGTTTAGTGTTTGAGACTGACTTCTAAGTGAATCTGCAATCGTTAGATCAGAAGCATCATCGGAAGCCTGTGTTATACGAAGACCAGATGAGAGTTTAGAGAGTGATGTGTCCATATTTCTAGCATTAGAAGAAACATTAAGTTGTGCATTTAATGAAGATATATTCGTCGCTATCTGAAATGACATTTTAAGCATCCTTGCTCTGTTATTAAGACTATTATCGGATGATTATCATAAATATTTATAATTTTTGGTATATATTTGATTTTTCTAATGAATTGTGTAAAGTTATTAGAATAGTGTTAGAGTTTTATATTTATTATTTTGTGAGGTTTTTCATAAGGGGAATAGATACTAAGAGTAGGTTTGAGTACTCGTTGTGTTTTCTCTGCGAGGCTAATGTGACTTCGTAATTCTTACAGAATTACGAAGTAAGTAAACTCTAGCACAAGCCTTTGGCTTTGCGCTGAGTTTACTTAATTTCTTCAAACGGAGTAAGTACTACCGCTTTTCTACTTACTGTGTAAGGAATTAAAGCAGCTGCACGAGCTTGTTTAATTGTTTTTGCAATCATGTCTTGGTGACGTTTACAGTTACCTGTTAAACGACGAGGCATAATTTTATAACGCTCTGAAAGAGAGAACTTTAATGAACTAATATCTTTGTAGTCCATAAAGTCTGTTTTTCTTTCACAATATTTACAATATCTTTTTTTAAATCTTCTTTTTTCTGCCATAATAATTCTCCAAATTTAACCCTGAGGGCTCTATCTTTTATTAATTCCTAAAATGGAATTTCATCTTCATCAATATCAATAGTCGGTATGCTATTTTGTGGCATACTTGCTGCTTGATTTTGTTGAGGTGCGTTGTATTGTTGATTCTGTTGTTGTGGCGCACTATATTGCTGTTGAGGAGGTTTGTTATAACCACCACCTTGAGGAGCACTATTTTGTCCATAGTTTTGATTACTTTGCGCTTGCTGCGTTGCAGCTGGTGCATTGTAATTACTATTTCCACCACCACTTTGAGAATCAGCACGTGAGTCAAGCATTTGCATAGTTTCAACTACCACAGAGTGCTTTGATCTGTTACCACCATTTTGCTTGTCAACCCATTGTTCAAAGTTTAAACGACCTTCAATTAGGATCTTAGATCCTTTTCTTAGGTATTGATTTGCAACCTCTCCACTACGTCCAAAAAACGTAATATCTACGAAACAAACTTCCTCTTTCTTTTCACCATTAGAAGTGAATTTACGTGTAGTAGCAATAGCAGTATTTGCGATCGCTGTTCCACTTTGAGAGTAGCGAAGTTCGATGTCTCTTGTTAAGTTACCTACCAGTATTATTTTATTGAACATGAATAATCCTTAAATTAAGAAGCTACTACTTCTTCTGTTGTAGCTGGAACTTCTGTTGCAACTGGTGCTTCTTCTGCTGCCGGAGCTTCTGTTGCAGCTGGTGCTTCTACAGTTTTAGCAGATGCTTTAGCTCTTTTGTTAGTTGCTTCAACTAGATCAGTCCAAGCTTTAACTTCACGCTTAGTGTCAAATTTCATAGTAACGAAACGTAATAACTCTTCGTTAATTCTAAAACGACGCTCAATTTCCATAATAGATGCAGGATCTATTGTGTAATAAAAAACATGGTAGTAACCACGTGCGTTTTTGTCAATTGGGTATGCTAATTTTCTCATTCCCATGTCGTCACGCGCGATGATTTCACCACCGTTAGATGTAATAATTTCTGCGATCTCAGCTAATTTAGCTTGAATCTCTTCTTCAGTTAATGTCGGTTTTACGATTACTAAGTTTTCGTAATGTCTCATAGAGTATTTCTCCTTTTGGTATATGCTCTCTTACGGGATAATATGGTCTAATAAATAGATCACAAAGGGCAAGGAACGCGCAATGATACTAAAAAGTTACTTTTATATAAATTAAAGATAAATTTTTAGTTTGAATATTTCAATGATTAAACTTTTTTAAAGTGAAGATTTTAAATTTCTAATTATTTTATATGGGTGTTACATATTAATTTTTTTAATAGTTGAATTGTAATAGTTTTATAATAATTTAAAATTAGTTACAATATAATTACACAAATTATTTGTGCATTAAGAGTTTTAATGGAGTGCACACAAAGGAAATATAAATGATCAAAACATCGAAAGTACTATTAGCAGGTCTGCTGCTATCAACATCTGCATACGCAGAACTACCTACGAAGTCAATGAATATTACAGCGAAACACGCTGTTGATGATGGTCATGTACATGGTTATGTAAGACTACACCAAATATTTAGTGGTAAGTCAAATGGTTATGATAAAGACACAGGGAGTGTTGTTGGTTTTGGTTTAAAGTATGGGCTAGAAGTTTTAGATGGACTTAGAGTTGGTGCTGAATATTATGGTTCAAAAGATACTGGTTTAACTAAAACTAACAGAGGTACTGCAGGTACTGGTGTCGCATTTGGTATGATGATGAATGAGTTTAGAACTGACTACGCTTATGGTGGAAGTTTCGGTGCTCACATCTCTTATCAAGCTACAAAAGAACTTAAATTAGAAGTAGCTCGTAGCGAGTTCAAATCGCCATTAACAAAAGTACCTATTACTTTTGTTCCAAATATGTATGAGTTTGCACAAGTAAGCGCTAAAACTAGCTTTGGTAAAGTAAATTTAGCTTTCATGGACAGAATGTCTTATGGTAGTAGATCTGCTACTGACTGGGGACTAATTGGTGAGTTTACTGGTACTGCTGGTATGTACATTTCACCACTTGCTACTCCAGGTTCAACTGTTGCACCAGCTATTAAAAGAGGTGATTTTTATAAAATTGATGAGACAATAAAGGGAGCTAACTCAAGTAGTGGTATAGCTATTTTAGGTTATGAAAATAAGTTTAATAACCTAAAAATAAGTGCTTGGGATTTTAGAGCGTTAAATATTTTAAATAACTTTTATGCTTCAGTTGATTATAAAATTCCTGCACCTAAGGGTGTATCAACAACTTTTTCAGCTCAAGTACTAAACCAAAGTGTTGACAGTGGACAAGTTGATGGAACTACAATTTTAAGTGATAAATACGGTGGGACAATGTACGGACTTCAAGCAGCTGTTAAAATTAGAGCATTCACTGTGAAAGCATCAGTAAATTCTAAAGATGACAAAGGTTTCTTAAATGCATGGGGCGCTGATCCAGGTTACACAAGTTCTATTTTTTCTCGTAATGAGTATAGATCAAATGTAAAAGCATATAAACTTTTCTTCTCTTACAAGATTATGAAGGGTCTAAAACTAATGGCTGGTTATGCTAACTATGGTAAATCAGATATGTATAGTGCTAAATATAAAGTTAATCCAACAACAGATGCAACTGAAGCAGATGTTGTTGTAGTTTATAAGCCTATGAAAAATGTAATGTTAAAACTATTTAATGCAAGTAGAACTTCAGAATATGATACTGCTACAACAGACCGTACTCAAAATCATACTCGTTTAATAGCTAACTATAAGTTTTAAAGGTAAGTCATGAAAAATTTACTACTTATAATGATGTTTGGGCTTTTAGCTCAAGCAAATATGCATTTTGAAAAAAACAAAAAGTGTAGTGAGTGTCATCCTCAAATCTTTAAAGAGTATATGACATCACAACATGCTAATGCAACAGTTTTTAAAGATCCTATTCATGGAGCTGTGTATGATAAACACCCACAAAAGAATAAAAAACAAAAATATCGTTGTGGCAAGTGTCACACTCCAACTGCTGATAACTTAGATGCTCTATTGAAGCCAAAAAATGGAGTTATTCCAGATATTAATAATGAAACACAAAATGAGGCTGTAGCTTGTGCCTATTGTCATAGAATATCTGACACACTACCAGGTAAAGCTATGAATAAAAATGTTATTTCTAAAGAGCCTAAAAAATACTTTGGAAATAGAAAAGGTAATGCTAAATCAGAATTTCATGAGATTGTAACTGGTAATAAAGGTTTTCAAACTGGTAAACTTTGTATGGGTTGTCATATGCACAAAGCAAATAAAAAAGGTTTTGATGTTTGTTCAACTGAAGACAATAATATGAATGGTAAAAATAACTGTATTACATGTCACATGCCAAAAGTTAAAGGTTCTGTATCTAACGTAACGAAGAGTAAAGATCACACATTTCATGGTTTTCCAGGTATTCATGGTGATATAAGTAAACTATCTAAATATGTTACTTTATCTTTAAAAGATAGCAAAAATAAATTTAGTATTGTAGTTGATCATAGAGCATCACATGCTTCAACACTACACCCTTTGCGTATGTCTAAACTTGTAGTAACGATCAAAAGAGATGGTAAAGTCATTAAAATGAAGCCTGTGAATATGTCCAAAACAATAGGCATTAAAACTAAAAATGGATCTAAAAAAACACCACCTTGGTTAGCAACTAAAAATATTGCAGACTCAAGAATACCAGCTAATACAAAGAAAAGTTTTAACTTTGATTTTGTTTTAAAAAGTGGAGATGTGGTAACTGCGAAATTTGGACACCTACTTATGAAGCCAGGTGCTGCAAAAAAGTTTGGTTTACAAGATAACAAAGAAGTTAAAAAGCTTAGAGTGATCTCTAAAGAAACTTTTAAAATTAAATAATACTTAGCAGTTTTAAACTGCTGAGTAAAAAAGTTATATTTTTGTCTTAAGTTATTTTTGACGATATATAGCTTATGAATAAATTAGCTTCTATCTTTCTACTACTTGTTATTATAAACCTCTTTAGTGCGTGTACACCATCGCAAATTAACCAAAGTTTAAATGTACTTACTCAGCTACCAACTATGAACACCGAAAAAGCTTTGCGACTTGCAGGAGCACAGCACCCTGCGATCGCACAAGTTTTAGCTAGTGAAAAGATCATACATAAACAGTTGGTAGAATTTTTAAATATTATCTCTGAAAAATGGGAGCAGAAGCCTAAAGTAGCTTCACAAAAAGAGTATGTTAAATATCTTCAAGACTATAAAAGTCGCTCTATTGTTGATTTTGAACACCATAGTGTAACAATTGAGACGATTGATAACAACTACCCAAAGCGAACGCTAAAGGAGGCTATTGTCTCGACTCTTCTTACTCCTTATGATCCAAGTGATGTTGACTTGCACTCTTCAAAAGCTGTAAAGCTTGGTAAAACACCTTTTCTTTATAACTTAGTTGTAGATCAGAATAAAAAACCACTTAGATGGGAGTGGAGTACAAATAAGTTTGCCTCTTACTTACTCAAAAATTCATATAAATCAAAACTTATTAAGACAGCTAAGGGTGAAAAAACTATTCACTATGTGGATATTGCTATGGTTCAAAATGCACTTCATAACCAAGCTAAGGAGTTAGCACCTTTTGTAAATAAAAATGCAACTCGTTTTAAACTTCACCCATCACTTATATATGCGATCATAGAGACAGAGAGTAGTTTTAACCCTTACGCCACAAGTGCCATACCAGCTTATGGTCTTATGCAGATAGTTCCACATAGTGCAGGTGTTGACAGTTGGAAGTTCTTAAAAGGAAAAGATGGAATGCCAACACGCTCTTACCTATTTAACGAAAAGAATAACATAGAGATGGGAAGTGCCTATTTACACATAATTAACACTAAATACTTGAAAGCTATTACAGATAAACGCTCACGTGAATACTGTACGATCGCAGCTTACAATACAGGTAGTGGGAATGTGTTAAAGACTTTTTATAAAAATGATAGATCGCGTGCTATTAAAGTTATTAACTCTTTAACACCAAGTCAAGTTTACTCTAAATTAAGAAGTTCACTACCTTACAAAGAGACTAGAGACTATATGAAAAAAGTTACCGAAGCTAAGAAGAGGTTTATTTAAGGTGGCTTCATAATTCTTTCAGAATTAGAAGTAAGTAAACTCTAGCACAAGCTTTCAGCTTTGTACTGAGTTTACTTATACAGCAAACTCTTTTTCACTCTTAATAACTTGTTTAAGCGAGAAAATATTTATGTACTCTATTTTAACTATTTCATACTCTTTTTTACCATTTGGAAGGGTGACAATGAAGTCATCTCCTTCTAATTTACCTAGCATAGCTTGAGAAAGTGGCGCGTGAATAGAAATAAGTAAATTATCAGGCTCACTCTCTAACACACCACAAATAGTTATTTCTCTCTCTTCATCACTCTCAAGATCTAAGAGTGTGATCGTAGATCCAAAAGAGACACGATCGTGTTTTAGTATAGAAGGGTCTATTATTTTTGATTTTTCGATCATTGAGTTAAGATAAAAAAGACGTTTATCTATATGACGCAGTTTCTCTTTTGCAGCGTGATAGTCAGCATTTTCACTTCTATCACCTTGTGCTGCTGCTTCTTGTTTCTCTCTATTTACTTTGGGCTTCTCTTTATCTTTTAAAAATTTAAACTCTAAAAGAAGAAGATCGTAACCCTCTTGTGTTATTGGTTCAACTCTCACTATTTAGCAAAGCCTTTAATGTAGTAAGTCTCTTTTCCTTGAACTTTTTCTAAAATTACTTTAAATTTCTCTTCAAAGTGTTTAATTTTTTCTAGTGCTTCTTCAACTCTAGGTTCACTTGGTGCTTCAACTTTAATTTTAAAAACATCAAAACTATTTGACATTGCTACATGAGAATCATCAACTTTTAAAACATCATGTAAGTCCATAACGTGTTTAACAATTTTACTAAAGCCGTGTGTATTTTCGATAATTCTATCTAACTGCTCTAAAAGAGCGTCATTCACTTTGTAACCTAAGTGATTTAATATTTCAGTATTTTGCATTTGTTCTATTTCTCCATTAAAATTATTTATAATATTGTATCATAACAAATAAATGTGTATAATGCCATAATAAATTTTTACGAATGGGTTAAATAATGAAAGATAAGTTACTAGAAAAGATCAAACAGCTTCCACCACTTCCTGAGTCTGCTATTAAAATAGAGGCAATTTACCAAGATCCTGAGAGTAGTTTCATGGATATGGTTAAAGTTTTAGAGTCTGATCCTCTTCTAACTGCTGATATTTTAAAAGCAGCTAACTCACCACTTTATGGTTTTTCTCGTGAAATTAACTCTATAGAGCGTGCTGTTAGTCTTTTTGGTATGGGTGCTATTCGTGGTTTTGCACTTGCAAGTATCGTTAAGAAAAGCTTTAAACTTGACCTTTCTGCTTACGGTATTACTAACGATCAGTTTGCATCACTTTCTCAAAACCAAGTTGCTCTTGTAAATAACTGGTATGCTAAAATTGATAGACTTATGTTAAATGTTCTTTCTCCTGCTTCTTTCTTAGTTGAGATTGGTAAAGCTTTAATTGCTCAGATCATTATTGAAAGTGGCGATAAAGATGCTTTCAAAGCTATGATTGTTGAAGGTAAAATAAAAGAAGCTGAAGTTGAATTTATAGAGATAGATACAGCAGAAGCAAGTGCTACTATATTTGATCACTGGAGATTTGAAGACTCACTAATTAGTACTATTAGATACTGTTCAGATCCATCAAAAGCACCTGATCCTGAAACAAAAACTAGATCTGCTATTCTTCAAGCTGTTCGTATTGCAATACCTTTAAATGGTGTTGTAACAGATGAGAGTTCAGCAGAAGCTGTTGCTTGTGCTAAAGCAAACGGTTTAGACGATGCTGCTCTTTTAGATGCTATTAATAACATGAGAGAAGTTCAAGATCAAGATTAAAACCCTTTTAATAAAACTAACACTTGGTCTTTATGAACAAGATATCTCAAAAGACGAACGTGAACATGTAAACTCTCTTTTTGAAGAGGGTTTTATCACTTACGAAAAAAACATCTATACACTCCCTTCAAAATATAGAGCCGGTACACTCTCAGTTTCGCAAGATAATAGTGCCTATTTACAGATCATTGGAGCAACTGCTGTACGTGATCTTTACATAGATACTAATGATATGCATGGTGCTACTCAAGGCGATATAGTTATAGCTCAACGTCTTTTAGGTGGGCGTGGACGACCAAGTGCAAAAATTGTTAAAGTTGTTGGACGTGAACAGAGTTACTCGATCGCGATCGTAAAGATACATGAGAATGAAAAAGTAGTTGTTAGTATAAAAACCTCTTACAATATTGGTGTACCTATATCTCAAAAAGAGATAGACACTTATGAAGTTGGGACTCTTTTTAAAATTAACAATGAAAATAATACAATAGAAGAAGTGCTAGGAAATATAAGTGATCCTCTTGTAGATGAGAAGATAGTTCTATCAGCCTACAATAAACATGATGAGTTTGAGCCAGATGTTTTAGCTATGGCTAGTGAGTTTAATGAAGTTGATGCTTCAAAGTACAGTGATCGCAGAGATCTTCGTTCACTTCCATTTTGTACGATTGACCCTGTTACTGCTAAAGATTTTGATGATGCGATCTATTACGATGAGTCAAATTCAACGATCTACGTGGCGATCGCAGATGTTAGTGAATATGTAAAACCTTTTGGTGCTATTGATGTTGAAGCAATTTACAGAAGTTTCTCTATCTATCTACCTCACAGATCTATACCTATGTTACCAAGAACTTTAAGTGAAACACTCTGTTCGCTTCAACCTCATGTTGATAGACTAGCTTATGTTTTTGAGATGAAACTAGAAGAACTTGAAGTTGTTGAAGCAACTGTTTATGAAGCTATTATTCACTCAAGTAGACGTTTTACTTATGAAGATGTTGATGCTTTTTTTGAGGGAAAATTAAAACCTAAAAATGATGAAGAGAGAGAGGTTTTTGCATATTTAAGACCTCTTAAAAAAGTTACAGATGCACTTAGAGAAAAACGCCTTAAGATAGGTTTTGACTTTCGCTCAGATGAGATCGAAATGAGTCTGAATGAAGCTGGACTTATACAAGCGACTACGATCGCAGATGATACTCCATCACACTCACTTGTTGAGGACTGTATGCTCTTGGCTAACAAAGCCGCAGCTTCTAAGTTTGAGCGTGGAGTTTTTCGTATACATGAACCACCTTCACAGAGCAAAATTCAAACACTTTACCAAGAGTTAGCTGGAATCGGTATGATGATCGAGCCTAAAGAGTCACTAAAAGAGACGATCACTTACATTCAGCGTGAAGCTGAGAGACTAAACATTTTAAGTGACGTTGATAAACTGATCATTCAGTCACAAATGAGAGCACGTTATGCACCTGACAATGTTGGTCACTTTGGTTTAGGCTTTGAAGCTTACTCACACTTTACATCTCCGATCAGACGTTACTCAGATCTGATCATTCACCGACTTTTAAAAGCTATAAACTCTAACGATACAGAAGAAGGTTCTTATGTTCTTCGTAATATTGACGCACTTTGTGTAATCATTAGTGAGAAAGAGCGTGAAGCTGGTAGTATTGAGTTAGACTTTATGCAACGAAAATTTGCTCGTTGGGCAGATGAAAATATAGGTAAAACTTTTAAAGCGCGTGTTATAAAAACTGAAGATGAGATCTTTGCTGAGACTACAGAGGGGATCATTGGAGCTCGTCTTCACATAGTCTCTACAATTCCTATTTTACTCTTTGACGAGCTTATAGTTAGACTTGAAACTTCAGACATAGCAACTGCAAAAATAACTGCAACAGTAGAAGAAAAAGCAGAGTAGATGGCACTAAAGCGCCATGAGTTAGACAATGCGATCAAAGCTCAAAGGCTTCCAAGTGCGATCATGCTTTTTGGAGAGAGTCACTTTTTAATTGATCGTTATGTTCAAAGAATTAGTAATGTTGCTGACGCACAGATAGTTTCACTCTACCATGATGAGTATGACTTTAACTTAGCCAAAGCACATCTTTCTCAAGGATCACTATTTGGTGATCGATCTATTTTAATAATCAAAAGTGAAAAAAAAGTTTCTAAAAAAGATTTAGATATTTTAGTAGAGCTTACTCAAAAAAATAGTGACAATATTTTCATTTATGGCTACTATGGAAGTGACTATAAAGCAAGTGCAACTTCTGCTTTTAACAAGAAGAGTGGAGGAGATAGTGTTCGTTTATTTACTCCATACGAAAATGAAGCCAAAACTATTCTTCTTGAAGAAGCAAGATCACTAAATATAAATATGGATGGTTATTCTGCTTCACACCTTTTACTTGCACAAAACGGTGATTTAGCTTTAGCTTTTAATGAACTCTCAAAACTTGGTATTTTAGATAGAGCTGTAACTACAAAAGATATAGATGAGTTGGTTTTTGCTCTCGCTGAGGTAAAACTTGATGTTTTTATAAATGCACTTCTTCACAAAAAAGAGTTTAAAAAGGATCTTCAGTTACTACTAGAACATGGTGAAGATGAGATCCGTATAATAACTGCCGTTAGCAGTTTTTTAACAACACTTTACCTATTTTACATCTACATCAAAATAAATGGAAATGTAAATTCGGCAGATATTTTAGGCTATAGACTACCACCTTTTATAGAAAAAGAGCGTTCTCAACTCTGTTTACGTTTTAAACAGGAGAGTTATGAGAAAGCGATCAGGCTTCTTTTGGAGTGTGAACTTCAAATGAAGTCACAAAAAATGGACAAAAATTCACTTTTAATTGCAACCCTTATTTCACTTCAAGCTATTTTGTAGAAAAAGTTATTAATACTCTCCAAAATTATTAAATTTAAACTTTCTTGAGAGTGTGAAAGTTAGTTCTTTCATGATCTCAGAAAATATGTAATGAGAATTATTGGACCCAAGGTATTAGAGTATAGCTATTATAATCCTTGTATAATTTTTTTGCACAGCTAAAATCTCCTAAATCACAATGATCAAGATACCCATTGGCATAACGATTTTTCTCTACATTCTTACCATGGAATCCGAAGTAGATAGTATACCTATCACCACTTGTCTTAGGAAATCCAATATGTAACTTCTCTAAATACTTATCAGCATACTGAACACCTGTACAAGTCCATGAATAGTCATCATTCGAATACTCTCCCTCACCTGATGAGCCACAAGTTATAGATGCTCCGGAAGCTGCATTATTTTTTGTTTTATATCCAAGCTGAAATAAGGCTTTTTCACCATTTGGTGATGTAAACTGTATTGTTTGTGCCTTTGTGCTGTTACTTGCTACCTTTAAGTTATTTTTATCATCAACAACAGGTTTATGTTCTTCATCACCATTTTTTATTAGAGTTTTTCCCTGGTAGAAGGTATTAAAGGCACTATCTGGATAAATATATGTATTATAAGCATCACCCTCACCAATACCATGAGCCCACGCATAAGGAGGTTCTCTAGTATGTCCGAGCTCTTTCGTAATTAACCATGAATATTTACTGGCATTTAGCCAACCACAAGATAACTTTTGATTAGTTTTATTAATTTCATTGGAGATAGTTCCATATGTCATCAAGGTAGGTGCATCTGTAGACGGATCTAAACAGTCACTTAGATCTAAACTTGTCCTAGAGCTTCTATCATATGGGTTCACACTTGTTAAGGTTACACCATCATAGTAACCAGTTACATTATAGTCTGAACCTACTAGTATCATTGGTGTAAAGAGTGTTCCCTCATTAGTCCAATCTCCATTTGGCACACCAGCATAACTTGAAGCAGATGGTACATCATCTGATAAATCAGGATTGATATTATCCATATGGTCACTATGTAAACCAGAGTATTTAATAATAAGCTCTTGTAATTTTTTAAATCTTGCAAAATATGTTTGATTCAAAGTTGTTATATTGTCGAATAATGTATCTTTAATTTTTATTCCATCTGTAGCTATAAATAGTTGAATACTATCATCAGAACACATAGTTTCATTTATTTGAGAATATATAAACAGTGCATTTGCTGCTTCAAGATTATATGTTTGTTGTAGTGCGGTAGCAATTTGCATAAATATATAGAATGCACTATTACCACTTTGTAGCATTTGTGTAACAATATCATCACCTTTGGTACCTTGAGTAGATGTAACCTTATTCTCACTTTCTAGTGTAACCTTAGCACTTAGCATAGCTTGTATTATTTGGTCATCAGCTAATCCAGAACCTAGTAAAGTGTCTACATAGGTTATAAGTGCGAATATATTATTATCATTAGCAGAAGTGTTATTAAAAACATTTGTTGCACTTATATATTTCATACTAACGCAATTTTTAACGAATTCAAGATTAGAGTTTGCAGGTAAAAAATTGTCGTTAAAGTCTTGCCATGTAGTTTTTGCAGCAACTAGAAATTTACTAATCTGTTCTTGTGCTTTTGCTTCATTATCCTCTATCATCTGATTATAAATATCAGTCAATAAACTATCTGCAACCTTAAGTTCAGAATTGATTTGTGTTACATTTCCTTCAATATTTTCTTGAATACCAATCATAGTATTTAACTGACATGTATAATCATGATCTGGATTGTCTGCAGGGTCAGGCTCAGGTGGATCTATATCATCATCATCTTCTTCCACATCATTTAAAACTACTAGTTGACTTGAGGTGGCTGCAACTACTTCTGGATCCTTTACAACAAAGCTAACCCCTTTTTTTAAAAAACTAAAAAAACCTGACTTCTTTTTACATGAATTTGTATTATCATCTGAAGAACTTTCATGTACCGGGCTAGTCTCAAGTTCTGAAGTTTCCATGTTAGAAGCAAATTGTAGCTGATCAGTAATCTCAGTTCTTTCTAGAACATCAAAATCATTTAACATATCAAACACTTCAACACCAAGCTCTTTTGCTACTGAAGCTTGAGCAATTTCTAATGATGTGGAACTACTCTTCATCTCTTTGTAAACCATAGTAGAAATTGCACTAACCATAATTTGCCCATCTATACCAGTACTTTGTGTTGAAGCAATAAATTTTAATGGTTTTGTTACTTTTCTCATCATTGGTATTGAGTTGAATTTATAAGCAGTATTTCCTACTGAAATATCTGCAACAATATTGAATACTTTAGTTTCAGGATTGGCAAGAGTCCAACTACCATCTTTTGCAGTAATTGTGAATGGTTCATCTTGATTGTGTAATAAGTTATCATTTAAGTCTATAAAAACTTTTGCTCCCTCATAGTGACTACCAATAACTTTACCACTAAAGACTGGCTTTTCATTACTGTCACAACCTACAAAAAGTAAAGCAGTTAAACTTACCCATATTGCAACATGTTTTTTACTAAATATTTTCTTTTTTGTGAACATAACTTTGACCTTTAAGTTTTAAGTATGTTGCACTTTAACACAATTAAATATCATTCAAATAGCAAAAAAAAATACTTTTGCTACCAGTTTGATACTTTATTAAAAATAGCTCTTCAAATTAATTAAATTTTTTATAGTTCTCTTTAATCATTTGTGTATAAAAATCAAATATTAAACTTGTGTCATAATCGTTATAAACATATTGAGGATGGTACTGAGTTGCATATAGTGTCTTATATTTAAAAAAGTCCACTACTTGTAGCTTATCTTTAAAAACATCTAAAAAGTTTTTAGTACTCTCTTGCGTTACATAACTATCTTCACTTGGTAGAGAGTTAAAGTCTGTAATAACAGTTGACATATTCTCATTTAAGCTACTTAATGGATGCATTGTATAGCTCTCAACACCTTTTGGTACTGGTAGTTTCATAGCAAGTGACTGAGCAAACTCTTTGTTAATAAATATATCTTTATTATCAGAAATATTTAGTGCCTTTTTCATGTATGGTGCTATTGGATATTTTATATTTTCAAACGAGGTTGTATGGTCGTTCCAGAGTCTTGTCATAATGTAGTTCTCTAAGTTCCACACTTCAACGCCACTACCATAAGGGTTTTCTCGAGCCATAATCATATGCTTATTTCCAGCTAAATTTTTAGCTTCGGCTTCAACGTCAAAGTACTTTTCAAGATCCCCACCTGCATAGGCATAACCAACCTGTGCTCCATGACACATTCCTATAACAGGTATGTTATTTTTTAATGCATGGTCTATTAACATTAATTGGTAAGTACTATCAAGAAGATCTAACACATTTGCACCATAACCATTAACAGAGATCAGCTTTTTATCATAATAAAGAGGGTGTAAAGCTGTTGTACCTGTTGGTTCTATGATCATTAAATTAAAATCTTTCATCAGTTCTGAAGCTACTATATGGGCACTACTTAGGTTAGATTTAGGATTATTTTTAATGTACTCAAATAGTGCAGATGACATACTTAAAGCCTCAGGCTTACTCTCTTTAATTTTTAACAATGTCTTTACACTAGCGTTTATATCTGCATACATTGAGAGTTGCTGTTCTCTCATTTTTAGTGGCATATCTATACTCTTTGCTAAAAAAGGATTTGCCATATGCAGTTTAAATTTAAGTCCTAGCTTCTGTCTTTGTGTTGATTGTGTAAGTGCATAGTATAGTCTATAGTCTAGTAAAGTATGTGGTCGATCCAAGACTACTAGTGTTTTAATAGTTGTATCTTTAGCTAAAGAAGGTGTATTAATTTGTAACGCGCTACATCCGCTTAGTAGAAATAAAACGGTTGTTATTAGCATAGCTGAAATATAATTTTTTCTCATATGAGGTCCTTTTTATGTTTTGCTATATAGTTTACAATCTTTTTCTTATAACAACACTTTTTGCGTTTTAAACAAGAGAGTTATAAAAAAGTGATCAGATTTATTTTATAGTGTGAACTTCAAAGGAAGTCATAAAAAATGGACAAGAACTCACGGTTAATTACAACCCTTATTGCACTTCAAGCTATTTTCTAAGTAATTCTTCTTAATCATTTCTATTGATTTACCTACAATGGTTGACTTCAGTGACGAGAGCGTTTACTGCTAGGCTTTGTTAGGTAAACTTTCAATATTTTTTAGCCATTGTGCAAATCTAGGGCAGTTATCTATTATTATTTTTAAACCGATATCATCTGCTATGCTCGCCCCATGGAAAACTTTATCATATTGTTCATTGTACTTATCAAAGAATTTAATAATTCGCTTTGAAGGTGCTGTTTCCTTTGAATTATTAATATTTTCTACTCCGCCACAACTAGTAATAATTTGTTCAATGTCAGCTTTAGCATTTGATTCAAAGTATTCTTCATAATATGATGGTTTACTAAAAAGTAAAGTTTCAAATTCATATTTTTGAACATATGGAAGAAGTCTTCTATCTTCAGAAAATAATGCACTTATTTTTGTTTCTAATTCATCAGCTGTGAATTCTCCTGTTATATCGAATCCGTATAGGTCATAAAATGTAGTAACATAATCAAAACTTTGCAATAGTTTTGTAATCTCATTTTTAATCCTATCAAGATTAATACATCCACCTTTATGTTTTATTCCACAGTTTTGCCTTTTTGTTGTAACAATCACAGGTTTTAATTCAATATTTTTATTTCTAAAGTATGGTTGTAAAACTTGTTTGCAAAACTCATCCTCTGTCTGTCCTTCAACAGAAATTGCTATTCTAATCATAAGTTGGAACTCCACCTATTAAGTTCTTTTGCCAAATTTCACCTAAACTATATTCTTCTAGCCAATCTTTATATTCATTCTTATTTAGTCTTTTAAATTTTGAATAATTATCAACTCTATCAACTATTATTATATCTTCGATATCAAAATTATCTGCTAAAGTAACTGATTGAGTAGAGGCAATGATTTGTGTCTTTTTAGATACTTTTCTAAACATACTTGCCAATAATATTAAAGCAAAAGGATGTAACCCTAGTTCAGGTTCATCTAGCAGAATAATTTTTGGTAAGTTTGGTTGTAGCAGTAAGGTTGTTAAACAGATAAATCTTAATGTTCCATCTGACAAATCATTAGCATCAAAATAGTCATCTGTTCCTTTATGCTTCCATTTTAATTTTATAGTTTCAGGATTATTTATTTCTGGTTCCAATTTAAAATCATGAAAAAATGGTGCAACCCTTTGAATTGTTTTAACAATTTGGGTATATGACTTTTCATTATTATCTCTAGTATATAATAAAAAAGCTGCTATATTTGCTCCATCTGAAGCTAAAGTACGATAATCCTTTATATTGCAGGTTTGTTTTACTTTAGCAGTAGCGCTAGTATCATGAAAGTGATATACTTTCCAGTCATTAATATATTCAACTACAAATCCATTTACATTAGCAGAATAATTGTTAGGTAAATTAGACTCTTTCCCACCAAAGTTGTCTTTTAAAAAGTTTTTAGCACTAGTTACTATAGATGTTTTTTCTTGCTTAAAAATTAAATTATCATCATTTCCTGGCACTAATACTGCACTATATCCATTTGGATCAAATGTTAAATTAAAATTAATTTCATCAGTTGTCTGACTTCCAAAACATAGTATTTTGTTGGCTCCACCTTGCTGTGCTGTGTAAAATTGTAAATCTTTATCTATAATTTTTTTCATAAACTTAAAAAAACCAATAAAATTACTTTTACCAACGCCATTTGAACCAATTATTATATTTAAGGGTTTTAACTCTAAGTCTAGTGATTTAATAGATTTATAACCATTTATTTTCAAGTGGTTCAGTTGTCCAAACATAAGCTAAAACCCTTTTATATTTATTTTAATTTAGAATTATACTTTAATTTTTCTTAACATTTAGATTTATGGTTACCTAACTATTCATTCAACGAATATTACAAAATATTAGAACTTAGAATAGGCACACATTCTAAACTATTTAAATAGGCACACATTCTAAACTATTTAAATAGGCTTCTTCTTACAACAACTCTTTTTCAATAACTTCAATAACTTCTGTTGAGTTTATACCTACCATGCACTCATGAGTTTTTATAGGACACTCTCTTTTCATACAAGGAGAACACTCTATGTCATGTCTTACAATTGTGCCTTTGGGGTTCATCCATTGTGAAGTCTCTTTAAACTTTGTTGGTCCAAATATGGACAGTGTTGGGATTTGATAAGCTGCTGCTACATGCATTGGTCCACTGTCATTTGTTACAAATAGATCTAGTGAAGCTATATTTTCACACAACTCTTTTATGGTTGTTTTTCCTGCTAGGTTGGTTACGTTTTTTACACCACTTGTATTTATAAGCTTTTGGATCTCATTGACTATTTCAACTTCATTAGGACCACCAAAAAGAACTATATTGTAGCGATCACTAAAGTGTACAGCAACTTCTGCAAAGCGATCACTACTCCAGCGTTTTGCACTTCCATAGGTTGCACCTGCGTTAATTCCAAGTAGAGGTTTGTCAGACTTTTTAGCCTCTATGTATAGTTTTAAACTTGATGGTTTCGTTTCACTTACAATGTGTGCGTATTTCTCAACTAAGTGTGAGTTTTGTAACTCTTTTACAGTTTTGTTAACAAACAAAGAAGCATGCCAACTCTTTTTAGCGATCGTAGTAGTTGAAGAGCTAAAGAACAGTAGTAGTGAAGAGTGAAGCTGGTTTCTAAAAGTAACCCCAAGATCAAAACTACCTAACTTCTTAGCAAGTTTGTAAGTAGCTAAAAAACGGTTGCTCTCTTTTTTTGTCTCATCTATAAAAAAAGCTTCACACTTTGGGTGGTATTTTAGAGCTTCGATCGCAACAAAGGATCCTACGAAAGTAAGTTTTACATCTTTGTACTTTTCACAAAGTAACTCTATAGCTGGAGTCGCCATAACCGCGTCACCTAGCCAGTTTGGAAGAACTACTAAAATTTTCATGACTTCTCACTTTCATATCTATAAATTGGTTTTTCACCCCACTGAACAAATAGTTTACCACGTGGAGTATCACACCCTAAAGTGTAGTAATTAACACAAGTGTTAAATTTTACAAACTTAGCATCTTTTAAATGTGTATACATATTTTTAAAAGCTTTATATGCCTCTCTTTTTCGCTCACCATCACGAACATCGATCAAACCGTAACCTGAAGCTATAAGTTGGTGCCAAAATACTTTCTCAACTCTTTGAGTTGCAAAAGCTAGTAAAAAATAACGCTCCATATAGTTAGCGTAATCCTCTTCACTTACACACTCGTATTCACTTGTAGGAGCGTAAGGAGCAGTTCCACTTATAGGGTAGTTAGTCTCTGTTATATAGACTCTATTTTTAACTTTTGGACTTAACATAACCATAGAAGAGAGTAGTTTTATTTTGTTAATAAGGTTAAAGCCCATTTGAGTCTTTTCTGGTGCACCTCTGCGATCAACATATAAAAGTGTACCTAAAATATCATACTTAATTTTTGTGAAGTTAAATAGTGTGTGAGCTGTAAAATGGTACTCAAAATCTATAACATTTGAGCCTACTAACTCTAAGTTATTAAACTCACTTTTTAGTTTGTAAGCCACTTCATAAAATTTCAAGTACTCATTTACACTAAAAAAGCCCCATTTAGCTCTGTTGATCGTTGTTCCTATTTGGAAGCTTTTTGTATACGGAGTAAACTCTTTAAAAACTTTTTGTAAGTCACTCTTTAAAAGTTCTAAGTCTTCTATATGTTCTCGATCTTGCATAATGTTTATGAGTATTTTTTTCTCTTTAAATGACTCTATGAACTCTTTGTACTCTTCTATTCGTTTCATTTCCCATAAAGGAAAACGTATAAGTATACTCTCTACGCCAAGCTCCTCTATTAGCTCTTTACTTAAAGTAGTGTGCTCATCTAAGTTAATACTCATTCCAAAAAATTCTGATGAGTTTATGTCTCTTCTTTTAGTAAAGCTCATAAGTAAAAAACTTATAGGTAAAACTACAAGTGAGATCAAAATAGTTTTGATTAGTGAGAATAGTTCACGTCGTCTCATCATCTTTTTAAAAGAGCGATCGCGAATGATTGATGGTTGATCTGAGTATTGATCCCAAGTAAAAGGTTTTTTCATAAGGTGCATTATAGTAAAATTCTATTTATGAACATATTAGTAGTTAGAACAGATAAGCTCGGTGACTTTATAACAGCACTTCCAACCTTCGCAGTTTTAAAAAAACATGACCCTAAAAATAGAGTGATCGCACTTGTTGCACCGCTAAACATGGAGTTGGCCTCTATGTGTGAATTTATAGATGATGTGATCGTGGATGAGGGTGAGACTATTTTAGAACTCTCAAAAAAAATAGCATCTTTTAACATAGATGCTTCGATCACACTTTTCTCTAACACTCGTGTAGCAGTTGCACAGTTTTTAGCAAGAATACCAAAACGTATAGCACCTGCTACAAAACTTGCACAAATATTTTACACCGATCGCATAAAACAGAGACGATCAGAAGTTAAAATGGCAGAGTTTGAGTATAACCTAGAGCTTAGTAAATCTCTTTTTTCTAATATAGACCTAACTTTCAAAAAACCACTTTTAACTTTTAATGAAAATGATGTTTACGATCGCTTTATAAGTGAGAACAACATAGCAAAACCTATAGTGGCATTTCATGTAGGTTTTGGTGGAAGTAGTGACGCTAACTGGAGTTATGATGAGTATGAAGAGCTAATTAATATCGCTCTAAAAAATGAGAAAATACAAGTTATTATGACTTTTGGTCCAGATGAAGAAGATTTATATAACAGAAGTAGAGAAATTTTCAAAAATAAAAATGTAGTACTTTTTAGATCACTCAATGGCATAGTAAATTTTTGCTCACTCATTTCACACTTCAAACTCTTTGTAAGTACATCAACAGGAACTTACCACTTAGCTGGTCTAGTTGGAACACCAACAATGACATTTTTTGGAAACTCCCTTTTTGCTTCTGTTAAAAGATGGAAAACTATTAGCGATGAGCTTATTCAACACCCGTACATGATCCCAACTCAAAAAAATGAGAGAGAAGAGTTGTTTCATAGAGTTAAAGAGGAGTTGGTAGAACTTTTATAAAACCCTAAAACTCACTACCATAGGGTTGTGATCGGAGTGCTTTTCACATTTTATGACTTTAGAGTTTTCAACTTTTAGTCCTCTATAAAAAACATAGTCAAGACTCTTTGAGAAGACTTGTTTTATGTGCTGAGAACTTTGAAAATTGACTTCAATTAATGAGAGATCTTTTATAAACTCTTTTAAGTGTTGTAAGCGTTTTGTACTCCAAGTGTTAAAGTCACCAGTTACGATCAAGGCTCCACTATAAGAAGATATTTCTAACATTATTTGCTTTAGTTCTTTTTTAAATTCTTGTGAGCTTACAAAGTTTATAGCGTGTAGGTTTACAACTTTTAGTGTACTACTATTTTGTAGTTTATGTTCAGTTATTAGTGAGCTTTTATGAGTTGCATATTTCAGCTCTCTTACAGAACTTAGAAGTGCTGTGTGGTTAGTACAAGAAAATTTAAAAGCATTTAAAACTCCAAAAATATGTTTAGAGGTCTGCATATTTGCAGAGATTACATAAGAGAAGTCCTTTAAGCTATTTGGTTGACTGAGATGCTCTTTTACTTCTTGCAGAGCTATAAAGTCAACTTTTTCATCTGTTATAATCTCTTGTAGATAGTTTTGAAAAGCACTGTTTTGAGACTCTTTTGCTATATTCCAATTAAGCAAAGTAAAGCTATTGGCACACTCTTCATTTTGGTGGTTTAAGAGTTTAAGAGTTTTTTGTGGCTTCAACATAAATTTAAAATTTCCATATACCTAACAGCTACATCTGCGGAGCAAAAATACGCATAAAATTTTCAAAAACTCGTCTTGCTTTTGATACTTCTGCAGTTCCTCTCGATGAAGATGATAGTAAGTTTCTCATCCACTGATCTATCTCATCTATTACATCTTCTGAGTATACAAAAGTTGCAATCTCGTAGTTCAAAAATAGACTTCTATTGTCTAAGTTTACGCTCCCTAACATTGCGCCTAACTCATCAAAGAGAACAGCTTTTGCGTGAAGCATAGCTCCTGTATATAGCTCTATACTTACTCCTGCTTCTTCTAGTTCTCTCATAAAAGAGCTTCTTGTAAGGTCTGCTATTAGGTGGTTTGAGACTGCAGGTGTGATCAGTTTTACATCAACCCCTCTATGTGAAGCTATTGTTAGAGCTTGAGAAAGTGAAGCGTCAGGTATGAAGTAGGGCGTTACGATCCATATACGTTTTTTTGCACTATAAATAGCGCTTAGTAGAGCTTCATATAGAGCGTCTTGTGGAACATCAGGACCAGAGGGAACAACTTGAACATAAGTATTACCACTATTTTCTACTTGTCTGTTTTTATATGTTATTTTTTTAGATGATGCATATAACCAGTCTGAAGCAAATATGTTAAAGAAGTGCTCTATTGAGCTACCTTTAACTGAAAAAAGCATGTCGTCCCATCTTGAAGTAGTTGGATCTTCTCCTAGGTACTCATCTGCTAAATTCATACCTCCACTTAAGACTTTTTTCTCATCAAACATATATATTTTTCTATGATCTCTTAGGTTTATGTAGTTTCTAAAAGGCATTCTTAAAATAGGCATGAAAAATTCAACTATTGCACCAGCTGATCGTAACTCTTTGAGTCTACGCTGTGAGAAGTAAAGTTGCCATGATCCAAGAGAATCTATTAAAAGTTTTACTTCAACACCACTTTTGGCCTTAAGTGTTAGAGCTTTTAAAATAGCCTTGGTAGTTACATCATATTTAAAAACATAGGTACTAATATAAATGGAGCTAGTTGCACTCTCGATCGAGCTCATAAACTCACTATATGCTTCAGTTGGGTCTGTTATTATTTCGAACTCTTGATCCTCTTGTGCTCCTGCAATACCAGCACTTCTTAAAACACCATCAATAGGGTTTAACTCATTATAGTTATGTTTAGAATATTTAAAGGTGATATTTTCTTTTTCATATCTATTGATACGCTTTCTACTACCAAAAATAAAATACAAAATAACAGAAAAGTAAGGAATTAAGACCATTGAAAGAAGCCAAGCTATTATGCTTGTGGGTGTTCTCCTTTTGTAAAGCATATGTATAAGTGCTATTACTATTAGTAACTCTCCAGCTACTACAAGTGAGTGGTAAAAAATAAGGTGTGCTAGTTCAGTACTCAAGGTTAATTTTGATCTTCAAATTTTGAGAACTGTTTTAAGTTAAGTATAACAAACCTATAACTTACATAGATTAATAGAGGCCAGCTTAAAAACCATAAAATTTCATTAAAGTAGTTCATAATTTAATTCTCATACACAACAACTCTATTTCTGCCACTATTTTTAGCTTCATATAGTGCTTCATCAGCATCTTTTAAAAGAGAGTCAAAATTATGGTGATTACTATTTAACTGAACAAGACCAAAGCTAGATGTCACAGTTAAATTTTCAGGATTTAGACTCTCGATAGCTACTCTGATCTTTTCAGCTTTGAGCTTTGCATCTTCTATATTACAGTTGTCAAATATAGTAACGAACTCTTCTCCACCATAACGTGATACAAAATCTACAGCTCTTTTGTTTTTGTCTAATGCAGCGGCAACTGCTATTAATACTTTATCACCTACTAAGTGACCATGATTATCATTAATACATTTAAAATGGTCTATATCTGCCATCATAATAGTAAGCGGTTCATTTTTTCTTAAGGCACTTGATATTTTTCGATCAGCTTCGTCCATTAAGTAGTGACGGTTATAAAGTCCTGTTAGCTTGTCGTGAAGAGCCATGAATTTTAATTCGTCATACTGACGCTTTATAGTTATATGTGTTTTAACTCTTGCTTTCACTATGGCAGAGTTTACTGGTTTTGTTATGTAATCAACCGCACATAAATTTAAACCTCTCTCCTCGTCTTCTACACTATCATTTGCTGTTACAAAAATAATGGGTATATCTTTAGTATTTCCCATATCGTTTAGAGCTGAGCAAACGTCATAACCGTCCATGTCAGGCATAACTACATCTAGTAAAATTAGGTCTGGTTGAGGTTCTTGTTGTGCCAACTCTACTGCACGTTTTCCATCTGTTGCTACTTTGATCGCATACTCATCTTTTAAAATATTTGCTAATATTTGAACATTTGATGGTATGTCATCTACTATTAAAATTACATTTTTTTTACTCATATTAAACCTTTTTGAGTATTTCAGAAATTATTTCTATTGCTTCATCTGTTGCAAAATGAGAGATCTCTTTTTTTAATAGTGTTAAACTATCTTCTATATCGGCACTATGTAAGCTGTTAAAGATCTTTAACTCAGTTACATCTATAAAAGAGCCTGCTTCTAACTCTTTAAGTAGCTCTTCTAAAGACTCTTTTATTTCACTATTACTTAGAGTATGCTCTTTTTTGACCTCTACTCTATTCTCATCAAGATAAGCTTGTAGTATATTTTTAACACTCTCAACTTCACTACTAAGAGCTGTTAACTTGTGATTTATATCTTCATTACTATCTTTAAGTACTAATTGTTCAATATCATGTGCCAAGCTTGAGAGTTTAGAAGCTTCAATATTTGCAGAAGCACCTTTAATGGAGTGTGCCTCTATTTTGATAGCACTTGTATTTTGTACTTTAATAGCACTACTTAACTTATTAAGGAGTAGGTCTATATCATCCATAAAGATTACAACTATACTTTTTAGTAAATCTTCATCATCCGCTACTCTTTTTAGAAGTTTAGATCGGCTCCAAACTACTTCCTCTCTCTCATCTGTAGAATTCTCAGTTTCAACTTGAGTATTTACTGAAGGTGAAGAGCACTCTATACCTATATTTTGTGTCCATTTACTAAGAGTATTTTTAAGAAGATTAAGATCAATTGGTTTACTAACATAGTCATCCATACCACTTACATAACATTTTTCTTTGTCACCTTTCATAGCATTAGCCGTCATAGCTATAATAGGAATATCTTGATAGATTTCTCCCGCTTCACCTCTTCTTATAGCTTCTGTAGCTTCATAACCATCCATTATAGGCATTTGACAATCCATCAAAATAAGTGAGTATGTCAGCGGTGGGGTCCGTTTAAGCTCTTCGATTGCTTCAAGACCATTTTCAACTATATGTATATCAAAGCCAAAGTTTTTAAGTATGCCTTTTGCTACGATTTGGTTTGTTTTATTGTCCTCAACAAGTAGAAGTTTAAACTCTTTGTCCCAAGTGATATTATCTACTTTAACATCACTATTAATAATTATAGGTTTGTCACTAACTTCAACTGGCATACTAAACTCGAATGTACTACCAACACCTAGTGTGCTTGTAACTTTTATATCTGCACTCATTAACTCAGCTAGCTTTTTAACGATAGCAAGACCTAGTCCTGTTCCTCCAAACTCTCTCGTTGTAGAAGCATCAACCTGCGTGAAAGAGTCAAATAGTGTTGCAATTTTTTCTTCAGGAATTCCTATGCCACTGTCTTCAACTATTAAAGTTAAGTACATAACACTACTCACATTTTTTTCTAAAATAGCTGTAACTTTTACACTACCTTTAGATGTGAATTTAATAGCATTTCCTACAAGGTTATTTAAAATTTGTCTAATTCTTGTAGGATCAGCAAGTACAGTGGTATGAGTAAGATTGCTCATGTCAAGCAAAAGTTCTATACCTTTCTCTTGAGACCTAAATTTCATAGTCTCCAAAAAGTTTCTTAATTCATTGTATATGTCAAACTCTATAATATCCAACTCCATTTTGCCAGCATCAACTTTTGAAAAGTCCAAAATATCGTTAATAAGTGACAGTAAAGATTCTGCACTACCTTGAGCAATACTTATCTGATGTAGTTGTTCTTTGTCAAGTTTAGTATGTAGTAGAAGACCAAGCATACCGATCACACCATTCATAGGAGTACGTATTTCATGGCTCATACTTGCTAAAAACTCTGACTTGGTTTCTAGAGCTATTTGTGCTTTTTTAGTCTGTTCTCGAAGTTTATGCTCATTTTTATTTATGGAAGCGATCATACTGTTAAATGATGTTGTAAGTTGAGAAAGTTCTCTATTCTCAGTAGACTCAGCTACATGTATATCTCTCTCACCGTTTGAGAATTTCATATTTGCATTAGTTAAGTTTTCAATAGGTTTAGTTATTTTTTTAGCTATAAAAAGAGATATAAATATAAGCAAAATGATCAAAAATAGTGTCGATATAAACATATTTTTTGCTAGTTCATTTATAGAAGCATACAGTATCTGTTTATCCACTTCATTTATTAGAGTCCACTTTGTTCCAAATATATTTATATGTCTATGAACACCTATAACATCTTTGTTGAACATATTCTGGTACTCAACTACTCTATCTTTATAGTTTAAATTTAACTCAACTTTATTAATTATGTTTGCTTGTTCTTGATTTATTTTAAGATTTAAAATTTCATCTTTTGAGTTTATTTCACTTCTTAGATAGTTATCTAAACCTACAAAGTAGTTAGAAAAACCATTTGTATATTTTATTGATGACATAAATGCTTCATATCGTATTTGTACTGCAAAAATACCTATTATATCTCCACTATTATCAATTATAGGAGCAGTTATAAAGCTAAAAGGAATGTTGTTCGATGCTTTATATTTCTCAAGATCTGAAAAAGCTAATTGTCCTGTTCTTAAGCTCTTTTTGAATGCTGAAGTAAATAGAGTATTTGAGTGTTTAGAATCTAGTAGGTTCTCTCCTAAATCAGCTTCTTTAGCCACTGTATATAAAATATTTCCTTTTGTATCTATTAAAAAAATATCGTAAATATAGTTATATTCTCTTGCTAGTGTTAATAAGTTGTTTTCATATTTTGTGTAAAGCTTAGCACAAGTAAAACTATCACGAAACTTATGCTCAGTAGAGTCATATTCACTATTTTCTTTTTCTAGAACTTCTAAAAATTTAATAGTTTGAGAGGATTGTGACCAAGTCAAAATATCAGACTTTCTAAAGTTAAACCAGTTGAGTATAAATTTTTCATTTAGTTGAGCACTCTCTATTAGTTTTTCAGTTGTTAGATTGTAAAGGTTTTTGGCACTATTTTCATAGTATAAGTAAGATATTATAATTGTTGGTACTATAGAGAGTAGTAAGAACCATTTTAAGAGTGATATTTTTAAAGAAGTATTTGTACCCACAACTTACTCCTGTGTAATAGTTGTATTAAAACTATCGTCTGTTAATTTATTTATGTCTATTTTACTCTTTATAAAACCTGCCTCATATGCTAAGTTCATAATTTCGTCAAAACTATCTTTTGAGTTTTGATCTATGTTAAGGTTCTTATAGTTAATAGCCATAATGTCAGGGTTTAGACTCTCCTTAATAGCTTCAGGTGTGTGTGCAGGAATATGTCTTGTGATCATTTTTATGATCTCTTCAAGCTGTTGGCCTCCCAAAGTTCTTGCTTTTTCAATATCTTGACCAGCTTTATGAATGTAGTAAATAACCTCTTTGAGAGCAGCATTTTTCTTTTCTATAACACTGTTTTTAGCAATTATAATACACTCAACATGACCTTTTGGAGTATTCATAACGTCTTTAGAGTACCAAGCTATTTGACTTTTTCCACCCATGTTGGCGATCTCAGGCCAAGGAAGAGACTGCTCAAATGAAGCAGCTTGACTTCTTGCACTCTGTTTTTTTAAATAGACAGGGGAGAGTGGTGGTTTAACTATATTTAAAATCAGATCAGCTTTTGAGTGTTTGTTAAAACTGAGTGTCTTGTTATGATCTTTTAAGTATTTGTAAAGAATAGTTGTATGCGTAGCTAGTGGGGAAGGTACAGCACACACCGTAGCTTGAGAGTTCTCTTTTTTAAATTCGCTAAAAGCATTAGCGACTTTAGCGTCTGGTTTTCTTAGTTTTTTATCTTTTGGTAGTTTTACTTTTTCATTCATTAAAGAGTTAATGGTAAGTGCGTTACCATCTCTATGAATTAGGCTAACCCACTTGAAGTTAGGGTTTTTTGAGAACATATCCATAACCATAGGGGAGACGTTAAAAGCTATATCTGCATCATCTTCAGTGTTAAAGTAGGCACGAACTAGCTTAGGACCTTTTAAAAAAAGAAGTTTAAAGTCAGCTTCCCTCATTTTAGTTCTATATTTTTCATAAGCCACTATGGCTGCATAGTGATCTGCTAAGGGAATAGCGATCGCTTTTATACGTACTCTCTCATTTGCAAAAGAGCTTAAAGTAAATACTAAAATTAGGCTTAGTAGTATTAAGTATCTCATATAATTTCCATTACTTTTTAAGTTACATATATTTTAGCATTAAGAGTTAAAAGAAATGATAAAATGATAACTATGAATATTTTTAAATTATTTTTTTTATTGTTTACGCTTTTAATTAACACCTATGCTAAAAATATAGAACCACTGTTTACATTAAAATCAAAAGGTTTTGTAAATGACTTTATTTTTGAGGGTGAGAAACTTTTTGTTGCAAATGATGAAGGCTCAGTTGAAATATTTGATTTACGATCACGTAAACTTATAACTGAAATAAAACTAGAACCAATTTTAACAACCAAACAAGAGTGGCAAAATGTAAAAATTTTAAGTGTAGATGTTTCGAATGGGAAAATACTGATCGTAACAAGTACAAATACACCATATAGAGATGTATGGTTGCATGATGGAGTGAAATTAAAACAGATTATTAAAGCAGAAGATAAAACAGCCATAAAAGAGGCTCGTTTTGTTGATGATGATAAGTTTATATTTGGTACGTTAGGTTATGAGATGATCTTGTACAACATAAGTGATAACTATAGCTCTTATAAAAAACATGTTGAGCAGAGCTCTTTTGAAGATTTAGTTGTAAGTGAAGACAAAAAAACTATGGTAACTTCGTGTGAGAGTGGTCAGGTAACACTTAGTGATGTGAAAAGTGGAAAAGTATTAAAACTTTTTAAACCACTAAACTTAGACAAAGTTTACCAAATAGCCTATAAAAATGGAACGGTTATAACAGCAGGACAAGATAGGAAAGTAGCAGTATTTCCTAAAAACTCTCAGCCTTACGTTATAAAAAGTGACTTCTTGGTTTATAGTGTAGCACTTAGCCCAAGTGCAAAAATAGGTTTGTACTCTTCTAACTCAAATAGTGACTTACAACTTTTTAACGTTAAAACAGGCAAAAAAATGGAGACACTAGTAGGACAGCATGCACTACCTACTGTTACTAAGTTTTATGATGAAAACAGAGTTTTCTCTGCTGGTTATGAAAATAAGATCTATGTTTGGAAAATTGATTAAAAAGGCCAAACAGACTGAATAAGTTTTGTTCCCCAACCTTGTTCATTTGACTTAGCAACATCACCTTGTGAGTTGTAAGATATTTTAGCATCACTCATATTTTCAGACTTTATTTTGTTGTATTGATCTATGTCATAAGGACGAATTACACCACTTAGTTGAATAAGTTGCTTTTCATTATCTACCATGATCTCACGTCTACCTGTTATAAAATAGTTACCATTTTCTAAAACTTTAACTATTCTAGCTGAAACGGTAGTAGTAAAAGATGCATCACGTGAAGAGCTTCCTGCACCCTTAAAAGAGCTTGTTGAGTTTGTTTTAAAACCTACATCTGTGAAGCCAGTTGCTGTGCCCATAGCCCCTTGTGCCTGCCCATTAGCTCCGCCTAAACCACCAAATACACCGCCACCAAGTGCTGCGTTGTCAGATTCACTTAACTGTTTATTTGCAGAGTTTGTCGTTTTTATAGTTTCTGTGATCGTAACTGTAACTATATCGTTTACTCTCATAGCTTTATGATCAGAAAAGAGCGGGTTATCGCCTTGCCCAAAAATACTACCTGTTGGAGCGAACCTATCTTCTACTTCTTGTGCTGGCATCTGCTCAACATAAGTAGGTGGAGAAAAGTCAATTTGGTCTGGATCAGTGAGTTTAGCAGTACATCCGCTTAGCAGTAAAATAGTAATAGAACTTAGTAGAATAATTTTTGATGACATATATATAACCTTTATTTGATATAATCTAGCAAATATAATTCCAAAGGCAAATAATGAGTTTAAGAGTACAAATTAAAGATGATATTAAAACTGCTATGAAAGCTAAAGATGTTGCTACGCGTGACGCTCTAAGACTTTTAGACAGTGCTATGAAGCAGATTGAAATAGACGAGCGAAGAGAGTTAAGTGACAGCGATGTAACTACGATCATAGCTAAGCAGGTTAAACAAAGAAATGATTCTATTACTGCTTTTGTAGAGGGTGGTAGAGAAGAACTTGCAGTTAAAGAGAGAGCAGAGATAGAAATTTTTTCTAAGTACATGCCTAAACAGTTAAGTGATGACGAACTACTAGCTAAAATGAAAACTATCATAGATGAAGTTGGTGCAACAACTATGAAAGACATGGGAAAAATCATGGGAAAAGCAAAGAGTGTTATTGGCGATAGTGCTGATGGTAAAAGAATTAATGAAGCCGTTAAGAAGCTTTTAGCGTAAGGTAAATTATAATATGAGAGCAGAAAAAAAAGCGGTAGTAGTTTCAAGTAGTGTTGCGGCACTTTTAATGGTTATGAAGATGACTGTCGGAGTTATCAGTGGCTCGATTGCTGTGATTGCGTCTGCTATTGACTCTCTTTTAGACCTTGTAGTTTCACTTTTTAACTACTTCGCACTTCATCAGTCTGAGAAAAATCCAGATAAATCATTTAACTTTGGTAGAACAAAAATAGAGCCTTTAGCTTCTGTAATCGAGGGTGTTGTGATTACAATGTCTGCGCTATTTATTTTCTACGAAGCGATAGGAAAAATGTATGAAAATTCGCCAGTAGAGCATTTAGATGTCTCTATTTGGGTTATGGTTATCTCAACTGTGATCACATATTTTTTAGTTATGTACTTACAACGTATGGCCAAGAAAACTGGTAATATGGTTTTAGAAGCAGATGCACTTCACTATAAAACTGACCTCTACTCAAATGGTGCGATCCTTTTTGCACTTGTAGCGATCCACTTAACAAGCGAAAATTTAATAGATCCTGTCCTTGGTATTGCAATTGCTATTTATATGATCTACTCTGCAATACCAATCATAAAAAATGGTATTTTAATGTTACTTGATGCTGCCCTTGAAGAAGAGAGTGTAGCAAAAATTAAAAATGTTTTAGATACAAATAGAGAGATAACTGATTACCATTTCTTAACTACAAGACAGTCAGCTGATGATATTTTTATTTCTGTTCACCTTGTTTATACTATAAGTATTAGTCTATACGATGCACACCTTATAGCTGATCGAGTAGAAGCTGAGTTCAAAGATCTGTTTCCTGAGAATAGTGTTCACCCTATTATTCATATGGATCCTTACGATGACTCAGAAATAAATGAAGAAGAGCACTAACTGTTGAACTGTCCTTGTTCTAAAACATTAAGTTATAGTGAGTGTTGCGAGCCTCTTCATAAAAATAAAAATGTAGCAACAAGTTCTGAGCAGTTAATGCGATCGCGTTATAGTGCTTACGCTTTAGGACTTGGTGAGTACCTATATGAAACAACTGATCCAAAGTTTGCTTCTCGTGAAGAGATAGTAGAGTATATTTCACAAAGTAAAGAGCAGTTAGAGTGGTTGCAACTTGATGTGATTAGCTCAAGTAAAAATAGAGTCGAATTTAAAGCCTATTACATGGAAGATGAAAAACTATTTGTACTTCATGAAAAGAGTGAGTTTATAAACATTGATGGCAAGTGGTTTTATGAGAGTGGAGAACTCTTAACTTCTAAAATAGAGCGTAATATACCATGCCCTTGCGGTAGTGGTAAAAAAGTTAAAAAGTGTCATAAGTAACACTAATTTGGTTTCGCCCACTATTTTTTGCTTTGTATAGTGCTTGATCAGCTTTTTTATATATTTCTTGTATCGTTGAATTGTCACTACTCTTAAGAATATAAAGTCCACCAGATATAGTGACAAACTTAGAAGCACTATTTTTGCTATGTAATATTTTCAGTGCTTCTATATTTTCTCTTGCTTGATTTGCTATTAAATAAGCATCATCAAAATTTTCAATATGATACAGCAGTCCAAACTCTTCACCACCAAGTCTAAATGTATAATCATCAGTACGTTTTAAAGTATTTTTTAATGAGTCTGCTACAAGCTTTAAAGTAATATCTCCATCCTGGTGACCATAAGTATCATTATATTGTTTAAAATTATCTATATCAATTAGTATAAAAGCTAATAGTTTTTTGTCTCTTCTATTTATCTCTACTTGGTTAGCAAATATATTGTCAAAATGCCTTCTGTTATATAAAGCAGTTAGTCCATCAGTAATAGCTATTTCTTCAAGTTTCTTTTTATCAGTTATATCTGTTCTTATAGCAGTAAAGCCAATAATGTTGCCATTAATGTCTAGATCAGGTGCTATATGAGTATCTACCCAGTAGTAAGTGCCATCTTTTTTTCTATCTTTTAAATTGCCATTCCAGTTTTTACCTTCAAGTATTTTTTCCCATAGATACTCAAAAACTTCTGATTCCATGTCTGTATGTCTAAAAATTCTATGTGTATTACCTAAAATTTCCTCTTTAGTGTATTGAGATAATTCACACAGTTGCTTACTAATTTCTGTAATATTTCCATCTAAATCAGTTTTTGAAAGTAGAACATTTTTATCTATAAGTTTTAAGTACTTATTTGCTTCTTCCTCTTTTAATGCTTTGTAAATATATGTCCCCATAAAAGAGACAACAGACTCTAGAAAATCAAGATCTATTTTAGCAAAATTTTTGTCAAATATTAGCTGTATAGTACCTATACTATTTTCAAACTCATGAATAGGAATTGTGACAAGTTTTGTAGCATTTATTTTAATATTACCAATATTTATCATCTCATCTATATCTATAATTTTTATTGACTTTTCTAAAATATTTTCTGAGATTAAGTTTTTATGCATACTTAATGTATGTTCTAAACTGTCGTATTCTATGCCATAAGTAGCAGCTAAATAGAGTTTTTTATTTTTATGATCATAAAGGTAGACTGTACCGTTAAGAGCGTTAAAGTAGCTAATAAGGTTAGTAAGGGATTTATTAGATATATTTTTTAAACTACTGTCATCTAGGTAATCTTTTTCTAGCTTGCGTAAAAAATTTTTCTGTTTATTTTTGTACAGTTTTAATTTAGAATCCCTATCAAATTTTTGATAATTGTAATAAAGACTCAATAAAATAATAAACATAAGAAGGATATATAAAGTACTACCAATAAGTAATAAGTTTTCAAGTTCCAACTTTCTTTTTTCTAGTTTAAAGTTTAAAATGTTTATTGATGTGTCAAATAGAGCATCTATTTTATTCACTAGTTTTGAAATTTCTAAAAAGTACTCTTTTGCACTTAATTGAGACTCATTTTTTTCAACATCAGACACAATAATTTGAATATTATAAAAATCAGATACAATTAAATCTAACAGTGATTTTAACTTATTTCGATCACTTAAGTGTAGTTGCTTAATGGTATATTTGATCTCTTCAACTTTATCTATAAATAATTTAATATTCATATCTAATGAAAACGTCAGTTTATTATTATTATTATTATGTTTGTCTAGTAATCCAATACCAAATGCTCTTATTTTTCCAATATTTTCTATAGTTTTTGGAATTTCTAAAATAGTGATCATTATAAGAAAATATGTATCTTTGTCTGATTCTAAAACTAAATTAGTGCTAGCTGCTATATCTATTCTCTTATTGTTTATTAATTTGAGAAGCTCTGTATACTCAGTGAGTAGTTGCATTTTTGATAAATTATTTTTGTTTTTATTAATACTATTATATAGATCAGTGATTTGCTTACAATTGAGTTGTTCAATTTTCTCTAATATTTCATCATCATTTATAAATAGACGCTTTTTTAATACCTCTGCATCTACTTTATTTAATTGAGTAAGCCCTCGAACACTTTTTAATAGTAGATCTAGTTCCGAAATATGAGTAATTTTGTTTATACCATTAATTTCAAGAACTTTAGCCTTATACTCATTGCTATACTCATTTCTAATATTTAAAAATAAAATAGTAAAAATTGTTATAAAAATTGCTCCTAATACAATTATCTGTTTTTTAGAATTCATTATGTTCTCCAAAGAAAAAAGCTAATTAAGTTATTTTGCTATTTTATTACAATAAAGCTTTAAAACTTTAAAACTTTTATGAAATATACCAATGTGAGTGAATCTCTATGATTTAAAATTTTTCTCAAAACGTAGTAAAAGTGCTGCACTAAAAAAACAGAGTGCTCCCCAAAATGTTGTCCACTCTGCTATGGAATCAAAAAATGAGTTATCCCCACTTGCAAAATTAAAACTATATAGCGCTGAGAGTTGAAAAAATATAGAACCTAGAATATTTATCCAGATAATCCACCAAGTATTTGTTTTAAATGCCTTAACATGTCCATCATGAAAAACCTCTAACCATGCAAAAAATGAAGACGTTAAAAATAGAATTGAACCTAGCATATTAGGTGTCCAAATAAGCATATTGCTCTGAGTTATACTTAGGGAGTAGAGTAAAGGTTCGAGTGTGTTCATATTAAAAAAAAGTGTACCTATGAGTTGTGTCAAGCTTGATAAGTAGCCTAAATTATGTGGTCTGTACCTAAACCATAACCATCTATCTTTATGCATATTTACATGTGTACTATTTGTGATATCTGAATTTATTGACTCCAGGTATTGTAAATAAGCGGCTGAGGTAAAAAAGAGAGAACCTATAAAGTAGATTGTGTTTATAATATCAGACATAACTTCAAGGTGTGGGTATGTTAATATAAGTGTAGGTAATGCAAATAGAGATGAGCCGATCATAAATAAAACTGAGATCCACCATGATATGCTTTTAGGTTTATGTAAACTTTTTCTTAAACTTCTTGAAGTATGAAGTAGTAGATCATGTTTAATAGCTTGAGTTATAAATGGACCTAACTTCTTGTAGTGCATATATTCATCTTTTTAATTTTTAATGATATCATACAACAAAACAAGTAGAAGGAAATATATGTTACACAAAAGAGTACATCAAGATGACGTTAAAAGTAAAGAAGATGACCCAGTATATGGCGGACGTGCATTAGCCTCTAGTGCTTCAAAATATAATATTCCTCAAAATGAGATGACACCACGTGATGCTTACCAACTTGTTCATGATGAACTTATGTTAGATGGTAATTCAAGACTAAACTTAGCAACTTTTGTAACAACATGGATTGAGCCTGAAGCTAAGCAGTTAATGAGTGAAACATTTGACAAAAATATGATCGATAAAGATGAATACCCTCAAACAGCAGAGATCGAAATGCGATGTGTAAATATTATTTCAGACCTTTTTCATGGTCATACAAACGATCAAAAAGAGGCTTGTGGTTGTTCTACTATAGGCTCTAGTGAAGCTGCTATGCTTTGTGGTATGTCTATGAAGTGGAACTGGAAAAAAAGAAGAGTTGGATTAGGAAAAGATACTACAAAACCAAACTTTGTAGTTGGATCTGACGTTCAAGTGTGTTGGGAAAAATTTTGTGTCTATTGGGAAATAGAGATGAGAACAGTAAACATGAGTCAAGAAGATGGCTATAAGTTTAACCCAAATAAAGTAGTAGAGCTTTGTGATGAGAATACAATAGGTGTATTAGCTATTTTAGGTACTACTTACACGGGTGAGTACCAAGATGTTAAGGCATTAGACACATTAATGGAAGAGTATAACACTAAAACAGGTTTTAATATTCCTATACATGTTGATGCTGCTAGTGGTGGTTTTATTGCTCCATTTTTAGACCCAGAACTTGAATGGGACTTTAGACTAAAATGGGTTAACTCTATTAACGTTTCAGGTCATAAGTTTGGTCTCGTTGCTCCTGGTGTTGGTTGGGCTATGTGGAAAGATTGGTCATTCTTACCTGAAGAGTTAATCTTTCATGTAAATTACTTAGGTGGAGATATGCCAACTTTCGCACTTAACTTTTCACGTCCAGGATCACAAGTGATCGCACAGTACTACAACCTTATGCGACTTGGTTTTGAAGGGTATAGAAAAATTCATCAAGCGTGTTTAGACGTAACCTTTTACTTAAGAGATGAGTTAGAAAAGTCAGGCATTGCAGAGCCGATCGTAAAAGATATTAAAATGCCACTTATAGCTTTTAAGTTAAAAGATGGACTCTCGTATGATGTTTATCAAATATCTGACAAGCTTCGTTACCACGGCTGGCAAGTTCCTGCTTATACACTTCCTAAAGATTGTAAAGAGGTTGCTATTTTAAGAGTTGTTGCTAAAGAAGGGTTTGATTATGATTTAGCAACTCTACTTGTTAAGCACATAAAAGAGGCTATATTTGAGTTAGAAGATGAGGGAAAAAAAGCTAAAGTAATTAGCTCTGCACCAAAGGTATGTTAAGGAGTTTTACTCTTTAACGCTTGAGTGCAATTGTACTTGAGTGTTTGTTTCTATTATAGTGTCCCCATATGTCAAGACTAATATTATCACTTTCTGCATAATTAGGATTCATTTTAATATATTCATCAAGAAGTTGACCTTTTGTAGCTCGTCCATCTAGTTTTTTTTAAGCTAAATAAGCTTCTTGACTATGTTTAAAATCAACAATGACTATAATGAGTTTATCATCTTCAACAAGATAAAATAGTCTATAGTTTCCAATCCTATATCTATAATAACCTTCTAAATTATCTTTTAATTTTTTGATATTAGAGCCATAAAATGGATTCTCTCTAAGTTGAGGATAAACAAAATTTTCTATTTTTGAGTAGAGCTTTTTATCTATCCTTTTTTTAACTTTTTCAAAAGTCTTAGTCTCAGCAATTTGATATTTAGACAATTGTATAGTCACCTTTTTTGAAGTCCTCTAATCCATTCATTAAATTTTCAACAAGATCTTTATCTTCTAAAATTTCAGCCATTTCATCTTTTTCTACAAACTCTATGAAGTTTGACAAGTTTCTTCTTTGACCTTCTGCAGCAAGCTTTATCATATTATAGGTTGAATCGTCTACTCTCATTGTAACTGTTTTCATAATATGTTCCTTTGAATATTTATAAACCTAATTATATTCAAATTTATTCACTTTATCAATTTATTGCACTGTCACATAACGGTTGTCGTGACCGATAAGTTTCCGCTAAGGTAATTATTCGTTCCTCGTATTTGTTATACTTTCTGTCCAATTTCAAATAAAAATTCAGGAGCGAAATCTGCACCATTTTTCCATTCTACAGTATTGTGCGATATGAAAAAATCTTTAAAAAACTGTTTATCTTTAAGAGGTTCAAAAACTTCTCCAAACAATTCATCTTTTAAATCAACAGTTCTAACTTCATCATTGTTAAATTTTAATTTTAATTGATAATCAGTTATATAATTTGCTTCTTCAATATTTATGGTTTTCATTATTTTACCTTTTTGTTTGTTACACCTTAAAAGTGGATATTCAATCACAGGGGTGCAACTTTCTTATACCCTTATTTGTCTCCTAGTACTTGTTATCTCTTTTATACCAGTTGTATTTTTAGTTCTTTACCCATAATATGAGCAAAAGCTTGAAGCGTTGAGAGTCTAATATCTTGTGCATGATTTTCAATTCTTGAAATAGCAGACTTTTTAGTATGCATCGCTTCGGCTACATCTTCTTGTGTTAAGCCTGTCTCTTTTCTAGCTAGTTTTAACATTTCACCAATTTTGAACTCTTGGTATCCATCATCAAAATTTAAAGCAAATTCAGTATCACTTTTTTTTCTTTTTGAAATATATTTTTTTAAATCACTCATGTTATTCTCCTCGTGATAGATATTCATCTTTTCTTTTTTGAGCTAATGATATTTCAGATTTTGGAACTTTTTGGTCTTTCTTTTTGAAGCCATTTGTAAGTACAATAAATGAACCATCATATTCAAAACCTAAAAGTCTAAAATTATTTTTATCAATTTGAGCTCTAACTTCTATAATGCCATCACAGTTACTAAGTTTTTTATAAAACTTAGTAGATACACTATCCATCTCTTCAATTAAGCTCAAAACCCAAGTAATCTTTTGGGCTTCTTTTGATGATAGTGAATCAAGAAAATCTTCAATGGGACTTTTTCCTGATAATGTTTTATAGAATTTTATTTCTTTCATAGTTATATGTTAACATAAATGTGAACTTTTATCAAGTGTGTGATTTTATAGATAACGACTGAATATAGCCAATAAATTTCCGCTAGGTAATTTATTGTGTTCCTATGATTTGTTGTATCTTTACTACTGTGAAGGTTTGTTCTGATTAAATATTTTTAGTATTTCTATTGTGTTCGCATCTAAATTAATTTCATATACTACTGTATATCTTTTGTATGTCATATCTCTTACATTTTTATCATCAAAATAAGATGATGGTTTATATTTAAATGGAAAGATTGGAATATCGAGAATAGCTTTTTCTAATTCTAATGCAAAATTTAATACTTGCATTTGGTTTGTCTTCTGCAGTGTAGTTAACTATGTGAAGTAGTTCATTTTCAAAAATTGGATTATAAATAATCTTCATTTTGTTTCAATAGTTTTCAAATGGTTTTTAATATTTCCCCAAAGTGTTTCATGTGATACCATTTCAATGTTTCCATTTTTTATATCATTTCTAGTTTGATGTAACTCTTTTCGTCTCTCATAAAAGTAGGGGTCAAGTTCTAGATTTTTATCTTTAGAAATAGTTATATTTTCACTATGATTATTAACATAATTCATAAAATTTTCAATATAACTATCTTGAATTTGTACTGCTAAAGTTTGCATGAAATACTCCAAATTTATTAATACAATATTATATCAAAACTTAAGTGAAGTTCACTTAAGTTTTAAAAGCTAAATAATTTATCAATAATGTTCAAATTAACTTTTTCCATTTTATTTTTACATTTAGGACAAATATTTAACATATCTATTGAGTTAAGCACATCACTTTTAGGCTTAACTACTTTACTATAACCACATTCAAAACATTTATATTTAAATGGTTGTGGTGCTATCATGATTATTTTTCTTTAGGACTTAATTAAGTCAGATTTAGGAAGCTAAAAAGGAGTCTTGTTTTTTAACATTTTATAAAAATTCATCTGCTCACCATTTAGTGGTTGAGTTGTCTCACCAACTATTTCAAAGCCTAATTTCTCATAAAGTTTAATAGCAACTGGGTGGTTTTGTCTAACTATAAGTGAGATCTGTTCAAGATTTAACTCTTCAAAACCTATACGTAAAGCTTCATTTGTAATCTGTTTACCATAGCCTTGACTCAGACATGATGGGTTTATTAAAATTCTAAACTCATTTTCATACTTCTGTATAAACATAAAGAGTCCAACAAGTTCATTGTTATCTTTTACACCATAGCAGTAAGCATTTTTTTCGCAACAATACTTATCTATCCAGCCATTTTTTTCAGTAGCATAGTTAAAAGTGGAGTATTCAGAGCTATATTTCCATGTGGAAATATCTCTTTTGTCCGCTTCACTTAAGTTCTTAATTACTATTTTTCTATCTTGCGTATTCAATAGCACGGCTCTCCCGAATTACATTTACTTTAACTTCACCAGGGTATTGAACACGTGACTCTATGTTAGTTGCGATCTCACGAGCTAGAAGCAGTGCTTCACTATCATTTACTAACTCTGCATTAACGATCACACGAACTTCACGACCTGCATTGATTGCGTATGCTTGTTTAACTCCGCTATGTTCAGATGCTATGTCTTCTATGTCTTCAACACGTTTTAAAAAGCTTTCTAAAACTTCACGACGTGCTCCTGGACGAGCAGCAGAGAGCGCGTCTGCTGCACAAACTGCTGCACACTCTACAGTATTCATCTCTTCGTGTCCATGGTGAGCGTAGATAGCATTTATGACTATGTCACCTTCCCCATACTTGCGACAAACTTCAGCACCAAGATCAACATGGTTTCCTTCTTGATCGTGAGTTAAAGCTTTACCTATATCATGCAGTAGTCCTGCACGTCTAGCTTTTTTAGGATCTCCACCAAGTTCTGCTGCCATTAGACCTGCTAAGTTGGCAACTTCTAAAGTATGAGCTAAAGCATTTTGACCATAACTAGCACGGTAACGAAGACGACCTATGAGTTTTATAAGCTCAGGGTTCATAGCATGAATGCCCATCTCATAAACTATATTTTCACCCTCATGCAAGATCGAGTCTTCAAACTCATCACTTACTTTCGCAAAGATCTCTTCTATGCGGGCAGGCTGAATTCTTCCATCTTCGATCAATAGCTCTAAAGTCTTAGTCGCGATCGTGCGTCTATATAAGTTAAAACTACTAACTAAAATTTCATTTGGTGTTTCATCTATTATGATATTAACACCAAGTAGAGTTTCAAGAGCCTTAATATTACGACCCTCTTTACCAATTATGCGACCTTTTAGTTCATCATCTTCAAGTTTTACTATATTTACTAAGCGCTCAGATGCAAATTCACCAGCATACGAAGAAGTAGCTTGCGCCAAAATATAAGCAGCACCCTTTTTAGCTCTATCTTTCGCTTCATTTTCTATTTTTTTCATCATAGTAGCAATGTCGCCACGAGAGTTTTCTTGAACTTTATCTAAGACTATTTTTTTAGCTTCATCTTTTGTCAGTGAAGCACAGTTTTCAGCTAGTTTCATAGCTTGATCTATTTTAGCGTGGTACTCTTTTTTTAAATTCTCTAAAGATTTTTCATTTCGTTTAATATTTAATAGTTTGCTATCAGCTTTTGAGCGCTCTATTTTAATGTGTTCTAATTCACCTTTTTGAAAAGCAGAAAATTCACGCTCTCTACGAGCAGTCTCTTTATCTCTATTTTCTAAAGCTTTATCAGCTAACTCTAGCGCATCGTCATAACGTTTTTGAGCATCTTTTTGAATCTCAACAACTTTTAGTGATGCACTATGAAGTACATTTTTTGCTTCGTTTTCTATAGCCGTAGCTTTGGCTTTGGCTGTATTTGTATAAATATTAAATTTTGAACTTGTAATCTTTTTAGAGATGAAAAAACCGACTACTCCACCTACTAGTGCAACGGGCACCGTTGTGAGTATTGAGTCTAACACTTCTTATCCTTTTTTTGTTATAGCAACCGCTATAGGTTAAAACTAAATTTGATTGTATATCATGTTCGTTACAAATATTTTCATTTGTGTAACAGAGTTGTGGCTGTACAAAAATCGTAATTGGTCTATTCTTTAATGTTTCAAAAAAGCGATCGTACATCCCTTTTCCAAAACCAACTCTAGCAAAATTAACATCTATTCCAACAATTGGTACTATAACTATATCTATTTTCTTATTATCTTTTAAACTATTACCAGCTTCAAAAATTTCAAATTTTTTTCTTTTAAGTGGTAGCCTAAAGTTTACCATTTTAAAACTGTTGCCTTGCATAAAAGGTAAAAAGATCTCTTTTTTATCACGTCTAAGTGTTTTAATAGTTTCTCTAAAATCGATCTCTTCATCAAGTGGCCAATAAAAAAGAGCATTTTTAAAAGTTAAATTTTTTAAAATATTTGATAGTTTTTGGTTTGCTATATGATTTTTATAGCGTAGGTTATGAGTAGTTTCTTTTTTGCGACTCTTTAAACATAAGTTTCTAAATTGACTTTTTTCCATATAAAACTCTTTTTAATTATTATTATTTGTATGAAGCTTTTTTAATTCTTTACCTGCTTATTTTAATTGATCGTGTGACAAATTATTTTCAAGAAGTCTTTTACCATGAATAATGGCTACAATCAAAACCTTTTCTTTACTTAGTTTATATATAAGTCTGTAACTATAAATAAATATTTCTCGAATTGTTGTATCACTGAATTCAGGAACTTTACGACCTAGTTCTGAAAATTCTTGTAATATTTCTGCTTTTTCAAAAAACTTTGAAACTACAGATTTTGCATAAGTTGGGGAATCTTTTTCTATGTAAGTGGCGATAGACTCTATATCTTCAAGAGCTTCTTCTGACCACTCTAGTGTGAGAGCCATTTAACCATTCTTTGTTTTGCATCTTGATGTGAAGAAACTTCGCCATTCCCAGCACGACTAATACCATTTTTAATTTTTTCTACAACATAAAGGTGATATTGAATATCTTCATAAGTACAGTTGTCCGGAAGATTTTGAATCATCTCCTGTGCTTCTTGTTTTACAGCTACCATGTACTTCCTTTTTTATTTGAATTATAGCATATTTGTTTTTTTAGAGTATAGTCAGTAGGTTTTCTTTAAAATAGATACTCAAATATTTCTTTAAAAGTAATATATGAGCTATAATCTTTTTATATTTTATATAAGGTAACTACAAAATGATTAAAAACAGACTATTTCTCGCAACAACTTTTCTTATCGCACTTTTAAGTGGATGTTCTAGTGATACAACTTCTTCAGGTGCATCAGCACAAAATGCTATGGTTTCAAAAGATATTTATAACCTTGTAGGAACTGAGGGTGAGAGTTTTAAAGTAACTAAAAAAGCAAATAACTTTTTTGTAGATGGTACTCAAGGAAAAGTAGTTATTTTTGATCTATTTGCAACTTGGTGTCCACCATGTAAAGCAGAAGCACCACACTTAGGAAATTTACAACGTAAGTATAAAGATGAACTACTAATTTTAGGTATTACGATCGAAGAAAATAAAGGTAATGAGTCGCTTAACGCTTGGAAAAAGGAGTATAACGCTACATATGCTTTTGTAAACTCTTCTGCAAACCAGAAACTATCTCGTGCTATCGCTTCAACAATAGGTGTAGGTGAAAGATTTGGAATACCTTTAATGGTTATGTTTAAAGATGGTAAATATATAACTCACTACGCAGGAGCTGTTCCTGAAGAGATGATTGAGAGCGATATTAAAGTGGCTTTAGGTAAATAAGGAAAAAGATGTTTGGTTTTATAAAAAAAGGACTTAACAAAACTGTTGAAGCCATAAAAACAGTAGCACCTAAGAAAAAAGTAAAAATATTAAAAGATGACCTAGAAAATATTTTGCTAGAGGCTGATGTTGAGTATGATTTAATAGAAATTATACTTCGTGAGCTTTATCAAGATGAAGTAACACGTGAGCAGTTGGAGTCCAAACTTCTAATGACACTCTCTTACACTAAATATATTCAACCAGATTACGAAGCACCTTTTGTTGATTTAATTGTTGGTGTTAATGGTGCTGGAAAAACTACTACAATTTCTAAACTTGCAAAGCACTCTATAAATGATGGTAAGAGTGTAATGTTAGGCGCAAGTGATACTTTTCGTGCAGCTGCGATCGAGCAGTTAACTCAGTGGGCAACAAAACTTAATATTCCTATTGTCTCTTCACAGCAAGGTCATGACCCATCAGCTGTCGCTTATGATGCTATAGAATCTGCAAAAGCTAAAGGGATTGATCATGTGATTATAGATACAGCTGGTCGTCTTCATACACAAAAAAATCTTTCAGAAGAGTTGAAAAAAATTGTTCGTATTTGTGACAAAGCACATATGAATGCTCCTCATAGAAAAATACTTATACTTGATGGAACGCAAGGAAACTCTGCGATCGCACAAGCAAAAGCTTTTAATGAAATGATTGATATAGATGGAATAATTATAACAAAACTAGATGGAACGGCAAAAGGTGGATCTATTTTTAGTATAGCTCACGCACTTAGAGTTCCTATCCTATTTGTAGGTGTTGGTGAACAACCTGAAGATCTAGTACCATTTGATAAGTATGAGTTTGTTGACTCTTTACTAGATGCTATATTTATAAGTGAATAGTTAACTGTAAATATGTCAAAATGTGACTCAAATTACTAGGTTTTGAGTACATTATTCTAATATAAATGTTGTTCCATTAAGAGGTGGATTATGGAACAATAACTTCTGTTCTGTTGGTTGTTTTCCTTTAAAGCTAAAATTTAATCTCTAATTTTGAAAAAAGGTACTTGTATGCTTCTCTAATTGTAATTTAACCCTACTAATGCTTTTCTCAAAACTTTCATTATTTAATAATTGGTCAATATAAAGTTTTGCTAATCTATTTTTATAACTATTATGCTTAGGGTAATACTCTTTTATTAAAAAATAAACATATTGAGCCATCTCATCTTTTCCTATAAATTGATGTTCATTATTTTCTCTTTTAAATACAGCACAGGTTAACCCTGCGTGAATCGCGGTAGTAATATTAGAAGCAGATGTTTCTTTTACAAATACTATTGTAAAACGATCTCCTATTTCATGGTCACTGTCGTGTGCATCAGAGTTCGCAAATGGTGCTAAATATTTGTGTTCATTTTTTGTTTGAAGTGCCGTTAAATGGGTCATATTATTATGCTCTTTCACTTTTTCTTCCCCAAAAACTTCAACTCCATCGAGCTGAGAACTTCTCAACATCTCTTTATAAAAAGCTTGATGAAGATGGTACTTTCCATCACGGTAGACCCAGTTTGGATGTGCTAAAATAGATATACCTTCTGCTTCTTTTATTTTAGCTATTACCCAAATATTTTTTGCATAATGTTGGAGGTTGATGTTTTTATCTATATCCTCTTTTTTTAATACTGCAACAATATCCTGTAGTTCTTGTTCGTACTTCTCAGTATTTTTTCTTTGCGTTTGTATGGATCTATTTGCATTGATTGAAAGAATATGACCGTTTCCTTGAGAGATCGACATATCTTTCTTCCCACCAACACTAACCTCTTCTCCTGTTAAGACTAAAAGGTCGATATTGTGTTGTTTTACTTTTTCTATTGCTTTGAGAGAGCCTTTATAGCTATCATGATCTGTAATACTCATAAAATCCATACCAGCGCCTAAAGAAGCCAACGCCATTGCAAAAGGTGTAGCTTTTCCATCAGAATATATCGAGTGCATATGCAAATCACCCTTTATTGGTCTTAATTTAATCATCGTATCATCAAGGCAATAGAGACAAATAATATTAGACTCTTTGTAGGTAAAATTTACTTTTACAATAAATTCACCGAGATACTGCATATTGTAAGTAAATAAAATAGTTTTGTTTTGGATAGTATAAGTGACTTCATCTTTATGATAATAATCTCCTCGAGAGAGGACTTCAATAGATTCAATATTATTTGAATTTTTTAAAGTAAGTTTATAGTCGATATTTTTATTTTGAGCTACTACACTAGGAGCTATTTTCATAATGTTCCTTTATTTTTCTATATTTTATCGATAAATAATAACAGAGAGGTTACAATTATTTGAAAAAATTCATAAAAGGAATGTAATGCCACATTTTATAATAGACTGTTCAAAAAATATTCTAAAATCGTACTCACTGCAAGAGATAATTGAGCAAGTGTATAATTCAGCTGTATCAACTAAACTATTTCATAAAAATGATATAAAAGTACGCGTTAATGTTTTTGAAGATTTTATAACAGGAGAAAGAAAAGAGGATTTCATTCATGTATTTTCAAATATAATGGAAGGTAGAACAGATGATCAGAAACAAAATTTATCAAGAACGATAGTTAAAGATTTGTCTTCAATGCTTCCATCGGTTCCAAATATTGGAACGAATGTTAGAGATTTTGAAAAAGCAAATTATTTCAATAAAAATATGCTTGATCCAAACTATCAATTTTCAATGCCATAAAAGAGTGCTATTTAATAAACTCTACTACATCTTCAAATTTTGAACGAAATTTTGCAGGTTGCTCATTAAGTCTATACCCAAAAGGCAAGACCATCGCTACTTGATATTTTTTTGTATCTAAATCTAAAACTTTTTCAACATTATCTTTTTCAAAACCTTCAATTGGACAAGAATCTATTCCTATTGATGCAGCAGCATTCATCATATTGGCAGATGCAATATATGTTTGTCTTGCACTCCATTGGTATATATTTTCATCGCTATTTAAAGTATTACCTAGATGTGAAGCATAAAGTTCGATAAAAGCTTCTAGTTTGTCTTTTGGTAAGTTACGACGCATAAGTTGAGACTCTACAACTCCACTTTCTACTTTTAAATTTTCAATCCCAGCTAAAACAATTACTAAATGAGAACAGCTTGTAATTTGTACTTGGTTCCAACAAAATGGCTTTAATTTAGCTTTTAATTCTTCGTTTGTAATAACTAAAAACTTCCACGCCTCCATACCAAATGAGCTAGGGGATACTCTTGCAACATCTAAGATATAGTGCATATCTTCATCGTTTATTTTTTTAGTTTCATTAAATACTTTACACGCATGTCTAAAGTTCATCATATTTAAAAATTCTTCTTTTTTATTCATTGCTATTTCCTTTTTTTAAGTAATTTTATATAAGTTGAAATCCATAAACAGCTGTTATACCAAGAGTATAAGCTGCTAGTAAATAGACATTTCTAGGATTTCCTGAAAGTTTTGGTGTTTTAATTTCTGAAACATTGAGTATTGCAAGTCCAACTCCACTAGCATAAAGGATTATGGAAAAAGTTCCATTACTCACTATACCTTCAAGTAAGAATATAAAAACTAAAATTAAACTATTGTTATCAAGTGCAAGGCCTGTGTATTTAGTCCCACCAGCTAGTCCATAAGTACTAAAATAGCTTAGTCTAATTGCAGCAGCCGCCACCATAACAAATGCTCCGATTAAGTACAGAGGCTGAAAGTGTCCATAACTTAAAAGTAAAATTGCAGGTGTTACACCATAACTTACTATGTCTATGACAACATCAAGTTGTCCTCCAAACTTTGCATCAGTTGGAGTTCGTCCTTTTAATTTTCTAGCTACAAGACCATCAGCCCAATCAAAAGCAACAGCCCAAACCATCCCAATCATTGCCGCAGCGTAAAGACCAGTAATAGCAAAGTAAATAGCTAAAACAGTACAAGCTAATCCTGCGAGTGATAAAAGGTTTGGAAGATCTCTAACATAAGAGAGGATAGTAGGTTGTTGAGTGGAGTTTTCATCTGACATATTATAAGTCCTTATCTATTTTTTGCTGAAATTTAAGCATATAAATGGTATTATATCTAAAATAACTTAATTACTATTACTAAAGGAAACAAATATGACTGTATATACTGTAGGAACTTTTGATTTACTCCATGTTGGACATTTAGCATTATTAGAACACTGTAAAACAATGGGAGATACTTTAATTGTTGGAGTTGCCTCTGATAAAGTAGTTCATTCTTATAAACCAAATATTCCAGTAATTCCTTTAAAGCAACGAATGCAGATGCTTAAAGCCTTAGAATGTGTTGATGATGTTCGCTCTTATGATGAACTAGAATATGTAACAGCTTGCAGAGAAACAGATGCTGATATTTTTGTAATTGGTGGAGATTGGGGAGATAAACCACATAATATTGCAGTGGAAAAATATCTAAAATCTAAAGGTAAAAAAATTATCCAAGTTAATTATAGTCCACAAACTTCATCAACAAAAATCAAACGAGATGTTCTTGCACAATTTCATAAAGTGACATCGAGAACGAGTAAAGATACCAAGTTTATAGATATAATAGAATAATGACTTACGTGGAGTATCATTATTATATAAAATATTCCACAGTATAACTATTTATACAAGCCTAGTTTTATGGATTTGGAATGTTTGCGAGATTTAAATATATGTCAAAATGCAATGCTTTAACAGTTTCGCTCTTTTTTGGACTATGATGCTTAATAACAAAAAGGTATAGATTATGGCAAAAAAGAAAAAAGTACTGTTTGAGTGTCAAAGCTGTGGATTAACATCACCTAAATGGATGGGCAAGTGTACAAATTGTGGATCATGGGACTCTTTAGTTGAGCTTAATGAAGATCAACAAGAAGTTATAAAACTTTCATCATCAATTTCTAATACCCAAGGTGCAAAAGCACAAAGCATAACAAAAGTTGAAGAGAGTAGCTTTGAGCGTTTTAGCTCTAAGGATGAAGAGTTAGATCTTGTTTTAGGTGGTGGCATAGTTCCAGGTTCACTGACACTTATTGGTGGCTCACCTGGAGTAGGGAAATCAACACTCCTTTTAAAGATCGGTGCGAACATAGCTAAAAGTGGTAAAAATGTTCTTTATGTCACAGGCGAAGAGAGTGAAGGACAAATAAAAATTCGAGCAAATCGTCTTGATGCTAATGAAGAGAATTTATATATTTTAAACGAGATTAAATTAGAGCAAATTTTAGTAGAGTTAAGTGAGCGAAAGTATGACTTATTAATTATTGACTCTATTCAGACTATGTACTCAGAGACTATATCTTCCGCACCAGGCTCTGTTACACAAGTTAGACAAATAACATTTGATCTTATGCGTATAGCTAAAGAGAGACAGTTATCTACTTTTATAATAGGACACATTACTAAAGAGGGTTCAATTGCTGGTCCTCGTGTGTTAGAACATATGGTTGATACAGTTCTATATTTTGAGGGAGATAGTTCAAAAGAGCTCAGAATTTTAAGAGGGTTTAAAAACCGCTTTGGTCCAACAAACGAGATCGGAGTTTTTGAGATGAGAGCTGAGGGTTTAGTTAGTGCTAAAGATATATCATCACGCTTTTTTGATGCAGCTAAGGATCAGAGTGGATCAGCACTTACCGTAGTTATGGAAGGTTCTCGACCTATAGTTTTAGAGGTTCAAGCACTTGTTGCTGAGTCATACGCTTCTAATCCTAAAAGACAAGCTACAGGGTTTGATAACAATAGGTTAAATATGCTTCTTGCCCTTTTAGAGAGAAAGTTAGAGATACCACTTAATAACTACGATGTTTTTATAAATATAACTGGTGGTATAAAAGTTATGGAGACTTCAGCAGACTTAGCTATTTTGGCAGCGATCATAAGTAGCTTTAGAAATAGGGCTGTTTCAAAAGAGACACTCTTTATAGGAGAGGTTTCGCTTGTTGGAGATGTAAGAGAAGTATCTCAACTAGACTCAAGACTAAAAGAGGCAAAAATGTTAAATATTACAAAAGCACTAGTTCCAAAAAAACCTAAAGAGAGTCATGGTGTTAAGTGTTATATAGCTGATGAAGTGACTAAACTTATAGAGTGGATGTAAAGTTATTAAAGAGAGTTTAACTAATATATGTATATAATAAAGTAATTATATTAATCATAAATTAAGGACTACAATGAGTAAACCAATGGATGCAGAGTACCACGGTGAAGAGAGATACTCTAAACTATCAATAGCTTATACTGGCACTGAAGAAGAAGCAGCTATAAATACTGCTATAGAAGTATGCTCTAAAGGTTGCTCGATTATGCCAAATATTTATGGTTGTGACATATCTAATGGTAGAAAAGTAATAGTTATCGAGTATCAAGATGACTATGATCGTGAAGCAGGTGACGTATTTGAAAAAATACTAAAGCACCTTGATATAAAACTTTGTGACTAAGTTGAAGATTAAGAATGGCATTAGCTGAGTTTGCAGAGGGAAATAAAAAATTTAAAAATACTTTTTTTAAAAAAAATTCTAAAGATCTTTTAGAGTTAGCAGAAAAAGGTCAATCACCAAAAGCACTTTTTATAGGATGTTCTGACTCTAGAGTTATACCAGACCTTATGATTCAAACTTCTCCTGGTGATCTTTTTGTGATCAGAAATGTTGGTAACCTTGTACCACCATACAAATTAGATGAAGATTTTCATGCAACAGCTTCAGGTATAGAGTACGCAGTAAACGTACTTAATGTTTCAGACATAATAGTTTGTGGGCATAGTCATTGTGGAGCTATAAACGCTCTATATGACTGTCCAACAGATAAAAATTTAGTACAGATAAAAAAGTGGTTAGAGTTAGGTACAAAAGCAAAGTCTTTAGCTGTTAGTAGTTTAGGTGCTAATGCTCCAAAAGAAGAGTTATTGCGCTTGACTGAAAAACTATCTATTATAAACCAAATAGATAACCTTCTCTCATATCCATATATAAAAGAGAGAGTAAAAAAAGGTAAACTATCTATTCATGGTTGGTACTACTGTATTAAAGATGGAAGTATTGACTACTATGATGCACTTGAAAATCAGTTTACACCGTTAGAGAATTTTTCTAAAAATTAAGTGGTGAAATAACCTACTAAACTCTCTCCTGCACTGAGCTCATCCCCAACTTTTATAGATACTCTTGAACTGTTAGGTAGGTACATTGTACTCTCACCACAATTCATAAAAGCGTACCTGCTTGATTGTCTTATTTCTTTGTTTTCAATTGTCTCAACACTTATAGTTTGAAAACCATACTCAACTATATGTTCAGCTACTATTTTTTTACTATTTTTTTCAAAAGTAACTGTAGTCTTATCATTTAGTGATCTAGCTTTCTCACTTTTAAGTGATAAATGTGCGCCAACTATTTTTTCTATTTTACTCACTTGTGAATCAAAAGGAGCTCTTAGTAGTGCTATATCTTTAACTCTTTTTTTAATAACTATCTTGAGGCATGGTTCATCGAAATATTTACAACTATCAACATTATCAATAGCTATAACTTCGCCATCTGCTACACTTGAAATTGCTCCATCATTAAAGTGAGGAGCAACTCTTTCAGGGTTTCTAAACATCCATAGCATTGCTAAAAGTGCTGCAAAAGTTATAAACTCTAAAAGAAATATATCCATTAAAGTAGAGAGTATGAATAGAGCAAAAACTATAGCAATTGGTGAAAAGCCATTTTCTGCTATAAAGAAACTATTGTTTTTCATTACTATCATCTTCTTCTTCGTCACTATTTGTCTCTTCTGTAGCGTCATTCTCATCTACTTTTTTATCAGAAGAACTATGCTCATCAGTAAATTTTTTGTCCTCTTTGATCTCTTCTGCTATATCCTCTTTAACAGAAAGCTTAGTTTCCATATTGTTTTCTATTTCAAAGTTTTTAATTATCTCTCTTACTTGATCACCAGAGATATTCTCTTTATCATATAAAAGAGCTACTATCTTCTCTATAGCTCCACGATACTCTTCAAGTCTTGCAACAGTCAGCTCATAGTGTTCATTTAGAGCTTTTTTAATGTACTGATCCATATTTTCAGCCATCTTCTCACTATATTCACGTGCTTGGCTCATACCACCACCTAAAAATGTGCTTCTCTGTTTTTCTAAAACCATAAGACCAGCGACTTCACTCATTCCATACATTTGAACCATACTTTTTATGATATCAGTAGCACGTTCTAAGTCATTACTAGCACCTGTAGATATTTCACCTATGAATACTTGCTCCGCTGCACGTCCACCAAGCAGAACATCAACTTCTGCCCAAAGTTCGTGCTCTTGAGCAAGATATTTATTCTCTTCAGGAGTATTAAGCGTATAACCTAGAGCTGCTAAACCACGAGGTACAATAGAGACTTTAGAAACTTTCTTAGCTCCCTTAGTTGTCTCAGCCAAAAGTGCATGACCACTCTCATGATAAGCAACAATCTTCTTCTCTTTTGGATCAATACGACGACTTTTTTTAGCAAGACCTGCAATTGCACGCTCAACAGATTCTCTTAAATCTTGTTGTTTAACTGTTTTTTGGTTTTTACGACCAGCAAGAAGTGCTGCCTCATTAATGATGTTTGCAAGATCTGCACCTGCTAAACCTGCAGTAAGACGAGCTATCTCTTTTATGTCAAAATCTTTGTCTTCTTTAATAGCTTTAGAGTGAACTTTTAGTATCTGTATACGACCTTCAAAGTCTGGTTTGTCAACAAGAACCTGACGATCAAAACGACCTGGACGTAAAAGTGCAGGATCTAAAACTTCAGGACGGTTAGTTGCAGCTAAAATAATGATCGGAGTGTTAGTTCCAAAACCATCCATCTCTGCTAGTAGTTGATTAAGTGTTTGTTCTCTCTCGTCATTACCACCCATCATTCCACCAGCGGCGCGACTTTTTCCGATAGCATCTATCTCATCTATAAATATGATAGCAGGAGCCTCTTTTTTTGCTTGCTCAAATAGATCTCTAACACGAGCTGCACCAACACCTACAAACATCTCTATAAAACTAGAACCTGATACTGAATAAAAAGGTACATCTGCTTCACCAGCAACTGCTTTTGCTAAAAGTGTTTTACCAGTACCTGGAGATCCAACAAGAAGAACACCTTTAGGAATTTTAGCACCTAAAGATACATAACGCTCAGGATTTTTAAGAAAGTCAACGATCTCTACTACTTCTTCTTTTGCCTCTTGTACACCTGCTACATCATCAAATTTAACATCTGGCTTTTCTGAGTTTACAAGTTTTTTTGAGTTACCCATTCCAAGCAGACCGCCACCCATACTTTTTTGCATACGTCCAGCGAAGAACATCCAAATAGCTATTAGAATTAAGAATGGCATTAACCAACCGAACATCTCTGTAAACCAATTAGACTCACTAAAGCCAGTGTACTCTATGTTATTTTTATCAAGTAGAGGAAGTAGTGTCAGATCGCTACCACGAATAACTCTAGTTGTATAGATTGTCTTTTGTGATCCATCAAAACTTATAGCACGAATATACTTTTGTCCAATTGCGACCTTTTGTATACTTTTGCCTTCTATTAGTTTTCTAAGTTCGGAGTAACTGATTTCTTTATGTGTACTAGTACTATTCCCTGTTGTGTCATTACCTAGTCCGCCACCATTTTCACCTACAAGTGATTTGAATAGCATAATTATTACTACTGAAAAGATAGCAAAAGTTACTAAGGGGTTTTGATTGAAAAAGTTGTTATCATTTTCTGGTTGTTTTTTTTCACTCATTGTTTACGAATCCTTGTTTTTTAATATTAGAGTTATCCACTCATCTTGTTTGATCGTCTCTAAAATTTCATACTCTTTATATGATCGTAGTACTTTATCTTCATATTTATCTAATATACCTGATAAAACTAACAGACCATTATTTTTTAAAACTTTTTTTAGATCACTTGCTATAAATACTAAGACATCTGCTACGATATTTGCAACAACTACATCGTAAACCTCTTTAGTAGAGTTAGCAGAACCACTCCATACGTTGTTAAACTCAACTTTATTGTTTTGTGCGTTTAACTTTGAGTTTTCTACCGAAACATCATCTGTATCACAAGCATCAACAACAGCGCCTTTTTTAATTGCTGCTATTGCTAAAATGGCACTACCACACCCTACGTCTAAAAACTTATCATTTTTTTTAACATATTTACTAATTGCTTCTAGTGCTGAAGCAGTAGTTGGGTGGTGACCTGTTCCAAATGCTAAAGCTGGATCTATTGAAATATTCAACAGTTCTGAGCTAGGTGGTGACCATGTTGGATGAATATAAAACTCTCCAACACTTATAGGTTGTATACTTTGTTGATAACTCTCTACCCAGTCACTATTTTTTTCTTTAGTAATTTTTAGATCTACACTAACTTCATTTTTAAGAGCTTTACTTAAAGCTTCAGCAAACTGCTGAAGACCCCAAGCATAAGTTTCAAGTTCATCTTCACTTCTTACAAGGAAGCTATCATCTAGCTCTTCGAAGCCGACAGGAAGTGTATCTGCTAAAAAATCTTTAAATAAATTGTGGTTTGAAGAGGGAGTAATCACCAAGAGGTGATAGAAGTCTTGCATTATTCATCAACGCCTAGAACTGCACCTAGTTTCTCTTTAAGAACAGCAGGAGTAAAAGGTTTAACGATGTAGTTATTAACACCAGCTTTAAGAGCTGTAATAACTTCACCTTTACCACCCTCGGTTGTTACCATAATAATAGGTAGATCAGTAAAACGCTCATCTGCACGAACTTTTTTAACTAACTCTAAACCATTCATTTCAGGCATATTCCAGTCAGTAATTAACATTCCAGTATCAGGGTTAGCATTAAGAACATTCCAACCTTGAACGCCATCTTCACCCTCTAAGATATCTTTGTAGCCTAAGCGACCAAGAGTATTCTTAATAATACGTCTCATTGTAGAACTATCATCAACGACTATTAGTTTCAAGCCAAATCCTTTTGTTTATTAAAAAACTTATATAATTTTATTTACGATATATTAACATAAACTACTTTACTTTAACTTTATAGTACTATTTTAGTAATTTTTCTAAGTTAATCGTTCCCTCATAATAGGCTTTACCAACTATTACCCCACCTATAATATCTGAGTATTTAGTTAGTTTTTCAATGTCACTTTCATCTTTTACTCCACCACTTGCAATTGTAGAGACACCAGATGCTTTGGCTATATCTACAGTGAACTCAACATTAACTCCACTAAGCATTCCATCGCGTCCAACATCTGTACATATAATAGCTTCAACACCAGCGTCAGCGAACTCTTTAGCTAAAGTTGTAGCTTTCATTTCGCTAACTTCACCCCAACCCTCAACTGCAACATAACCATCAATTGCATCAATACCTACAACAACAGGGTATTTTTTAGCCATATCTTTTACAAACTGTGGATCTTTAACTGCGATCGATCCTAAAATAACACGATCAATTCCTAACTCTAAATACTGTTTGATCGTAGCCTCATCACGAATACCACCACCAAGTTCTAACTTTACACTACAGTTAGCACGTATTTTTTTGATCTCATCTAGGTTTTTTGGCTCTCCTGCAAAAGCACCATCAAGGTCTACTAGATGAACCCACTCAGCGCCCATATCTTCAAACTTTTTTACTAGTTTGTATGGTTCGTCTGAGTAAATTATGGCACTATCCATAAGACCTTTTGAGAGTCTTACTGCCTTGCCATCTTTAAGATCTATTGCTGGAAAAATTATCATTATATACCTCTTATAAATTTATAAAATTTTGTAAAATTTGTAAACCATTTTTATGGCTCTTTTCTGGGTGTGGTTGAATTCCTAAAATATTGTCATTTGCTATCGCACTTGTGAAATTATAGCCATACTCACACTCACCAATTATATTGGAATTATTTTGGCACTTTACATGAAAAGAGTGCACGAAATAGAGGTAGTGGTTCTCATCTAAGTTCTCAAAAAGTTTATGTTTTTGTGTTGTCATTCTGTTCCAACCCATATGTGGAACTTTTAGTGAAGTGTTAAACTCTTCTGTATTAAAAGGAACAACACTACCTTTAACTAGTCCAAGACCTTTATGTTCACCAAACTCTTTTGAACTCTCAAAAAGTAGTTGCATACCAAGACAGATACCCATCATAGTTTTGCCACTTGTTGCATACTCTTTTAGTGCTTCATCAGTTCCACGTTCTCTTAGATGATCCATCGCATCGCCAAAAGCACCAACACCTGGAAGTATTATTTTGTCATAATTTTTTAGTTTGTCTGGATCGCTCTCAACAACAATCTCTTGATCAAGAACTTTAAAAGCATTTTTAACACTCTGTAAATTCCCCATTTTATAATCAACTATAGCTATCATTTAACAACATCTTTTTTAGTGAATTTTATGTAGATTGCAAGTCCTATAAGAAGCATTCCCACGCCACCAAGGATCTGAACAGCGTAGATGATTTTACTAGGGTCATTCATAGCAAACTTAAATACTAACATAAGTGACTCTATCGAGAGTGCTATGATAATGGAACCTAAAAATCTAACCATGGTCTTATGTGAGTCAAATGCCGATGAAGCTTCTTCTTCTGCAAAGACCTCTTCGACTAAGAGTGTACGTACAAGATCAAAAATTGCTAAAGATAGGGTTAGTAAAATAGTTGAGTGAAATACATCATCGATGTTTATAACTAAAATATTTGAACCAAAAAATATTGTAAAACTTTTTATAAACAAAAATAGTGAAATAAAAGCTAACGCAACTGCAAACGTTGCATAAAGCCCTCTAATACTACGCCCTATAAATGAGTGCAGAGGCATAGGGTGAAAAGTTTTAAGTATAAATGTTAAAGGAACATCTATACAAGCTATGTAAATTAATTCATCTTTATCATCAAAAATAGGCTTTGAAATTGTAACGGTAAGCTCTTGAGTGATAAGTGATGGGTAAGGATCTGTGATCGTACAACGCTTCTCTTTTACAGCTCTATAATAGTAAGCACGAGAAGACCTTATTGCACCAATATCTTCAAGCTTTCCATCGTCTGTAAATGTATCTGTTACTTGCATACCCTTGTCATCTAAAATGTATAGTGCTTCACAATCTTTAACATCACCACGAATTTTTTTCATGTGTCCTACAACATCATCTAAATCAATTTTAGGAAGATTATTAGGTAGGTTTTTTGAAAAGAGGTAGCAAAAATATGCTCTTGCTTTTGTTCTTGTTTGTGAAAACTGCTCTATGTCACGTGCGATCATTCCATATCCTCTAAACACTCTTTTTTAGTTTCATTTACAAAACTAGTAAGATCAAGTTTATTTAACTCTTGGTATGAGCTAAAGTTGTACTCTTTTACGATCATATCATCTAAACATTCACATACACTTGTATTGTTCTCTATTAAACACTCGCTTAGAAGTTTTTGTTGAGCTTTGTCACTCCAAGTGTAATATTTGTTATAAAAAGGGATTGCGGCGTATATGAAAAAACCAAAAGTTAAGACTATATTGAAAATATATTCTCGTTTTCGAGTCTCAAAATATCTTTTTGCATCGTAAGCTATAAAGAGTAGAAAAACTACCTCTAAAGCTATTATAAATTCGTCACTACTAAAAAAACTGAACACTTAACTTCCTATTATTTATTTGCTTTTTCAAGTTCTCTATTTAATTCGCCATTTGCTTTTTCAGCTACAAACTGTTGGTACATTGCAGTGTCATTTTTAAAAGATGTAGTAACAACTTCGCCAATCCCTTCGATCACTGGTTCATTAGTTACAGCTACGAGAATAAATAGCTCTTGAGTTTCAGGGTGTCTCCAACTATTTCCAACTTGTTTTGAACCTTTTAGCGTTTGTGAAGCTAACTGTTTAGAAACATCTGAACTAACTTTGTCGAAAGTAGCATTTTCTCCTGTTCCTGTTGTACCTTTGTACTTTTTGAAAAGGTTGTCTACTTTAACTTCGATCGTACGAGCAAGTGCATCACGACCTGAACTCATAGCCTCAACTCTTTGAAACTCTTTATCATTTCCTGCATTCATTTTAGCAACACCTAAAGCTACGATCGAGCCTTCAAAGTACGGGTTACAAGTAAAAGCAGGTGCTTCAATACCATCTTGTACACACTCAAAAGTCTGTTTTGCAGATTCTACTTCTGGTTTTGCACCACAGCCTACTAAAAGTAGTGAAAGTACTAACGTTGTAGTTGATATTTTTAAGATATTATTTTTCATCAAAATAGCCTTTGTTAATTTTTATGGTAGTATAGCAAAATATTTACTAACAAGGTTTATTATAATGAACATAAGTATTAAGTCTGCACTTTACTTAAGTCTTGCACTTCTTTTAAGTGGTTGTGGAGCATCTCTCGAACTCTCAGACTACACAAAAGCTAACCTAAAAAATACGCAATACATGCCAACGCCTAGTGAAGTTGAAATAAAAAAACCAAAAATAATTGTTATGTCTTTAAATAATAACAATATAAAACTTGCGCAGAACGCAAAATTAGGTAGCTCAATGGCTACAAGAGTAAAAACTCTTTTTTCAAGAAGTAAAAGTGTAGAGGTTGTGCAACGTGCAAACTCCAAAGTTAGTGAAGACCAAATAAGTAAAGAGGTAGAAGCCGCAGAGCTTTCTCGTGAACTACAAACAGATGTTGGATCAGCTGACTTTTTGATCAAAGGTGAACTAAGCAACGCTTCATATACTCATACATTTAGTGAGGGATACTACTACGACTACAAAGACTCAAAAGGAAAAGTACGAACTGCATATGTACCGCCTAGAATGTACTATGAATCATGTGTCATGGGTAACTTACAAGTGCTATCTCTCCCAGAGTTAAAAGAGCAAGATAGTTTTTCATTTTATAGATGTGCTAGGAACTCTACCGAGGTTAGAAACTCTCGTGATGTTAAACGAGATCCTGCACTTTTACGTGAAGCAGGAACAAGGGCGATAGATACATTAACGATCAAACTTAAAAACTTTTTTTCAACAAAAGGCTATATTTATGAGATGAGAAATAATGATGATGATCTTATAGTTAAAACTACTTTTGGAAGAGAACATGGTGCTATGAAAGGTGAAGATGTTGATATCTTTACGATCATAGATGATACAAACCCTTTAACTAAAAAGACTCAAAGAGTTACTATGAAAATAGGGGAGGGCGTAGTCTCTGATCAGATCACAGGTAAATACTCTTGGGTGATCGTAGATGAGCTTAATGAACAAAATACGATCAAAGCTGGCGACTTTGTAAAAGCCAAATATAGTTCTGGCTTCTTTAACCTCTTTTAGGATCTAAAATGAAATTACTACTTCTTTTTACTACGCTTTTTCTTCTTTTAGGTTGCTCTTCTAAAGAGCCAGCAACTCCAACTTACCCTGAATGGTATGATAGTACATCTCGTGATAGTACGAGTACTTTTTATGCAACTGCTAATGGAAATACTGAAGCAGATGCGATCGCTTCTGCACTAAATAGCATCGCTTCAAGAGTGAGTGTTGAAGTTGAGTCGGTCTTTAACTCAAATGTTCATGTAAACTCAAAGAGTTACGACAAAGATATTGAGTTAAACATTAAAAACAGTGTTAAAAAAATAGAGTTTAATAACTACATAGTTTTAAATAAAAAGAGTTTTGAAGCAGAGAGTATTGTAAAAGTTGCAGTTAATCGAGTAGAACTTGCAAATGAGTACAAGAGTAAAATAGAGAATGCACTCTCTTCTATTTCAACAAAGTTGAACAAAAAGTACAAAAATACGATTGCAAAACTAAAAGAGTACAACACGATCACAAAGTTAAACTCTTCTTTGCGATCGGATATTTACACTCTTAAAAGTATAAACAGTGCTATCAATATAGATCCATATTTAAACTATCTAAATGAGACACTAAAAGTTATAAGTGAGTTTAAAAGTAGTGTTGTTTTTTATATAAGTAGTACACAAAATAGCTATTCAAAAGCTTTAGCCGAGCAGATCACACTTAATGGTTACAGAATAAGCAAAAACTACCCGAGCATAAAAATAAACTTCATTTTAACAAAACAGCGTCACGCTGCAGTTGGTAACAAAATCTTAAAAGGGACTATAAATATGAGTGCGTATGATGCCTCAAATAGTACACTTATAGGTAACAGCAGAGTCGTTTTAGGTGCAAAGTCGATCAATAGTTATAAACGAGCTGACGAGTTTATGCTTAACTCATTTAAAGCAAAGCTAAAAAGTGAAGATCTACTTTTTAACTTTTTAGGAATTTAGTTACTGCGAAATATGAATAAGTGTGTAATATATAAAATGTAGTTCATAACACTTTTATTGTTCATATGAAGAGTTTCCACTTTTAGATCTAGCTTTAGCACAACAAAAACTTCCTCCACTTAAAATTGTTTGTGTTTTGGTATGTTTTATGGGTCTATTCATGTAGTCAATCATAATTGGTGAAGTATTTGAACACTTATTTTGAATATACTCAGTAGATTTAGCACTAGGATGTTTTTCACCATAATTACTTCTAAAGGTTGGTAAGCTATAAACAGGGCTATTGCACCTACTTGTATCAAAAGAAGTTGTTTTTTTCTTAGAACTCACAGTTTTTTCACTTTCTGCATAGTTATTGTTAATAACTTGTTTTTTTATTAAATAAACATTAGAACTATTTCTTTGTCTTTGATATTTTTGTTTAGCTTCACGTTCCCTTTCTTCATTAGCCATTTTAATTCTATTTCTATCATATGCTCTTAGATTATTCATATTTTGGTTCATAATTTGCGTTGCTAATGATGGCTTGCCTACATCACTAAACATTTTGCTTGAGCTTCTAGCTTTTTGTTCTCTTCTAAAAGTATCATTAGACTCTGTTGTAGCACGATCAGAGTCTCCTGAGAGCCTATCTATCCAGTCAACATTTGCATATGGGTATTTTTTAACAACAGTATAGTATGTAACTCTATTTTTTGTAGCATTATATTCTAGTAATGCGTTTAAAGCTTTTGCTTTATCTTTGCCAACTCGTGATAAGAACTCATTTTTATACCTTTTAAGAGTAGCTTGCAGTTTTTCTAATTTAGAATCCATTTTACGCTGTAACCTACGTTGTTTACTTTCACATGAGCTTATCAATGATCTATTACTTTGGTGAATTTCTCTTCTACAATCTAATCTATCTAATGAGTAAGAGCTATCATTTAAAATGTTGTATGTATCTTGAATATCTACATATTTATTATATGGTTTAGCTAATTTTTTATTATTTATAGTTCCAACAATATACTTTTTATTCTTAACAAGCTTATTATGTTTTGCTACTTCTAGTCGTTTTTGCTTATTCTTTTGAACAATAATATTTTTTCTTATAGAGTTTTCTAAACCAGTATATTTTTCAACATTAGGTATAAGTTTAAAACCATCTATTAATCCATAAGCTGTATTAAACTTACTTGAACAAAGATTACTTATACTACATTTTCTTTTAGTATCTGAATATGCATATGTAGCTGGATCAAATTTCCTACCTTTTTTATTTATTGTTTTCCCTAACTTGAGAGGAATTACTATACTTTTATCTGTTATACCCTTAGGTAGATATGTGTCAGGTATTGGTATTATTGCAGAGCCTTTAATTACAAAACCTTCAGAATCTGGTTTTAATTTACCTTTTAAAGTTTCTCCTATTTTCATATATATCCATCTACTATAATCGTAAGGTACAGAAGTAGTTATTTTTTGTTTAGTACTTACACCATATACATATATTACTAATGTAGCCTCTTGATTCTTAAAGCTATTTTCAATAATACTCTCCCAATTGCTATATGGATTTTCCACTCCTTTTCTTCGGTAATTATACCAACCATAATCATGAGTACTTTTAATACTTCGATCAAATCTTACGCCCATGACAACACTACCTTCTGCTTGAAAAGTATCTGGATTTTTTAAAAAATAAAATTTATTACAACTCAAATAATTTTTATGCTTTATAACTGAATCAACACAAACACGGTGGCTAGCTTCACTAAAATCTATAAAAGTATTATGTTGAAGTTTATGTAGTGATGAGTTTAGTTTAGGTATACTAAACATAGGTTCTTTTACTTCAACCTGAACCATCTTCTGGTTTTCTAATTGCACTCTAATAGAATCATAAGAGTTTGCTAATGGTACATTTACAACATTTGCACATGCACTAAAAAAAATAGTTATAAAAGCTGGTAATAGATAAGGTTTAAGCTTAAGTATATTCTTGAAATATGTTTTTGTCATTATAATAACCTTTTATATATTTATAAGAAATAATAATACCATATTCTGCTAAAATTCTAACTACTCTTTAAGGAAAACAGATATGAAGTTATATTTATCAATAATTATTTTAGTCTTACTTTTAAGTGGATGCTCTCTTAAAGAGACTATTTTAAACTACCAAAGCTCATACTTTCCACTTCCTTCAACTAATGGTATAGTTATAGATCAAATAACAAAAGAAAAAGTTGCAGATGTTTTGGTTGTTAGTTCTAACAATGATGTCAATACAACTGATAAAAATGGAGAGTTCACAATAGCAAAAAATGAGAGCAAAGGTATAAAAGTTCACCCTATGAGTGCTGGCAACTATTATGTTACATATAGTTTTGCACTAGCTAAAGTTGGGTATGAACCACGCTTATGTGTTTGTTACTCTAGTTTAGTAATTGGCTGTCAAGATGTTAAAATTGAGTTAAAAGCTAATGAAAATGTAGAAGCTATAAGCAAAAAAGAACTATTTAATATATTAGAAAGTTCTAATGTTCTTGATAGAGAGCATACCAAATACAAGATGGAAGAACTTGAAAATGGCATATATTGCTCTGATGGTTTAAAATAGAACTACTCTTTATCAACATCTAAACCAAGTTCACGAAGTCTCTCTAAAACTGGTGGGTGAGTGTAGTAAAGAAACATATAAACTGGGTGTGAGAGTGGAAAGCTTTTGTTCTCTGTCACTAGCTTTTTTAGAGCTGTTACTAAATACTCTGCACTTATTAGCTCTGCACTCATCTTGTCTGCTTCGTACTCATTATGACGACTAACAAGCCCCATGATCGGCATCATTATAAAACCAAGTGGTGACATGAAAAGTAAAAATAGAATCATAAGTGAGGCACTTGATTCTGTTATGTTTAACTCTAAAAATAGTGAGCTTGGAATATTTCCAAATAGTGCGAACATACCAAACAACATAGCACCAACTAGTGCTATATTTTTGTAAATATCTCCATGAGCGAAGTGTCCTAGTTCATGTCCTAAAACTGCAAGTAGTTCATTAGCTGAGAGCTTTTCTAAAAGTGTGTCATAAAGTACAACTCTTTTAGACTTTCCTAAACCACCAAAATAAGCATTAAGACGAGCGTCACGTTTACTAGCGTCACTTATAAAAACACCTTGGCTTTGAAAACCTGTTTTAGTCATTAACTCTGTAATTTGAGTGTTTAGCTCTTCATCGTCAAGAGGTGTTAGTTTGTCAAAAAACATAGCGCGTACAGTTGGAAAAAGCATATTAATTAAAATTATGATCGTAAAAATAAATAGAAAACTCCATAACCACCAAAGTGTAGAGTTTGTTATGATGTAGTTAATACCTAAAATAACAATACCACCTATTATAATTGTTAAAAAAGCTTCTATAAAAGTGTCTTTAATAAAAAGTTTTATAGTAGATTTGTTAAAACCAAATGCTTCATCTAAAACAAACTTTTCATAGTATGCAAATGGAAGTGAAATTATAGAGCTTATAAGAATAAAACCAAGTACAATAGCAGTCGTCTCATAAGCTTGAGAGCTAAAAGCAACACTACTCTGCAACCAAGCTATACCTAAGTCTAACCAGACTATAAAAGCTATGTATTCTAACAGAGTTGAAGCCATGCTCATCTTCTCTTTAGCAACTGCGTAGTTACCTGCTATTAAAAATTTACTCTCACTCATTAAGAGCGCTTTTTTAGTTTTGCGATCGTTTATAAAACCTATTTGCATTATACTAGCGTAAAGTTTAACTAGTATGTAAAATGTATAAATTGCTATGATTGTACTTAACATTAATAATCCTCATCTTTTGAAACGTAGTATGACAGAGATGTCTTACCAAACTTTTTAGTTTTTTTCTTAGTAAATTCACCTAAGCTATCACTAAAGTTCTGATCACTCATATGCTCAACTATGATCAACTTTACTATGTTGCTAGGTATGGACTTTATAAGTGATGTTGTTTGGTTATAAATTTCCTCTTTTCCCTCACGTATAGGAAAAGGTGGATCTATATAGAAGTAGACATTTTCAACTTCTTCTTTTAATGTTGCGATCACGTTTTTAATATTTACAAAACTATCTCCACTATAGACTTCACATTTTGAAGGTGCTAAGTTTGAGATGTTCTCTTTCAAAATTTTAAGTGCATCTCTATCTTGTTCCATAAAAATAACTTTAGAGGCACCACGACTTAAAGCTTCAAGCCCGATCGAACCACTTCCACTAAAAACTTCAACAAAAATAGCGTCGCAGACTTCAAACTGAATAGTGTTAAAAAAAGACTCTAAAACTATAGTTTTAGAACTTCTAGTAGTTACCTTAGAAGGAACTTTTAAAGCTTTACCTTTAAACTCGCCAGCTATGATCTGTTTTGTAAACTTACTTGTCATAAAATGCTCTGACTGTATTTAAAATATTAGTTTCATACTCTTGTGTAAGCATTTTTATACGTTTTTCTAAAATATCAAAGTCAAAACTACTCTCAAATGTTGTTTGGACTTCATCTTCATCCATATTCTCAGCAATTTTAGTTAAAGTTTCTAGTTTTCTCTCTTTTTCCGTTACTCTCTCGATCGCTACCATAAGTTGTGATGGTGAAAATGGCTTAATAATATCTGCTTCTTTATCTGTAGAGATCCAAAGAACTTTTTTGTCTTCATCAATAAGCGGTTGATCGCTTAAAATAACGTCTGCATTTTTATATGAAACTATATGATTTACGAGAAGTAATTCTAAACTTTTATGTAGTAGGGGTGAGTCACATTTTATGGCAATTTTCATTAGTTTTATGAGTTCCTATAGAGTTATTATTTAAAAAGTATAACTAATTTTACCTCTTCTTAACAACATAAAAGGTAAAATGCAAAAATTTACTAAACGATTACGAGGAAATATTTATGAATATTAAAAAACGCGCACTAACATTTGAAGATGTTTTACTAGTCCCACAACACTCTGAAGTTCTTCCAAAAGAAGTCTCAATAAAAAGCAAATTTTCTCGTAATATTTCTATTAATATACCTATGGTTTCTGCTGCTATGGACACAGTTACTGAGTTCAAAGCTGCGATCGCAATGGCTCACTTAGGTGGTATTGGGATAATTCATAAAAATATGGATATAGAAACACAAGTTGATCAAGTTAAAAAAGTTAAGAAGAGTGAGAGTGGTGTTATTTTAGACCCGATCACAGTTCAGCAGACAACTACACTTCAAGAAGCTCAAAATATTATGGATGAGTATAAAATTTCTGGTCTTCCTGTAATTGATACACATAACAAGCTTTTAGGTATTTTAACAAACCGTGATATGAGATTTGTTAAAGACTTAAGTAAAAATGTAGAAGATGTTATGAGTTCTATGCCACTTATTACTGCTGTACGGGGAACATCTTTAGAAGATGCTGCTCAAGTTATGCATAAACATAAAATTGAGAAACTTCCTATTATAGGTGAGGGTGATCAACTTAAAGGTTTGATCACTATTCGTGATATTAAACAGTGTATAGATCATCCTAATGCTAACAAAGACGACTTTGGACGCTTACGTGTTGGTGCGGCTATTGGTGTTGGACAAATGGACAGAGCTACAGCTTTAGTTGAAGCAGGTGTTGATGTTTTAGTTTTAGACTCAGCTCATGGTCACTCTAAAGGTATTTTAGACACAGTAGCGCAAATTAAAAAAGAGTTAGAAGTTGACGTAGTTGCTGGAAATGTTGCAACTGGCGCTGCTACTCAAGCACTTATAGATGCTGGTGCAGATGGTGTCAAAGTAGGAATAGGACCTGGATCTATCTGTACAACTAGAATAGTTGCAGGTGTTGGTGTTCCTCAAATTTCTGCGATCGATGAGTGTGCGCAAGTTGGTAATAAAGTAGGAGTTCCTATCATCGCTGATGGTGGTATTCGCTACTCTGGTGACATTGCAAAAGCGTTAGCTGTTGGAGCTTCATGTGTAATGGCAGGTTCACTATTAGCAGGAACAGAAGAGAGTCCAGGTGAAACTATTACTTACCAAGGTCGTCAATATAAAGCATACCGTGGTATGGGTAGCCTTGGTGCTATGAGTAAAGGTAGTACGGACCGTTATTTTCAAGAGGGAACTGCTGCTGATAAGTTAGTACCTGAGGGGATCGAGGGTCGTGTTCCATTTCGTGGACCGATCTCAAGTATTATTCACCAAATGGTTGGTGGTCTTAGATCGTCAATGGGTTACTGTGGATCAAAAGATATTCCTACATTTTGGGAAAAAGCTGAATTTGTTGAAATTACTAGTGCTGGACTTAAAGAGAGTCATGTTCATGATGTTGTGATCACTCACGAAGCACCAAACTACCATATATAGGCGATAATATGGCTAAGTATATTCTTTTTGATACGGAGACAACAGGGATCGCTGATGATGATCGCGTGATCCAAGTTGGTGCTATGATCGTAGATAGTAAAGGTAGTGTAGAAGTACATGATGAACTTTGCTCAAGCGATCAAGCTATAAAACTTGAAGCGATGGAAGTTCATGGAATTACTCCTGAGCTTTTAATTGGTAAGTCAAAGTTTACTGACACTAATTTTTATAAAGCACTACTTTCATTAAACACTCCAGATAATTTTTTAATAGCACATAATATGCCTTTTGATATGGGTATGATTAAAAAAGAGGGTTTTGAGTCAAACTTACAAATAATAGACACATTACGATGTGCTAGGCACCTTCTTAAAGACTCTCCATACCATAGACTACAATATTTCAGATATTCACTAGAGCTCTATAAAATTGAAGCAGCAGAAGCTAAAAAACATAACATTGTTATAAAAGCTCATGATGCAATTGGAGATGTTTTGGTTATGAAACTTTTACTTTCAAAACTTGTAGAGAGAGTAAAAGCTGAATATGCAGGAGTAAACCCTATGTTAAAATTAGTAGAGTTGAGTAATACTCCTATTTTCATAGAAACTTTTAAATTTGGTAAACACAAAGACAAAAAAATAGTTGATGTTTGTGATCAAGATATAGGTTACATAAATTGGATGCAAAAAAATATGGATCTAGATGAAGATATGAAATATACCCTTGATAAAATTATGGGTGCTTAGTTAAATTAGTCAAAAAATATAGATGAAGAGAAGTAGTTATGTATAGGGAAATCCCTATACATGATTTGTATTAAACTAAATGCTCTTTCTTGAGTGAAAGACCTTTTAGATGTGAAACAGGGTAAGAGTAAGCTATACCATGTCCAGTTGTAGTAAGTTCTAGGTCATGAATAACATGTTCTATAACATCATCAACATGATCAGTAGGAACAATACTCATTAAGTTTGCATCTGTGATCTCATGTTCAATGCGATCGTACATTCCTTGCATTTTATGAAGACCCATACCATGAGCTTCCATAACAGTAACACCAGAACATCCAGAATTTTGAACAGAGAGCATAGCCTCTTCTTTTCGCTCCATAGGAACAATAATATGAATAGCACTAAATGCTAGTTTCATAGAGTGACGAGTATCTGTACCATCAACATTTACGGTTGATAGTGCCATGTCATTAACACTTTCAAGTGCATGTTGCATCTCAAGTTCATGAAGTACTTCAAGCTCATGTTCACCCTTAACACCCATTTTCTCGGTGATAATACCATACAGCATAACTGTAATCATTGGGAAAAGTGAAGCAAAGGCAATTAGACCAAAACCATCGATCAGAGGATCACGACCTGGTATGTTTGTAGCAAGACCAAGACCAAGTGCAGCAACTAAAGGAACAGTTACTGTTGAAGTTGTAACTCCACCACTATCAAATGCGATAGGAATAATATACTTAGGTGCCATAGTAGTTAATATAACAACTATAATATACCCAACTATAATAAAGTAAGAAATTTCACCACCGCTTACAATTCTATAAGCACCAAGAGCGATACCAACAGCTACGCCAGTAGCAACAAATAGACGTAAAACAAAATCGTTTACTTTTCCATCTGAGATCTCTTTTGCTTTTTTTGCGATCGCAGTAAGAGCTGGTTCTGCCATAGTAGTAGAGAAACCAATCATAAATGCAAATGCATAGATAATACTAACAGAGTCACCACGAGTAAGTTGATAAGCCATAGTCTCACCAAGGTGAAATAGTCCCATCTCTAAACCGATAATAAACGCATCAAGCCCAACCATAACAAGCACAAAACCTATAAGAACAGTTTTTAAATTCTCAACAGGTTTTTTAAGTATGACGTATTGAAAGAAGAAAATAATTGCCATAATAGGAAGAACATCTTTTACAACACTAAAGAAACCACCAATAAGTGAACCAATGCTAAAATCTAGAACTGGAGGAGGAGGACAAGCTAAAATTGTCGGATCAGCCGCTACTGAACCTTGTATTGCTGCACTTGCTTGAGTTAAAGTATCTGCTGCAACTACTGCTGCTCCGCCTGCCATCTCATAAGCTGCAATTCCATAAATTTGTACAAAAATCATAGGAGTTAGTGAAGCAAAAGCGATCAGACCGAAACCATCGATCATAGGTGATCGTCCAGGAATAGTTGATGCTAAACCAATACCAAGGGCTGCAACAAGAGGAACCGTAACAGTAGATGTTGTAACACCTCCAAGGTCATAAGCTAGACCAATTATCTCTTTTGGAGCAAATGGTGTTACTGCAACAACAAGAACATACCCTGCGATGATGTAGTAATGAATTGGATGACCCTTGATAATACGCCATACACCAAGTACGATCGCAAAACCAACAGAGAGTGCAACAACCATTCTTAAAGTAGTGGCATCAATTTTACCGCAACTAATACCTGCCGCTTTTTCAGCGATTACAAATAGAGCTGGTTCGGCAACTGTAGTACCAAAACCTATCATAAAGGCAAAGAGTACTGTCCAAAAGGTAGAACCTTTTCTTGCAAAATCACCTGCAAGACCCTCACCAACTGGGAAAATACCAACTTCAAGACCAAGTAAGAATACAGCAAGACCAAATGCAACGATAACTAAACCGATCGCAGTCCCTTGCCACCCTTCTGGCACTGTTTGAAGTATTATAAGTTGAAAAAATAGAATTACCAATATAATTGGTAACAAGTCACGAAATGACTCTTTTAATAGCTTTATAAATGTAGCTATATTTAACATGCCTCACTCCTTAAGTAAAAATAACTATTTACTTTATCATAAAGAGGTAAGATTAATGTTGAAGTTTAAACTCTTTTGGCTCTTCTATCTCATAAGTTTTACCTAAAAGTATCACTTTCTTAGCATGAAGCATAACTCTTTTAGATCTTCTTCCACCATAAAGTTCATCTCCAACTATAGGAAAATCTATACTTTTAAGGTGAACTCTAATTTGGTGAGTTCTCCCTTCATCTATCACAACTTTAACTTTTGAAATTCTTCCACTTACTTCTAATGGAGTAACTGTAGTATGTGATGGTTTTCCTTGTTTAGAAACACGTGAAATAGCTTTGTTATTTAATTTTTCTGTAAAAATAGGTTTATCTATCTCTACTTCTTCTATAAATTTACCCTCAACAACTGCAACATACTCTTTGTAAACTTTTTTAGCTTTAAACTCTGCTATACATTTTTCTCTGAAGTCTTCATCTTTTACAAGTATAAGAACACCACTTGTTTCACGATCAAGACGATGAAGAAGTGCTGCATTTGGAAACTGCATTTCTACCTCTTCTGAGTTTAAATATGCTGGCTTATTTACAACAATTAAATAGTGGTTTTCAAAAATTGGTTTTATTTTTTCTATCTCTGTTACTTTAAAAGCTGTTCTAGTATCAATGTCCGCACGTGCGATCATAACTTTTTTAGGACCAACATAAACAAGACCGCGATCTATTAATGACTTCGCTTGTGAGTTAGATATTCCCTCTTGAAGAGCTACTAGTTTATAAGCTTTATCTTTAGTGGACTCTTTTTTCTTAACTTCACTCTGTTCAGTACTCTCTAGTGCAGCAATCTCTTCACTAAACTCTTCACCAAGAACATCAACTCTTTGGTTTTTAGCATCTCTTGCTTGCTCTTTTCTCTCTTGCTTCTTCTTTTTTTGATCATCTTCAAACTGACGAACAACTAATGGTTTTCCAGAGCGTGAGTTACCACCTCTTTTTCTAGTTTTAGCTTTTGTTGCTTTAGAAGCTTTTTTTATATCTTTTCTTTTTTTAATCTTTGCCATTTAATTTTCCTTATTTAAATATTCTGTAATTCTACTTATATCTATTTTTTCATTCATACTTGAAGGTGGTAATACTTTTGCATTTTCAAGTGCTTTGAGTATTTCACTCTCCTCTATAAACTGAACATCTTTTACATATTTAAAGAGTTCTCGTTGGTTTTGTATATGTTTTCCTGTTACTATTTTACACCCAAAGGCAGCAGGCTCAAGTGGGTTATGTCCACCAGCACTCTTTATGAAAGCACCACCTAAAATAGCGACATCTGTGATCGCATATATGTTGTTCAGTTCTCCTAGTGTGTCTATTAACACTATGTCCGCTTCAAAATTCTCAGTCTTACTCCATCTTGAGTGACTTAGGTTATCAGAGTTACTCTCTATAAGTTTATAAACACTATCAAACCTCTCAGGGTGACGAGGAACTATTATAAGTTTTGAATTATTCTCTTTTTTATGTTCTATAAAAGCTTTTATAATAGGTTCTTCCTCATTCTCATGAGTGCTTCCTGCTGTTATAACTTCACATGGAAGCTTTTCAAAAAAACGTGTAGCAACTATTTTTTGAGCTAATTTTATATTTCCAGTTACCTCTATATTTTCAAGACCTAAACTCTTGAAACGTTTTTGATCTTCAATACTTTGAACAAAAGCTTTATCTACAAACTTAAACACTCTTTTATAAAACCAAGAAAACTTTTTGTATTTGGGATAACTTCGATCACTTATTCTTGCATTTAAGAGTATAAGTTTTGATCCTCTACTCTTTACGATCGCAAATAGTAAGTACCAGAACTCTGCTTCTAAAACTACGACTTGTTTTTGTTCTTTTATCCAAAAAGGTAGAAAAAGCTCAAAAGGAAGGTAGCGAACATCTGCTTCATATTTTGAAGCTTCACTGTAACCTGTTGCTGTAATGGTAGATATATTTACTCTTTTTTGCTCTAGTTTTTGTAAAATTGGTTGAAGTGCTTTAGCTTCACCAAATGAGCATACATGAAACCATATCCCATTCTCTTTAAAAGCTCTATTATTTCTAAGAAAAAAGCGAGCAGGAATAGAGTTCTTATATTTAGGTTTAAAAGAGAGCGTAAAGATAACTGGTAGTGCTATAATGTACAACACTACTAGTAAAATAGAGTAAAATAGAGTGAAAAGTTTCATAAAAACCTACTCAAGTTTTATGAAGCAGTAGCCTCATCAAGATAAATAATTCTTCCACAGTGAGGACAAGTTACAATCTCTTCACCTTTAATAACTTCAGAATATATTTTGTCATTTACAAGCATAAAGCAGCCCATACAAGCTTGATTTTTAAGCTCAACTGCTGCACTATCACTAGCCCAACGACGAACTTTTTGGTAGAATGCAACACCTTTTTGTTCCATCTCACCCATTAGTTTCTCTTTTTTAGAGAAAACTTTTTTACGATCTTTCTCTATTGAAACAACTGCTTTATCAACTTCTGCTTTGATTGGAGTTAATTTTTCTTCAACTTCATCCATTTTAGTTTTTAGTTCAGTTATTAACTCATTTTTAATATCAATAACTTTTCCAAGTCTTTCAATCTCTTCATTTGCGAAAGATACTTGCTCTTTTGCTATTTCTTCTTCAAGTTGAAGAGATTTCATCTCACGTTCGCTCTTAATAGAAGCACTTTTTTTAGAATTTTCTTCTAATTTTGCAGAAAGCTCTGCTAAATGAAGTTCATTTTTTTGACTTTTTAATTTTTCTGATTTAATTTCATCTTCTAATTTTTCTATTTGAGATGAAAGCTCATCTTTCTCAAAAATGATAGTGTTGTATTTAGCATTTGCCTCTTCTAAGCGGGGCTCAAACGCACTAATCTCTTTATCTATTTTTGATAAGTTTATGATTTGCTCAAGGTGTTTGTTCATTATTTTTCCTATTTTTTACCCACAGTAGTCTATTATAAAAACTTAAATGGGTTTTTTGTTGTCGCCATTATAGCGTCTATACCTAAATTTTTCAAAGGTGTTTGTAAAATTTGTGCAAAAAAGCACTCACTTTCGTAGTGACCGATGTCGATCATAGAAATATTTTTAGCAACTGCGAGCATTGCATCGTGGTATTTAATGTCACCTGTTAAAAAACAGTCAGCATCAATATTTTCTAAAAGTGATGCACCACTTCCCGTACAGAGTGCTATTGTTTTTATATTATCTTTTACAGAGACTACTTTTAAGTTTTCTATATTTAGTAAATTTTTAACTTTTTTACTTAATGAAGATAGTGTTTCATCAACCTCGGCATAAAGGGTAAAATCATCTTCTTTACTTATTTTAAAACCTAAGATCTCTTCTAAAACATATCTATTTAAGTGCGTTTTATCAAAATTAGTATGCATCGCAATATTTGATATATTTTTTTTGATCATTTTTTGAATTAAGGAACTTGGGAATTGATCATAGTTAATTTGTTTAAGTGGTGAAAATATAAGTGGATGGTGCGTAATAACAAGACTATTCTCTTTAATGGAGTTTACTAACTCCTCATCTATGTCCATACTTAATACAACACTATTGACTTCATCATTGTATGAACCAACTTGAAGACCTGAATTGTCCCACTTCTCTTGTAGTTCAAAAGGTGATATTATGTCTAATTCTTTATATATATCTTTAAGTTTCATATAGTGCTCCAGTAAAATTATATGTAATTATACATTAGTAATAGAACTTTTTATAATTAAATTTTAATATAATTTTTTTTTATTATTAGTTAAAGATTTTTAGTGTAATATTAAAAATAAAATAAATTAAAATATTAAATTAAAGAATATTACTCATGAAAAAACAGCAAATTTTACTTTTTGATAATGATACAACAACTGAAGCTACGTTAAATGATATTTTTTTGGATCATTATGAGATAAGTACCTATAGTGATATTAATATTGCCAAAGAGGAAATTCTAAGAAATAGAGTAAATCTAATTTTAATAGATGTCATCTCTTCTGATGGTTACTCATTTGCACATATATTAAAAAGTGATGCAAGTACAAGCTCTATACCACTTATCTTTATAACAGATAACACTGATAAAGATAATATAGACAAGTATTTTCAATATGGCGCTATTGATTATATTTCAAAACCATTTCACTCTATTAAAGTAGAGTCAAAAATTAAAAATACTCTACAACTGTTTCACTTAAGAGACTCACTATCTAATGCACTAGAACAGAGACAAAAAGATGTGATGGTTAAAGAACGACATCTTAAAGCTATGGATGAGCATATCCTCTATATAGATTTAGATCAAGAGTATAAAATTGTTAGTGTGAGCTCTGCTTTAGTAAAACTATTTGGTTGCTCCAAAGAGGAGTTCTTTAAAAAGAAAAAATATTGTTTAACTAAAGATTCATTAGGTGAAGAAAAGTTTCAAGCGCTTTTTGAAGAGATAAATGATAATCAACTTCATATAGTAGAGATCGAAACTAAAGATATGAATGATAATAAACTCTCTTTTATTGTAAAAATAACAAAAGAGTTTGATTGTTTAGCAAATAAACATATAGGCTATGTAGCTACTTTTGATGATGTAACAGCTAAAAAATTAGTTGAGCAAAAAAATAGAGAGTTAGATAAGGTAAATAAAAATTTAGCTAATAACTATAGTTATCTTAAACAGTTTAAAAAAGCAGTTGAAGAGGCTTGTATATTCTCTATTACAGACGAAAATGGAATTATAAAAGAGGTAAATAAAAATTTTGAAAATATCTCTGGTTACACAGAAGTAGAACTCCTTGGTAAACCTCACAATATAGTAAGACATAAAGATATGCCTAAAGAAGCATTTAGGAATATGTGGGAAACTATACAAAGCGGCAAAATATGGAAAGGCACTGTTAAAAATAGATGTAAAAGTGGTAAAGCTTATTATGTTATAAGTGAAGTCGTACCTATTTGTGATAGTGATGGAAAGTTGATAGAGTATATTAGTATTAGAAGTGATGTTACAGAGTTAGAAGAGTATAAACAACTTCTAAAAAATGAGCTTGATACTAAAAATAAAAGCTTAGAAGAAAATATTCATTATATAGAGCAGTATGAAGATGCTATAAATAACTCTATAGGTATACTAAAAACTGGTCTTGACCATACTATACACTATGCTAATGACAAATTCTGCCAACTTAGTGGGTACACTAATGAGGAACTAGTAGGTACAAGTTGTGTTGATTTAAGAGATGACATTCATAAAGATGTTAAAGAGTGTGCATTAATAGCGGGTGAGCTTCAGTCTAATAGAGCTGTCTCTAGAGTTATGACAAATATTAAAAAAAGTGGTAAAAAACACTATGTTGATACTGTGTTTTACCCAGTCTCTGACGTAAATGGAAATATTGTAGAAAACCTGCAAGTAATGTATGATATAACTGAAACTGTTGAGCTAAATGAAGAGATTATAAATACTCAAAAAGAGGTTGTTTTCACGATGGGAGCAATTGGTGAGACTCGTTCCAAAGAGACAGGTTTTCATGTTAAACGCGTTGCAGAGTACTCGTATCTATTTGCTACTCTTTATGGACTTTCTAAAGAGGATTCTGAGTTACTTAAACAGGCTTCACCTATGCATGATATAGGAAAAGTTGCTATTGCGGATAGTATTTTAAACAAACCAGCACGTTTAACTACCGAAGAGTTTGAAATTATGAAAACTCATGCTGAGGTAGGCTATGAGATGTTGAAATATTCAAATAGACCTATTTTAAAAGCATCTGCTCAGGTAGCAATGACCCACCATGAACGTTATGATGGTAATGGTTACCCTAAAGGTCTTAAATCTAATGAGATTCCTATTTTTGGACGTATTACAGCACTAGCTGACGTTTTTGATGCTTTGGGACATGATAGATGTTATAAAAAAGCGTGGGAACTACCAGATATTTTAGAATTTTTCAAAAATGAAAAAGGGAAACATTTTGACCCTGAACTAGTAGATATTTTCTTTAACAATTTGGAACAATTTTTAGAAATTAAAGAGAAGTTTGAGTAGAAGTTTTATATGAATTGTTACTCTATTTGATAGGAAAGTTCCTATCAAATATTTATACTTTTAGTTGAAATAAGAAATTAACTACATTCTCTATAAACGCGTCATGTTTTCTATCTTTAGAGTATGCTATATAAAACTTTCTTTTTACAGTTTTATTTTTAAGAGGTGCACAAAATAGTGTTCCATTTTTAACATCTTCAGATATAGCATGTGTAGAAATAACTGAAACTACTTGTTTTTCACTATTTTGATCTGCTCTAATAACAGCTTCTTTTACTGCTGTTGTACCTGAAAGAACTCCAAGCACATCAAATGATCTACAATCAACACCAATTTCATCAAATGCTTCACTCATTAACTTTTTAGTGTGTGACTGTTCATCTCTACAGTACCACTGAAAACTTTTAAGATCTTTTGCTGTTAAAGATCTAGGAAGTTGCTTGTTAGAGAATATAACTAGTTCATCTTCAACCCATTCTCTATAAATTATGTTGTCACGAAATATAGGTGACTCTATAAGAGCTAAGTCAATCTGTTTGTCTTCAAGCAAACTTATAATTAATTCTGAGTTTTCTACTTTAACATAGATGTCATTTTGAATAGCATCTTTAAGTTTTGGTATGTGTTGAGGAAGTACATAGTTACCAATTGCATTTGATGCACCGATCACAAATGTAAACTCTTTATTAATAATTTTAAGTAAATCTCTTTCACTAGAAGTGATTGCTTTTTCAAGTCTTTGAGCAATTTTATGAAGGTCTTCACCCTCTTTTGTCAGTTTAATACCATTCTTTTTTCTCTCAACTATCTTAGTATCTAAATACTCTTCAATAAATTTAATTTGTTGAGTAACAGCTGGTTGTGAAATCCCAAGTTTAGCAGAAGCTTTAGAAAAACTTTTCTCTTTTACAACCACCATAAACGTATGTAATTTTGCAAAATCTTTTAACATATTTATAATTCCTATAAGTTAATATAATGCAAAAGTATAACTCAAAATTATATAATAAGCAAGGCTTATTAAAAAAAAATGATAATTTTTAGTATTATCAGCTACTTTAGCTATAATAATAGCAACAAGCTGTAAAAGTGAGATTAAAATGCAAAAAATATTTGAAGGTTTAAACGAAGAGCAGAGATCAGCCGTTGAAAAGGTTGATGGTGCTCTTCTTATTTTAGCAGGTGCAGGTAGTGGTAAGACAAAAACTATTACCTCTCGTTTGGCATATCTTATAAATGAGATCGGAATTCCACCCGCACAAACTTTAACACTTACTTTTACTAATAAAGCTGCACGCGAGATGCGTGAACGAGCTTTAAGTATGATAGATACTTTGTCATATCCACCTCTACTTTGTACTTTTCATAAATTTGGTTTACTATTTTTAAAGTTTCATATAGATAAGTTAGGTCGAAAGAATAACTTTGTTGTTATTGATGGTGAAGACAAAAAGCGTATTATTAAAAAAATAAATTCTGAGATAGCTATTCCTTTAGTAAATAGTGAAATTTCAAGATACAAAAATTCTCTTTTAACTCCTGATGACGCTTATAAACAAGCAGAAGGTATGCTTTATCAAGAAGTTGCTAAAGTTTATGAAGTTTATGAAGCTTACCTTTTAGAAAATAACCTAGTAGACTTTGATGATCTTCTCTCTTTAACATATAAACTGCTGAATGAGAATGAAGACTTAGCACTACAGACAAGCCAAAAGTATCAATATATTATGATCGATGAGTATCAAGATACAAATGAGCTTCAACTAAAACTTCTTCAAAAATTATGTTCAGCACATAATAATATATGTGTTGTTGGTGATGATGACCAAAGTATTTACGGTTGGCGCGGTGCTAATATTCGTAATATTTTAGAGTTTGACCAAGATTTTAAAGATGTCTCAACTATAAAACTAGAGAATAACTACCGCTCAACAAAACCTATTTTAGAGTGTGCAAACAAGTTAATAGAACACAATAGATCAAGAATAGGTAAAAAACTGATCCCTACTGTTGCTGGAAATGATGAGCCTATAACACTTAGTTCTAATGATGAGAATGAAGAAAGCAGACAGATATCATCAAAAATACAAAAACTTTTAGACTCTGGTGTTGCTGCAAATGAGATCGCTATACTTTATCGTATAAATGCACTTAGTAGATCTATCGAAGAGGGACTTAATCGTGCTTCGATCGCTTATAAACTAGTTGGTGGTCTGCGTTTTTACGATAGGGCTGAAATTAAAGACCTTATTAGTTATCTGCGTGTGATCACTAACTTTCATGATGATTTCTCTATTAAGCGTATTATAAATAAGCCAAAACGTGGACTTGGAAAAGCTACTATAGATAAAGTAGAGTTAGAGGCTATGAGCAGATCGATATCAATGTTCACTTTTATAGAGAGTGCAACTCTAGCAGAACTTGAAGCTTTAGTAAAAAAGAAAAATGCTTCAACCCTTAAAGCTTTTGTAAAAGATATAAGAGATGTTTATGAGGTTTCTCAAGAGGCAACTTATGAGTTTATAGATGTATTAGAAGAGAAATTTAGACTAAAAGACATTTATAAAAATACAGCTGAATCTGATGATAAAATAGCAAATATAGATGAGTTCTACGCACTTTGGCGTGACTTTATAAAAACATCACCCGAGTCTGCTTTAGATGAGTTCTTGAATGAGTTAACGCTTCAAAGTGAACAAGATCAAGTTGAGGGTGAGAGTATCTATTTAATGAGTATTCATGCTTCAAAAGGTTTAGAGTTTGAATACCTTTTTGTGATCGGTATGGAAGAGGGCTTTTTACCGATCGTAGGCGATGGATGTGATCTTGAAGAGGAGCGTCGTTTAGGTTATGTTGCGATTACAAGAGCAAAACGTGCTTTAACACTCTCTCATGTTTCAAGTAGATTTTACAAAGGACGTCGTACCGATCTTGAAAAAAGTCGTTTTTTCAAAGAGTCAGGTCTTTGTCAAGGATCTTTAACTATTCAAAAGAGTAGCTCTTTTAGAAAAGGTGACTTAGTTCGACATAAAATATTTGGACCAGGCCGTATAACAGCAGTTACAAAAGCTGGTAAAGAGTTTAAATTAAGTATAAATTTTGCGGGGACTAAAAGAGATATTTTAGCTTCATTTATAGAGAAACTTTAGTGGCTCAAAAAAAGTTTAAAAAAGTTGATATAAATAGACTTTTTGTAGGTTTTAAACCAGCAGGAAAAAGTTCTAACCAGTATCTATCTTCACTAAAGCGAAAATACTCTCCTAAAAAATCCGGCTACTCAGGTACGCTTGACCCATTTGCTAAAGGTGTACTTGTCTGTGCATTTGGGACGCATACTAAACTTTTTAGATTTTTAAATAAAACTCCTAAAAGCTATAGAGCAACTCTTTGGCTTGGTGCTGATAGTGAAACTTTAGATATAGAAAAAGTAACTAATGTAGAAGAAGTTGAAGAGTTAAAAGAGAGTGATATACAAAAAGCTTTAAATTCATTAGTTGGAACTATAGAGTATCTACCACCAAAATACTCTGCTAAAAAAATTGATGGTAAACGTGCTTATGCTTTGGCTAGAGAAGATAAAGAGTTTACTATGAACTCCATAGAATCAGAGGTTTATGAGACTAAACTAATACACTATAATCACCCTTTTATAACTTTTGAAATAAGTGTAAGCGAAGGTGCTTATATAAGAAGTTTAGCTCAAGTGCTACTAAATAGATTAAATGCAAATTTAGGGACACTATCTGCGCTAGAGAGATTAAATGAGGGGTTATTTAGATACAATGGCGAAAAGTCTTTGGACATTCGTGAATATTTAAATATACCCAAGAATATTTTTATAGGGAATGTTAGTAAATTTGAAGATGGTAAAGTATTAAATATAGAAGAGTTTGAAGTCCAAAAAGATGGAACATACTGGGTAGAATATTTAAATAGTATAGCAATAGTGGAAATAGAAGAAAATAGTGTAAAATATGTTTTAAATAAGGTTGAAATATGTTAATTCTTGCGAGAAAAGAAGAAGAGTCAATAGTTATCTCAGATAATATAATTATAAAAGTTATTAGCGTTGAAAAAGGTGTTGTTAAATTAGGCATTGATGCACCTCGCGAGATCTCTATTTTACGCTCAGAACTTATACAAGCAGTACAAGAGTCAAATAAAGAGGCTTCAAATATGCGTGTAGATGCTTCAGTTCTTGGAGACTTTGCAGGTATTTTAAAGAAAAAATAGTGAATAATCAAGCTCAAAAATATAGAGCTTATGCCAAAGTAAATATCTTTTTAAAAATCAGAGGTAAACGTGATAACTATCACACTCTCTTCTCTCGTTTTATTAAAGTCAACTCCCTTTATGATACTCTATATTTTCAACCATCAGACTCAAAAGAGTTTGAAATAGTTGGTAACTTCTCTTGTAAAGTTCAACAAAATACTATTTATAAAGCATATAAAGCTCTTTTGGAGTATACCTCTTCTGCAAAATTGAAAACTTTTATGATTCATAATGCAATAGTAGTTGAGAAAAAAATACCTGCTTTTGCAGGACTTGGTGGTGGGAGTAGTGACGCTGCTACATATTTAAAAATGTGTAATCAAGAGTTAAACTTAGGTTTAAAAGTTGAAGAGTTAGCCGATATAGCTATAAGAGTAGGTGCTGATGTGCCTTTTTTTATTTACGATTATCAGAGTGCTAACGTAAGTGGCATAGGTGAAGTTATAGAAAAATTCGAAGAACAAGCACTTGAACTTGAAGTTTTTACTCCACAAGTTGAGATCTCAACACCAGCTGTTTTTAAAACTTTTAGAGAGTTTTACTATAAAGAGTTAAGTGATGAAGAGAGAACTAAGTTAGCTAGAATGAGTTCTTTAGAAGTTCTAAAAAATTTAAATATTAAAAATGCAAATGATCTTTTTGAAAGTGCGTTGCATCTGCACCCAGAGCTTAAAGACTATGTCAAAGATGGCTGGTTTTTCTCAGGAACAGGGAGTAGTTTTTTTAAAATAAAATAGAGTAATTTTCAAATTTAATCAAGGGAGTGGTTATGGGTGAAACAGTATCAAAAAACAAAAAAGCTTATTTTGACTACACCTTAGGTGAAAAGTTTGAAGCTGGCTTGGTCTTAAAAGGTAGCGAAATAAAAGCTATACGATCAGGTCGTGTAAATTTAAAAGATAGTTTTATAAAAATTGTAAAAAATGAAGCTTTTTTATTTAATGCTCATATAGGCTTACTTGCAACTACAAACCACTACTATAGACACGAAGAGCGAGGAACTCGTAAACTTCTACTACATAAAAAACAGATAGTAAAACTACAAAGTGCAGTTGATCGTGATGGAATGACGGTTGTACCCTTAAGTATGTTTTTTAACTCAAGAAATTTAATAAAAATACAAATAGCGATCGCAAAAGGTAAACAGTTGCACGATAAGCGTGAGTCTTTAAAAGAGAAGTCTCTAAAAAGAGATATGGCACGAGAATTGAAGAACTACTAGGAGATAAAATGAATAATAAGAATTTATTAATATCAACTATTTTAGCGACCTTTTTAACTGGTTGTGGTTATAGCACTTCAGGTGGAGGAGGCTCAACAGCTCCTGCAAATACAATAACAGCTGTTGATGCATATATTTTAAACGCTCAAGCTACTGCATATTATTACGATGAAAACTCAGCTTTAAGTGAGTTAGATATGCTTACAACAGAGTCTAAAATGGACTCTGTTACTGCAACTAAAAATGTAAAGGGTACAGCTGGATATAGTGTAACAGATGCAGTTAATTTAGAAAAGGTACGTTACTACAGTATACAAAATAGAGTTGCCGATACGATTGAGGGGACAACAACAGTTGTACCTGCAACTTTTATAGACAATGGAAGCGTAGAAGGTATTTATGATGACGATGATACGCTGTTTGTAAATAGATTTTCAACTACTACAAAACTTTACGCACCAGCCTCTGGCTTTACTATTATCACTCCTATCACTAACATTATATTTGAGGCAGTAGGTGGCGTTGATGGCTTTAATTTAGTAAATATGGGTGAAGAGCTGAATGCTAGTACAGTTGAAGAGTCAATTAAGCAGGTTGCAAGTATTTTAAATCTTGATGAGAGTAGTATAAAAGGTGTTGATCCACTTAATACTACAGATGTTAAATATCAGCAGATTAATACCTATCTATCTGCTATTATGAAAAATCCAGGTGATGCTACAAAGTTCACAGTAGAGTTGCTAAAAGAGGCAAATGCTACAACTACAACAACTTATGCACAGACAATAGAAAAGCTAAACAGTGCAGATGAAGCTACAAGTGGTAGTGGAGTTTTTGGTAAAATTTTAGAACAGATAGCAACAGTAGGTGAGACTACTTACCTATCTCAGATAGGTTCAGCAAATTTAGATGCAAGTGTAAATGATGGTGGTAATTTAGTAGCCAAAGCTTCTTCAACAACAGCGATCGCTAAACTTAACACTCTTCAAATAAATGCGTTTGATACAACAGCTATAAGTATAAATGGTGATAAAATTGCAACAAGTCAGTTAGATACTTTAACGTTTCAACTTATTAAGGGCGATATAAATACAAGTGCTGACCTTAGTCTCATTGTTCAGCTTTTTGGTGGAAAATATTTTGCTGAAGCTTTAGATGCTAATGAGATGGTAGTAAAGATATCTCTCATAAAACTTATTAATGATGTAACAGATGGTGCAACTTTAGAGTTAAATAGCTCAACAACAAAATACTCTCTTGTCTATCAAGATCATAATTTAACAGATAAAACTTTTTATGAGTTTCATGATCAAAATGCTTCAAATATAGGTTTAAGTGATAGCTTTATTATTAGCGATCCTACTACTGGTTTAGTAACTTTGAAATTAGCAACTCTACTAAGTGCTATAGAAACAAATGCAACAGTAACTACTAAGAAAACTATAAGTGCTTTTACAAAACTACAAAATAATGTAAGTATGTTTAAAGTAGCAATAGTTGACAACGCTAAACTTACTAGAGTTAGTGATAGCGATGAGAGTAAAACCATGATCTGGGGAGATACATCAATAACTTCAGTAGTTGAGCCTACAAATCCTTATGTAAAGGGAACAGGTAAAACAGTTATAAGCACAATATACGTAGATTTTAGAGGAAGCACTACAAAAGAAAATAGTGCACCACTGTATAATATGAGAGTTTTAGATGACTCTAACTTGTCAAATGCAGTTGATAAAAGTAAAGATATTAATGGCTCTGCACAGAGTGTTATGCTGAACTATAACTCTTTTTTAGATGATAGAAATGTAACTTTTTCTTTTAATAAAATAGATAGTGATGTTAAAGAGTTATATACTTTAATTACAGTTGTAAAAACTGAGCTTGGAGAGTTAAATGTAACTACTAGAAGTGTTCCATATGTTGACTGGGCAGCGGCAGGTATTTTAGAGGTTTCAGTTGATACAAATACAACTTATACTTACCCAGAGGGTACTCACCCTTTTAGAGTTTTAACTTATAGTGCTATTGATGAATTTTACAAGAGTGGAATAGAGCAAAATGTTACGATCAAGTTAAATAGAGCTCCTGAAACTATTAAGAGTGTTGGTGAGTATATAGGTAATGGAAGTGGTGTTACAATTGATCTAAACCAAACAAGTGGCATATTAGTTGAAGACTCTAACATTACACTAACTACAGTCTTTGGTGATAAAGATGGAATGCAAGACTTTAACAGTAGTGCAAGTGAGATCTCTAAAGTTTGTTTTAGTAGGGCAACTATAGTTACAGATAGTGACTCTATTGTTAGTGCAGTTTCGAGTATAGGTAGTGCAGAGTGTTTTAACAGTGTTGATATTCAACCAGCAACAGGGGACAATGTAACTATTACTGGTGGTCAGATAGATATCTCAGGAAATGCTCAACTTCAATTTTCTACTGCTGGAGCATTTACGACAGGTGCAAATAAATGGGCAGGCATTGACCTAACTATACGTTCTGTAGATAAGTACGATGCAAATAGTTCAGCTACCGATAAAAAACTATACTTCAAAATATTAGGTGTAGCAGATGGAACTTCTAATGAGGGAGAGTTAAATACAACTGTGCAATAGTTGTATTTAAAGAGACCGTTCAGAGTTTTGTGTCAGTAGACGATAGTCATTAAAGTTATAGCATAGTATAAAAAAAAAATTTAAAATATATAACTAAATTTTTGATATAATACACTAAATTAGTGACAAGGAGATTCAAATGGCTGTTAAACATATAAATGAAAATGCAAAAGAAGAAAGTGGTATTTTACTATCTGGTAATGATGCAACAAAAGTTTTTTCAATGTTCAGTGAAAATAAATCTTCTAAATATATTCAAGAAAAAACAGATAAATTAAAATCTCTTCTTGATTTTGCTATTAAAAAACCTTTTCCATCTGCAAGTTAAAAGTTCTTAATGCCTTCAATTATTAGTCTTAATGATATTTCAAGAAGTAAATTTGATAGACTAAAAAAGAACTTCTCTTGTGAAAACAGAGAACTTGATAAACATATCAAACAATATGCTTTTAACCATCAAAAAGAGGGATTATTTCAAACATATTTTTATGTGGATGATAATGAAAACTTCTTAGGTTATATCTCTGTTTCTATTGCTACTATTGAGAGAACTACAATAGAAGATGAAATAAATATATCTTCATCTATAAAATACTCTATCCCTGCAGTAAAGATAACTAGACTATGTATTTTTGATAATTTTTGTAATAAAGGTATTGGAAGTATCTTAATGACTTTCGCCAATATATTAGCAGTAGTTCAACAGAAAAAAATAGGATGTAGGGCTTTAATAGTTGATAGCAAATTTGAAGCAATAGAATTTTATAAAAGATTTGGGTTTATTGAAATTGATAAAGAAGAAAATAGTGATACTATGTTTATGGTTTTTGATATAGCAAAACCAAGTGAAGTTAAAGAACTTATAAACGAAATGATTGTGTTTTGTGAGATATTTAAACAAGATGATTTAATAGAGGTTTTGAAATAAATTAAATACTCGGTGCCAATTCGGTGCCATTATATACCTATAAAATACCTTTTGAGTATATTTCTTAAAGTGTGAAAACTTCGATATACAGGGTATTTAAGGGTATATGGAAGTTTAATCAATGGTTTCCAGCATCCGAAAGTCACACTAAATTTAAGTCTCATTAACTCTTATATTTGGAACACTATTTTCAGCAATACTTAAAAATGAAGAAAATTCCCAAAACCTACAGGTTGTAGAACTTTTTTTACACGCATCTTTTTATATTTTATCATTTTAGAAATAAAAAAACAATTTTTACTGGTTCAATTTTAGGGGTTCATTATAAAATTTTGAACACTCCCTATTTAAACTATCTGCAAAAGTGATTTCATGTTGTTATGAACATCTTCGATAAACTTCTCTTCAACGGAGCACGCTAAAGTTTTTTCTGTATTATTAATGTACTCTTTAATTTTACTCTCTATACTCTCTATTTTACTTTCACTCAAGATCATAAAGTCATCACCTTCAACTCTAAAAACAACACTTTTTTTATCTATGTTATTTAAAAATTCAGAAAAGTTTATTAAGTAGCAATCGCCACTCTTCCAACCAAACTTTTTGTTGTAGGCACTAAAGTGGTGTAACTTAATGTCATAAGTATAAATATCTTTTGTTTTTACGTAGTAGCGTAGTATAAGCTCCATATAGTCTATAATAAACAGGTTTGTTAAACGATCTTTGTAAAAATATGCGAACCTTTGTTCTTCTATTTCTGTCGTTGGTAGTTGAGAGATCTCTTCATCTATATTTATATTTTTTAGAACTTTTTTTGCTGCATGAACTACATTAGGGTGAAAGTGAATAGCACTTAAACTCTCTAGCTCTTTTAGTGCAACCTCAATACTCTTTTTTGGCTTGTAGACTCTGTTAGTTGTCATAGCATCAAAAGCATCTGCTACAATCATGATCTTACTTAAAGGTTTTATTTCATCACCTATTAGTCCTCTTGGATAACCTGAGCCATCATACTTTTCATGATGTTCTCTCATAACCGATGCAATCTCTTTATACTGATCGATACTATTTAACATAGTAAAACCAGAATTTAGATGTTCTTGAATTAGGGAATACTCTCTCTTGTCTAAATTACCAGGTTTCAAAAGAACACTGTCAGGTGTAGATATTTTACCTATGTCATGTAACCAAGCAGCATTTTGTAATAGCTCAACATCATTATTACTAAAATTCATCTCTTGTGCTATGAGCTTACAGTAGTATGCAACTCTTTTGGTATGTCCCGCTGTGTAAGAGTCACGTGATTCGATCATGTCGATCATAGAGTGAATCATCTGCTCTTGATTTTTAAGCTTTTCATGTTCAAGCAGACTTATTTTATTTTGATTTGACTTATCTGTAAAAACAGCAACAGTCCCTACTACCTCATTGCTTATACTAAGAGGTGTAGTAACTATCGAAACAGGTAAAAAAGTACCATCCTTTTTTACTAAGTACTCATTTTCGTTTCTACAGATATTGTTAGCTAACATCGATTGGTGAACACAACAATCTTTAGACAAAATTTGGTTATTGTTGATATCTTTATAGTGAATATAATCATGAATACATTTACCTAGTAGTTCACTCTCTTTAAAACCAAGAAGAGTTAGTGCTTCGTTATTGATAAATGTTGTATTGTAATCAGTATCTAGTGTATAGATACCATTACCAATACTTTGAGCTATATCAAAGAGTCTTTTTTCACTCTGTAAAACTTTTTCTTTTTCTGTAAATATTTTAAGATAGAGATTTAGCTTATTAAGAAGTTGGTTGTCATCTATAGGTTTTGTTATATAATCAACCGCACCAAGTTGAAAGCCCTGTTTTATAAACTCTTCACTTTTAAAAACAGCCGTTACAAAAATTATAGGGATATCTTTAGTTTTTTTATTTGACTTGATCATCTTTGCCAACTCAAAACCATTAATATCTGGCATTTGAACGTCACAAAGTATGAGATCAATATGTTGAGTTAGTAAAATATCTAAAGCCTCTTTAGCACCAAGAGCATCTTTAGTCTTGACACTATCTAGGGTACTTAAAAGAGCATTTATCGTAAAAAGGTTATTTGCATTATCATCAACACAAAGAATTGTATACTTAGACTTTAAGCTTGACAAACCATATTTCTTCCACGCTCTTTTGCTTCATAAAGAGCTGTATCAGCTCGTTTTATTAGACTGTCTTGTGTGTCATTATCTTTAAACTCAGTTACTCCAAAACTACAAGTGATCTGGTCTACATCTTCAAAATTTTCATTCTCAATATGTACTCTTAAACTTTCAGCTATTTCAAGACCCTTTTTGAGTTTTACATTAAAGCTTAAAACAAACTCTTCTCCGCCCCATCTAGCAAAAATATCATTTATTCTTGTATGTTTTTTAATAAGTGCAGATAACTGTTTAAGTACTTTGTCACCTACTAAGTGACCGTGAGTATCATTAACATTTTTAAAATAATCTATATCTAATATAATAAAAACAAAAGAGGTAGCTTCTACTTTAGCCATAGTTATTTTTTTACTTATAAGGCGTTGAAACATATTTCTATTATATACCTGAGTTAAAGAGTCAAAGTTTGCTTCATGTTGATACTCTAAAGAGAGGTTTGAAATTTGCGTTATATCTGTAAGCGTTACTATGTATTGTTCTTTGAAAGTTGCAGCTTTTACGTTAAATATAGCCTCTATTGTTTCATCTTTTATAATTTTTACGACCACATCTTCGCTTTTGGATCGTTGTATAACTTCATTAACCCATTGATCATCTTCTTTTAAAAGGTTCAGACTAAAGAATCCATCATCTTTTATAAAAGTAAAACAGACACATTTTAACGTCTTTTGAAAATCTTCTACAGTTTCTACATTATAGAAGTTTAAAAGAGCATGATTAGCATTTATTGCTTTTTTACCATCAGTTACAAGGATCATGTTTTCTTGTAAATTTAAGATACTTTGCACATACTCTTGCTCTTCTTTAAGAAGTACATCTTTCTCTTTTGATTGTATATGAAATGAGACACGTGCTAATAGTTCAGTATAGTTAAATGGCTTATTAACATAGTCATCACCACCGACTTTATAACACATCTCTATTGATTCATCATCTTTTTTAGCAGTTACAAATATGATCGGAATATCTTTTGTCTTTTTATTTGATCTTATCATCTTAGCGGCAGCAAAGCCATCTATTTCAGGCATCATAATGTCTAGTAAGATGAGGTCTATTTTCTCTTTAAGAAGGATATCTAAACCCTCCATAGCAGAAGTTGCAAGGAAGAGGTTATACTGATCTCCTGCAAACTCTTCAAAAACACTAGTAAGTATAAAAAGGTTTGTCTGTATATCATCTACACAAAGTATATTTTGTTTCATTTATGCAACTTTCTTAAATATTTTACACTTGTCAGTACATTTAATAAATTTATTTGTAAACTCTTCTTGTATTGCCTCAGATTCACCTAATACCAAAAAACCACCAAATTTAAGTGAGTCATAAAATAGTTGGAATACTCTGTTTTGTAAAGTATTATCAAAATATATTATAACATTCTTACATATTATAATATCAAATTCATTAAAAGAGCTATCCGTAGCTAAGTTGTGTTGAAAAAACAGTACTTTTTTACGAATATTCTCATTAATAGTTATAAAGTTACTGTTTTGTGTAATGTAGTTATCTAAGTTATCATCTAGATTAATTTCATTAAAGTTATTTTTTGCAACCTTGTAACTTTCTTGAGAATAGATAGCATTTTTTGCCTCTTCTAAAATTACACTATTAAAGTCAGTAGCATAAATTATAGACTTGTCTAGTATTGCTAAAGATTTAAGGATAATTCCTATTGAATAGGCCTCTTCACCGCTACTACAACCAGCACTCCATATTTTTAAAGATTGTTTTTTTGTACAACTGTGTTTTAAAAGATCTACAATAGAACTAAAAGATAAGGTATCTCTAAAGAGCTCAGTTACATTGATAGAGGCCTCTAAAAAAAACCCTTTAAAGGCACTTCTATTAAAAAGAATTACACCTACAGCATTCTTAATAGTGTGTATATCATGTTTGAGCATAAAAATTTTTAAACGTCTCTCAATCATACTTCGTTGATATAGCCTAAAATCATAACCATATATTTTTAAGATCATATCTAGCAGATATTCTACTTTATGAGAGTCTGAGTTTTGCAAATCTAAAAAGTTTATAAAAGAGACTATATTTTGAATGTTGAAAATGTAGTCTTCTAAATTTAATTCAAGTGCATTGAGTACCATAGGTTTCGCTTCACATTCACACTTATCTTGAATAATTATTTTTGTTTTATTCTTTTTTAAAAGTTTTAGCTTATCTACTCCATCATTAGAGTAACCACACTCTTGAATAACTACTAGCTTATCTTTATAGTATGTAGAAAAAGAGTCATAAGAGATCGAGATAGATGGCCGAGAAAAGTTATATTTCTTTTCAAAGCTTAGTGCAAAATAACCATCGATTACTTTTAAATGAGTATTGTGTGGTGCTATATAGATTCTTGACTTTTTAATTTCTTCACCATCTTTTGCGTAAGTAACTTTTGTTGATGTGTACTCTTGTAAAACTTTATCAAACAGTTGAGTTCCATTCGCCTCTACATGTTGAACAATAATAAGTGTTAAGTTTTTAAATGAGCAATTTTTTATGATCTCCATAACTTTTGAAGATGAATCAGCACTTCCACCAATAAGAACAACTTCTACACTTTCAACATCAATTACATCATCTTTTATAAGTGAGTTAAAAGTTGTTGTAAAACCCAGTTGATGAAAATAACGATTTAACTTATATTTATGTGTTGTAAGCGATATACTCTTTTTATTTTTTATAATTTCTTTATAAAGAAGTTGAATTAACTCTACTTCAACACTATAAATTCTACCAAATATTATACTCCACGAGATATAGTTTTTTGAAAATAGTGTTGAGAGCGTTTTAATATCTTCACTTTTAAATGGTGGATCTATTAAAACTTCGCAACGATGATCTTTTTCAAAAAATTTTAACAACTATTTTACCCAGGCTTTTATTGTTGATATTAACGCTTGATGCTCTAAAGGTTTAGATAAATACTCATCAGCTCCAGCATCTAAACATGCTTGTTTATCTTCAGGCATTGTTTTAGCTGTTATAGCTATTATAGGGATATCTTTAAACTTTTTGTTAGCTTTAATTGACTCTATAGCTTTTAGTCCATCCATAACAGGCATCATAATATCCATTAATATTAGGTCTATATGCGTACCTTCTTCAAGAGTATCAATGGCCTCTTGACCATTAAAAGCACTATAAACATCAGCGTCCATACTCTCTAGTATAGACGTTAATGTAAATATATTTCTACTATCATCATCAACTATAAGAATATTTTTTTCGCTCAACACTTTGTTGTTAAATATAGTGTCATCTTCGTCTAAGATAATTGCTACTTCTGGACTGTTTGCTTGAAGGTTAAACTCTTGAATTTCTTCTTTTATAGCTTTTTCAATTACGCTATTATTTTCAAGTGGAAGTGTTATTTTAAAAATAGTGCCCTCTCCAAATGTAGAGCTAAGATCAATTCTACCACCCATAAGATCAACTATAGTTTTAGTAATAGACAGACCCAAGCCAGTTCCACCAAACTCACGACTAATAGATCCATCTACTTGTTTAAATGCATCGAAGATATACTCTAGTTTGTCATTTGGTATACCTATACCCGTATCTTTTACACTTATGAGTAGATTGCTCTTCTCTTTAATAATAGAGAGTGTAATTGAACCCTTTTTTGTAAATTTAAAGGAGTTACTTAGTAAGTTTTTAAGAACTTGTGCTATTTTTGTTTTGTCTGTTACAAAAGCTGACTTAAACGAGTCATTAATAATAAACTCTATTTTCTTCTCATCAGCTAAAGCGTTAAAGAGTCCTTTCATATCTTCACAAAGCTCTTTTGTATTTATCTCTTCACTTAGTAGCTCCATATTTCCTGACTCTATTTTTGTTAAGTCTAAAATATCATTTATAAGAAGAAGTAGATCGTTTCCTGCTTTATGAATAACACTACTTTTTTCTACATCTTTCTCATTTAGAGTGTTATTTTGGTTTTGTGTTAGGAGTTTAGAGAGTAGTATGATCGAGTTAAGTGGTGTTCTTAACTCATGACTCATGTTTGCTAAAAACTCACTTTTATAAGTAGATGCACGTTCAAAATCTTCAGCACGTTTATCGATCTCTTTTTTTGCGTTTGCTAGTGTATTATTTTTGTCTGTAAGTTCTTTAGACTGAATAGTCAGCTGTTGTTGTTGCTCTTCCATTTGAACGTTTGACTCTTGTAGCTCTTCACTTTGAACCTGTAGCTCTTCAAATGCTTGTTGAGATTTTTCAAGAAGTACTTTTATTTGTGCATTTTGACTTGTGGTATGAAGTGCTGTTGAAAAAATGCTAGCAGCTTTAGCTAAGTAATCTTTTTGAATATCACTAAAGCTTTCAAAACTCATCACTTCAGCTACACCAAATAGTTCACCCTCAATTATTAGAGGAAAAGTGTAGACCTCTTTAGCAGATGCAACTGTGGTAGCACTCTGAATTTTATACTCATCATCTTTTATATTTTTAAGAAGTATAGGCTCTTTCTCTAGTGCAACTTGTCCAACAACACCCTCTCCAAGTTTGAAAATATTGGAAAGTGCATCACGAGAAGTATACGCATAAGAAGCTATAAGGTTTAACTCGGCATTATCTTTGTTATAGATATATATAGCACCACTACTTGCATCTATATAACGACATGCCATTGTGATTGCCTCTTTTGCTAATTTACTAGTCTCACTAATTCCACTCAAGCTGTCACTAAATGTAGCTATTCCTTCACTAAAATAGATCTCATTTTTATTTTTTATTGCTGAGTCTCTTAAAATATCTGTCATTGTAATAAGTGCTATACCTAACTCATCATCTTTACTTCTTGCTTCAATAGAGCCACTAAAGTCATTTTTAGAAATAGAGTTAGCCTGCTTCAATATACTTCTTAGGTAGCTTGTCATTTGAAGTATAGCAAGACCTAAACGATCTTGCTCGCCCTTAGCTTTATACATAACATTTAGATCACCTAGAGCTATAGACTCAGTAAGTTCAGTTATAGTCTTTAGGTATGTAACCATATCTTTAAGTGCAATACCTAAATGATCACTACTGCCTTTAACTATAACATTTACATCATAATTACCATTTGAGAGTGAGCTTGAGAGCTCTGTTATCTCTTTTAGTCTCTTTGTCATATCTTGAATAGAGAGACCTAGTTGGTCGTTTTTGCTAAGAAGGTTTATCTCTTTTGAAAAGTCTCCATTAGCCACTAATCTAGCTTGCTGTATTGTAGTCTCAATAGCATCAACTAAAATAGTAGTATAACTTACAATCTCACCTACTTCATCATTAGCACTATAAGTAATTTCTTCTTTTTTTATTTCACCTCTTGAGAGAGCTTTTAGTTGAGAGGTTACTTTTTCTAAAGGAGTTATAATTTTTGAAATATACCAGTTTGTAGTTAGTAGACTAAAAAATAGAACAAATATAAGAATTATAAAAAAGATATTTATAAAAGTCTCTAACGATGAAAATGCTACTTGCTCATCAATTTCAGTAACCAAGTACCAAAACCTATACTGGTTATCTGCCTTATTAGGGTATATTTTATCCATAGAAAAAATTCTTCCATTTTTTATAAAGGTAGTCTGATCTTTATCTTTAAACTTTTCTAAAATACCAGGATAGTCTCTTGTAAAAGAGTAATCATGACCCAATTGTAAGCCCCACCTCTTACTTTTGTCACCTATAAATAAATAGTAACCTTGCTCATTTACAAGGTAGTACTTTTGTACCTCTCTTGTGTCATCAATAGCTTTTGCAGTTGCGATCTCATTTAAAATATATGTTGCGTTAAAGTTAAGTACAATCACACCTTTAAACTCACCATTTTGATCTATTATAGGAGTAGAGTATCTGATAACTGGGACATAAGGTTTTTCTATTACACCATTTTCTATATTTAAAGTCATTGGTGATATATAGAATTTCCCTTTTTTTAGTTTTTTCGCTTCTAAAAAATAGTTTATATGAGACTTATTTTGGAGTCTGTTTTTTGGAGTATCTATGATAGTACCTGACTTTTCGTTATACTTAAGAAGTATTTTCTCATTACCTTTATTATCTAAAACTCTAATTTGGTAGTAAAGTTGTTTATTTAGTACATAGTCTTTTAGACTTGAAATATAGATATTTTTCCATTTTTGTATTTTTTTCTTATCTTCTAAGTCTTCCCAAACTAAGAGTTTTTCTAGTGCATAGAAATTTGCATTATAGAGTACATCTTCAGGTATGGTTCCTAAAACACCTTTGATCTCATTTGCTAGAGCTTTAGTTTCACCTTGATTTATAGATAGTGCAGAGTCTATATAGGCATCTTTAGCACTACTAAAACCAAACCAACCAATAGCACTAATAGAGATAATAGTTGTAATGACAAAGATAGAAAATATTTTATTTTTAACAGATAGATTCATGTTAGTTACCTTTATTTAAAGAGTGAATTAGGTTTAGTTTTCTAAGATTCCAACTAACAAGCTGACGAACTTCTGAAGGTGTTTTAGTGTTGTACCTTATTGCAGCTTTTGTAATGGTGTCTTCACCAACATACGCCTTTAATGTCTGAAGTTCTGCTAAAATCATTTGAGTAATTGTAAAAACATCACTTGGAGATTCGTTACCTTTTTTAAACTCTGAAAAATCTACAAAATTTATTCCAGAGATAATTTGAAGTTGTTTGATCTTCTCCAAAAGTTTTAGAGACTCATCAAAAGCATTTTCTGGAACAGAACCCAGTTTCTTAGCGCTTGGAATACTTTTATCTTCTATCTTAAGACGCTCTAGCAGTAGTGTTATGTCTTCATATACTCTCATCTGTTCAGCAAATACGAATGATGGAGTAACAGTACCTTTATTTAGCTCATCAATATTTTTAGAAACATGAGTAAGTGCATTATAAACATCTAAGGAAGTTTTACCCTTGAATATTTTTTTTTCAAAAATCGGTGCTTTTATTCCCATTCTAATCTCAAAAATTTTCAACTCTGTTAAAATTCTTTGTGTCTGTTCATAAACCATATCAGGGTTTAAGTTGAGTACAGGTGACATATTTACAGGCTCAATAACTGGAAGGTTATTATCTTCTCTCAATATATTTATTTTAACCATTATTTCATAAGTCATTTGCCATACGTTTCTAGGTTTAAGTTTTGTAGAGACTTTTGGATGTTTTGTGATCTCGTTATTTTCATGCTTGATACCATAATAATTCAGTAAAAAGTGGACCTCGTCTGTAATCAGTGAAACTTGAGAATAAACCTCATTTGGAGTAATAGTTTTTGCTGAGAGAGTGAATGTAAGTAGAAGTAGTAAAAATAGTTTTTTCATAAATAGCCTTTATTTAAGTACCTCATTATAGCTTTATTTGCATTATGCTTATATTATAAATAATAAGTTTCCGTAGTAGTAATATTGAGCTATAATATGCATTAAATAATAAATATGAAAAGATAAATAGGAATTTTTATGAATATTAAAAATAGTGTTATAGACTTAATAGGAAACACCCCTTTAGTAAAACTACATACTGCTTCAGACTTAGGTGGCGCAACTATTTTAGGAAAATGTGAATTTTTAAATCCTACAAGTAGTGTGAAAGATCGTATAGGTTTTAATATGATCGAACAAGCTCTAATGCGTGGTGATATAAATGAAGATAGCACTATAATAGAGCCAACTAGTGGAAATACGGGGATAGCACTTGCCTCTATTTGTGCTTCTAAAAAATTAAAACTTATTTTAACTATGCCTGAGTCTATGAGTGTTGAGCGTCGTCGTCTATTAAAAGCACTTGGCGCTGAAATTGTTTTAACTCCTGCAAAGGAAGGAATGAATGGATCTATACAAAAAGCAATTGAACTACAAGAGAACAGACCTAATTCCATAGTTCTGCAACAATTTCAAAACCCTGACAACCCTACTATGCACTATAAAACCACAGCGCAAGAGATTCTTCGTGATACAGATGACAAGTTAGATATTTTTGTAGCTGCGATCGGAACTGGTGGCACTATAACTGGCACTGGTGGTGGTCTACGTGAAAAACTAGGTGAACAAATAAGAATAGTTGCAGTTGAACCTAGAGACTCAGCAGTTCTTTCAGGCGAAGGCGCAGGCCCTCATAAAATACAAGGTATTGGTGCTGGTTTTATTCCTGATATTTTAGATGTTGACATTTATGATGAGATCATAAAAGTAAGTAATGAAGATGCGATCGCAACTGCAAAGATGATCGCACGTGAAGAGGGTTTACTTGTAGGTATATCAGCAGGTGCTAACGTTTATGCAGCTATACAAGTTGCCAAACAAGAGCAAAACAGAGGTAAAACAATTGTTACTATTTTATGTGATACGGCTGAACGTTACTTAAGTACTGACCTTTTTGAAGATTAAACTACTTGAGACTATAAAGTGTTTAGATGGAGAAGCTCAAAACTTACTTTATCATCAAAGAAGAGTTAAATACTCATTATCTACTTTAGGTGCTAATAACTTTCATAACCTAAGTGAACTTATTAAAGCTCCTAGTGAAGGTCTTTTTAGATGTCGTGTTATTTATGATGAATTTAATACAGACATCGAGTATATTAAATATATACCAAGAGCTATAAAAAGTATTAAAATAGTTCACGAAAATAACATAAATTACTCACTGAAATATTCAAATAGAGACGCTATTAACACTCTCTTTTCAAAACGTTTAGAGTGTGATGATATACTAATTGTAAAAAATTCCTTAATAGCCGATACTACCATAGCAAATATTGCACTTTTTAATGGAGACAGGTGGGTAACACCAAAAAAACCTCTTTTATATGGTACAACAAGAGCACGTCTATTAGATGAGGGTATGATTGTAGAAGATGATATCAATATAGACGAGTTATATAAGTATACAAAAGTAGCAATAATGAACGCTATGATCGGCTTTAAAGAAGTTGGTTTAATAGAAGAAGCTTTAAGGACTTAAGATGTTAGTTAACCTAATTAAGAGTAAAACATTTGCGAAACTTATGCATGATAATATGACAGATATTTTAGTGCATCTCTTTGAACAAGAGCAGAGTTTTGGAGTCTTATGTAAAATAGACAATGTAACATTTGAACCTCATTTACCAGCAGATATAACACAAGAGTTTCGCCCGATGACACTCTTCTTTTTAGCAGGTTATACTTTTGAAAGTGCTAAAATAATTGATGGAGCTTTGATGTTTGAAGCAGGTTTTGGAACTGATAACTTAGGCAGTGTTGTTCGTGTGCCACTCTTAAGTATTATGCAAATTGTGATCGATGATACACCTATTTTTATTAACTTAGCTTCAGATCTAAGTTTAGAGCTTGAAAGCGAAAACACAAACACAAACGACTTAGGTGTTAAAAACTCTATGGATAGTTTTCTTTCAAACCCAGAAAATCAAAAGTTCTTAAAAAAATAGAGGATTAAAAAAGCTTTTTTTATAAATCCTTTACAGCTTTATTTAATCTTTTAAAACCTTCATCTATCTCTTTTTTTGAAATTGTTAGAGCAGGTAAAAACCTAAGTGTATTTTTTCCTGCTTTAAGTACCATTACTCCTTCTTTAGAACAAGAACTTATAATTAGACTTAATGTATCTGCATCTTTAACTCTAAGACCTCTCATAAGTCCAAAACCTACACTATCTAAAAAGAGTCTCTTGTTTGTCTCATAAAACTTATTTAACTGCTCTTCAAAATATATAAAAGTATGATCTAACTCTCCACTATCTTTTAACTCACTTAAAATATCTAAGACTGTGTTACCTGCTGTCGTTGAGAGGTAGTTACCACCAAAAGTTGAACCATGATCGCCAGCCTTTAAAACATCTTTTTTAGATGTCATTACAACTCCGATCGGAACTCCACCACCTAAACCTTTTGCCAAAGTTATAATATCTGGTTCAATATCGTAAAGGTTAGAAGCTAAAAATTCTCCTGTTCTATAGACCCCTGTTTGAACCTCATCAACGATCAAAAGAACACCTTTTTTCTTTAACATATCTGCTAAAACTTTTACTTTTTGCCTATCAAGTGGCTGAACACCACCCTCTCCTTGAACAAGTTCGATCATAACTGCTACGGTATGCTCATCGATTAAAGACTCTATTTGCTCTATGTTTTGGGCATAAACAAAACCATCAGGAAAAGGTCCAAAATAGTTGTGCATTGACTCTTGACCAGTTGCTTTTACTGTTGTGATTGTTCTACCATGAAAAGAGTGTTCTAGTGTAATAATTTTATAACGCTTAGGCTCTCCATCAACTTCACCATATTTTCTAGCTATTTTAATAGCTCCCTCGTTTGCTTCAGCTCCAGAGTTACCAAAAAAACACTTCATATCATAACCACTAAGAGTAACTAGGCGTTCAGCACACTTAGCTTGTGGCTCTATTTGGTAAAGGTTAGAAATATGTATCATCTTAGCTATTTGATCACTTATAGCTCTATTTAAACGATCATTTGAGTGACCAACACTTACAACTGCGATCCCTGATGTAAAGTCTATATACTCATCACCTTTGTCATCTTTAAGTGTTGCATTTTTTCCCTCAACAAAGTTAATATTCTGTCTTGCGTATGTTGGTAAAACATATTTATCGTCTAGTTGTTTAATCATTTATAATCCTTAAAATATTGATTTTTATACCTTGGTATACTGCACTATTAGCCTCGTAGCTAACTTTTGAATTTGTTAGGTTATTTGCCCCTGGTGTTCCTGAATAGAGTAAAAGTGTATCAGGTCTAAGAGTATTGTCATGCTTAAGTACTATTTTGAGAGTTCCATATTTGCTCTCAAGTATTACTTCTTCTCCATTATCCCAACCATGGTTAGCGTTAATATAAGCAAATTGCTCTCTTTTAAATTGAGAGTTTAATGAGTTTTTACTCTTAGCATAAATTAAATTCATACCCCAACTAAAGTCATGCTCAAAATCTATCTCATCTAAGAACTCAAATTTTCCACTAGCAGTATCAAAACCATCTTCATAAGGAATAGCTTTTGTATATTGCGTTTTCTTAACTCTTTTATACTCTTGTATATGCTCTTTAAAATAATTTAAATAGTATTTTTCACTATTTATTTTATAATCAAATTTTTCACATAAATGTAGAGTTAAATCGTACTCACTTATACCTATATTTGACTCTTTTAGCTTATTTAAAATAGTTACTCTTTCACTTCCATAGCTAAAACGAATATCATTTTTTTCTAAGAAATGTTTAGCAGGAATTACTAATGTCGCAACTTTTGAAGTCTCATTTTCAAAAGTTCCAAAATAGATCACATTTTCACACTTTTGTATATCTTTTGTAACTTTTAAAGAGTTAGGAAGTTGAGAGAGAGGGTTTGCACCTTGAATAAAAACAGTCTCATATTCAGAAAAATTTACATTTGCTTTTGTAGTGTTATTTTTAAACTCTTTAAAGGCACTCTTAATGCCAACTTGTGGGTTACTCAAATAACCTACACCACAACCATCTTTTCCAAATAACCCAAGAGTAGCTGCCAAAGAGTCAATAGCCCTAAATGCTGCTACACCATCTATGTGACGCTGAACACCTGTTCCAACCAAAAAAACTGTTTTTTTATGTTTTACAAGGTCTAAAAATTCCCCAATTTGAGGTAGGGTTGCATCTATCTCAAATAGTGCTTGTTTAATTCGTATATTTTGAGTCAGATCAAAAAAATCTTCGCTGTCTTGAGTAAACTCTTTTAAAAATTCTTTATCTTCTTGATCATATACCACAGCGAAACGTGCTAAAAGAAGTGCTAAAACAAGATCACCTAATGGTTTAATTTGAATATGAAGGTCAGCATTTTGAGCTGATGTAGTTACTCTTGGATCAATAACTATAATTTTTTTATTTTTAAGAAGTGGTAAAATATGTGAATTTGTATCATGAGGGTTACGACCCCAAAGAACAACAACTTCTGAACTTTTAATTGCATCTAAAGGGAGTGTATAATTAGATCCTCGTCCTAGTTCAATTGCTTTGTCACCACTGCCTGCACAAATAGAACCTTTTGCATTTACAGCTTCAAACTCTCTAAAAAACTCTTTAGTTATATTTTGCATTTCACCCATATTCGCATGACCTTTAAAATAGAGAGTTTTATTAGCTTCACTATCTTTTAAGATCTTTGTTAAAATATTAAGTGCCTCTTCCATAGAGACTTCTTCACCCATAAAAGTAGGTTTTTCAAGACGTTGAGTAGCTTCAAAATGGTTCATATGTGAGCATAAAAACTTACCTGTATGAAGATCATCTTTAAATGGTTTTATGCTGTTTTGTGAATAATCAATAACACAACTATCGAAACAGTCAAGTGGACAGGCTGTTAACTTCATACAACTCCTTAAAATATTGTGTTATTCTACTATCATAACACTTTTAACTAACTTTCATTAATGTTTAGCTATTATTTAAAAAACTTTCACAAAGGTCAAAGTATGTCCCTATTAGAACATGTAGATGGTGCCACAAATCTTGCTAAAAATAATGAACTTCAACTACTTGTTTTCAAAGTAAACGATCAAAAGAAAGAGTCGCCATTTTATGCAATCAATGTATTTAAAACACGTGAGGTAATAGAATCTAATAAACATCGTATGACTCAAATTCCATCAGCAAACCCACTACTAGAAGGTACTATTGTCCTTCGCGGTATGCAACTTCCTGTTTTAAACCTTGCTAAGTGGGTTGGTCAGGACTTAAGTTTAGATCAATTAGAAAAATCAAATATACTTATTTGTGATTTTAATGGTATTGTTATTGGTCTTCGAATTATGTATGCTCACCGCGTTATAAAAAAGAACTGGAATGAGATACATGCACCATCAGCTTACAGCTCTTCAACTGATGGTGCTAAAGTTATGAACCATACTCGTCTTGATGATGGTAGTCTATGTCTTATTTTAGACTATGAAAGACTTCTCTCAGAGGTTATTCCTCAAGCCATGGTTAATTTAGACGTAGTAATGGATCCAACAGTTGTAATTCCTGCCATACTTAGAAATGGTACTGTTCTAATTGCAGAAGACTCTAAAGTAGCTCAAAAACATCTAAAGATAATCTTTACAAAATTAAGTTTAGACTTTATTATATTTGATAATGGAAAACTTATGATGGATCATATAGAAGCTATAGAAGATCCAGAAGCTACAATACCTGCAATTGTTACAGATATTGAGATGCCGGAAATGTCAGGTTTTACTGTTCTTAGACTTCTTAAAGCAAATCCTAAAACTCAAAGCATTCCTGTTATTGTTAACAGCTCTATGACTGGTGAGAACAATAAACGCGAAGCTGAAGTACTTGGTGCTGATGCATTTATAAGTAAAACTAAAAGTCAAGATATAGTTCCTCTTATTATCTCTTTATTAGAAGCTAAGTAGAGCTTCTAACTCCACTTATATACTTAAATAAATATGCAAATACGAGAAATTGCACTTAATGAACTTCAAGACGTTTATGACTTAGTAAAAAGTCATTACACTTACTCTTTAGATGAATTCGAAAATATCATTTATGATATGCGTCATCAAAATTATAAAATGTATGGTATTTTTGAAAAAAATAGAGTTGTTAGTTTTGCAGGTATAAGTGTTTTAAGCTCTTTAGAATTTCAACAGCATCTACATATTTATGAACTAATTACAGATAGTGAGTATATCCTAAGAGGGTATGATCGAGAGCTGATCCTATATTTAAATAATCATGCAAAAGTACTACAGTGCAAACATGTTATTTTAGGAAGTAGTAAAACATTTAAAAATTTAGATGAATTTTTTAAAATGAAAGAGTTCAGAGAATTAGATGAAATTTATATAAAAGAGCTATAACTTTAAAATGTCTTCTAGTACATCACTATCTAATACTTTTATTATATAGATAATAATATTACCTAATTCGCTTAGTAGTGTTATCTCGTACATTTTATGATTTCTCTTAATTACTGACAAATCACTATTTTTAATAGTCACTGGGGTACTAATACGTATCAGTTTTTGAGATGCATATGGCATAGATGAGATTGAGTTACCAACAATAGTATTAGATATTTCACTTGCTGTAGCTTCGCTCAACTCTTCTAACTCATTTTCATTCACTTCATCATATATAAAAAGTTTAATTAATTTAGTTATAACAGTTTTTTCATAACTAATAGCAACATACATATTTACATCGCCACCAATAGCTATCATAGAGGTTATATGTTGTGGATTGACAAACTGAGTTAAAATCTCTTTAGAAGTAATACTACCTACCTCTATTTGAGCCTCTTCTTCTAGAAGTGTTTTTGCTCTTTGAACTACAGGGTAAACATAATTATCACTTTTATAATCATAAGTGTTCACTATATTTCCCTCCTTTATCTATTCTACTTCTAAGTTAGCATTGGCTCAAAAGTAGGATCTATCTCTTCAAAATCTTCTACTATTCTATCACAAAGAGTACTCATTTTCTCACTTTTAGCTATAAAGCTATCAAAAACAGGTTTAGATGCTGGAAATGCTTCACTTAACTCTTGATAGATAAGTACACGCCCATTAATATGTCTAGCGAACTCATCAAATGCCCCTCTTAAGTACTCACGAGTCGTTGTATGACGGAAAAGTGCTCTAATCATCTTCTTACGTTCTTTAATAGGTAACGACTCGTCTATAGCTTCAGCAACTCTTTTAATATCTATACGTGATAAATAGACACCAGAAATTGCTGGTGCTAACATTTGATCAGCTATTTCATCTACAAAAGCTGGAACTGCTTCGTCATCTTCTTTATCTCCAGAGTCTGGATTTTGATTTTTTTCATCAAAATCCCCATCTGTTGTACATTTTTGTTTTACAAATTTATCAAACTCTAATTTTAACTCATCAAATGATGCATCACCTTTACTCATCTGTATCTCCTTTTAAATATATAGTAATTTTCTTATAATCAAACTCTTCACTGTTCTCTTCTCTTGTACTTATAAATAGATAGTCACCATAAAATTTCTTATCTTTAAGTATAACTATATCACAAACTCCGTACTTTTCTACAGCCTCACTCTTAGAGTCTAAATGCTCTATTATATCTTTTGTAAACTCTTCAGATATAACGGCACCATCAAGCTTAGAATTTTTCATATTCGACATAGTGTAAAAAAAATCATCATGACGGATATTCATAGGAATAATCATTGCATTGCTCTCATCATCTTTAAAAAGCTTGTTTATTATCGTACTAAAGCGGTCAGAAGTTGCTTTAAAAGCTATAAAAGCAAAAGCCTTCGTATCTGTCTTTAATTCATCATTGTTGTTCATCATAAGCCCCATAACTCCTTTGCATCGTCTTCTTCTGCTTGACATCTATGACAAACTTCAGATCCTTGTATTGAGGTAAAAAAAGCAGTACACTCATTACACCTTTTAACGTCATAAGTTATAAGGCGCTGTATAGATGGAGCGAAGAACTCTTTTATATTAAATGAGTCAGATGAATAGATAGCTTTAGGCTCACAAACATCTATACAACTAGCACACTTAATACACAAAAAAGCATCAAAATCTATTTTAGAGTTTTTACCATCACTCTTAAGAGCTTTTGTAGGACAAATTCTATAACACATTTGACACGCTGTACATAACTCTTTATCTATTAACTTTTGAGAAGTAAATGTTACCTCTTTAGCATCAACTACATGAAATTGTTCTGGTACATCTACTCTTTTGATCGCAGTAAAAAAAAGTTTTTTTCTATCTGAAAGATCACTTTTAGCACGTATCTCTTTTACTTTTTCAGCATTTAAATTATGTGCAATAAACTCATCAGTTGAACTCTCAACTCTATCTTCAAAATCTTTTTTACTTTTTATTGCATTTTTCAGATGAAAAGCGTTAAAAAAATCTCTTCTATTTTGCTCTTGTGGTATCTGCTCTGAAATAATATTTAGATCTTTTATCTGAATTTTAGCAGTTGAGTCCATAGCTGAGAGAAGATACTCTACCTCCTCAACACTCTTATCTATAAATGGCTTACAAGTATGAGCTATATCACAACTTTCACAATGAGCACCGTCTAGGTGTAACTCTTTTTTAAATACACTAAGTGCTAAAAGTTGCTCAACATTTAAAGATGCTAAACATGGGACATTATCTTGGCATGAGAGAGTATTTTTTGTATTCTCTTTCATAAATGAGAAGAAAAAAGTTGTTGCATCAAATTCTTCTACACTAAGTGCTGAAGAGGGACATATACTAACACAACCGGCACAACCAACACATTTAGAAAGGTTAAGTGCAGGTATAGTCGCATCAAGTCCACCCTCAAGTATATCAATTGCCTTAGTTGGACATATATCAACACAGGATCTACATGTAGATGCTTTAACTAAGTTACGTACACAAGCAGAAGCATTTAGTCTTAAGAGTGCCATTTAACTATTTAACTTCACCACTTAAGTATTCGTTGTCTGAGAGAATAAACTCTAAAGCCATTTCACCTAAATCATGATAAATAGGAGTACGAGCCTCATATTTAAAGTTAATTAAATATAGTGGTGCCCATTGAAGAAGATGCTTATTTAAAAACTCTTTTTGAACACGTTTTAACTCAGTGATCGCAACTTCATCTTTTGCCTCTTCAGCTTTAAGTTGAGCACTACATAGGTAGTGCATAAACTCTAACTCTACGCCTATATGATCAGATGAAACAACACGAGATTTTGCATAATCAACATGGAAGTTAAAAGCGCTGTACATATCTGTAACAGGGTTTGCCCCACCCGTCTCTATCATTTGATCTTCTCTAATATAAAAAGACTCATAAGGGATAAGATGTAGAAGTGAAATATTTGTAAAGTCAGGTGAGAGAAATTGCTCTATTAAAGTTTTAGAATCTAACTCTTTAACTTTACTCCACTCTTTAAAGTTTGGAAAAAAATCTAATATATTCTCATCAGATTTAATTTGTTCTAGAAGTGTCTCGTCAAGCTCAATTAAAAGAAGTCTTGAGATAAGTGCATAAATATTACTACGTGAAAGTGTCTGTTCCATAAGCTAGTACCTTAGTAAAAAATAATAGAAGATTGTAGCTAAGCTATCTGAAAATTGGGTTATGTTGAAGGATTATAAATAAGTTTTGAAGTATAAGGAGTTCTTTACGAGCAAATGCTCGTAAAGACTAAACGTCTTTAATTTCTACCGTGTAAGCTTTTTCGCTTAAAGGTACCCAAGGACGCTTAATAAATGGAGGACGACGTAGTTTAGAATCAGAATCTAATCCACGTGTTAACTTATCTCTCCAAGCTCTATAAGTATTAAGGTTGTTTTCATAGTTAACATGAATATCACCAATTTTATCACCTTTTTCAGCAGGCTCTAAAATTACTTTTTGATGCCAACAATGCATACCAGAAATAGGATCTGGATGTGCAGGTGCTACAGCATTTTGCCATGAACCCGAAAGTCCATCCCACCAGATGTTTGAAGTATCATCATTGTATTCAGCCCAACGTTCTGTCTTAAATGGTTTAATACCTTCAATGTATTGAAGTTTACCCTCTTTACCATCCATTTGCATCTCAGCTAAAGGAGCACCAAAACCGATTAGTCCAATGTCGCCATTGAAGTCTTCAATTTTTTCGCCATCTTTACCAGCATTTTTAGGTGACTCAGCCATAAATTCAGGGTTACTCATATCACGAGGTGTGTTATTAGAGTTTATTTTTCCATCACTAACACCATTAGGGATATTTACTGAATTTTTAAGTTTCCATCTACCACCATGGTGAGAACATGCAAGTGTTCCTGGAAGAACACCCTCAGTTGGAACAGCCATAGCAACGAAGAAACCAGAGTCTAAGTTAGAAACAGTATCTGTAATTTTAACTCTTATCGGATCTCCACGTTTGAAACCTAATTTCTTAGCATCTTGTGTACTGATCCAAATAGGGTCATGATTTTGAGAAATTTCCATAAGGTGCTTAGAGTTAGCAGAACGTGTATGGATATTATAAGGAAGTCTAAATACAGTATTTAGTGCAAACTCATTATCTCCATTCATGTACATATGGTTAACATGAGAAACGATATGAACCATCTCTTCTTTCTCTTTCTCATTACGAGGGTAAAAAGGTATAGCGTACTCTGGCCATTTCCAGTCGTCAGCTAACCACTCACAGAAGAAGTCTAGTTTTTTGTCATTTGTCGCAAAACCTTCCATTCTTTCGCCATCGATCTCAATACCAATTGGTTTTTTACCACCAGGGTATTTCCAACCAGTTTTATGATCTTTCGCAGTGATAACACCAGTACGTCTATCAAGGTAACAGTCACTTTTTTTGTATTTGTGACCGTGAGAGATAAGGTTTTGACCATCATCTTTAAGTTTATACTCTTGAGCAGAATAGATATCATTTTGCTCTAACCATGCACCATGATCTCTCATATACTCATAAACTGGAAATTCAGCAGTTGAGTAACGAGCATCATTTGTAGCAGTTTTATAAAGGTTTGGTAAGTTATCACCAAACGCTGCGTCATACCACTCTGCGATCGTAACTGGTTTACCTGGGTTACGTTTTGATTCCCACATTTTTTGAATACCTAATTTTCCATCAGGATCAATGTAGTTAACACACATATCAAACCAGAACTCATTCTCTTCCCAAACTTCACCAAGACCAGCTTTAATATGAGCCTCTAGTGTAGCACGGTTAGGGTTGTTAGGCTTCCAACCAGCTTTTTCTAATGCAACTCTCATAACCGGCTGACGGAACGATGTCCAACGAGCAGGCATAGTTGCTTCAGAGTGTTGATCGTGACGCTCACCAGCAAGACCCATTGGTAAAATATAGTCAACATACCAGTTAGTCTCACTCCAAGTAGGAGAAAGGTTAAATGTAAGTTCCATTTTTGTTTCGTCTTTAAGAACTTCTAACCATCTAAAACCATCTGGATTAATCCAAACTGGGTTATACATACGAGGAATCCAAACAGCTAGTTTTTGAGGTACATTAAGTCCTTTGTCTATCCATTTTTTTTGCCACTCAGTATCAGAAAGAAGGTGAGGTAGTAAAAATGACATCTCATAAGTTGATAGAGGCCATTCTGGTGGCCATGCTAACTCATTCCATACATCAACTTTAGGGATTTTAGATCCACGTTTACCTTGTCCAATAGTCGAACTACCACCTTTACCAGCAACAGAAATAACATGCCAGTGATGAAAGAAAGTCCCACCTTTAGGTCCAATAGCTCCACGTAAACCTAGTGCTAAGAAACCTGTACGTCCACTCATCCAGCCACCACGGTTACCCGCAGCAGCAGCACGCCAAAAGTAAGAAGAAATCGCAGTACCAGCTTCTATGAAATACTCATAAAGTTTTTCTAGTTTGTAAGCAGGAACATGTGACTCTTTAACAGCGTACTCTAAGCTGTAAGGAGCATATAACTCTTTTAATACTTCAACAAAAGTATCAAAATCATTACCTTCAGGCATTTTAGAGATATAGCCTTTTTCAACCATAAACTCTAAGTATTTTTTGTTATCTAAGAAAACTTCCCAGTTCATCCATTTTTTAACAAAGTCAACATTAAGTTCACCTTCATTTAAAATACGGTTAGCTAGGTAAAGGTATATAACTGGTTCAGTTCCAGGCCATGCGTGAATCCATAAGTCAGCCATACCCGCTGAGTTAGAAAGACGTGGATCCATAACTACAAGTTTTGCACCTTTTTTTCTAGCATCAGCAATAAAAGAAGCTGATTGTTGGAAATAGTGACCAGCATCAGCAGCGTGAGATGAGTTAAGGAAAATTAATTTCGCATTAGCCCAATCTGGTGAACTTCTATCATCATTTGCCCACTGAATTGTCGGAGTACGACCACCAGAACTACAAATATTTGTATGTGAATTAAAAGAGTCACAACCAAGTGTACTCCATACGTTACCAGTAAAACCATTCTCATTTGGACGACCAACGTGGAACATTACTGATTTTTTAGATAATTCATCACCTTTACGAAGTGTATGGTTCATCTTCTTACCGATTGAAGTCATTGCTTCATCCCAAGTAGTACGTAACCATTTACCTTCACCACGTTTAGAACCAGGAGCTCTTTTTAATGGGAATGGTAGACGATCTGGATCATACATTTGAGACTGAGTAGCATAACCTTTTGCACAGTTACGACCACGTGAGCCAGGGTGAAGTGGATTACCCATATACTTAACAACACTAAATGTGTTTTTATCAATCCATGCAGTTAGACCACAAGCTGCTTCACAATTTGAACAAGCCGTAGGTACGATCGCATAATCATTAACTTTAATACCATCTGGATTATCTTCACTTTGAACACCACGACGAGCGATACCACCGCCCTTCCAACTCTCAGCACTTAACTCTTGAAAATCTTCCCACTGATCTAGTGGTGGATAAAAAGAGAGTGAATCAGGAGTATCTGTAAACTTACTATCTTTTACTGAAGAAGCAAGTACATCTGTACTAAATACACCCTTAGCAATAGCGGCGCCTGCAACACTAAATGCAGCACCTTTTAAAAACGTTCTTCTACTTTCTAAATACATTAAAAAACCTCTCTAACTTAAATTTAGTAATTGTGGAATAACTAACCAAACATGTTTTGTTATCCATAGTCCAACTAGTGCAGAAACAGCAGCTAATTTTAGTAAACCTTCTGTACGGTTAGTAACACTTAAAATTACTAAAACAGTTGGTAATATAAATCCTAAAACTTGACCTATCCAGAACATACTTGTGTACTCACCATGACCTTTAATAGCCTCTAGTGTTACAGCTACTTCTTCCGCTTTCATAGGACCAAATACTAACTCAGCCATATAAATAATAAATGCTGCAGAACCACTAAATGCAAGCACTAAACCAAGGTCACGTCTTGCTTCATAAGGTAGCTTGTTAGCTATTAGAAGCATTACAGCAGAACCAGAAAGAGTAGCTGCTAAAATCATCTGTACAGACTCTGTTGGCATTTGCCATAATTCACGTGCAGTTGACTGAGCCATAAGACCTGCAGTATACAGAGTAACTGGAACAGCTAAAATAACTGTTGGTAGTAAAATTTTGTCAAATAACGCTGTATCTTTTTTGATAAAACTAGCATATAAAAGACCCATTAAAAGACCCATAAACAGTGTTGCCATCCATGCACCAACTGTAATAGCTGAAGTGAAATTAGGGTGGAAAAAGATATGCCAAAATCTAAACATTTGATGTAAGTCAATTACAGTAAATAACAAGAACATATTAATAAAAATAAATGAGATTATAGCCGTTGGTAAACGGATAAAACCAGCCTCATTTGGATATTTCTTTAACATATAGAAAGCTACAAATATGATACCAGTACCAATACTTTTAGCCCACATATTCATAGTAATAATCCAACCCCAAATAACGCTAGGTAAAGCAACATCAAGTGTTACTACTGCATTTGTTGCAGCTAGTGCATCATGTACCATTAGTGACCTCCTACTGGAAGATGTGTTAAGTTATTAAACAGTGAATGTCCTTCAGCTCTAAACGATGCTAATGGATTAAGAGTTACATTACCACCACCAACATAGAAATGATGAGGGAACGTACCTTTTTCTGGTTTACGTACTTGTAAGTCACTACCAGCATCCATAATATATTTACTAATATTAGATGTAGCATCATCTAAATCACCAAAAATATTTGCCTGAACTGGACAAGCAACAACACAAGCAGGCATCATTGAAGAAGCAATACGGTGTGCACAATAAGTACATTTGTCAGCTGTTTGTGTTTGTGGATCTATGTAGATAGCTCCATAAGGACAAGCCATCATACATCCAGCACACCCTATACATCTTTCATTGTCAATATTAACAATACCATTATCAAGATAGTGCAGAGCACTAACTGGACAGATACGCACACATGGTGCGTTAGCACAGTGATTACATCTTAATGGTGTAAATGTTCTCTTAGTCTCAGGGAATACACCCGTATCAACATACTTAACGCGAAGTCTCCATGTAGAAAGTGGAACTTCATTCTCCACTTTACATGCTACCTCACAACCTTTACAACCCATACACATGTGAAGGTCAACTAGGAATCCTAATTGCATTTACTCTCCTTACTTAAAATTTGTGATATTCAATATCACAATTTAAATTGGCATAATAGCTGATGTTACTTTAGCTGTTTAACTATTAACTACAGATAAAAAGTGATATTTTTGTATTATTATTTATTATTAGTGTGGTGTTTGGTAAAGGTGTTCTTGCAAGGTTATTTCAACGAAACCCTTAAGACTTATAATTAATATAGATCTTAAGGTAAATTATTAAACTAGTGCTTTAGCTTGAAGTATAAGTTTATTTAACTCGTCTTCATATCTTTTAGCTTCACTCTCGATCGTAGACTCAAAACGTGTAACTAAAACAGGTGTTGTATTAGAAGCTCTAACTAGCCCCCAACCTTTCTCAAAAATGACTCTTACACCATCAACATCTATAATATTTTTTATTTTAGGGAAGTCTGCTGGTGGATTTTCAAGAAGTTTTTTAAGTGAGTCAATAATTTTAAATTTTTGCTCTTCTGTAGTCTCTACTTTGATCTCTTCAGTTGAAAAAGTTTGAGGTAGCGCTTCGATCTCTTTGTCTAAGTCTACTCCGTCATAAACTAACTCTAACATTCTTAGTGTTGCATAAATAGCATCATCATAACCAAAGTAACGATCTTTAAAAAATATGTGACCACTTACTTCACAAGCTAACTCTGCATTTAACTCTTTCATTTTAACTTTTAAGTTAGAGTGACCTGTTTTATACATAACAGCTGTACAGCCTCTTTTTTCTAACTCATCGTACATAACTTGAGAACACTTAACCTCTCCGATCACAGTAGGCTTATCCATTTTCATACTATATAAAAGGGCCATCTGATCACCTTTTATGTTATGTTTATGAGTAAGAACTGCTATACGATCGGCGTCACCATCGTAAGCAAAAGCTATATCACCATCTTGGGCTAAAAGCTCTTTTATATCTACTAAGTTTTTCTCAACAGATGGGTCTGGATGGTGGTTAGGAAAAGTTCCATCTGGCTCTTTGAAAATACCTTTTGTATTTAACTCCAACGCATCAAATATATCTTCGATCACAACTCCAGCAACACCATTCCCACAATCATAAACTATTTTAGTGTTCATTGCCTTTAAGTGTGAAAACTCTTCTAACATATAAGCTATATAGGCCTCTTTTGCAGGTATTTCTGTAACTAACCTCTCAACTTTAGAGGGCATAGACATATTATCAATTTCACGACCAAGTGCGTAGATCTGCTCACCAAAGAATGGCGCTTTATCAACTGTAATTTTAAAGCCATTGTACTCACTTGGGTTATGTGAGCCTGTGATCATTACAGAAGCGTCAGCTGTTACACCATCAAAGGCATTGTAGTTACAAAAGTAGTTAACAGGAGTTGGAACAACACCACATGAAAGAACTTTTTTACCACCTGCGTTAAGTCCAGCAACTAAATATTCAAACAGTATAGGTGAATGTGTTCGTGCATCATAACCGATTGCAACTACATTACCTTTTATATGTTTAGAGAGTGCGTAACCTATTTTAGTAACACTATCTTCATTTAACTCTTTCTCATAAATTCCACGTATGTCATACTCTCTGTAGATGCTCATTTAATATCCTTAAATCTTGTCAAATTTCGTTAACAAGGGGGTTATTTGGCTTTTTTGTAATATAGTTTTAGTCCCTCATATAGTGGGACTTTGTCAAATTCATTCATATTTGAGGGACTCTCAAGGGACTAAATTTGGACTAAAAATAAATTTTTATATTTAGGAAATGACATGATACAGTTAAAAACATTAAATAAAAGAACAGCTACAAGGTCGCAAGGAGTCTTCTATAAGTCCATTGTACACGATGAAGAAAAAGAGGTAAGAAAATCTCAAACCCTGCTAAAGGGATATTTTTACTTCTACACTCAACACCAAGAAGAGGATTTAATGCTAACAGCTCAATATGTTTTTCTAGTTTTCTATATATTCAACTGCAACTATTGGTTTGTCATTTGAAATAATTTCAAAGATAGAAAATAAATCATCTACCGCTAATTCAGTATATTTAGAATTATTTACATTTACTTGTAATTGCATAGATACATCCTTTAATTGTTCTTATACTACCAATTTATACCATGCTTTAAGGAGATAATCTAAAATGTTAGAAAAAGTTAGAGTTAATGAAATTGCAAAAGAGTTAGATTTTTACTAGGTTAGTAATTGTCTAGTTTATAGGGGAGATTCTACATAGACAGCTCCTAGCAAAACTACAAAATATTTTAGATAGCTAAATACATATATTTATAGCTCATATTTGAAACAATTATTCCGTTTAAACTCATATAGTTTAAGGAGAGGCTTACAAATATTT
>WTBY01000017.1 GCA_013138865.1 Helicobacteraceae bacterium | reverse complement strand
ATTATACTGTTTTAGTAGTTTAAAGATGCTTGATATTAAGGTGTTTGTGTTAGAATTTTTGTAATTTTTGTAATTTTTGTAATTTTTGAGACTGTTTTGGGTTTAGTTATTTCACAGTCTCATAGGAGCCAATAGTTTACAAAGGATAATATATTATGATTACAAAACTTTATAAATATAGAAGTTTTAACGATGAATTTTTAAAGAACATAATTATCAATTCATCACTATATTATTCTCCAATAAAATATTTTAATGATCCGTTTGATTGCAGATTATCTTTTAGAGATAAATATACTAATAAAGAACGTAAATCATATTTAACTAAAGCTTCACTTAGAAATCCTCAATATGGAAAACAAAATATCAAAGATATGATGGCTTTTTATACAAATGATAAACTTGTGAAGATGATGAAAAATGTAAATAATCAACTTATCGATAGTATTGATGTTTTATCTCTATCCACTAACTATAAAAGTGTTTTAATGTGGTCACATTATGCTAATAGTCATAATGGTTTAGCTTTTGAATTTGAACCACTTCATTATGATAACTATGATTGTTTGCATCAACCTAAAAAAGTTGATTATGATGAAAAATATGAACTTCTTTCTTATCTGGAAAGTGATGATGGTAGTGAACTTGTAAAACTTATGCTTACAAAACATATTGATTGGAAATATGAAGATGAATATAGATGCACAGATATAGAGTTCCAAGGTGAAAAAAAGTTTCATAAAGATGAATTAAAGAGTATACTTTTTGGTTTAAATACAACAAATAAACAAATTGAAGATTTTAAAAAATTATGTCATGATAACGGGTTTACTCGTTTAGATTTTAAAAAAGCAAAAAAAATAAATGGTGAATTTAAGTTGGTATTTGATGATATTTAAATATAACAAATTCGAGGAGACTAATAATTTACCCTAGCGGGAAAATTATCGCTCACGACAACCGTTATGCTCACATTTCAAACATGGATAAATACAATTTAGAGATGAATTATTCCGTTTAAACTGGTTTGGTTTAAGAGGAGGCTTAGAAAAGATTAAATTTAAATAATTAAATTTTTAGTTATAATTAACTTATAAAATATAAAGGACTTCAAAATGTATGCAGTTGAATTTCAAGCACCCATAGAAAATGGTATCGTTCATATACCAAGTCAGTATCATGAGATACAAAATAATACAAAAGCAACTTTTGTTGTTATGTACAATACTGATAAAATCACTACAGAACAAAATAATATTAATGATGAGTTAGATACATTATTTGCTAACTCAAACAATCAAGTACAAGTTACCATGGATCTAGCAACAAATACAAATGATATGATAAATGATGGAATACTTTGATACAAATGTTTATATTTATGCTTTTTGTAAAAATATAGATAATCAAGAACAAAAAGAGATATCTCAAAAACTATTAAAAGATAGAGCATCAAACAATAATTTATTAGTATCTGAAATAATATTATATGAGTTTGCTTTTTCTTGTAAAAAACTAAAAGAAGACCTAACAACTATACAAAAAAATTTAAAATTTTTATCAAGATATGTAAAAACTACAGATATTAACATTCATAAAAGAGTAATAGATATATTAGAAAATACAAATTTATATACTAGTTCATTTGATGTTTTTCATTTAGCATTTTGTGAACATCATAACTGTAAATTAATTACATTTGATAAGGGATTCAAGAAGCTTCAAAATATCTCTAAAATTAAAATTGACATAAAGTAGCCAACCTAACGAAAATATTATAAACTATTTTTTACGTAATTTTATCTATTTCACTGCTTTGTGATTTCTACTAAAATTAAAAATGGGTAGCTCTAAATTTTAAATGCTATACTTTCTAAAATATTTTTACTCAAGGAGCATCTTTGAAACATCTATTAATTAGTCTATTTTTACTAACATCACTTAGTGCGGAGATAACAACTTTTAATGAAGAGTATTTAAAAACTACACAAACTTCAAAAATGAAAAAACTTTTTGTAGAAATTTTACTTCCTGCAATCGAGCTATCGAATGCAAATATTTTAAAGGAGCGCTTATTTATAAAAGAGTTTTTTATTAAATATGACACAGTAATGCCCGAAAAAAATGATCTTGAAAAGTTTAAAAAAATAGCAAAAAAGTACTATATAAAAAAAGACATTTACTCACAAAGAGCTTTTATGGAGCGTATAAATACTATTCCAAACTCTTTAGCTATTGCACAAGGTGCAGTTGAGTCTGCATGGGGAAAGAGTCGTTTCGCACAAGTTGCTAACAATATTTTTGGTGTTTGGACATGGGGAAAAGTAGGAATAATACCAGCTGAGAGACCTGAGGGTAAAAAGTATAAAATTAGAATTTTTAAAACCTTAGGTGATTCAGTAGCTTTTTATATGTTAAATTTGAATAGACATAAATCATATAAAGAATTCCGTGCTCTTAGATTTAAGTATAATAAAGAAAATAAACCATTTACAGGTCTTGTTGCATCAACAACGATGCAGAATTACTCAGGTATAGGTGAAGAGTATAACCACCTTTTAAAGAAGATGATACTCTCAAATAAGTGGGATAGGTTGGATAAGTAATGAAAATAGAATTTTTACAGACAGAAAAGCCATCAAATGTAGCAGTTTCTGCTGGACGTACTTGTTACTTTCCAAATGGGATCGTAGCACCTGAAAAAAGTGAAGGTTGGGCTAGAAAAGACGATCTTTTAAAAGCTATGTTTAAAGGTGGTCACCATACTACTTTAATGCACACAAATATAACTATGCTTATTTCAGATATGTCACGTCACCTTATTTGGAGACTTCTTCACTCTCACACTTTTTACAACTCAGAACAAGTTTCTCAGCGTTATGCAAAGATGAAAATAGAGAGTTTTGTCTACCCTAAAGGTTGCGATACTAAAGCTTGGCAGAACTATTATGAGAGCTGTTTTAAAGGCTACGAAGAGCTTTGTGAAGTTTTAGAAGATGATGTTAAAGCTGTTACACCAAAGTTTCGCCAAAAAGACGTAAAGAAAAAAGCTCAAGAGATGGCAAGGTATGTTCTTCCTGGTGGAATGAGTGCTTATCTTTACCATAGTGTAAACATAATAACACTTCTACGTTATATAGCAGTTGCTCAGAACTTAGAGGAGTGTGGCGCAGAAGCAAAAGAGTTTGCTGACATAATTAGTGAAAAATTATTAGAGTTAGATAGCTCGTTAGCGCCACTTATAGATCATGCGAAAAACTCTACTGTTAAGCAACATAAGTTTGATATGAACTCTATAAAAGAGAAGCATAACATTAAAACTAATGATCGTGTTAAAGTGTTTGACGTAGTTGGTGAGATAGATTTTGAGGTAGATGAGAACTACGCCGATGTTTTACGTTACTCACAAATGTTACATGATGGAGGAGTTTTAGGTGGTTTTTCAACTTACATAAAACACTCACTAAGCTCAGACGCACAAAACCAAAGACATAGACGATCACCAGCTGTTCGCCCCTTAATAGAGCAAAATTACTCTCGTGATTTTTATACTCCACCGATCATAGCTAAAAATGAAAAAGCCCTTAAAATTTATAACAACATAATGAAAAATAGTTATGACTTTTTTGAAAAGCAAAAAGAGAAGCTAGGTTTTGGAGAAGCTATTTATGCGATAACTAACGCTCATAACATAGAGTTAGTAGAGCGAAATGACTTTAGCAGTTACATTCATAAAACACAAATGCGTCTATGTTACAACGCACAACAAGAGGTTTATGATATAGTATATGAACAGAGCAAACAGCTACGTGATATGAACATAAAAGGTAGTGAAAACTTACTACCACCATGTGCTATTCGTAACTCTTTAGGAATACGTCCAATATGTCCTGAGGGTGATCACTTTTGTGGCGTAAAAGTTTGGAAGTTAGATTTTAATGAATATAAGAGGGAGATGTAATGATGAAAATATTAGTTGTTAGTTTAGCTTTAGTAATGGGTGTTAGTGCGTTAAGCATAAATGGAATAATGGTTGATGATGTAAACCCTGGAAAAAGAGATGTAATGATCCCTGAAGAGACTAAAGTTTACTCACAAGCAAAAGCTGCTGAAGCTATGCGATCACCAAAAGAGAGAGCTGCCGAAAAAGAGCGTCTTGCTGTTGATGGAGATATTAAGCTAGTTAATAAAGCCAAAAAATAGTGAAACCAAATGAGAGGTTCTATGGTGTAAGTGACGATTTTAGATCACCTTACTCTAGAGATCGCGATCGTATTATTCACTCGGGAAGTTTTAGAAAACTAGAGTACAAAACACAAGTTTTTCTAAACCAAGAGGGTGACTTTTTTCGAACACGTTTAACTCATTCGTTAGAAGTAAGCCAAATAGCACGCTCAATCACTTCTCAGCTTAGCCTTGAAGAGTCACTTGCAGAAGCTATCGCGCTTGCACATGATCTAGGTCATACCCCTTTTGGTCATGTTGGTGGTGACACGTTAGATCATCTTTTAAAAGAAGATGGTTTTAAAAATGGGTTTGAGCATAACTACCAATCTTTTAGAGTTGTAACACTTTTAGAAAACCGCTACAAAGAGTTTAAAGGTTTAAACCTTACTTTTGCTACACTAGAGGGTATTTTAAAACACTCTGCACCATATAAAAAATCATTTTACTCACCAGAAATAGATGAAAAATTTAACCTATCTACGCACCCAAGTGTGGAAGCTATGATCGTAGACAGGGCAGATGAGATTGCCTACATGAGCCATGATATAGATGATGGTATCAACTCAGGACTTATTAGTTTCGAGACTCTAAAGAAAAGTACACTTATTTGTAAAATTTTAGAGATGGTTCATGCAGAGGGGATCGATGAAGAGAACGATGAAATGTTTCGTTATCGTTTTAGTTCTCACTTTATAAACCATTTAGTCTACTCACTTTTAGAGTTCTCAGCTTCAAATGTAAAGACTGAAGAGTTGTTATGTGCGACATTCTCAGCTCAAGAAGATGCACCTATAGGTTTTGCTCCTGAATTAGAGCATGAAATAAAAGTACTTAAAAAAATACTATTTCAACAGATGTACCAACATGAGAGTATAGTTAGGCATATGTTTGCAGGTAAACAAGCTATAAAAGGGCTATACTCTGCATTTACGCAAGAAGAGAAGTTGTTACCAAAAAGTCATTTAGTTCAGCTGGAGTTACGCTCTAAACATAGAGTAATAGCAGACTATATAGCTTCTATGAGCGATCGAGGTGCTATGAAGTTATATAATGAACTTTATGCACATATTTAACAGTTAAATAAACTTATTAAGTAAAGCTTCACACTCACCTATATCAAAACTATCAACAGCAGATGTTATTTGTAAAGATATAGTTTTAAGCTTTTCGTTGTTCTCTTTAGAAGCATAGTCGTATAGCTCATTCGAAAATTTTTGTATAATCTCTATATCGCCATTATTTTTTGCTTGAGCTAAAAGAGATTGTAGTTCTGGGTACTTATTTAATGATATGTTGTATTCTCTGGACTCTTGCAAAGTCAGATCTTTCTCTTTTTTGATAATAGTACATTTTAAAAAGTTACACATAGAGTTAATTAGATCATTTTCCTTAAGAGGTTTTGCTAAAAAGTCGTCAAATATCTTATTATTTTCATCACTTTTTTGTGCTACTACAGAGGCAGTGATAGCAATAATAGGAACATTTTGAAAGCTTTTAATTTCATTAGTTGCCTCATAACCATTTTTATTAGGCATTCTTAGATCCATTAAAAGAAGATCTATTTTATTCTCTTTTGTCATATCGACAGCTTCTTGACCATCGACAGCTTCTAGAAGAGTTAGGGGTGTATTTTTTAGGTACTCTTTTATTAAATTTCTATTCAACTCTAAGTCATCAACAATTAAAACAGTAGCTTTATCAAATATTATATCTTCATTATGAGTACCATTCTTTTCTATCTCTTTAGTAGAAGTTTCTATTTCATTAAGAGTAACTATAAAGGTACTTCCCTCATCTCTTTGGCTATGTAAAGTTATTGTACCATTCATAAGCGAAACTAGCTTTTTAATGATGGTTAGTCCTAAGCCTGTGCCACCATATACTTTATTGCTTTGCTCTGAATGTTGTGCAAATGCTTCAAACATATGTTCTTGCTGGGCTTTATCCATTCCTATGCCACTATCTGAAACTTCTAAAATTAGGTTTGTTATAGAAGCTGTGTTGGATGATGCAGTTATTTTTATGCTTATAAAACCTTCTGCTGTAAATTTTAAAGAGTTACTTATTAGGTTGAAAAGAATTTGTCTTATTCTAACTTCATCTGTAATAAGTGTACGAGGCACACTTGGATCAACATATACATTTAATTGAAGTGCTTTTTGGGCTGCTTTATGGTAAAAAACATTTTTAATTTCTTGAGCCAATGAGCGCATATCTGTTGGTAAATACTCTATTTTTAGTTTTCCTGCTTCTACTTTTGAGAGATCTAAAATATCATTAATAATTGTCAAAAGAATTTTTGAGCTATCCTGTACAGATGCAATATAGTTTTTTTGTGTATTATTTGTAAGCTCTTTAGATAGTAGATCGGAAAAACCTATGATAGAGTTCATAGGTGTTCTAATCTCATGTGACATGTTTGCTAAAAATTCTGATTTCATTTTATTAGCACTATCAGCTTCATCTTTTGCATGACTTAGTTCTAGTGTTCTAACACCCACTAAGCTTTCAAGGTTCTTATTTATAGACTCTAATGCGCCTTTTGTTCTGTATAGCTCTTCATCTGTTCTGTTCATGATTTTAACAATTTTATAAAGAACAAACCATTCAAAAAGAACAAATGCTCCATGAAGTAAAACAATGTCTAAACCACAGCCATAGTTAAAGACTACTATAGGGGTGTCAAATATAGTGATATTTAACTCTTGCATATAGTTAAATATTAAGTGGTGAACAAGGATAAACATTGAGCCTATGGCTATAACTTTTACATCTTTATAGATAATTAAAAAAGATAACGCTCCAAATATATGAAAGTGCATCTCTATTCGACCAAGGCTTTGTTGTATCATTAGAATAGAGAAGCTTAAGAGAATTAAAGCCGCAATGTAGCTATAGTCTGGTGTTCCCTTTAGCTCTTTATAGCCTACAAAAGCAAGTGCAAACAGTAGTCCACCCCCAACAAATCCAAGTAAATATGCGTTAAATAGATAGGCGGTAACCGTTGAAACTATAACCCAATGGTAAAAAATAAGTTTAAGTATAAATAGATCAGCAGCAGCTCTATTGTTTATATGATACGAGTCATTCATTTAGTAGCTCCTCTATATCTAGTTTTATTTGCTTAAAATCAAATGGATAAGAGTTATATATATATCGCAACTCTTTTTTGTCTCCCGTTCTTTTTACAATATAGAGGTGCGAACTGTGATCGTACTCAGTTTCATCTAAAAGAGATTTAGAAAAATATACACTAAATATTTTTGTGTAATTTCTTAAGACATCTTTTGGTAGGTATATACCTTTGAAGTCACTATTAAAATATTGTGCAAACTGCGTAGGTAGAGTTTTATCTTCAGGGGTTGAAATATCTAAAAACTCAACACCTACATGTTGTTTAAGTTCAGGACTTAAAGAACTGTAAAACTTAGCAATGGAAATAAGTCTAGGTGTACAGATATCTATACAACCTGAATAACCAAAAAAGATTAATTTAATCTCTTTTTTATCATTTAAAACAAGAGGTAGATCAAATTCTTGTTTTAACTCAACTCTTGAAATACCAGTAGTAAAAAATGTCGGGAGTATAGTTATTGCAACAGATATTAAAATAACTGCTAATAACATTAGTGAAAGAAAAACTTTTTGTCTCATTTGTTAAACTCTTCTTTAATTTTTAATATCTCATCTAAGTGATCTAAAAATAGTTCTACTAGCTTAGGATCAAAAGATTTTGAGCTTTCACTTTTGATGTACTCTACTACATCTTCTATTTCCCATGCTTTTTTATAGACCCTATCATGACTAAGTGCGTCAAATACATCTGCTAAAGAGGTAATTCGTCCAAATATATGTATATCTTCTTTACTTAAACCTTGCGGGTAGCCTGTACCATCCCATTTCTCATGATGTTCATGTGAAATAAGTGCAGCAGTTTTTAAAAGCTCATGTTTGGACTTATTGAAAATATCATAGCCATAAACGGTATGTTGCTTTATTATTTCAAACTCTTCTCCCGTTAATTTACCTGGTTTGAGAAGTATTTTATCTGGAATAATTACTTTACCTATATCATGCATAGGTGAGGCTGTTTTTAACAGTTGTATATTTTCTTCACTACAGCCATAAGCACGTGCTAGTAATTCAGAAAAGAGAGAGACTCTATTTACATGATCGCCAGTCTCTTTTGATCTCCACTCTCCTAACTCGCCAAGCGTATGAAGCACCTCTTCTTGTGTAGCCACTATATCGTCTCGAAGTAGTGTCTCTTTGGTAACGTCATTTCTAATACTTATGTACTCAACAATCTCATTATTAGAGTTTAAAATTGGCATAATAGTAGCTTCAACATAGTAAAAGCTACCATCTTTTGCCATATTTTTAACTGCACCACTCCATATTTTTTTGTTCTGTATGGTATTCCATAAAGTTTTAAAAAAGCTCTTAGGAATATCTGGACATCTTACAATGTTGTGATTTTGATTTAATAGTTCTTCTCTAGAGTATTTAGAAATTTCACAGAATTTATCGTTTACATAGGTAATAGTCCCATAAATATTAGTCTTTGAGACAAGAGAACCAGCATCCACAGCAATTTTATACTGTTCTAGTAAGTTTTTTGTTTCGTCAACTTCATCTTTAAGCTTTTGTGTTATTACAAATAAGTCTATATGGGTTTGAACTCTGTGTAGTAGCTCTTCCTCGTCAAATGGCTTAGTTATATAGTCAGCACCACCATGTTTAAAACCTTCTTTAATACTCTCTTTGTTAGCATTAGCAGAGAGAAAAATGATAGGAATACTTTTATATAGAGTATTCTTTTTAATAATATCTGCCGTCTCGTAACCATTTAGTTCAGGCATATTAATATCTAGTAAAATGAGGGAGTGTGATCGCAGACTAAGCTGTTCAATACCTTTTTTTCCACTAGTAGCAAAATATATATTGTAAGAATTAGTTGATTTTAGAACATTAGCTGCAAGCTGAATATTTTTTGTATTATCGTCAATTATTAGAATATTTAGTTCTTCTATAACACTCATTGTTAGAGCCTTGTATACTTGTATTGTATATTTTACTCTTTTGAAAGTTATAATTAAGTTAAATACCAAAAGTAATGAGGTTGTAACTTTTTATTGATACAATGTTAAATAATTTCGAGGTGTAAAAGTAAATAAAAAAGGTCTAGTTATGTGTAATGAAAAAATCTTGAAAGTGTTACTAAAATGATCTTAGCTAGTAGCATTTTTCTTGTAACACTTCTTTTTATAATTTGGCAACCTCGTGGTCTTCAAATAGGAACAACTGCAGTCATAGGTGCAACTGTTGCATTTGTGTTAGGTGCTGTTAGTGTTAATGATCTATTTAGCGTTTGGGACATAGTCTGGGACGCTACATTAGCCTTTATAGGGATTATAATTCTCTCTCTCGTGCTTGATGAGATAGGCTTTTTTGAGTGGTCAGCTCTGAAGATGGCAAAGTTTTCAAAGGGTAGTGGTAAGAGAATGTTCGTATACTCTATTTTGCTTGGTGCGTTAGTCTCTGCACTTTTTGCAAATGATGGTGCGGCACTTATTTTAACACCTATTTTACTAGCTAAAATGAAAGTTCTAAAACTAAATGTTAAAACTATTTTAGCCTTTTTGTTAGCAGGTGGTTTTATTAGTGATAGTGCCTCTTTGCCTTTTGTGTTTTCAAACTTAACAAATATAGTTACAGCCAACTATTTTAATATAGGCTTTTTAGAGTACTTTTCAAATATGTATCTGCCTTACATAGTAAGTGTTAGTGTAACTATTTTAGTTCTTCTATTTGTACTTAAAGATGATATACCAGAGCGTGTTGATATAAATCTTTTGCCACCATCAGATAGTGTACTAAAGAGTAAAACACTCTTCTATTTTTCATGGGTCTTTTTAGTAACTCTTCTATCAGGTTACTTTATAGGTGATGAATATGGTATACCTGTCTCAGCTTTTGCACTTGGTGGAGGTCTACTATTTTTAATGATTGCAACACTGTTTAAAACAGTTGAGCCAAAGAAAATAATTAAAAATGCACCATGGCAGGTTGTATGGTTTTCACTTGGGCTTTATGTTGTTGTGTATGGACTTAAAAATGCGGGTTTAACTGACTATCTTGCTACTATATTAGTTGATCTTAACGCACAAGGTAATTTAGTAGCAGTTGTAGCAACTGGTTTTTTAAGTGCCTTTTTAAGTGCTTTTATGAACAATATGCCAACTATTATGGTTATGGATATAGCGCTAGCAGATATAGGAAACCAAGCAATGATCTATGCAAATATAGTAGGGTGTAACTTAGGTCCAAAAATGACACCTTTTGGCTCACTTGCGACGCTACTTTGGTTACATACACTGAACCAAAGAGGTGTAAAAATTGGTTTTTGGCAATACTCTAAATTTGGTATGTTAGTAACTCCACCTATTTTGTTAGTCGTGTTATTAACGTTAGTGTAAAGAGGAAAAGCTTCCTCTTTTGATAATTTAAACTAGAACAGCCTCACGCTCACCAGCTTCTATGTGACCGATTTCATAACCGTCACTATTTTCAAGAACAAAAGCAACATCTTCTTCACGTACTACAAGAACCATACCGACACCCATGTTAAAAGCACGGTACATCTCATCTTTAGCAACGTGTTGACCTATAAGATCGTAAATAGGTAGGTTCCGTACTTTTGACTCAGTTACAACAGCTCTCATACCTTCTGGTAAAACACGAGGTAAGTTTTCAACTATACCACCACCAGTTATATGTGCAAGTGCAACTATATGCTCTTTAAGTTTTTTAAATGTTTTTACATATATTTTAGTTGGAGTTAAAAGTGTCTCTATTAGTGGTTTACCATTAAAGTCATCATCAAGCTTCATTTCCATTTTGTCAAATAGAACTTTTCTAGCAAGTGAGAAACCATTAGAGTGAATTCCAGAACTTGGAAGTGCTATAAGTTTATGTCCAGCTTTTACAAGACTAACACGATCCATTTCACTTTTTTCACAAACACCAACAGCAAAACCTGCTAAGTCATAGTCATCTTCAGAGTACATACCAGGCATTTCAGCAGTCTCACCACCGATCAGCGCACATTCACTCTGTCTACAACCCTCTGCGATCCCAGCTACTACATTTGTAGCGATCTCAACATCAAGCTTACCAGTTGCGTAGTAGTCTAAAAAGAAACTAGGAGTACCAAAGTTACAGATCAGATCATTTACGCACATAGCAACAAGATCAATACCAACAGTGTTATGAATACCACTATCAATAGCTAGTTTAAGTTTTGTTCCAACACCATCTGTTGCTGCTAACATTACAGGCTCTTTATAACCAGTAGGAAGTTCAAATGCACCAGCAAAAGATCCTATACCACCTATAACACCAGGAATTTTTGTAGACTTAACAAGTGGTTTAATATTTTCAACAAAGCTGTTGCCAGCGTCTATATCAACACCAGCATCTTTATAACTAATTTGACTCAAAATAATCTCCATAACTAATAATTGTAAAAATTATATCTAAGTAGTTATTATAGAGTGATTAACATATGTAACCAAACTGTAACAAGACACAGTTAAACTTCCAGCATCAAAAACTTAAGGATACTAAAAATGAATAAAAAAATCATACTTTCTGCATTAGCAGCATTAAGCATTTCTACGGCAGTACATGCTTCAACTTTAACTCTATACACTGATCCAACAACTGGTCAAGTATTTACTACACCTGCTGAGGGTCGTATAGAGATGGGTGAATTCATAAGTGCTGGTAGTGTTAAAGCTATGAACAAAACACAAGATGAAGAGATTAAAACAATCACTAAAAAAAGTGTTCCTGTTTTAGCTAAAGCTTCTAAACTAAAGTTTAGTGGAGTTCATTACTTAGGTTATAACTATACAAATAATAAATCATTAGCAGCTAACGCTGATAGCAATGGTAATGCTGCCGTTCCTGATAATCAAACTGGTAAATTTGAAATGCGTCGTAACTACGTTCAGGTTAAAGCTTACCTTTTTGATGAGCCAAAAAGTTTCTTACGTGTAACTATGGATGCAACAACACAGAATGCTGAGTCAATGGATGCAGCTGCCGGTTCTACATTTGCTCATATGGATGTTTATATTAAATATGCTTACCTTTATTTAGATAAAGTTCTTCCATATACTGGTGTAGAGTTTGGTGCTGTTCACCGTCCTTGGATCGATTATGAAGAGCACCAAGCATGGTTCTACCGTTCAATTTCTAAAGTTTCAGTTGAATCAAAACAAGCGGCTGATTTAACTAACTCAGCTGACCTTGGTGTAAACTTTAAAACTAAAACTCCTTATTTTACAAGTGAAATTGGTCTATTTAATGGTGAAGGTTACCACTCATTTGATGAGGCTAATGGTGTTTCTAACTCTTTAGAGTGGAGAGCAACAGCAGCAGTTCTTGGTAATGGTAACAAAAAACGTAAACCTAAAAAAGATACTTACTTTGATGCATCATTTTGGGGACAAGCAAATATTCATAGTGCTAAAAATGATAAAGGTGTAACTGATAATGCAACATATAAAATTTATGGTCTTCATACAGTTTATAATCAACCATCATTTCTTATCTCAGCTCAATATACAAAAGCAGAAAATGAGATCAAAGATGTAACTTCAAAATATAATGGTGAGGGTTACTCTGTAAATGGTACTTACCGCTTCGGTACTAAAAAAGAGTGGAACTTAATTGCTCGTTACGATCGCTGGAAGTCTGAAAAACAAAATGATGCTTCTCAAACTCAAGAGACTGATAACTTTATTTATGGTGTTTCATACCAACAAAATAAAAATGTAAGATGGATCCTCTCAGGTGAAACTTACAAAGCTCTTGAGCATAGAAAATATGATGGCAAACCTATTCAAGATTTTGACTCAGTTCTTCTTACTTCAGAAGTACACTGGTAGAAATAAGTTACTCTCATAACGAGAGTAACAACCAATTCAACCCTCAACTATAAACTCTTCTTAACTCTTTTATAGTAAAATTCTCTATCTTAAATAACATAGGTTTTCAAATGGACAAGCTTAATCCGGGAATAATTATCTTAATTATGGGTGTAGTTGTTGTTTTTATTACAATTATAATTTTTATATTTACAGTCTATAGAAATGTACAGCATAGACAAACAAAAAAAGATCAAGTTTTAGGTAGTTCAGCAAAAGCTATAAAACTTGTAGAACTATTAGCTACAGTGCAAAAAGAGGGCACAACTAAAGAAGAGTTAGATGATGTAATAGACAATATTATGCGTTTTCATGCTTACTTGCCAGAGAAAAAAGATGGAAAAGCTGACCCCATTTTTAAGACCTATCATAGTATAGTTATATCTCTTCGATCGTACTCTCACAATGTTGAGCTAATAAAATCACTTGAAGAGCTTCTTATAAAAGACAATCCAAGCTATGAAAAAGATTTTACTGATATATTTGAGGGTAATTAAACTTAATAACTTCTCTTCTTTGTCGATTTAAATAATAATTATTTTACGAGGATATTACCATGAAACTTTTAGCTATTTTACTTTTTAGTGCTGCGGCACTCTTTGCAAAGCCTTACTATATTCAAGTTATGGCAGTTGATAAAAAAGAGAATATCTCTAAAGCTTTCTTAAAAAAAGTAGCTAAATTTGGTAAGTATGAGATCGTAAAAGATAACGGTTATTACAAAGTTTGGTTAGGTAGTTATGATGGTTTTCAGAATGCTTATAATAACTTAGGCAGTGTAAAAAGAGGTTTAGACACTTGTGCATTTATGACAGAGGGTATTGTTAATTGTAACGTGCCTAAAAAACGTAAAATTAGCCAAAGAAGAGTAGAAGAAGTTGCTTTAACCCCGAATGTTATACTAAGAGAAGTAGCACCTATCAACATGACTCAAAACAGTTCTGCTTCTTCAAGCGAAGACTCTTTAGTAGAAGTGATCGAACTTGACACGCCAGCTACAAGAGATGAAGCAATCCGTGCTATGCGTAAAGATATTCGCAAGCAAGAGATAGGTAATGCTATGGCTTTTTACGGTAACTCAAAATACTACAAATTTAATAAATCATTTTAAAAAGTATTGAGCGATAGGCTCTTTATTTTCATAAGGGCTTCCCTCAACACTTTCGCCTTCAAAGTCTAACTTATAAACTTCATCACTCTTAGCTTTTGTATACGTCAAAATCAGTTTAGTTGCTAAGGTGCGATCACTACTTGAAGCCGATCGTGAAAGTAGTGAGTGTGGACCAGGAATGCCATCAGTTTTAATGTGTATAAACTTCTCATTCTCTATCTCTGCTAAAAAGCCATTGTCTTCATGTGACTTTCCGATCACAAGTTTTGCACCATCTGCTAGACGAAGTTGACGACCATGTTTTATAACTGGTATATCTTCGATCGTGAATGTATCGTATTTTATAAAGTCACGTATTTTAAGAGAGAAGTTCTCATCTGTTAAAAGACAACCACCACCAGGGCTTTCAAAATCAGTCAGTCCACACTCTGTAACTAACTCCATTTGACGATCACGACTTCTGCCGCTTATGCCCTCAAGCTTTTTGCGATCTACCCAACCGTTCTCTTCTGCGATCGTAGGCTCTAAAAGTTTTGCTGAAAGTGGACGAAGTAGTAAACCTTGACAGTTACTTTCGTTTAGAACTATTTTAAGTGAGTCAGCATTTTGACTCATTGGGCGTTGTCCTAAAACCTCTCCACTAAATAAAAAAGAAGCACCTTCTGCCTCCATAACTCTTTTAGCAACCGCAAACATTTTTGCATGACAATCAATACAAGGGTTGAAGTTTTTTCCATAACCATGTTTTGGATCAAACAAAACGTCTTGTAAAAACTCACTCTGAATGTCAATTATTCTTAGTTTGGCTCCAACTTGTTTACACATATTTTGCATATGTTCTAACCTACTTCTAGTAGATCCGAAACCTGTGTTTATATTAACTGCGATTACTTCTATACCTTGATCTATTATTAACTTCATAGCTAACGTAGAGTCTAAACCTCCACTAAATAGTGCTAATGCTTTCATTTTTTAAGTCCTTCTCTTAATATTCTTATTTTGTCTCTATACCTTCTCATTAGAAATGATTTTTTCTCAAAATTTTCTTGTGATTGAAGTTGTACTTTTTTTAGTTCACGCTCTAAGTGCTTGATCATAAAAGTGCTTAACTCTCTTTTTAAAACCTCTTCATCCTGAAATGGTTTTATACTCTCATTTATACTGATCGCGACTAGTAGCGGGTCTGATAGTTGTCTATTTAGTGCTAAGCTAAACTCGTTAGGGTGAAACTGTAAAATAGATGGGTCCAATATATCTAAAATTTGCTCTATGTATTGTGGGCTCTCTATTACGCTCTTTATAAGACTCATTTCCCAAGTGTCGTATGTTGACATATTTATAGGTGCATTTGAACTCGTAGTAGAAGTTGCAATTTTCACCAAAGATGGACTAATACCCAAAGAGGCACTAAGATAGTGTTTATACTCCTCTTGCATAAGTGGTGACTGAGTTTTTAGGTAACTTGAACACTCGTTTAGTCCACGCTCTTTGTCGCGAGGATCGCTTAGGTTGTAGGTTGAGAGGATTTGATCGAGAACAAACTCTATAAATGGTTTTGGTTTTCTAAAGAGCTCAGCTAAGAGCTCTCCTTGTCCATTTTTAACCATATCTGCTGGATCCATCCCTCCGCCAAAAATAACAACGCCACCGTCAAAGTTACCAACACTTAAAAGTTTAGAAGCTTTTAATGCAGCAGCGATCCCTGGTGCATCTCCATCGTACGAGATTATAACTTTAGGATCACCTTTTCTTAATAGAGGAAGGTGATCTGTTGTTAAAGCAGTTCCAAGTGTTGCAACAGCGTTTGTAAAACCTGCTTGATGAAGCATAACAACATCTAAGTAACCCTCTGTAACTATGATCTCTCTTTTTTTATAGAGACTATCTTTTGCCAAGTTATAGGCATAAAGAAGTCGTGACTTGTTAAAGAGTCTTGTTTGTGGTGAGTTCACATATTTAGCTTGATGACCTGTAATAGTTCTTCCACCCCAACCAACGATCATACCATTAGCGGAGTGGATTGGAAAGGTTATACGCTCAATAAAACGAGCGAAATATCGGTTGTTGTCAAACCCAACTACACCTAACTCTAAAGCCTCATTCATATTGAACATATTACTTTGAAGATAGTTTAAATTCTCTTGTGAAGAGGGTGCGTAACCTATACCAAACTTCTCGATCGAAGACTCGAAAATACCTCGATCGTGTAGGTACTTTTGTGCAGTTGCATTGCGTTGAAGCAAAGAAATGTAGTGATCTTGAACTTTTATAAGTAGCTCAGACTTTATTTGTGAAGGTGCATTTTTTGTGTAAGTGAGTGAAAAGTTATAGTTCTCAGCTAACTTCTCAATAGCTTCTGGGTAGTTAAGTTTCTCATACTCCATAACAAACTTAATGCTATCTCCACCAGCTCCACAATTTCCAACAGCAAAATGTTTCGATAAAAAAGTATGACTGCTATCTTCTACTGTTATGTCATAAACTAGCTCTTCATATCCGGTAGCACTAATATCTTTTACTCTACAAAACAGGTACTCTACACCATCTATTTTTTCAAAAAAACTCTCTATAGATTCTCTCTTTTTAAAATATATCGTGTAACTTTGTTGGTGATTTACTCCATTTTTATCTATATGCGCATCATAAATTCTACAAGATGGTATTTTTTTAAGACTTATTGCCAAATCTAAAATTTCGTTCGCTAATGTATTGCTAACAGTATCATATGTATTATTTTTGTAACAACCATCACCATCCATAAGCCCAGTAAATAGAGAGTGTCTTAAATCTTCTGCTAAATAGTTAAACCAATATGGGTACTGCTTATTATTAGCTCCACTAAAAAATAATTTTTTAAAAATATATTCCAAATTAGTACTAGAAGCTGTAACCTCTAAAGAATTTTTTCTATTTTTAGTATAAAAAATTACTGCTTTTTTATTAAATATTTTTTTAATTATCTTAATAATTTTCTTTGCATAATCTAGCTCTTTTGAAGATAGAGAAAATTTAATTCCCCCGCGATACGTACTGCCCTCAGCTACATACATACCTGCTAACCACATAAAATCTTCGCATAAATGAATTGTTTTAAGTTTTTCTGGTTTAGGACCATAATTTTTTTGATCCCAAAACTCACTTACATCTATTTCTGTTTTAAGTTGAATTTGACGATCACGTGGATAAATAAAGTAGTCTTCAATATTAACATCATGAGCAAAGACAGGTTTAAAATTTAGTGCATAATCTTTATCTTTTTTCATTCTTCCATAAAATTTAAGTGGTCTGCTTTTTTCTACTCTTATATAGGGTAGTTTTTTAACAACCTCTTCTTTTCTCACAACTAACATATCATGATTTCTTGTAAAAGAAGAGACTTCAGCACTTAAAGATGTTTTAAAACTAAGAAGATCAAATTCACTTGTATGCGCTAGCGTCTCAAGAACTTTTGTCTCTTTTCCATTAACCGCATATACACTATCACCTACTTTTACATCTTTAATCTGTACAAATCCTTGTGGTGTACGTATCTCTTGATAAGCTGGTAAACACCCAAAACAGTGGTAAATTTGCTTTGTTGGACTTACTACAAAAGAGGGTGATTTTTCATCATGGAAAGGGCATGGACTTTTATAGTTTGCGCCAACTTTTTTTAGCTCAATGTATGAGCCTACAACGTCAACAACGTCAAGCTGGTTTTTTAATGCTTCTATAGAGTCAGGTGCTATCATAAACGTATTTTAGTGAAGTTGTACTTTTGAACTGATAAATAATAGTTTTTTGTGAGTATCTCAAGCGAAGAAGCTTGAGGGTTGAAATATTAAAATCTGTAAGATACACCAACGGTAAATACTGGGTAGTATTGAAAAGCACCTAGATCATTATCTAGTTTAGTTTTCTCTGCTGCTACATTGGCATCAAGTTGTACTTTTGCCGCACCTGTTAATGTTGTAGTTGTTGTTACATCACTATTTGGTGCGCCTTGAAACATTACACCTAAGTCAGTTGTAAAGTTCCAGCCAGCTTTTTTAACTGCATCACCCCAGCCTATACCTAAGTATGGTGCGAACTTGTTGAAGTCAACTTCTGCATCAATGTTACTAACGTCTGCTGATGTATATGTAACACCATTAATTTCAAAACCAGCAGCACTTGGCTTACCTGTCATTTTAAGAGTGTTATTATTGTACATAGCTCCACCGCTTAAGCGAAACTGTGAGCTTTCAAATGGGTAGTAGTCTGCCATTAAGTTAAACATTAAAAGATCAAGTTTCATATCGTACTCTATGTCTTGCTCTTTTTTATTAGTGCTATAGTTAAAACCAGTCAGACCAACTCTTAAGTTAAGAGATTCTAAAATAGGCGTAGTAACTTCAAGTCCACCACCTATGCTACCAGCTTTAACTGCAATTGAATACTCACTAAAAGCTATATCGTCCGCCACTAAGGCACTACTACAAAGTGCAATTACGCTCAAACTTAAAAATATTTTTTTTACCCCGAAAGCATCTGTTCTATTGTACATCTTATTCCTTTTTTGTGATATTGAACTATATCTTTAGAAAGTTATAGAAAGTTATATAATTTATTTATTGGTTTGTCTTATTGATATCTAACTCTAAAGTAGAATCTACAAAAATAGACTCTATTGTGTCAAAACCCTCACTAAAAAGAGGAAAGTAAAACTCCTTCAACTGTTTAGTTATTAACTTTTTACCTATGGTTTTTTTAATCTTTTTTGATCGCAGTTTATCGCACTCTATAAGTGATGTGTAAGCTCGTAAAAATAACACAATATTAATATTATGAGTTTTAGACATTGCATTTATCCAGTTTTTTCTTTTTTTGATCTTTAGGTTAGGGTTGTCTATTATGATGTTTTTACCCATAGAGTTTTTAGTCATATCTTTATGTTCTTCATATAGTCTGTCGGCCTCATCTTCTAGTTTGTCATTTGCTAGAAGGTACTTATCTGCATCATCGTAAGTAAACTTCTTATGTTTTGCACCAACAAGTAAGGTAAAGTCATCTCTATTTACCAAGATAAAGTCACCCTCTTGTTTTTCTACCCAACTACTTTTTAGTGAACATGGTAGACCTACAAGAATGTTTAGAGTTGCTGTTTTTTCTTCAACTATTTTTTTTGTTATCTCTAGTTCTTGTAAACTTTCTATGAGAATATCAACTTTTTGGGTATTGTATTGATCTTTTTTACTCTCTTCTACAACCCTTCCTGAAAAATTACACTTTATAAATACAGCTAGATCTTTTAATAACTCTTCTTCGTATTTGAAAGTTGCTAAAAGCTCGTCAAAGTTAGGTTCACTTGAGTGAAGAAAATCTGTCATAGTATACTGGTAAGATATGATTTTTAAAATACGGATCTTCTCTTGATTGCTTAAAGATGTTTGGTTTAAAACTTCAACCCCAAGAACGCAAGATGCACCCTCAAAGTCCCCAAAACTGATATGCTCACTTTTATGGTTCTCTTTTCTTGTTAAAACTCGTCCTATGTCTTGAAGTAAAAGAGCATATTGAATATGTAAAGGGACATTATTGATAATACCTTGGTTAAAACTCAACATTGTAAATGTCCAAACATTACCTTCTAAGTGGTGGTTGTTGAATTCTCTATCTTTGTAGTGGTAGCTACATTCATTCATCATTTTGTAGTAAGAGGGGAATGTTTTAATAAACCATTTAATCATAAAAGATCTCCATTTTAATTAGGCTTAATAATATCATAATATAATTTATAAACTAACCGTAAAAAGGGTATTTATGAAAATATTTATTAGTGTGGCTTCTTATTGTGATAAATTACTATTTTTTACTATTAAAGATGCTATAGCTAAGGCACAAAATCCTGAAAATATAATGTTTGGAATAGTTGATCAAAATGATAAAACACAAAAAGATATAATAGATCTACTTGCGTTTGCAAAACAGATAAAATATGTTTATATAAATAAGCTAGATACTTTAGGTGTTTCATGGGCTAGAAATATAGCTTTTTCACTTTTTGACAATGAAGAGTATTTACTCCAAATTGATTCTCATATGATGTTTATGCAAAATTGGGATGAGATCCTAATTCAGCAACATACAGACCTATTAAAAATTGCTAAAAAACCTATTATTTCAACATATCCTTATGACTTTCACTTTGATGAGAATGAAGAGATAGTTTTTAAAGAGCACTCTAGCGAGTATGTTTTAGAACTACGTCCACATCCTGACACTACACTAGAAGAAGAGAGCGCAGTTTTAAGATTTAGAGCAGAACATAATAAGAGCTCTACACCAGTGCATGGCTGTCATATGGCAGCAGGATTTATTTTTACTAATGGCAATTTTATAGAAGAAGTGCCTTATGATCCGTATCTTTATTTTCATGGTGAAGAGCAGAGTCTTAGTATACGATCATACACTAAAGGTTGGGATATTTACCATCCTAACTTAATTCCACTCTACCATAACTATAAAATAACAAAGACTAACTACACTACTCACCATTGGAATAAAGATGTTGATACTAAAAGAGTGTTAAGTTCTACATATTTAAAAGAGAGAGCAACTCAAAGAATTAATAGACTTTTTTATGAAGATGGAATGAAAAATAGTATTTATGGATTAGGAAATGTTAGAACGCTAGATGAATACATACGTTTTAGTGGAATTGATTATAAAAATAGAGTTATAAAGAGTAATGATTAGAGTTGAAAAAATATAATATAAGGTGAGAGTCAAGCGATCAGTTAAAATAAGCAGGAAAAGTAAAAAAAAGATACTTTTGTAGCCTTAATCACCTAATCTATTTTGCTCCTTTTTCTGATTTTTTACTCTCAAACTTAAATAAGTCTTGTTCTATTAAACCAGACTCTTTTTCTTCTTATAACTAACTAAATACTCATCAACGATTTTCAGCTTCAAACTTTTATTAACTTAAACTTCACATAAACAATAAATAAAGCTATTTTTAGCTATTATAGCTCCAATTATAAACTTTTCAAAAAGTTGGAGTCCATATGGCAGAAAATTTAGAACAAAATTACGGCGCAAGTAATATCAAAGTCCTTAAAGGTCTAGAAGCAGTACGTAAACGTCCTGGTATGTATATTGGGGATACTAGTGCACGTGGTCTACATCACCTTATTTACGAGGTAGTAGACAACTCGATCGATGAAGCAATGGCGGGTCATTGTGATACTATTGATGTTCGTATCACTAAAGATGGTAGTGCGGTTATAAAAGATAATGGTCGTGGTATTCCTACTGACTTACACCCAACTGAGGGTATAAGTGCGGCAACTGTTGTTCTTACAGTTCTTCACGCTGGTGGTAAGTTCGATAAAGATACTTATAAAGTATCAGGTGGACTTCATGGTGTTGGTGTTTCTGTTGTAAATGCACTCTCCGCTGATCTTAAAATGACTATTTGGCGCAAAGGTGAATCATTTGAGCAAAACTTTAAAAAAGGTATTCCTCAAGCTGTGTTAGAAACAACTGGAACTTGTCGTAAGTCAGGTACACAGATAGAGTTTTGGCCAGACCCTTCTATTTTCACTGAAACTATAATTTTTGACTATGAATATTTATCTGAACGCTTTAAAGAGTTAGCGTATCTTAATCCATTTATAACTATTAAATTTACAGATGATCGTAATGGTGAAAGTAATACTTATCACTTTGAAGGTGGCATAAAGCAGTTTATAGTTGATAAAAATAAGGGTGTAGCAGTTGCTTCTGCATTTGAATTCATGGGTCAAGGTATTAGCGAGAAAAATGAAGAAGATACTTTAGAGTTCAATGTAGCACTTATGTATAACGACTCATACACTGGAACTGTATTTACTTTTGTTAATAATATTAAAACGCCACAAGGTGGAACACATGAAGCTGGTTTTAGAGCAGCACTTACTCGAGTAATCTCTAATTACAATACTAAAAATGGTAATACAAAAGAGAAAGATGTAAAAATAGGCGCTGATGATGTATCTGAAGGTCTGATCGCAATCGTATCTGCATATGTTCCTGAACCTCAGTTTGAGGGTCAAACAAAAGGTAAACTTGGTAATGCTTATGTAAGAACAATTGTTCAAAAGAAAACTGGAGAAGCTCTTAATAAATATTTTGAAGAGAACCCATTAGAAGCAAAAGCGATCGTACAAAAATCACTTATGGCTGCACGTGGGCGCGAAGCTGCTAAAAAAGCTCGTGAACTTACTCGTCGTAAAGATGTTATGAGCGTTGGAACACTTCCCGGAAAATTAGCAGATTGTCAAAGTAAAGATGCAACAATTTCTGAAATTTATCTAGTGGAAGGGGACTCTGCAGGTGGTTCAGCTAAGCAGGGTCGAGATCGTGTTTTCCAAGCAATTTTACCACTTAAAGGTAAGATTTTAAATGTTGAAAAATCACGTTTAGACAAAATTCTTAAATCAGAAGAGATCACTAACATGATCACAGCTCTTGGTTGTGGTGTTGGTGAAGAGTTTAATGAAGAGAAGCTACGTTACCATAAGGTTATTATTATGACCGATGCTGATGTTGATGGTAGTCACATTCAGACACTTCTTTTAACTTTCTTTTTCCGTCATTTACGTACAGTTGTGGATAATGGTTACCTATATTTAGCTCAACCACCTCTTTACCGTTACTCAAAAGGTAAAAAAGAGATCTACTTTAAAGATGATACAGAAATGAACTCGTTTTTAATAGAACATGGTGTTGATGATTTAGGAATGGAAGGTATTGGACATAATGATTTAGTTGAGTTTTTTAAAATGGTTGATCACTACAAAAGCTCACTTGATGCACTAGAGCGTCGTTACTCTCTAGTTCATTTAGTTCGTCACCTTATAGAGAACCCTGATCTTATAGGTTTAGAGTACTCTAAACTTTATGAAGTAATAGAGAAGTTCTTAAGTGATAATGGTGATAATATTTTAAGTAAAACTATAAATGAAGATGAAATTCACCTTTTTGTTCAAACTACAGGTGGACTTGATGAGTTAGTTCTTAATGATGATCTTTTTTCAGCACCTCATTTTGTAGAAGCTAACTATATTTTTCAAAAAATAAAAGAGTGGAACTTAGGAATTGACGGTGACATAATAGATCGCCTTAATGAGGTAAAAGAGTTCTCAAGCAAGGGTAGTTATATTCAACGCTACAAAGGTCTTGGTGAGATGAATCCAGATCAACTTTGGGAGACTACTATGACTCCTGAAAATAGAGTTTTACTTCGTGTTAATGTAGAAGATGCAGAAGCTGCTTCTGATGCATTTACACTATTTATGGGTGACGAGGTTGAGCCTCGTCGTAACTATATAGAGACTCACGCTAAAGATGTTAAACACTTAGACGTTTAACTTTTATATATGCTACTTTTTGATAACTCACTCTCTTTTGCTCAAAAAAAGGAGAGAGAGCGAAAATTTAGACTCTCTCTTCGCGCAGGAATTCCTATTTTTGCCCTTGCGTCTATCTTAACATACTCACTACTTTCACAAAGCTTGGAAGATATTCCTGTGGAGTTTTTTGTGATAGATATAGGTCTTTTTGCTATTATGATCTACTTCTTCTTTTTTTTACTCTATAGAGATGGGTATGAACATATAAATGATGGTGTAACTGATCTGCTAAGACGTGAATATATTTTAAACCTTTGTAGTGAAAGTGCTAAAAAGAGTGAGTTTAGTATGGCTCTTATATCTATAAAAAATATAAATAGCGTTCAAGAAAAATATGGTTTTATTAATACTGAAGAAATCTTATATAAATTTTCTCGTGCCTTAGAGCTTAAACTTACTAAAGAGACACCACTAGGTTATTTAAGAGGTGGTGAGTTTTTAATAGGGCTGAATGGTTTAATAGAGAGTCATAAAGTAGCATTAGAACTTATACTTATAAAGCTAGAAGCACAAACTTATAAAGATGTAGAGTTATCTTTGAGCTTATCTATAATAGATAGTAATTACTCAAATGAAATAGAGCAATTACTAGAGAGACTGTACGAAAGTAGAAATAGTAACTATAAAGATATACAAAATCCAAAGCAATTAGAAGAAGATGTTTTAAATTCTCTAAAAGAAGAGCATTATACTTTGGCTTACCAAAGAGTGAAAAATCAAACTAATTTATATGAAGTATCGCTAAAACTACAAGATAAAGATGGAAAAAATATACATCAAAAGCAATATATTAATATTATTAACCGTTTGGGAATTATAAAAGATTTTGATAATATGCTTCTGAACGCAGTTGTAAATAAGCTTAAAAAAAGTGAAAATATATCAATAGCAGTTAATCTATCAACCTATTCGCTTCGATCAAATAGTTTTTTTGAAGAGCTTGTAGCTGTTGAGAGCTCTATTGCTTCAAGAGTTGTTGTTATTATAAATGAAAAAGAGTACTTTAAAAATATAAATCAATTCAATGCACTTTTAGATGCTTATAAAAAAAGAGGTTTTCAAATAGCACTTGATAACTTTGGAAATAGTACAACTTCACTGCAATATTTTAAAAATTTAAATATAGATATAGTTAGATTTGATGCAAGTATTACAAAGTTACTAAATGAAAATGGCTCACTCTCGCTTTTTAAAGGTCTTAATATCTCTGTAAAAGAGATGGGTTACAAGTCATGGATCAAAATGGTTGAAAATGAAGAGATATTAAAAATAGCTAAAGATCTAAAAGTTGATTATATTCAGGGTAATTATATATCACCAATTGAGAAGGATATAGGTTGAACTATCAAGAGATTATGCAAGAGGTTTTAACTATAGAGGCTCAAACACTTTCAAGTGCAAAAGTTTCAGACAACATAACTAAAATTGTAGAGACTATTTTAAAGGCTAAAGGAAAATTAATTATAACTGGTGTTGGAAAATCTGGATTAATTGGAGCAAAGATGGCGGCAACATTTGCTTCAACGGGAACTAGTAGTTTTTTTCTTCATCCAACAGAGGCTCTTCATGGAGATCTAGGAATGATTAGTGAGGGTGATGTTGTGATCGCTATTAGTTATAGCGGAGAGAGTAGTGAACTTTCAGCAATACTCCCACACATAAAACGCTTTAACATTCCACTGATTGGAATGACAAGAGATGAAAATTCAACACTTGGAAGCTTAAGTGATGAAGTTATAAGAATAGACGTACAAAAAGAGGCGTGTCCGCTCAACATTGCCCCAACAAGTTCAACTACACTTACTCTTGCTCTTGGAGATGCACTTGCCGTCTGTCTTATGAGAGCACGTAACTTTGCAAAAGAGGACTTTGCATCATTTCACCCAGGTGGAGCTTTAGGCAAACAACTTTTTGTAAAAGTAAAAGACCTCATGAAAATTGAAAACCTACCACTAATTACTAAAGATACAACTCTTAAAGAAGCGATCGTAGTTATGAGTGAAGGAAGATTAGGAAATGTTCTAATTACAGATGAGAACTCACACTTAGTAGCACTTTTAAGTGATGGAGACATAAGAAGAGCTTTAATGAAAGAGGACTTCTCACTTGAAGAGAGTGCATTTAAGTACTCAACAAAAGATCCAAAAACTCTTAATAATGAAAACTTACTAGCAAGTGATGCTCTTGTTATGATCGAGAATGATAAAATTCAACTATTAGTTGTTACAGACAAAGAGAAAAATATTAGAGGTGTATTGCATATACATACACTAGTCGAAGCAGGAATAAAGTAGGTATTACAAAAGTAATACTTTATGCTATAATTTCTAATATGAGGAGTTTATATGCACACTATTACACTAAAGTCAGATGATAATTTTTACGATACTTTAAATGATATGGTAAAAACATTAAACACTACAAAAAGTGATCTTATAAGAAAAGCTGTTTTATATTATCAAGCTTCGTTAGAAAAAGAGAAATTGAAGCAACAGGTTAAAACTGCTTCATTTAAAGTAAGAGAAGAGTCACTGAAAATTTCTCATGAGTTTGATGAAAGCTCAAATGATGGTTTAGGTAATGTATAAAAAAGGTGAAATTTATTTAGCTAAGCTTAACCCTAAAAAAGGGAATGAAGTTGGAAAGATAAGACCTATTTTAATTTATCAAACAAATTTACTAAATGAGTGTGAACATCCAACAACAATAATATTGCCAATTTCTACTGTTCTTATAGATGGTGCTTATCCATTAAGGTACAGAGTTAACAGTAGAGATAGTTTAGAAAAAAATAGCGATATTTTATGTGATCAACTTAGAGCTATTGATAATGATAGAATTACATCAGAAATATTAACTAAGTTAACATATAGAGAAATTTTAGAAGTAGATAAGCAAATAAGCATTGTTTTAGGTATTGAATTTTAAATTATAAAAAATAAATATAAGGAAAAAAAATGATGAGATTAAACAAATATATAGCACACTACTCAACGTATTCACGTCGTAGTGCGGACAAGGCTATTCAAGATGGTTTTGTAAGAATGAATGATGTAGTTGAGACTAACCCAGCAACACAAGTTGATGAGAATATAGATTCGATCTTTGTTAGTGGAAAAAAAGTTTCACCAAGTGAGAAATATACAGTTATAGTTTACAACAAACCAAAAGGGGAATTAGTTACAAAGAGTGATCCTAGAGGTCGTAAAACTATATATGACTCACTTTCAAATGAGTTTAAGCACTTTATACCTGTTGGTCGTCTTGACTATGCTTCTGAGGGGCTTCTACTTTTAACAGATGCTTCAAGAATAGCAACTACTCTAATGACTTCAAATATAGAACGTGTTTATAAGTTGAAAATTAAGGGTGAAGTAACAGACCCGATGCTTAAAGCTATGGAAACAGGTTTAGAACTAGAAGATGCAATGGCAGGTGCACATAAATTGAGCAATCAGACATCTATGAGCTTTGCACCATTTTTAGGTTGTGAAGTTTTAAAGAGTGCCCATAACTACAGTACACTAAAAGTAGCAATTGGTGAAGGTAAAAATAGAGAGCTTCGTCGTTTCTTTGCTCACTTTGGAGCTGAAGTAGCTGATCTTAAACGTATAAGTTTTGGACAAATTAGCCTAAATAACTTACCGGATGGAAAATCTCGCTTTTTAAATAAGACAGAATATAGAGATTTAAGAGATTTTTTAAAACATAATTAGTGAGTGATTTTACATATACATATAGACCAAAAACTTTTGATGACATTGTAGGTCAAGAGAGTTTAACTGCTACAAACTCCCCATTAAGAGTTTTATGTGAAAAAGGAAAACTATCACATAGCTTTTTTTATGGAACACCAGGAAGTGGAAAAACAACACTTGCACGTGTGATCGCAGATGTGATGGAACTTCCTTTTTATGAGTTTAATGCAACCTCACTAAAAATAGAACAACTACGTAAAATATTCGATCAATATAAAAACTCTCTTGAGAAACCACTTCTTTTTATAGATGAAGTTCATCGTTTAGCTAAAAACCAACAAGAAGTTTTACTACCAGTTATGGAAAACAACTCTGTTCTTGTGATCGGAGCTTCAACAGAAAACCCTTTTTACTCTTTAACGGCAGCTATGCGATCGCGTTCAATGTTGTATGAGCTAAAACCTGTGGGTAGAGAAGCACTTTTAAATGTTTGCGAGTATATTATAGAAAAAGAGTCTATTTCAATTGAAGAGAGTGCTAAAGAGTATTTAATAGCTTCAAGTGGTGGCGATGTACGTGCTATGCTGAACTTACTTTCACTGAGTTCAGAAGTGGCTCAACCTATAACACTACAAACATTAAAATCTCTTCGTCCTAGTGCTTTAAATGATGGTGCAAGTTCTGCAACCACTCACTATGACTTGGCAAGTGCTATGATTAAAAGTATAAGAGGAAGTGACGCTGACGCTGCGATCTACTACTTAGCTAGACTTATAAAAGGTGCTGAAAATCCTGAGTTTATAGCAAGACGCTTAGTTATACTTGCTAGTGAAGATATAGGTAATGCAAATCCTCAAGCTCTAACACTATGTACTTCTACTATGACTAGTGTTGCAAAAATTGGCTATCCAGAAGCTAGAATAATTTTAGCACAAGCTGTGATCTACCTTTGTGCTTCACCAAAATCTAACTCAGCTTATCTGGCTATCAATTCTGCTTTATGTGCGATCGAGAGCGGAGAGATCTTAGAAATTCCAGAAAATATACTACAAAACAAAGTTAACTATTTATATCCTCATGATTTTGGTGGCTATATTGAACAAAAATACTTAAGTAAAAAGCTTAAGTTTGTAGAGTTTAAACCCATTGGTTATGAGGCTAAAATGGGAGAATGGATAGAGGCAATTAAAAAAAATATCACAAAATAGTGTATTATTCGAATAGTTTATAGTTAATTTAGAAAAAAAACCCCCGTTTAAGTTTCAAATAAAACTATTTGTGATAATCTTTGGGCAATTTTAACAGCAATAGCTATTATAAATAAATACGTAGGAGTATATTATGAGTAAAGATTATATAGAAGAGATATTAGCAGAAGCAAGTGAAGGTCTTTCTAGAAGAGACGCGATGAAATTAGCTGGTGTATCAAGTGCAGCTTTTATGGTTGGTGGTGCAATGACTGAAGCAGAAGCTGCTACAGCTCTTAGTGCTTCTGGCGTAACAGGTAAAATTGTTATCGTTGGTGGTGGTCTTGCTGGTATGAGTACTGCATCAAGATTAACTAACAATATCTCTAATCCAGATATTACTGTTATTGAGCCTGATCCATTATCAGTTTCTTACCAACCAGGTCAAACTTTAGTTGCAGCTGGTCTTTGGGATCAATCTGACATTGAGTATTTAAGAGATGATTTTGTTCCAAGTGGAGTAAAACTAATTAAAAACTTTGTTACAGAGTTTGATCCAACTAACAATACTGTTACTACAGATGCTGGTGAAAAAATTTCTTATGACTACCTTGTAGTTGCAACTGGTTTAGTTCTTAACTACTCTAAAATTAAGGGTCTTGATGGTACAGGTATTATGTCTTCAAGCTCAAACAATGAGTCTGTTAAGAAAAAAGTTGGTCACGATGGTGTTTACTCTATCTATTTCGCTGATGGTGCATCTGACACTTGGAAAGGTATTCAAGCGTTAATAGCTCAAGCTAAAGCTCATAAAGGTCCTGAAAAACTTCAAGCACTATTTACTCACCCTAATACACCTATTAAGTGTGGTGGTGCTCCAAAGAAAATTATGTCTTTAACACATGCTAGACTTGAAGAAGCTGGTGTTCGTGATAAAGTTGAGTTAACTTTCTTACCAAATGGTGGTGGTATGTTCGGTATTAAAGATTACCATACTGCGATCGTTGCACAATTTAAAGCAAGAGGTTTCAAATGGCATTACAAGCATAATCTTGTTGCTATAGATACTGCTGCTAAAGTTGCTACATTTGACAAGCGTTGGGAAGAAAAAGGTGCTTATGATGAAGACACTGAAGAATTCACAATGGTTACAAAACATGAAAATGTTGACTTTAAATATGACTTTATTCATATTACTCCTCCAATGAGTGCTCCTGAAGTTATTGCTAAGTCTGCTCTTGCTACACCTAAAGGTTGGGTTGCTGTTAAGAAAGAGTCTTTACAATCTCTTAAGTACAACAACGTATTTACTCTGGGTGATGTTGCTTCTTTACCAATGGGTAAAACAGGTGGATCAGTTAGAAAAGAGTACAAAGTACTTGTAACTAACTTAGTTGAAACTATGGAAGGTAAGCCAATGACTGCTAAGTTTGATGGTTATACAGTTTGTCCATTAATTACTGGTATAGGTACTGTAATGATGGCTGAGTTTAACTGGGCTTCTAAAGCAGCAGGAAGTGGCGAAAATGCTAAATCTGCTCCTCTTGATCCAACTAAAGAGCGTTGGTTATGGTGGTTTGTTAAAACTAAAATGTTAAAACCAATGACTATTTATGGTATGATTAAAATGGGTCGTGCATAGTCTCAACAGAGAAGGTTCTCCTTCTCTACCCTTTTTTAAAATATAAAACTTTCACAAAACTTTTAAATATCCCCTTTTATTCACGGAGTCACAATGCGTATTAAATTTAAATTTGTAATATATAATGAAGAAGATAAAACATTTAAAAAAGATGATAAAGATTATTTTTTTGAATTTAATACAGATGAAGAGCAGTTTGAAGAGATTAAAAATAAAGAGCTAGTGTTTTATAACTGGTTTAAAGAGTCTGAGGTTTTTACTACTTGGTTAAATAAAGAAGTGTATCCTAATTTAACAGGACAAAAAGTTGCAATAACAAAAATAGATACTGTAAACTATTTAAGATTTTATTTTTTCAAAGAGAATGCATTAGAGCATAACTATGAGTATTTTATGGAACTTTTTGGAATAGACGAAGACATAGAGTGGCAAGATAGAGAAAATACTTACTCTATGATCATGGAGCACTTAGGTCTACAACAACAAGAGATGTTAATAGAGCTTGTCCAAGATAAAAGTGAAAATATTAATGAAGCTGATCTAGTAGAAGCTGAATAGAAACTCTTCCATTCCACTCATTTTTATTTACACTAAAACTACAACTAATCTTTCGATCATGTGGCATACTCAAGACTTCTCTAAAAGCTAACAGATCATAACAGTTGTGATCAACACTATGAAGTCTTATGTTTAGGCGTGTATGAGACTTATCTGATCCAAAAAGTTTGGTAGTTATAACATCAGCGTTAGTTGTGTTAAATGCTGGTCTAGGGTTTGCTTCACCATACGGTTCATAAGAGTCTAGTAAATTTAAAAGATCGAAGTTTATCATCCCTACCTCTAACTCGCCAACACTTTTATTAACTGGTATAAAATCACTATCACTAATTTTTTGAGCCTCAATATTTAACTGTTTTTTAAACTCTTCTATATTCTCTATGCCTATTGAAAGTCCTGCTGCCATACTATGACCACCAAACTTAATTAAGAATTCTTTTTGAGTAGTTATAAGCTTGTGTATATTAACTTTACCAAGACTTCTTGCACTTCCTTTTGCAATTCCAGCTTCAACACTCAAAACAATAGCAGGACGTGAAAACTTTTGTGTTAGACGTGCCGCAACTATACCAACAACACCCTCGTTCCAGCCCTCACCAAAAACGACAATAACCTTATCATTTTTATCAACTTGCTCTATTGCTTCTTGTGTAACTTCTGCTTCGATCTCTTTTCTAGCAATATTTAGACACCCAAGTTGTTCAAAAATTTTAAATGCTGTTTGCGTATCTTTAGCTGTAAGAAAGTCTAGTGCAATCGAAGCATCTTCAAGACGTCCTGCTGAGTTAAGTCTTGGTGCTATAGAAAAGGCTATATCCTCACTACTAATTTTGCTCTTGTCTAAAAACTCTCTAATAATAATTGATGATGGGCGAGTAGAGTTAAACATAATATTTAGTCCAGAGATGACAATAGCTCTATTTATATCCACTAATGGCATAACATCTGCGATCACAGCAAGTGCAACAAGGTCTAAAAACTGTTTCATATCAATATTTTCATCGAGCTCTTTTTTTAACATAGCTAAAACTAACCAAGCTACTTGAGCACCACAAATTTCACTAAATGGATAACTACATTTCTCTTGTTTTGGGTTAACGATCGTAAAAGCATCTGGTAAAATTTCTGATGGAGTGTGGTGATCTGTAATTATAAGATCAATTCCTCTCTCTTTACAAATTTTAGCAGCCTCTATGGCACTTATTCCATTATCAACTGTGATTACAACATCTGCTTCAACATTCTCTAAAATTTTAGCAGAAACACCATAGCCATCACGAAAACGGTTTGGTATTATTGCAGTTAATGGGTAGTCTATTTGCTCGAAAAATAGTTTTACGATCGCAGTTGAAGTTACTCCATCTACATCATAGTCACCTATAAGAGTTATACGCTCTTTATTTTTAATAGCTTTAGCTATACGAATGGCTGCTACATCTGCATTTAAAAGTAAAGATGGTTGTGGAATATCTTTTAAGGTTTTAAAACCTTTATCAAAACGATTTTTAAGTAGAGTATTTAAAGAAGTAAGAGTTAATTTTGGTTTATTCATAATGGATTATAACGTATTAAACTATAAGTAAAAATAGGATAAAGTACAATAAATTTGAAAAGGATCTCCATTATGCAACAAGATAATAAATTTATTGTTTCTTTAGACTCAGGCGCTGTTATAGTTGAGTTCAATGAAATAGCTGAACAAGTTAGTGGCTATTCAAAAGAAGAGGTTATGGGAAAGAATTGGTTTAATATTTTTATACCTGATAGTGACCTAGTAGAAGTTTTATATGTGTTTAATGACCTATTTTATGGAACAAATATTACATGGGAAAACATAAATGATATTAAGTGTAAAGATACTCAGATAAAAACTTTTAAATTTGAAAATAATATTATTAAAGATAAACATGGTAAAGCTATCTCTATTCACTCTGTGGGAACTGAGCTCTAAAGCTATCTCTAAAATTTTAGAGATAGTTATTAACTAATGTTTTGAATTCTCAAAAGCAGCTTTTACAAAAGCTGAGATAGATGGGCTTGGAGTTTGTAAGTGAGAAGTAAACTCTGGGTGAAACTGAACACCTAGAAACCATGGGTGATCTTTTATTTCAACACACTCTATAAGACCATTTGACTCACCTGTTACAATCATACCTGCATCTTCTAGCTGTTTTCTATAAGTAGGATTTGCTTCATAACGGTGACGATGACGTTCGTTTATAAGTTTTTCACCATTATGAGCTTGTTGTATAAGTGAACCATCTTTTGTTTCACATGGGTACTCACCTAAACGAAGAGTTCCACCCATAGGAGAGTTATGAGTTCTAAGTTGTGAATCACCTGCTTGATCTAAAAAGTTATCTATTAGGTATATGATAGGGTTAGTTGTATTTTCATCAAACTCGATAGAGTTTGCATCTTCAATTCCTAAAACATTTCTAGCATATTCAACTAAAGTTAACTGCATACCAAGACAGATACCAAAGTATGTAACTTTATTTTCACGTGCGTATTTAATTGCATTGATTTTTCCTTCTATTCCACGGCTACCAAAACCACCTGCAACTAAGATACCATCACACTCATTTAAAAGTTCAGCCACTTCTTCATCTGATCTATTTTCAAGTTTTTCACTATCGATCCACTCGATCTCTACACGCATATCTTGATGTGCTCCAGAGTGAATTAGTGCTTCTGTTAATGATTTATAAGACTCTTTTAACTCTAAATATTTACCAACAAAGCCAATGGTTACTTTCTCTTTTGGTGAAACAATCTTCTTAACAAGTGCATCCCACTGTTCCATATCTGGAGTTAGCTCACCAAGCTCTAACTCTTTTGCAATTGGTGTTAAAATATTTTGTTGCATAAAAGCTAAAGGAACACCATATATTGTAGGTGCATCTAGTGCCTCAATCACACTATCAGATGCAACATCACAACTAACAGATAGTTTCTTTTTAAATGCTTTTGGAAGAGCTTTTTCACTACGAGCTATTATCATTTGTGGAGTTATACCAATACGACGTAACTCTTGAATACCATGTTGTGTAGGTTTTGACTTATGCTCACCTGCTGCTTTTATATAAGGAATTAGTGTAACATGAATAAAGAATGTGCCTTCTACATCATCATCATGTTTCATCAATCGAATTGCTTCCATAAAAGGAAGTCCTTCTATGTCACCAACTGTTCCGCCAAGTTCCACAACTAAAATGTCATGTCCCTTGCCAGCTTTTTTTATACGATCAACAATTTCTCCAACTATATGAGGAACAACCTGAATGGTTTGACCTAAATAGCCACCGCTTCTCTCACGCTCGATCACAGAACTATAAACCTGTCCTGTAGTAAAGTTGCTAGTTTTAAGGTATGAACTATCTAAGAAACGTTCATAGTTACCTATATCAAGGTCAGTTTCTGCTCCATCTTTTGTAACAAAAACTTCACCATGCTCTAGTGGTGACATAGTTCCAGGATCTACGTTAATATATGGATCTATTTTTAGCATCCCTACATTTTTACCAGAATGTTTTAAAAGTGCCCCTACGCTGGCTGCTGTAATACCCTTACCAAGAGAGCTAAGTACACCACCCGTTACAAAAATAAATTTAGTCATAATATAAGTCCTTGATTTAAAAATAGAATTATATAATACAGTCCTATAAAAAGCGTTTAAAAGAAGGAGTAAAAGTGGGAAATTCACTTATTTTTTATATTACTATTGCCATAGCCCTTTCTGTTGTTATAAATATAGTTTTAAAGCGACTAGGAATTTCACATATAATAGGATATATTTTAACCGGAACTATACTTACTTATACATTTGATTTACACTACCTAGCTGATTCTCACTCATTAGAGTTAGTTGGGGAATTTGGAATAGCTTTTCTAATGTTTGCAATCGGTCTTGAGATCTCTTTAGCAAAAATGGCAACTATGAAAAATGAAGTATTTATTAACGGAACAATGCAGGTTGGTCTCAGTTCTATTATTTTCTATTTAATTTCATCATATATATTTGAACTCGAACATGTTGCATCATTAATAATTGCTTTAGCACTTTCGCTTAGTTCTACTGCTGTTGTTTTAACGCACCTTAAGTCCTCAAAAGATATTTATGAGCCTTATGGACAAAAAAGTGTAGCTATACTAATCTTTCAAGACATAGCAGCGATCCCTATATTAGTTCTTATAGGTTTCCTTTCTCAAGATGGTACACAAGACGTTAGTGATGTCTTAATTAGTACAATTTTAAGTGCTATGTTTATTTTTGCTTTTCTATTTTTAGCAGGAAAAAAAATCGTCTCTTGGCTACTTCATTTTTCTGCTCATTCACAGGTTGAAGAGCTTTTTATAGGTTCTGTTCTAGCTATTGTAATGGGAGCTTCTCTTTTTGCTCATTCTATGGGTTTTACTTACTCTTTAGGAGCTTTTTTAGCTGGTATGCTCATTGCAGAAACAAAGTATCATCATAAAGTAAATGCAGATATTGCTCCATTTAAAGATCTTCTTCTTGGGACATTCTTTTTAACAGTAGGTATGAAAATAGATTTAGCTTATGCTTTTTTACATATGCAAGAAATTTTATTAGTTGTGGGTGCTGTTTTTATATTAAAAGGTATGATTATCTTTATAGTAATAAGAAAAAATACAAACACAAAAACTGCGCATAAAACTGCACTGTCGCTTTCTCAAGTTGGTGAGTTTTCATTTGCAATTTTTGCTTTGGCATCTAGCTCGTTATTAATATCTCAAGAGTTAACAAATCTTCTAGTGTTAGTAGTTGTTATATCGATGATTGTGACACCTTTTATTCTAAGCAATATCGAAAGTATTATGGACCTTTTCTTTAAAGAGAAGATGCCGGTACGTGACTTAAGTGCATTAACTCAGAAAAAAGATCATGTTATTATATGTGGTTATAACAAAGCATCTAAATATATTATAGAAGAGTTAGAACAAAGAGGAGCCTCTTATATTGTTATTGATAACAATCTAAAACATGTTCGTGAAGCTTTGAATGCTGGTAAAGAGGCATATTACGGAGATGTCTCTAAGCAGAGTATTTTAACATCACTTCATACTCAAGATGCATCATCTGTGATCGTAGCTATTGATAATACACAGAAGAAACGTCTTATTTGTGAGGCAATTCTTAATAATGCTAAGGGTGTAAATTTAGTTGTTGAGGTTGCAAACTCTAAAGAGAGAGATGATCTAAGTGATCTGCATATACCGATAATTATTGAAGCACAAAAAGAGGTTGCATCAATTATAGTAAATCAGACTATAAGTTGTAACTTGAAGTGTGATGTTTAATTTTGAATGTTTGAGATATAAGTTTTGGGTAATGTTAAAAAAAAGAGTTTGTAAATTAAATATTTTTAAAGAGAATAACTATGAGCCGAAGCTCATAATACAGAAGTAGAAACTACTCTGCTGTTACGTTTTCAGCTTGAGGGCCTTTTTGACCTTCGCCAACTTCGAAAGTCACTTTTTGACCTTCTTCAAATGCTACACGTCCAGCACCAGTTCTGTTAACTTGACGGAAATGAACAAATAAATCTGCTCCTCCGTTATCTTGTTGGATAAATCCATAACCTTTTTCTTCATTGAACCATTTAATAGTTCCGTTTAATAATTCTGCCATTTTCATACCTTTATATGAATAAAATACACTTCATAACGAAATGGAATCAGTTTGGGGAGTCTTCTTGTCTTGTAGAGCTTTACACACTAAAGATGGTTTAGAACCTCATCTTTCATCGTAGTCATTATAACTGTTTATATCTATTAATGCAACTAAATAAGCATTTTTTAAGCAATTTAGCTTAAAAGCTCTATTATTAAGAGCTTTTTCACTATTTATAGCTCTCTATTGAGAACTAAATTAGGGGTACTCGTAACTAATTGCTTATTTTCTCAACTAGAGCACTAAGTTGTTCTATTTTTGTAATATTTTATGAAATGGAGTAGATAAAGAGGCTATGCAGAGATTTTAATCTCTGCATAGGGGTATTATTTAGCATCTTTTATTAAGATGTCATGTCTTGGGAATGTAAAAGTTGCTTCTCTATCTACAACAATATTCACTTTATCATCAATAGCGTAAGCACGAATTGTAATAGGTATAATAGTGTCATCTTGTGTATTCTTAACTAATAAATCATCTGTATAAAGTACAACTACTGTCTTCTTTTTAATATCAGGTTTAGCCAAAAATGCTTTTGTAGGACGTGAAATTTTAATTTTACCTTCATACTCAGGTGCTGTTATTACATCAAAGTAATATCTATGTTCTTCATCTAAAGTATTTTGTAGTAAGAATGTATAAGCATTTTTTACACGTATGTTATCATCACTATGTTTTATACTGTATAGACGAGTCTCTTTGTTTATATTTAGTAGCATATGCTCTTTTTTACCACCCATCCAAATAGTTATACCTATTAAAATCAATATGATAGATAAGTAGCCTATAATTTTAGGACGCATATATCTAGTTTTACCATTAAGGTGAACAGTCTCACGATCGCTTGACCATTTAACAAGAGATGGTTTTCCTAATTTACCCATAACTTTTGTACAAGCATCAACACACTCTAAACAGTTAATACACTCAAGTTGTAGTCCATTACGTATATCTATATGAGTAGGACAGATAGTTACACAGCTTTCACATGATGTACACTCATTGTTTTCATTTGCAGCTAAAATTTCTTTTTGATTAGTAAGTACTTTATCTTTATCTTCATTATAGATTTTACCACCACGATGTGGATCGTAGATAGCCATAATAGTATCTTCATCATATAAAACAGACTGTATACGTGAATAAGGACAAACATAAACACAGTAATCTTCTTTAAGAAAAATGATATCATATACTAAAAATAGAACAATAAAAAAAACTGTACCAAAAAGAATAGTGTGCTCAGCTGGGTTTTGTAAATAGAGTAAAAAATCTTCAGGTGGAACAAAAAACCACATAAGATCCGATGCAGCTACAAAAGCCAAAAATGTCCAAATTAAAATTGCTACAACACGTTTAAGTTTATTTCCAGGAATTGAGTAGTCTGGCTCTTTTTGCTTGTTAGTTATACGTTTACGAAGACCTAAAAGTTTAGTCTCTATTAAGTCACGGTATATAACACGAAAAATCGTTTGAGGACACATCCATCCACAAAACATTCTTCCACCAAATACTGTAATACCAAAAATACCAAGAAACATGATCATAAGCAAGAAAGGCATCAGGTACATCTCTTGCATATCAAAAGATACGAATGCAAGCTCAAGTTTTAGTTTGTCAAATGATAGTAAAAAGAAGTGATTACCATCTACAACAATCCATGGTAAAATAAGAGCAACAGCTGTAATTACAGCGTAAGCAACATAGCGATTATATCGCCAAGGTGTTTTTTTATCTAAAGGTTTAGTACTCATTGTATAGTCCTATAACATAATTTTATTATGACATCTTACTCCAAGAAACAATATAAGTCAATAAAATCTACGATATAACTTATAACTATTATAATATTTTAATATATATTTAAATATTCATGACTATTTAGATATAATCCACTAATATAAAAAAGGGGAAGTATGAATAGTTTTTTTATAGAGTTTCGCGATCCACTTTTTGGTATCATTATATTTTTTTTAATAATCTTTTTTATCTCTTTTTTAAGTTATTGGTGGGGAAGATTCAAACGCTATGAGGATCATAAGAAGTTAAGTAAATTCATAAGTAAGTTTCACTCAGTTAATGATGAAGAATTTGAAGAAATTACTAAAAATATTTCTCAAAAATCGCTTCTTATTTTGGCTGAGGCGTATTTACAAAGTTCTGAGTATAAAAAAAGTATACAAGTATATAAACTTTTAATAGAACGTTGTACAGTAAGTTCTGTAAGACTTGAAATCACATTTGCACTTGCAAAAACTTATTTTAAAGCAGGGTTTTTAGAGAGAGCTAAAAAACTTTTTTTGATTATTTTAAAAGAGTCCCCGCGCTCACCAGATGTGCTAAAATATCTTCTATTAATTTATGAACAACTTAAACTATACTCAAAAGCTTTAGAAGTTATTGAGCCACTTGAAGAGCTTAAAGTAGAGGTAACTGCACAAAAAAGTTATATTAAATGTATGCTTATTATTAATGATCAAACTTTAGAAACAGCACAAAAAGTGAAGAAGTTAGTTGATATCTATAAAAAAGATAAACTACACACCCATTTAATTTTTGAGTTTCTATTTTTACATGATAGCAGTACCGCTTGGCAAAACCTAGACCTAAGTAAGTGTGAAGATATTATTGATACTCTATTTATGTTAGATGAGTCTAAACTAAATAGCGAAATTATTAGTGAAAATGGATATTTACGCGAACTTTACAGCGCTAAGGGCTATGTAGAGCTTGCTGAGAAGAGTAGCGTATTTGAGTTTGACTTACTTATACATTTAAAACGCTCAAATATAAAAAGTGCAACACTTATGTTTGAGTACACTTGTAATGAGTGCAAAGAGAGTTTAGCTTTTAGTTATGGTCGTTGTCCATACTGTCACAACATTGACTCTTTAAAACCACAGCTATATTTAACAAAGGATCATTTTGAAAAAAATCTATCTTTTCAGTGATGGCAGTGCTTTAGGAAACCCAGGCCCTGGTGGTTATGGAGTTATCTTACGTTTTGGTGATAAAGAGAGAGAACTGAGTGGCGGTGATCCTCATACTACTAATAATAGGATGGAACTATTAGGTGCGATCGAGGGTTTACGTGCTCTCAAAGAGCCATGTGAAGTTGAGATCATAAGTGACAGCTCTTATGTGACAAAAGGGATAAATGAGTGGTTATCAGGTTGGATAAAACGAGACTTTAAAAAGGTTAAGAATGTTGATCTATGGCGTGACTATATAGAAGTATCGAAAGATCATAAAGTTATAGGAACTTGGGTTAGAGGACATGATGGACATGAAGAGAATGAAAGATGTGATAAAATAGCACGTGATGTTGCAGAAAAATTTAAGAGTGGAGAGTTAAAGTAATGAAAAATTTTGATCTTTTAGAAAAAGATTTAGGCTATAAGTTTGAAAATAAAGAGCTTATTATTGAAGCGTTAACACACAAAAGCTGTAAAAAACCCTACAATAATGAGCGTCTTGAATTCTTGGGAGACGCGGTACTCGACCTGATCGTAGGAGAGTATCTATTTAAAAAATTTCCTAAATATGATGAGGGTAAACTATCTAAAATGAGAGCTGCTCTTGTAAATGAGGGTGGTTTTACAATCATGGCAATTCATCTGAATTTAGGCGAATTTATATTCCTCTCTAATGCAGAAGACAACAATGGAGGAAGAGAAAAAAGTTCACTTCTTTCAAATGCATTTGAAGCTGTAATGGGTGCAATTTACCTAGAAGCAGGCCTTAAAAGACTTGAAGAGATAGTCTTAATGATGATAGAGAAAAACTATACAGATATATCAGTAGAGACACTTTGTAAAGACTACAAAACCACTCTACAAGAGATAACACAAGCACGTTTTGGTGTTATACCTGAGTACAAATTAGTGGGAACTAGTGGACCTGATCATAAAAAAGAGTTTGAGATTGCTCTATTTATACAAAATGATAATTATGCTTCTGCGATCGGAAAAAGTAAAAAAGATGCACAACAAAAATCAGCTTTTATAGCACTAGAAAAACTTAAAAAGGGTGAAAATGAATAAGTTTGGAATTAAGTTTAACTTTACTACCTTTGGTGAATCACATGGAAAAGCGATAGGTTGTGTTGTTGATGGTGTTCCTGCTGGACTCCTTATTGATGAAGAGTTTATACAGAGTGAACTTGACCGCAGAAAACCTGGAAAAAGCAGACTAGAAACTGCTAGAAAAGAGGATGATAAAGTGGAGATTCTCTCAGGTACATTTGAGGGGAAAAGTACGGGAACTCCGATTGCAATGGTTATTTTTAATACTAATCAAAAGAGCAAAGACTATACGGATATAAAAGATGTTTTTCGTCCTGCTCATGCTGATTTTACATATTTCCATAAATATGGAATTCGTGATTATCGTGGAGGTGGACGTAGTTCTGCTCGTGAGACTGCTGCTCGTGTTGCTGCAGGCTCGATCGCAAAGCTTATGTTGCAAGAGTTAGGTATTAAAGTTCAGAGTGGTATAAAGTCTATTGATGGAATAGAGTCAAATGAGTGTGACTTTGAAAATGCTAAAACTAGTGAGACACGTTCACTAGATAAAAATGTAGAAGAGGCGCAAAAAGAGGCAATATTACGAGCTAAAGAGGCACACGATAGTGTTGGTGGTGTTGTAAGTGTTAGAGTTAGTAATATGCCTATAGGTTTAGGTGAACCACTATACTATAAGTTAGACTCCACATTAGCAGATGCAATGATGGGCATAAATGCAGTAAAAGCGATCGAGATTGGAGAGGGCTTTGGTAGCTCTTCACTTAAAGGCTCACAAAACAATGATCAAATTAATAAAGAAGGTTTTTTAAGTAACCACTCAGGCGGAATTTTGGGTGGAATTAGTAATGGTGATGATCTTAACTTAAATGTATATTTTAAGCCTACACCATCTATTTTTATAAGTCAAAAAACTGTTACTACAACTAATGAAGAGCGTGACTTTTCACTGAAAGGTCGCCACGATCCATGTGTAGCAATACGTGGTAGTATAGTTTGTGAAGCGATGGTAGCACTTGTTGTTGCTGATATGGTATTGCTCAATATGGGGTCTAAAATGGATAGTGTAGTTAATTACTATAAATAATAATCCAACTTATGGTAGAATTTAACTAAGAAGAGGAATACATGAGAGTTTTAATAGTAGAAGATAATGAATTTAATCAAATGGTTTTAACAGATATGTTAGAACTTTTATATCCGCAGATGGAAATTGAAGTTGAAGATGGAGCAGTTGAAACACTTCAGCGCTCCGATCTAGACTCTTTTGATTTAGTTCTTTCAGATATAGATATGCCTACAATGAATGGTTATGAACTTTATATTGAACTGCGTGAAAAAAGAGCCTTTAAAAATCCTGTTATTGCCGTCACTGCTCTAGCTATAAAGGGTGATAAAGAGCAGATGCTAGAACATGGTTTTGATGACTACATATCAAAGCCTATAAATATAGATCTACTTAAAAATGTTGTAGATAAATTTATAGTTTAAAAAAACTATTTTTAGGAGTTGCTTGATGAATAATAGAGAAAAATTACAGTCTAATCTTGCGTCACGTTATGTTCTTGCTATGGCATTTATTGCCTACTTGGCAACAACTGTTTTTTACTCACTTAACACAACCATTGATGAAGCAATACAAAAAGTTAATATTGCACAAAGCATGTCACAAAATAGTCCCCATACAAAACAACTACTCATAGAAGCTACCAAAAAATTATTAGATGCTCAAAGTACAGAGCTAATAGCATGGATTGCAACACTTATTATACTTCTTTTAGAGATCATTTTTATATTTCAACCTATGGTACGACATATTTTAGAGTTAAAAAATGAAAAAGCTAAAATGTTAGAAGAGAATAGTGCATTACAGACCTTGGCTTTTCACGATCCATTAACAGGTCTGAAAAATAGAACTAACCTTGAAGAAGAGATTGAGGTTGCAATAAAGCGTTCTTCGGTGCAAGAGGTAGAGTTTGCGGTAATAATGTTAGATCTAGACTATTTTAAAGATGTGAATGATACATATGGGCATGATGTTGGAGATGTTGTCTTAAAGGAAATTTCTCAAATTTTAGGAACTCATGTAAGATCAAATGACTCAGTATTTAGAGTTGGTGGTGAAGAGTTTGTTCTACTTTTAAATCAGGTAGATCTTAATAATGCTAAAAAAGTTGCCGATAAAATAAGAAATATAGTTAAAGAAAAACTTTTTAAAATAGGTAAAATAGAGTTCAAAAAAACAATAAGTGGTGGACTCTTTCACTCATCACTATCGAGTGGTTGTGACGTAAAGTCAATACTTAAACAAGTAGACAATGCACTATATCACTCAAAAAATAGTGGACGAGATCAAATAACTACAGTATCTTAAAGCCTCTAAGAAGAGGTTATATTTTAGCTAATACCTCTTCTTCACTTATATTTTCACTCTCATACTTAATGATTACTAACTGTTCGTTTTCATTAATGTACCACTCTTTTATAAACTCACTCTCTAATGCATCTAACTTAGCTTGGTCTACATCTGCGATCGGAGCATAAACATGAGAATGACGAGTAGGGTTACTCATTTTAAGTGTCCAAAGTAACCATATAACAGATATAACACCAAATGTTATCCCTAGTGTCTCTTTGTTACCATCGCCTAAAAGAACACCTGCTAGAGTAGCCCCTATAAAAGTTCCAACATAAGCAAATGTGTTAGCAATTCCTAACGCTTTACCTTTTTGGTGTACTTTTGCAAACTTTGAGATCATAGACTGTAAAAGTGGCTCCATCATATTAAAACCTATGAAAAAGCTAACAACTGCTATTGTGAATATTGTTGTAGTTGTAGAGATCGCAAATAGAACAAATGCTGTAATAAAAAATATAATAGAGAGTGTAAAAATTAGTTTAGGATTATTTTTCTTCTCACCAATTACTGCAGCTGGACCCATCGCTATAAGACCAAGCACCATAGCTGGAAGGTAAACAGTCCACATTTGGCTTGTAGGCATTTCATAAGTATGAAGTAAAATCATAGGAATAGCCACAAATGTTGCACTCATAAGACCTTTTTGAAGAGCACCTGTAAAACATAAAAATAGCAAATTTTTATCAGATAAGATCTCTTTAGTTGTTGTTTTATTATTATATTTGTGAGTAATTCTTGGTGGTGTAGGTACTTTAGTAAAAAGAAGAATAATAGAAAAAACACCAAGTCCAGCGGCTATGTAAAAGAGTGTATTTACTCCATACTCTGATCCTAAAAATGGACCAAAACCCATAGCCAAAGCAAAACTAAGTGCTATAGTTCCACCCATAATAGCCATAGCTTTTGCACGGATCTTCTCTTCAACTAAATCACTAATCATAGCAGTAATAACACTACCTATAGCACCTGCACCTTGCAAGAAACGACCAAACATCAACATGTAAATATCAGTTGAAATTGCACATATAAGAGAACCTATTATAAAAATAATAAGACCAAAAAGTAGTGTCGGTTTACGACCTATGCGATCACTTAAAGATCCAAAAGGGATCTGAAATATTGCTTGCGTAAGAGCATAACCACCTACTATCACACCTACTATTAGCGGAGTTGCACCATCAAGAGTTAGAGCATAAACAGAGAGAAGTGGCAGAACTAAAAATAGACCCAAAAAACGAAGCGAAAGTATCGCAGAGAGAGGAAGAACTTTTTTAAACATTAAGATACCTTTTTTTATAATAATTGAATAATACTCTTAGTTTTTTAAGATAAAATAACTTTATAAAATTAAGTAACGGAAAAATTATGAAAATAATACTAGCAACATCAAACAAGGGTAAGGTAAAAGAGATTAAAGAGCTTTGGAGTGAGTATGAAGTTGTTCCATATAGTGAGTTAATAGAAGAGTTTGAGATCGTAGAAGATGCTCACACATTTAAAGACAACGCACTACTAAAAGCAAGAGCTGTTTATAAAGCACTAGGCGATAAAGAAGCTATTGTAATTGCTGATGATAGCGGAATAAGTGTCGATATTTTAAAAGGTGAACCTGGGATCTACAGTGCGCGTTATGCAGGTGCGGGTGCCAGTGATAAAGATAATTTATATAAATTAATTAAAAGTGTTAAAGATATGGGAGTAATCTCAACTCCAGCACACTATACAGCTGCGATCGCAATTATTTATAAAGAAAAAGAGTATTCAGTTCATGGTTGGATGTATGGAGATGTAATTAATGAAACAAGAGGAGAAAAGGGTTTTGGTTATGACCCTATGTTCATTCCTTCTGGTTATAATAAAACGGTGGCTGAGCTTGATGCTAACATCAAGTCAAAGCTGTCACACCGCTCTAAAGCGCTGTCCTTAGCAAAAGTGATTATTGAATCCGTTCAGTTATAAAACTCTACGGCTCAGTCTATATAAAGAATCTTCGAAACGCTCAAGCAGTAAAGTTAGTCTTGATGAAATCTGTCTAACTGACATAGCTTCTCCTTTAAATATGTTGTAGCACATTTTAGTACTAGCAAATGTTATTCCATAGTATTTAATTTGAAAAGAAGCAACTATCTTGTATTATTAGACAATTTTAATGCAATTAGGAATATATAATGACTATTTTAATAGTAGATGATAGTAAAATAATTAGACGTATGCTTACAGGTTTTATGGGAGAATTTTACCCAGCTGATGAGTTGACTTTGCTAGAAGCAGAAGATGGCTTGGTAGCAATGGAGAAAATGAATTCAGTACCTAGTGTTGATCTAGTTTTACTTGATTGGAATATGCCCAAAATGAATGGTGAACAAGTTGTTGATGCAATTCGTGCAGACCTTCGTTTTAAAGAAACTAAAATCATTATGGCAACAACAGAAGGTGCAAAACTTCAAGTTGTAAAGATGATTAAAAAAGGTGTAAATGGTTACCTTGTTAAACCATTTAAAGAAGCAGTAGTAAGAGATGCGATCGAAAATATCGGTCTACTCGAAGAAGAAGACTAAAAATAAAATTTGCAACTGTATGGCAAAAGCCATATAGTTGAAGGAAAATAATAGATGTTACTTTTTACACCAGGACCGACTCCTGTCCCACAAAACGTTCGTAATGCTATGGCTGATGAAACTATACATCACCGAACACCAGAGTTTGAAGCAATTTTTGCAAACAGTAGAAAACTGCTTTTTAAACTATTTAAAACTGATGAAGTAATAATGCTAAGTAGTTCAGGAACAGGGGCTATGGAAGCTGCTGTTACTAACTTAACAAGTGAAAAATTACTCTCTATTAATGCAGGTAAATTTGGTGAGCGTTTTGGCAAAATAGCAATAGCACATAATATAAAAAATGTTGAACTTAAGTATGAGTGGAATACTCCAACAAGTGTTGAAGATGTTTTAGAAGCTATTAAAAAAGATAGTGACATTGATGCGATAGCAATACAGATTAGTGAGTCAGCAGGTGGACTTCGTCACCCAGTTGAGCAGATTGCTGAGGCTGTTAAAAAAGTTAACCCAAATATTATGATTATTGCTGATGGAATTACTGCTGTTGGAGTTGAGAGAATTGATGTAAGTAACATTGACTGTCTAATAGCAGGTAGCCAAAAAGCACTTATGTTACCTCCTGGACTTGCAATTTTAGGTCTAAGCAGTGCGGCGATCGAAAAAATTGGAAGTGGTAAAGGTTACTATTTAAACCTTGCAAGTGAGATTAAATCTCAAAAGAAAAACACTACAGCTTATACCGCAGCAACTACTTTAATAATAGGTCTTGAAGCTATTTTAGAACAGATAGAAGTTAATGGTCTAGACGCTCTTTATGATGAGACTGCTTTAAGAGCTAAAGCAACCCGCACAGCACTAAGTACTATCGGACTGCATATATATCCAACTTCCCCAGCTGAGTCTATGACTACGATCGATGATGAGAAAGCAAGTGAGATAAGAAACCTACTTAAAACGGAGTATGGTGTAAATGTTGCAGGTGGTCAAGATCATCTAAAAGGTAAAATATTCAGAATTAACCAAATGGGATTGATTCCTACTTATGAATCGATCTGGGTTGTGAATGCAGTTGAGTTATGTTTAGATAAACTAGGCGTAAGAGCTTACAGTGGTCTTGCAAGCCAAACATATAATAAAATATTTTTTGGACTAAAATAGTGATTTTTGAACATGAAATTCCAGAGTCAAGTAAATTATACTTTGGTGAAAGTGCAAAGAAAAAACGCTTTATAGAAAACGTTGCAAGTGATGTTTTAAGTGAGGGTGGTTTTGAAGAGATTGTTACTCCACTTTTTTCATATCATCAGCACCGAAGTATAGCAGATGAGCGAGAGCTAATTCGTGTTAACGATGTTCAAAATCATAATATGAGCCTACGTGCTGACTCTACGATCGATGTTGTCCGTATTATAAACAAAAGATTAGGACGTAATACAACACACAAAAAGTGGTTCTATGTTCAACCTGTATTTAAATACCCATCTATAGAGCAGTATCAAGTTGGCGCTGAATATATAGATGAAGAAAAACTCTCTTGCGTGTTAGATCAAAGTTTAGAGATTATGAAAGAGCTTGATTTAGAGCCACTTTTACAAATAAGTAATATTAATATACCAAAGATAATTACAACACTTTGTGATTTAACATTAGATGACTTTAAACATATAAATATAGAAAAAATGCTCTCTCTTAAAATAGAGTGGTTGGAAAAACTAGTTTATCTGCACAATATAGAAGACATAGACAGTGTGATCGAGATTGTTCCAGATGCGATCAAAGTTGAGTTAGAGAAAATAAAAGAGTTATGCAGTGCTATTGAGTATAAAAATGTAGCGATCGCTCCTCTTTATTATGCTCAAATGTTGTACTATGATGAACTTTATTTTAGAATTATTGATCAAAATGAAGTGTTTGCTCGTGGTGGACGCTATAAGAGCGAAGAGTCTAAGTCGGTTGGTTTTGCAATCTATGTAGATGCACTAATAGAAAAATTAATAGAATTAGATAAATAAGGATTTATAGATGATAACAGCAGATTTAATAGTAGGAATTCAATGGGGTGATGAGGGTAAAGGCAAAATGGTTGACCTTTTAGCTCAAAAGTATGATGCAGTAGCGCGTTATCAAGGTGGACACAATGCAGGTCATACGATCTGGGTTGATGGTGTTAAACATGCACTTCATCTTATTCCTTCTGGTATCTTAAATCCTAATGCTTTAAATATTATAGGTAATGGAGTTGTTGTCTGTCCAGAAGCTATTATAAAAGAGATGAAGCAGTTTGAAAACTTAGAAGGGCGCCTTTTTATAAGTGAATCGGCACACATGATCCTAAACTTTCATATAGCGATCGATCAAGCAAAAGAGCGTGCCCGTGGTGACAAAGCGATCGGAACTACTGGTCGTGGAATTGGACCTGCATACAGCGAAAAAATTTCTCGAGCTGGTTTTAGACTTGGAGAGTTACGTGATATAACAAAACTAACAACTAGACTAGAAGAGTATTTTGAGCAAAATAGCGCTATATTCAGTGCTTTAGATATTGCTCTTCCTTCACACGATGAGTTAGTAAAAGAGTTAAACGAGTACGCTGATAAATTATTAGTTTTCTTAACTAATACGACTCAAATGATCTGGAAACTTCTTGATGAAGATAAAAAAGTTCTTCTTGAAGGTGCACAAGGAACACTACTTGATATTGATCATGGTACATACCCATTTGTGACAAGTTCAACTACGATCTCAGCTGGTGCATGTACTGGTTTAGGAATCTCTCCAAAAGATATAGGAACTGTTACAGGTATAGTAAAAGCTTACTGTACTCGTGTTGGTAATGGACCTTTTCCTAGCGAAGACTTTGGTGATGATGGTATCCGTTTAGGTGAACAAGGTCATGAATTTGGAACAACAACAGGGCGAAAGCGTCGTTGTGGTTGGTTTGACGCAGTTGCTTGTAAATTTGCTTCTCGCGTAAACGGTTGTGATCAACTTTCACTTATGAAACTTGATGTTTTAGATGGTTTTGATGAAATTAAAGTTTGTGTTGCGTATGAGTTAAATGGTGAAGAGATTGACTATATGCCACAAGATTTAGAAAATGTAAAACCTATATACAAAACTTTCAAAGGCTGGGATAAATCTGTTGGAGCTAGAAATTTTAATGAGTTACCAAAAGAGGCTCAAGATTACGTAAAAGTGATTGAAGAGTTAACTAATACAAAAGTTGGAATGATCTCAACTTCTCCTGAGCGTTTAGACACGATCTTACTCTAATGAAGACAAAGTTCACGCCTCTTGTTAAACTTAAAAAAGACAAGTTAAAAGAGGCTGAAACTGCACTTGCAGAAGCAAATGTGAACTTAAAAAAAGCTCAAAATGAGTTACAAATAGCAAGAGACGACCTATTAAAACAAGAAGCACCACAAAGTGGTAGCATCTCAGAATTTGCAGTTTCTAATATGCTTATGAGTGCTCAAAGAGAGACTATAAAAGCTAAACAAAAATGGGTAGAGTTTGCTTCACAACAAGTTACTCAATTTAAAGAAAATTTGAAATTCACTTCACTTGATTATGAAAAATTTAACTATTTAGAGTCAGAGCAGATCAAAGAGAGACTAAAAGAGATTGCTATTCTAGAAGCAAAAGATTTAGATGAAGTAGCACTAATGAGTTTTATGAAGAAAAAAAGGGCATCATGAAAAATTTAATTTTAATAATTTTTATATCATTTGGTTTATATGCTCAAGAAGTCGCACCAACTCTAAAAGAGCCAACAAGACTATATGAGTGTACTAAAATATTTGAAGAGCGTAAGAGTGAACTTGTTTTAGAATTAGAACGTATTGATGAGGCAAAACAAGCACTAAATGCGCTAAAAGTTGCAACAGATGAGATGCTAAAAAGAAAAGAGACAATTTTAGTAGAAAAAGAGAAAAGTGTTGATGCAAAACTGAAAGAGGTAAGCCAAAAAGAGGAAAATACAAAAATTATGCTTGCAAAAAATGAGAAAGCACTTAAAGATCTTAAAGAGACTAAAATGAGTAAAGTTTCTCAAACTTATGCAAAAATGAAAGCAGCTTCAGCAGCAGGAATACTTTCAGATATGAAGCCACAAGAGGCTGTTATGATCTTAAAAATACTAAAACCAAAAACAGTAGGTAAAATTTTAAGTAAAATGCCTGCAAAAAAAGCTTCAATTATAACCGTTTTATTAGGTGATCTCTCCTCAACTAATTAAAACATTAGCTTCTTTTTAGTATAATGATTAAATTTTTAACTTTATAACAAAGAGGCAATTAAATATTATGAAAATTTCACTTTCTCATGTACCACATATTTCAACAAAAGTAGCAGTAGACTTAAATAGAAGTCCATTAGTGACTATGACTCAGGGCTTAGAGCCTATAGCTCACGAAGCAGAAAAAATATTAGCAGAGAATATTAAACAAGAGATTGCTTTAGAGAATAGAGTTCACGAAGTTATTGATGATAATGAAGACGAAATAGAGTTTTACTTAGCTGATGAGCGTCAACTTTTCTTTATGATAAAACGTAAAATAGCACCAGAGTTTGGTGTTATTTTATCTTATGAAGATCGTTTTTCAGATATTTCACATAAAATTCTAGACTCACTTTATGAAGAAGATCTTCTTCACTATGATGTAAGTGAAAATCGTGTAAAAAATATTATTTATGATTCTATAACTTCATTTATAGCTGATACAGCAGAGATAGAAAATGCAGTTTACGAGAAAATTAAAACATATAAACGTGATCTGATTCCTGGAACAGATGATTATAGTATTCTTCATGAAAAACTATACAAAGAAGAACTGCTTAAAAGAGGTATGGTCTAATGAGTAAAAAAGTTTGGATTTATCTTGAAAATGGTACTTTCATGGAAGCAAATAGCTTTGGTGCTGACACTACATCAGTAGGCGAGATAGTTTTTAACACTTCAATGAGTGGTTATCAAGAGATTATTTCTGATCCTTCTTATGCAGGACAATTTGTAACTTTTACTATGCCAGAGATTGGTAATGTAGGTGTTAATGATGAAGATATGGAGAGTATGGGTGCATTTACTAAAGGTGTGATCGTACGTAAATATCAAGATGAATTTTCTAACTTTAGAGCTGACACATCATTAGAAAACTTTTTACTTGCTCATGGCGTAATTGGTATTTGTGATATTGATACACGCTATTTAACTAAAATGATACGTGATGAAGGTGCCATGATGATGGTAGCTTCGACACAAATCAGTGATAAAGACGAGTTAAAGAAAATACTTGAAAGCTCACCTCGTATAGAAGATATTAACTATATAGAAGAAGTAAGTACAAAAGAGAAGTATAAACACAAAAGTGCTAATTATGACTCAGTAAACTTTATGTACAAAGAGCCACCAAAAGTTAAAGTTAGAATAGTCGCAATTGACTTTGGTGTTAAACGTAATATTTTAAATGAACTAGTAGATGCCGGCATGAGTGTTGATGTAATTCCTAATAATTTTGATGCTGAAAAATTAATAGAAGATTATAAAGCTAAGTATATTGATGGAGTATTTCTTTCAAATGGTCCAGGTGATCCACTTGTTCTTAAAAAAGAACAAGAGCAGATAAAAAAACTAATAGCTGCTAAAATTCCTATGTTTGGTATCTGCTTAGGACATCAACTACTATCTATCTCCCATGGTTATGATACTTTTAAATTAAAATTTGGTCATCATGGAGGAAATCATCCTGTTAAAAATGCTAAAACAGGTACAGTTGAGATTACAGCACAAAATCATAACTATAATGTACCAGATAGTATTACAGAGATAGCTGACGTAACACATACTAACCTTTTTGATAATACGATTGAGGGCTTAAAATACAAAGATGAACCAATTTTCTCAGTACAGCATCATCCAGAAGCATCTCCAGGACCTAAAGAGAGTGCCTATATCTTTGGTGAATTCATAAATGTTATGAAAGAGAATAGAACTTAACACATATTTAACACTTAGTTGCTATTATTTTGTATTATTAAAAGGTAATTTTTGGAAAATATAGAACTAGCCGCTATTATAACTTTCGCACTACTTGGATCTATTGGTCATTGTATTGGTATGTGTGGAGGCTTTATTGTTACCTACACGGCCTCAAAAATTTCACCTGAACTTACAAGAACACAACAAGCTCTCTATCATGGACTTTATAATATCGGAAGAGTAGTAGCATATATGCTTTTAGGGGCACTATTTGGTTATTTTGGCTCACTTTGGGATATAACTCCACTTAGTCGTGCAATAATGTTTGGTTTTGCCGGTCTTTTAATGATCCTTATGGGTCTCTCATTTGCAGGTAAACTAAAATTTTTAAACTCCATAGAGTACCCAATTGCAAAAATGGCATGGTTCAAAAAAATATTTAATGCACAAATAGCTACTGCAACACTATCTAGCTTTTTTATTCTAGGTTTTTTAAATGGACTAATACCTTGTGGCCTTGTTTACACAATGCTTGTTACTGCAACTACAACAGAGTCAGTTTTGTATGGTGCGATCGTAATGGGAATATTTGGTATATTTACAATACCTTCACTTTTTACATTTGCCTATATAGTAGGTATATTTAGTTCAACTTCATTACGTAAAATATTTATAAACCTTGCAGCCATTACAGTTATAGTGTATGGAGCTTGGACAATTATGAAAGCATATAAACAGTTTGTTATATTTAATACACCTAAAACAGAAATTATGGAGAGAAAAGCGTGTTGTACGTAATATTTAGTGAAAACTTATTACTATAAAATAATAGTTACAACTAATAATTGTTTCATTTATTCACATATTTATTAATTTATCCTTAATATAATTATGTAAACTAATATTAGTAACAACATTTTAATACTTTAAGTCCTTTTAAATGTATCAATAGTTAATATTGCATAGTTTATTGGTCTAATTTTGAATTAGAACTTTTATACTTTGAATCTTTTAAGGAGGCTTTATATGGAAGATCGTCCATTAGAGTATGATTATACTATAGCGAAGTTGTTTATGTATTCAACTATCGTTTTAGGAATTGTTGGAATGCTTGTTGGTGTTATTCTAGCGTGGGAAATGGCTTTCCCTGCTGTTAATACTATGTTAGGCGAAGGCTTGGCTGAGTATACTAACTTTTCTCGTTTACGTCCACTGCACACAGATGCAGTTATTTTTGGTTTCACATTAAGTGGTATTTGGGCAACTTGGTATTATGTAGGACAAAGAGTTCTTAAAGTATCTATGGCTGAATCACCATTTTTAATGTTTTTAGGAAAACTTCACTTCACATTATATATGGTAGGTGTTGTTTTAATAGTTGGTTCACTGTTAATGGGTATCACTACATCAAAAGAGTATGCAGAGTTTGAGTGGCCTATTGATATTGCAATTGTAATTATCTGGGTTATTTGGGGTATGGGTCTATTTGGTTTAATCGGTATTCGCCGTGAAAAATCACTATATATCTCTATCTGGTACTATATTGCTACGTTCCTTGGTATAGCTATGCTTTACATATTTAACAACTTAGCAATTCCTACTTATTTTGCATCAGATGGAATTGGCGCATGGTATCACTCTGTGTCAATGTACTCTGGTACAAATGATGCAATTGTTCAATGGTGGTATGGTCATAATGCTGTTGCATTTGGTTTTACTGTTCCTATTGTTGCAATGATCTACTACTTTTTACCAAAAGAGTCAGGACAAGCAGTTTATTCATATAAACTATCTATTCTTTCATTCTGGGGTTTAATGTTCGTTTATATATGGGCTGGTGGTCATCACCTTCTTTTCTCTACAGTTCCTGACTGGATGCAAACTATGGGATCAGTTTTCTCAATAGTTCTAATTCTTCCGTCTTGGGGTTCTGCTATAAATATGCTTCTGACAATGAAGGGTGAGTGGCAACAAGTTGCTGAGTCTCCACTGATTAAGTTCATGATTCTTGCTTCTACTTTCTACCTATTCTCAACTCTTGAAGGTCCAATTCAAGCGATTAAATCTGTAAATGCTCTAGCGCATTTTACTGACTGGATTGTTGGTCATGTTCATGATGGTGTTCTTGGTTGGGTTGCATTCATGATTATGGCTGCACTTTTCCATATGGCTCCACGTGTGTTCAAACGTAAGATTTACTCTAAATCTTTAATGAATACTCAATTCTGGATCCAAACTTTAGGTGTAATTCTTTATTTTACATCTATGTGGATTGCTGGTATAACTCAAGGTATGATGTGGCGTGCTCACGATGAATTTGGTAACTTAGCTTACTCATTCATTGATACAGTAACTGTTCTTCACCCTTACTACACTATTCGTGCGGTTGGTGGTACTTTATACTTAGTTGGTATGTTTATTTTCGCATACAATATGTTTAAAACAATGACTTCTTCTGAAAGAGTAGATGAGTCAGAGTTACAAAACGCTACGCCTATGGGCGCGTAATTAAGGGGGATTATAATTATGTTTCATTGGTTAGAAAAAAATCCGTTCTTCTTTGCAGTTGCGGTATTCTTAACAATTGCATTCGCTGGTTTAGTAGAAATACTTCCAAACTTTGCACAACAATCACAACCTACAGTTGGTACGAAACCGTACTCAACTCTAGAGTTGGCTGGTCGTCATGTATATATTAAAAATAGTTGTAATGCTTGTCATTCACAACTAGTTCGTCCTTTTAAAGCTGAAACTGATCGTTATGGTCACTACTCAATGAGTGGTGAGTATGCTTATGATCGTCCTTTTCTTTGGGGTTCAAAACGTACTGGTCCAGACCTTATGCGTGTAGGTAACTACCGTACAACTGACTGGCACGAAAACCACATGAAAGATCCTGCTGGTGTTGTACCTGGTTCTATCATGCCTGCTTACAGATGGATGTTTACTAATTTAGCTGATATTGACACTGCTTATGCAGAGCAAATAACAGTTAAAAATGTATTTGCTGTACCTTATAACAAACCACTTCCTATGAAAGATGGTTCTAAAGAGGTAGTAAAACTTGCTGATTCATTATCAGGTGCACACGCATCAGCATTAGCTGAAGCAAAATTAGTTGTAGCAGATATGAATGATAAAAATGTAAAAGAGATGGTTAACAATGGTCAGATTCCTGAAATTGTTGCTATTATCGCTTACATGAATAGTTTAAAATAGTAAAGGTAGTTTTGTGGATATTGCTACACTTCAAGCCTATGGTTATTTTTTCTTAACAGGATTCTTGGTAGTTGTACTTTATGCGTACATCTATCATTTATATACTAGAAGAAAAAGTAATGCTGGCATTGATTACGAAGAGTATTCAAATATCGCACTAGACGATGATATTTCGGCTACGCCGATCGAGAAGAATGAAAAAAGGGAGGTACAATGAATAAATTAGTACTTTGGGGTATTATTATTACTGCCGCAATGCTAGGTTTTACATATCTTGCTGTTGGTCTTACTAAAGGCGGACTAGGTGGTGATATCGTAAATCAACTAGCTGTTGCAGGTGCAGTAGTTTTAGTTCTAGTAACTGTATATGTTGTAATTGGATATGTTCGTCAAATGCAAGAAGAAACTGCTAGTGGTACACTAGCAGATGAGACTTGGGACGGCATTGGTGAGTATAAAAATGAGTTGCCTATGGGTTGGGCTATTATCTTTTTAGGTTCTACTATTTGGGCAATTTGGTATTTCTTAGTTGGTTATCCAGTTAATGCATACTCTCAAATTGGTGAGTATAATGAAGCTGTAACTGAACATAATAGTAAATATGAAGCTAAGTTTGAAAATATTAAGAATGATCCTGAGCAGTTAAATGCTATGGGTGAGTCTGTATTTATTGCAAACTGTAAAGTATGTCATGGTCTAGAAGCTGATGGTATTGGTGGTAAAGCTGCTGATCTTAACCATCGTTTAGATGCTAAAGCTGTAGAATTCGCTATTAATAACGGTTCTAGTAAGCTTGGCGGTTACCCAATGGGCGTAATGCCTGCTGGTATGGCTCAAGGTAAAGATGTTACTGAAATTGCTGACTTTGTTGCTGGTGGAATGACTAGTAATAAAGGTAGAGCTGCTTATGAAATGGCTTGTGCTTCATGTCATGGTTCTGATGGATCTGGTATGGGTGGAATGGCACCTAATATTAAAGTATTTACACCTATGTTAATTGGTAAAGTATTAGATCACGGTAAAAAAGGTGGAATTGGAATAATGCCATCATTTGAGCACTCTCTAAATGCTACTCAAAAATTAGCTGTAGAAACTTATATTGTAAATATTAGTAAAGGAGCTAACTAATGGAAAGTGATAGCAGAAGTATTTTCGCACTAAGTGGTATTACAGGTATGCTTATAGCAACTGTTTTATTACTAAGTATTGTGGCTGGCTTAACTGTATGGGGATTAGGTGTTCAACAAGCTAATGCTCAGAATTTTTACGAAATTAAAGATGAGACTTCAATCAAGATGATCAGCACGAAAAATGCTGCGCATCGTGTTGTTGTCGGTCAATAAGGACATATAATGAATATGAATCAGATTATTACACTTACACTAGTTGTTTGTGCTGCAATTACATTATGGTCAGTATTAACTGCTAACCACCTTTACATAGGGTAAGGTTAACAATTTTTTTAGAGGGTTTACCCTCTAAAAGTTACTTCAAAAAACTATTTTTTTAACAACTTCAAACTATTCTACTTATTTTAAGTCATATTTACATACAATACAAAATATTTATCATTCACTTAAGTTATATTTACTTAATATAGATATAAAATTTAACGAATTGGAACAACTTAATGAGACTTAATTACATATTTCTTCTTACACTATTTTTCACACTCACACTGAATGCAGCTTATTTATATAAAGATGATGTAGCTAAAAATGAAATTTTCAGTGCTGATGTTGAAATAGTTGGTCAAGAGTTATTTGAAAAAACTGGTATTCATCTTTATATGATTATGACAAGAGAGCTTAAAGCTGGGCAGACTGTTAGTGATTATGAAAAAGAGGTAATGAAAGATCTTAAGCAACCAGCAGTACTTTTAACTATGGTTGAGTTAGATAAAAAAATAGAAATCATAGCCAGACCAACGGAACTATATAATGATTTTAATAAAGCACAAATTTTAAGTCCACATACATCAATGGCGTCAGCACTAATGACTGCAATCATTTTTACGAAAAGTTTTGACGATGTAAAAGAGGCACTTAGTAATAGCGGTGGAAGTATAATCCCTCTTATAGCTCAAAGAGCTAAAGGTACTGAAATAGTAAAAAAATATCAAGCTGCTATGTATAATGGTTATTTAGACCTAGCATCTCAAATTGCAACTAGCAAAGGTATTGAATTAGAGAGTGTACCAGAGAATATAAATCAAATAATGATTAATATTTTAAGAGTTGTATTTTATAGTATTCTTCTTCTATTCTTATTTAAATATATACGTGGAAAATTTCAAAAAAAAGGTAAAAAAAATGAACAAGAGTAGTAAAAAAACATTTTGGCCTTATGCTATAGGGATATCTATAGTAAGTGTAGTGTTCGCATGTGCTTATACGATCTACTTTGCGCTTCAACACCCAGTAGAACTAAGTGATGTATATAATCGTAACTATCATGACGCCGATCGTGATGTAAACAAAATTTTAATGAGTGAAATTGCATTTAACAAACTATATGATGTTAAATATAAAACTCAATCTTTTAAAAAAGATAATACTGTACTTATTTACAAAATAACAACTAAAGACGGTAGATCATTTAATGATGCAAACTTAGAAGTAAAGCTCACTAGACCTGATAATGATAAAAATGATATTATTTTAGCTAAACCAACAGTTGAGAATGGTATTTACACATTTAAGAGAGTAGAGTTACCACTTGAGGGTAGATGGGATATATCAGCAGTTATATCAGCGAATAAAGCAACTCTACACTACTTTTTAAAAGTAGACACTAGAAACAATAAGATTAAAAGATTTTAGTCTTTTAACATGACAATACTTCCAACATCTAGAGCAATACGCTTTAGAGTTTTAGAACTTCAAGACGAAAATAAATTTCTTCCACAATTAATAACTATGAGTGAGTTTCTGCAACGAGCTATTGTAGTTGATGGTTTCAGTAAGGTTGATGCTGAGAGTAGAATTCAACTACTTTTAGAAGCTTCAGATTTTGATGGATTTGCTTTATTAAATATAGAGCGTAATTTCTTTACTTTTATGCAAAATTCTAACTATATTTTTAAATTTTTTGAAGAGCTAAGTGGTGAGTTAGTTGAAATAGAGTCACTTAATTTAGCTGACACATATGCACAGTACAGTGAACATATTGATATATTAATAGAGCTATACAATAGATACAACACACTACTTGATGAAAAAAAAGTTATTGATCCAATTTTCATACCTAAAAAGTATAAGCTAAATAATGAATATATTAGTTCATTAGAGAAGATTAATTTAGAGCTTGATGGTTATTTAACAAACTTCGAGTTAAAAATTTTAAAAGAGTGTAGCTCATTAGTAAAAGTAAAAATACACTTTTCAACAAGTAAATATAACACTAAGTTAGTTGAAAAATTAAAAGTTGAAGAGAGTGAATTTAAACTAAATTATGAGTACGAAATAGATTTAGAAAAAAAGATACTTATAAATGAGAAAAAATTAAATATTAATGAAAATATAGAAGTAGTCTCATTTAGTGAAAGAGTTCTACAAATAGCTTTTATAAAACAAAAAGTATATCAGTTTATAAAAGATGGTATAGAGCCTAAAGATATAGCCATAGTAGTTCCTGATGAGAGTATAACTGCTTTTTTAAGAGAGTTTGACACTGAAAATAACTTTAACTTTGCTATGGGTATATCATTAAGAGAGTCATTTGTATATCAACAACTAAGAGCATTCTGTGACGTTGAAGAGAATTCAACTGTTCAAAATAGAGATAGAGCTAAAAGATATATGAGTGAAAATTATGAACTTTTAAAAAAAAGTTATTTAAAAGTAATAGATGAAATAGCTTTTAAAGAACTGATAGAGAGTTTTATAAATGATGAACCATCAAATGAAGTACAGGGTATACTAAAACAAGAGCTATTTAGGTTTAAACATATATTTATAATTTTAAACAGCGCTACTACAAAGTCGTTAATACATCTATTCTTAAATAGAGTAGCGATGCGAGCTTGTGATGATGTAAGAGGTGGTGAAATTTCTGTTATAGGCCTTTTGGAGACACGATCAATTAAATATAAAGCCATAGTGATCGTAGATTTTAATGAAGATATAGTTCCACGTAAAAGTGATAAAGATATGTTCTTAAATTCGGATATTCGCTACAAAGCTTCTTTACCTACATTAGACGATCGAGCAAATTTACAAAAACACTACTACTATTTACTATTTTCAAGGTCTGATCGCGTTGCAATCTCTTTTGTAGAGTCTAGCCAAAAGAGGGCCTCAAGGTTTATTTCGCAACTTTCACTTATTTACACGAAAGTAGAAGATGAAAGTGAATACTCAAATATTTTATTAACCGCTTCAGAGCAAAAAAAATACTTAAGTGAAGAGATTGAAAGTGAGTACGATTTCAGTTCACGTCCTCTCTCTGCGTCAGCACTTAAAATATACCTAACTTGTAAACGAAAATATTACTATAAGTATATTAAGAAACTTCATGATCATGAAATGTTAAAAGATATACCAGATGAGTGGCAAGTAGGTAATACACTGCACTTAGCACTTCAAAATGTATATACTAAAAAAGAGTCATTCAGTAGTGTAGAAGATCTGCGTTATGAAGTTTTAAAAGAGTTAGAGGCACAAAGTGCAAATAACCCATTAGAAAGATTTCAAGTACATTTATGGGCAAAAAGACTTACACCATTTTTTGCAAATGAGATTGAGCGTTTTAGTAGCGGTGCTAAAGTGCTTCATTGTGAAAAATCACTTAAATGTAAGTTTCAAGAGATGGATCTTTTTGGTAACATAGATCGTATTGATATTAAAAATGATACTTTAGAAATACTTGATTACAAGAGTGGAAATTTCACTCTTTATAGTGAAAAAAAGGTTGAAGATGCAACTGACTTTCAATTAGAGTTTTACTATTTACTTGCTTCTACTTTAGCTAAAGTTAATAGTGTCTCTTTTTATGATCTTCGTAGTGGAAGAGTAATAAATGAAGAGTTCTTTGAACTAAAACTAGAGAGACTCCAAAAGCATTTAAATGAGTTAAGCCAGACTAAAATATTTAAATGGTCAAAATGTGAAGATTTAAATAGTTGCTCTTTTTGTGAGTTTACGTATCTTTGTCAAAGAGCATTTTAATTGCTAAGTTGAAGAGAAGATAAATATTTAATAGCTTCTTCTTTTGTATTAAACTCACCTTTTAGCTGTTTAATATAGAGTTTATCTAGAAATACAGCAAATTCTTCTGATGGCTTCATACCAACTGCTATAAGATCTCTTCCTTGAATAAAAGGTTTTGGTCTATTTACTAAAAGCTCCAAAGAGTTTAGTTCTTTATAGAAAGTAATATTTTTACTTACTTTTTTATATAACTTTTTACCATCGACAAAATGATTTAAAAAAGAGTTGATTAATTGAATATTTTTTAGTTCATAAGAGAGCATAGTAAACATTAAGAAAAGTTTATCATCACTCTTGTAACTACATAGTTCATCTAAAGTTTTTAAAGATCTGTTTAGCTCACTTTTACTTAAAGTTTTAAGTTCACTAAAGTGATCAAACCCATTCATATCTCGTAATATTTCAATACCTATAGATGGCTTAGAAGCTTTTAAAAATAGTTTTTCAAACTCTAAAAATATACGTTCTTTTGAAATGTGTTTTAGCTCACCATCTTCTACCATAGTTTTACAAGTATCCATAAGTTTGCTATCGCATACAAAATCAAACCTAGCACAAAATTGCATTGCTCTTAAAATACGTAGAGGATCCTCTTTGAATGTATTTTCATTTACATACTTTAAACTCTTACTCTGAAGGTCAGCATTACCATTAAATGGATCTAAAAACTCTTTAGTAATTATGTTATACCCCATAGAGTTTATGGTAAAGTCACGTCTTTTAGAAGCCTCTTTAAATGTTATTTTTGTGTGAGTAGTAACCTCAAATTCACTGTGCGTTAGACCGACTTTTCTTTCAGTTCTAGGTAGTGAAAAATCTAGATCAAGTTCACCTATCTTTAGTTTTAAAACACCAAATTTTTTACCCACTTCATTTATATCGCCAAATATGCTTAGACTTTTTTTTAGTTCATTGAAAGAGCTTACATTGTAAACCTCTATATCAATATCTTTTGAGTCAAATCCTAGTAGCTGATCTCGAATATATCCACCAACAATAACAGTATCAAAATTAAACTTATTTAGATGTACTGCAACTTTATTTACTATATTAGGTATTTTAATCATTCTGATTCTCGTTTCAAAGTATAATTTAGGTAATATAGCAAAATTTTAATTATATTAGGAATATAAAAGAGTATGGAACCAATTGCGATAAAGCATAATGATGAAATTATTGATCTTCAAACAGCTAAAGAGTTAGGTGTTACTGGAGAGGAGATAGGTTATGATAACTCACCTGAATCACTTGACATAATTCGTCACTCCTGTGCACATTTAATGGCACAAGCGATCAAAGAGTTACACCCAGAAGCACTTTTCTATGTAGGACCAACTGTAAAAGAGGGTTTTTACTATGACTTTAAAATTAATGAGTCATTAGGTGAAGCGGATCTAAAAGTTATAGAGAAAAAAATGCTATCTCTTGCTAAGAAAAAAGACGAGATCACAAAGTATGAGATCACAATGGATGAAGCTAAAGCTAAGTTCGCAGATGATTATTTAAAGTTAGCAGTTATGGAGCGTATACCTTCAAACACAGTTTCTATATATAAGCAAGGAAACTTTGAAGATCTATGTCGTGGTCCACACCTACCTAATACTAAGATGTTACGCTTTTTTAAACTTACAAAAATTGCTGGGGCATACCTTGGTGGTGACTCTAAGAATGAGATGCTAACTCGTATTTACGGGATTGCATTTGCTGACAAAGAGAGCTTAAAAGCTCACTTAGAGATGATAGTTCAAGCTGAAAAACGTGATCATAGAAAAATTGGTAATGAGATGAAGCTTTTTACATTTCGTGAAGAGGTTGGAGCAGGACTTCCGATCTGGTTACCAAATGGAGCAAGACTTAGAAGCCGTTTAGAGCAACTTCTTTATAAAGCACATAGAAAACGTGGTTATGAACCAGTTCGTGGTCCAGAGATTCTAAAGTCATCTCTGTGGCAAACAAGTGGGCACTATCAAAACTACGGTGAAAATATGTATTTTACTGAAATTGACGAGCAAGAGTATGGCGTAAAACCTATGAACTGTGTTGGTCATATTAAAGTTTATGAAGATGATCTTCACTCTTATCGCGATCTACCGCTTAAATATTTTGAGTATGGAGTTGTTCATCGTCATGAAATGGCTGGTGCACTTCATGGACTTTTTCGAGTTCGTGAGTTTACTCAAGATGATGCACACATTTTCTGTCGTCCTGATCAGATTGAAGAGCAGATTATAGAAGTTGTCGATTTTGTTGATAAAATTATGTCAACTTTTGAGTTTAACTACACTATGATGGTTTCAACTAAACCTGAAAAAGCTGTTGGAAACGATGAAGTTTGGGATATCTCAACACAAGCTCTTAAAAATGCAATGGATAAAAACAACCTACCTTATGGAATAGATGAGGGTGGTGGAGCTTTTTATGGTCCAAAAATTGATATTAAGATCACGGATGCGATCGGACGTGAGTGGCAGTGTGGAACTATTCAGTTAGACTTCAATCTTCCTGAGCGTTTTGAGCTAGAGTACAACACTGAAGATAATGATAAATTAGCTCCAGTTATGATTCATAGAGCAATTTTAGGTTCATTTGAGCGTTTTATTGGTATATTAACAGAACATTATGCTGGTGAATTTCCAATGTTTATAGCTCCAACGCAAGTTGCGATCGTACCTATTGCCGAAGCTCACCATGAGTATGCTAAGGAATTAGCTGCAAAACTTATCGATCTTGGAGCAGATTTTGCTATATACGATAAGAATGAGTCACTAAATAAACGTATTAGAACTGCTGAAAAAGCTAGAACTCCTATGTTAATTATTTTGGGTGACGAGGAAGTTGCTAACAAAACGATCGCAGTTCGTGATCGTAGAACAAGAGAGCAATATAATAAAAGTGAGAGTGAATTCTTAGAATACATTCAACAAAAAATAAATGAGGTAAATTTTTGAGCAAAAGAAAAGATAGCGTAATAATGAATGACGACATCCGTGCGGATGAATTAAGATGTTTAGTTGATGGCGCAGAGCCATTAGGTGTAGTTTCATTTGATGATGCTATGACAAAAGCGAATGAGTTAAATTTAGATTTAGTTCTTATGTCTCCAGATGCTAAACCACCAGTTGCAAAGATTATGGACTATGGTAAGTTTAAATATCAAGAAGAGAAGAAGAAAAAAGAGCAGAAGAAAAATCAAGTTAAGATCGAAATAAAAGAGATCAAACTATCTGTTAAAATTGCTGATAACGATATTAGCTATAAAATTAAACATGCACGTGAGTTTTTAGAAGCTGGAAAACATGTTAAGTTCCGTGTATTCTTAAGAGGACGTGAAATGGCTCATCCTGAAGCTGGGCGTGAAGTTCTTTTACGTGTATGGCCAATGGTTGAAGACGTTGGTGTTATGGATAAGTCTCCTCGTTTTGAAGGACGTTACTATAACATGATGGTTTTACCTATCAAAAAAGAAGTTTTAAAAAAATAACCCCTCAAAAATAGTCTAAATAACTTGCTTATTTAGACTCCTCAATTTCAAAAAAACATACTATTGTTTTTTTTCTATTATTAAGCTATAATTCGGTTCCTAATTTTTACGAGAGGAGTCAGTTTATGCCAAAAATGAAATCAGTTAAAGGCGCAGTTAAGCGTTTTAAAGTTAAGAAAAATGGTTCAATCAAGCGTGGAACAGCGTTTCGTTCACACATCTTAACAAAACAAGATGCAGGACAAAGACGTGATCAAAATACGTCTAAAGTTGTGTCTAAAGCGGATGCAAAGAATATAAAAGCGATGATTAACTAGTAAAACTAAGTTAATTTAAAATTCCCCATACTAATATATGGGCAAGTCACAAAGTGACACCGTAAACTTTTAAAGTAAAACGGTAAAGAAAAGGAAAAAAATGCCAAGAGTAAAAACTGGTGTCGTTCGTAGAAGAAGACACAAGAAAGTATTAAAACAAGCAAAAGGTTTCTTCCAAGGTCGTAGAAAACACTTCCGTAAAGCGAAAGAACAAATTGAACACAGTATGGTATACGCATACCGTGATCGTAAGCAGAAAAAACGTGAGTTCCGTAAATTATGGATCATCCGTATTAATGCAGCTTGTCGTTTAAATGGCATGAGCTACTCTGTATTCATGAATGGTTTAAATAAAGCCGGAATTGAATTAGATCGTAAAATTTTAGCTGATTTAGCTATGAATGATGCAACAGCATTTGCTAGCATCGTTACACAAGCAAAAGCAGCACTTTAATTTAATAGGACTCTTGTCCTATTAAACTTTTAAAATAGTATCACTATTTTGAAGTTCTAGCTATAAACTCAGCAACTGAGTTAGCAATATCTACTATAATTTCTTCATCTGTTTCACTATAACCATCTGGAAGTTTATTTAAAACTTGCAAAACTCCTAAAATATTATCATGAAAATCTAGAATAGGTATACATAAGGTATTAATAGTTACAAATCCATTCTCAAGATCAACACTAGAGTTAAAATGAGAAGAGACATCAACATCATTTTCTAATACGGGTTTTTTGGAAGTAGCACAAAGTCCAGCTAAGCTTTCATTTGCATGTACTTGAATTTTAATAGAGAGTCCTTGAGCTATATATGTTTCAAGTGAGTTATTCTCTTTATTGTAAAAGTAAATTGATGCGCGCTCTGAGCTAGAAATATCTCTAGCAGAAGTTGTTAGCACTTCATAAATATCTGTACATTCAGTAGAACAACTTTTTAAATAATCTTTTAGTTTTTCAACTTCTATAAGTTTTTGTGTATAAGTCATGCTCTAATATTATCATAAATTAATTATGATAATGTAAATTTTTCATTAACTCAAAAAAGACGACACGATATTCACCCTTAGACACTCGACAGAAACATCAAAGTAGGCTCTCAAAAAGCAAATCTAAACTTATTAGCCCATTAGATTTTTAATAATTTTGTTATAACAATAATAGTTTTTAAGAATTTAAGAAGTTTTGAGATAAAAGAAGATTTAAAACCTACTCGATCGCAAAAGCGAAAGAGTAAAGATGAAGGTAACTTCACAATCAAAGATTGGAAGTTAAGTAAACTATAATTGTAGCCATTGGCTACTAATTGAGTTTGACTTATTAACGTTTTGAGAACTGAGGTGAACGACGAGCTTTTCTTCTACCTGGTTTCTTACGCTCAACAACACGTGAATCACGAGTTAGCATACCGTAAGGCTTAAGAACAGCTCTTAAACTCTCATCAAACTCAACTAGAGCTTTAGAGATACCATGACGTAGTGCATCAGCTTGACCACCAAAACCACCACCTAAAGTAGAAGCTACAATATCAACTGCAGTGTCTTGTTTAGTTAGAGCTAATGGTTGTTTAACACGAAGCTTTTTAGCTTCAAGTCCACCTAACCATGCATCTAATGAAAGACCATTGATTGTGATTGTACCAGTACCTGGAGTTAACCAAACTTTAGCGATAGAAGCTTTTCTTTTACCTGTTGCATATATTTTTGCCATCAGTTATCCTTACTTACTAAGTTGTGCAGTGTGAGGATGCTCAGCACCTGCATATATTTTTAATTTTTTAAGCATATGACGACCAAGAGTTGTCTTTGGAAGCATACCACGAGTAGCTAGTTTGAATAGTTTCTCAGGATTATTTTCTAATAAGTCCATCATTTTAACACTTTTAGTACTACCGAAGTAACCTGAATGTGAAAAATACTCTTTATTAGCAATTTTACCAGCACCTTTAAAAACTGCTTTAGTAGCATTAACAATTACTACAAAGTCTCCACAGTCAATATTTGGAGTAAAACATGGTTTGTTTTTTCCACGAAGTATAGTTGCTACTTCAGTAATAATACGACCAAAAGTTTTACCTTCTGCATCTATTAAAACCCATTTACGTTCAATCTGCTCAGCAGTTGCGATTTTTGTAAATTTCATCGTAATTGTCCTTTTATTTAATTAGTGATGGCAGTATAGTTAGTTAAGCTTAAAAGTAGCTTAGATAAAGTTACTTTTAAGCTTAACTGTAACAATCTTAACTTTTTCCAAATATTTTTACTTAAATAAATGTTTTTATAAATATAGTCTACTATAATTGCAAATATAATATATAAAAATAACAAATATAATTTGTACATTAAGGAAAAATATTGTCACATACATACGCTAAATATGAAGATGTAAACAAAGAACAACTTCAAATAGATATAGAAGCTATAACAGAAAAGATAGGCGCGCCAACGCAAGAAGATTTTAATCATGTATTAAAGATGGAAAGATGGAGTTCAATAGCTACATATTTGGGTTTCTTTCTTATTTTTACGGTTACTGCAGTTGAGGCAACATCAGGTCTTATGGGGTTTAAGTTTTGGCTACCTGCACTGATCGCTGCTATTTTAATAGGCGTTGGAAATGTTGGAAGATGGGCAAACGTCTCTCACCCTATTTTACATGGTGCGTATGATAAAGTTCCCAATATACCTGAAAAATATACTCAAAAAGGTTACGCAAAAGGTGGTATAAATAGATATATACACTGGTTGGACTGGATTAAACCAGAAGCTTGGGAGTATGAGCATAACATTATGCACCACTATCACTTAGGTGAAGTAGATGATCCAGATAATGTAGAAAAAAATATGGTTTGGTTAGCGCAAGCGAAAATTCCTATGTTTCTTAAATATGCATTTGTATGGTTATTCTCAGCAGTATGGAAAATAACTTATTATGCGCCAAATACTTTAAGAATTTTAGAAAATAAAGAGCGTAGAAAAAGAAAAGAGCCAGAGGTAACTACCTATAATATAAGTGTATTTACTAAAAATGGTTATATTTTATGGACTGAGTACTATCTTCCTTACGGAATAGTTAACTTTATAGTTCTTCCATTTCTATTCTTACCATTAGGTTTAGAAGCTGTATGGAGTGCATTTCTAATTATTTTAATAGCAGATTTAATAGCTAACGCATGGTCTTTTTTAGTGATTGTACCAAATCACTCTGCAGAAGATATTTACCAGTTTAGTGAACCTCATAAGTCACAAGGTGAGTTCTATTTACGTCAAATTATGGGAAGTGTTAACTATAATACAGGTTCAGACCTAATTGATTTTGCACATGGTTTCCTAAACTACCAAGTAGAACACCATCTTTTTCCTAAACTTCCACTTTCACAATACCAAGCTATGCAGCCGATCGTAAAAGAAGTTTGCGCTAAGCATAACTTAGAGTATCGTCAAGAGAGTGTATTTAAACGTATAAAAATGACAGCAGATTTAATGGTAGGAAAAACTAAACTTCTTCGTGTAGATGGAATTTAACACACTTACTTAAGTAAGTCTGTTAAATTTTCCATTGGTCGAGCGATCACAGCTCTGTCACCTTTAATAATTATTGGTCTCTCTAGTAACTTAGGGTTAGCAATAACCATATTAATAATCTCGTTTTGAGTCAAACCGCTATTAGCAAGATCAAACTCTGTATATTCACTCTCTTTTTTGCGTAGCATATCCCTAATATCAGTAACGCCAAGTAGTTCCATAATATGAATTAATTCATCACAACTAAATGTATCTTTTAAATACTCTACTACTTCTACTTCATGTTTTGTATCATCAAGTATAGCTTTCGCTTCACGTGATTTAGAACAGCGTGGGTTATGCCATATAGTAATTTTATTCATTTATTGTATCCTTTTTAAAGATTCAAAGAGTCTATTTCACGATCAAGAGTATCTATTGTTTGTTGATCTTCTTGACTCAGTCTAGAGTAAGAGGTATTTAAAATGTCATCTAATGAACTAAATAGTTTTTCAACTTCATCTCTTTTTTCAACGGAGAGTTCACTACCATTAAAGATCTCTTTAATAGAGTTATTTAAACCATCAATCTCTTTTTTCTCTTTTGCATCTAGCGTAGAGTAAAGAAGTTCATCATGCTCTTGATTTAATGTTTTAGCATCTTCTTTCTGTGTTAGTGTATCTAATTCAGCTTGTAAAGAGTTAAGAAGTGACATTTGTGATCCACTCATCTTAGACTCTGCTTTTTCTAAAATAGCATCTAAGTCACCTAAAAGGCTGTCAATTTTATTGTTCTCTTTAGCACCATGAAGTTCATTAGCAAACTCTTTATCTATGGTTTTATAAAGCTCTTGCATCTTTGAAAACTCATTTTCATTTAATGAGGTCTTAAAAATATCGTCTATCTCTTTATATAGGTCATCTCTTCTTGAGTGAGATAGTGCTTCTTTTGAAATTACTACACTGTCTTGAATATGAGTCTCATTTCTTTGAATATCGTTATCTGGTTTAGTTTGTTTGGCTATGATCTCATCATAAGGGTTAGTAAATTTATTTGTTTGAAAAGGTGTTGTATTTGTTACAATTTGCATATTATTTCCTTTTATTAAAGGAGTAGAGCAATATATATGCCAAAAATTAGTTAGTTATTCTGCTCTAGCACTTTGTCTTTTTAATAACTTTTTATTAGCTGTTGCATGATTTTCATGCTCAAATCTAAATGGCTTTAAAAACTTAGGAACTTTTCTTCCACCATGCTTCATAATATCATCGAAAATTGTTTTAGCACTACTGACATGATCGCTACTTAACTCTTCTGTTAAATAGTTATAAAGAAGCTCTGCTAGACGATCAAGAGAAATTTTCCAAGTTGAATCTGTTTGAATATATATCCATTCGCTAAAGTTGTAAAAACCTCTGTAGATATCTTTATTGGCCCATAAAAGTTTTATAGAGTTTTTAAAGTTTCCACTATTATAAAGTAGATCCCAAAATCTTGTAAAGCGTTTTAGTTTTTGCATTTGCAGATAACTTATTTGGCTATTTTGTAAAATTTCATACGGTGGTAGGCTTGAGTATTTCATCTCATACTCTATGTCATGTCTACTGAGGCTGGTTCCAGAGAGTTTTTTGAGAACTCCCAACTGTATTTCACAACTGCTCATTGAGACCAGCTTATTCAAATTAGCTCCAAAGCTCTCAATGCTCTCACTTGGCAGACCTATAATAAGATCTAAGTGCATATGTGCATTTGTATGCTCTTCTAAAAATTTAATATTTTGCTCTATTTTAGCCATATTTAGTGGCCTATTTATTTTATGTGCAACATCTTCGTTTAGAGTTTGTATTCCTATTTCTAGTTGAAGTGAAGCAGGTTTAAATAGTTTTAATTTCTCTTTTATAGTTGAAGGAAAGGAGTCAGGTATAACTTCAAAGTGTAAAAAGTACTCTTCATCTTTAGAGAGAAAAAAGTCAAGTATTGCGATCGCATAACGCATATTCAGATTAAAAGTTCGATCGATAAATTTAAAAGCTCTTACACCTTTTTGCCATAACTTCTCATACTCTTCTAAAATAAGGTCTAAGTCAAAATAGCGAACTTTCTCGTCAATTGAACTAAGACAAAACTCGCACTTAAATGGACAACCACGACTCGCTTCAACATAAATGTAGCGGTGTTGTATATCTTGATCGTTGTAGAACTCATAAGGTAGTTTGAGTGAAGTTATATCTTGTAGTTTTGCTTTTAATACTCTCTGCTCAATCTCTTTTTCTTCTAAAATATTTTTACAAAGTTCATAAAATTGAGTTTCACCTTCACCTTGAACTATAAAATCAGCTTTGTCAAAATTTACTCGAAATGGCTCGTAGCTAACCTCAGGTCCACCTAAAACTATAACAGTATCAGGTGAAATCATCTTTATGATCTCAACTAACTCCGCTACTTGTAAAGCATTCCAAATATAGACACCAATACCTATAATTTTAGGTTTTTTTTCTAAAAGTTTTTCAGCTATATCATTTACGTTGTCGTTTATATTAAATTCTAAAATTTGGCTGTTTTGTTGTAGTTCATGCAGATTTGCATATAAGTACCTAAGCCCGATCGCACTATGCGTGAAACGGGCGTTAAGTGTTGTAAGAATTATACTATTTAACACCTATTTAAAGTCATTTAGGCGTGATTGGAATGCTTGTGGATGTTTACATACTGGACAAACATCTAGTGCTTTTTTACCATAGTGAATATGTCCACACTCTTCGCAGATCCAAGCTTCATCTTCATCATCACTAACAAACTCTTTTCCACTCTCTAAGCGTTCAAGTAGTTTTTTGTACATTTTTTCATGTTCAACTTCTACTTTACCTATGGCTTTAAACAGACGAGCAGCTTCATTGTTTCCATCTTCTTTTGCAATTGCTGCGAAGTCTGGGTACATTGTTACTTGTTCATAGTTCTCACCAGCCATTGCAGCTTTTAAGTTTTCAATAGTATTTCCAAACTCATTGTCTGAGTTTGAAGTAATTTTATTAGCAAGAGCTAACTCCATCTTTGCATGTTTTCTCTCGTTGTTTGCAGCTCTTTGAAAGTGTGCAGCGATAGCTCTATAGCCCTCTTTTTGTGCAACTTTTGCGAAGTATTCATATTTGTTTCTAGCCTGAGACTCACCAGCAAATGCTTTTAATAAATTAACAACTGTTAAGTTCTCAGTAATCATGTTCATATCTTCACCACAACAGCTAAGAGTTCCTCCACCAACATTTTGTACTTCTACTATATTCCCACACTTATTACATTTAAAAGTTTCGTACTGTCTCATTTTAGATCCTTATTTAGTTCATATTTGGTTTTGGTGTTGTCGCTGAGCGAACTGGTAGTTGAGGGTATTTAACCTCTGGTTTTTTACCATTTAAAGCACCAAAAAATGTTTCAATTGATTTAGCTTCTTCTTCGCTAATCTCTTGTCCTAACTGAATTCTTCCCATTTCGATTATAGCATCTTTTAGACTCCAAATTGCACCATTATGAAAATATGGAGCTGTTTCAGTAATGTTACGAAGTGTAGGTACTTTAACAAGTGAATTTTCATCACCTTTAAAGTCACCAACGTCTGCAAATTTATACTTAGCTGTTACTTGGAATGCATTCATATCACCACCAAGAGCTATACCTGTATGACAAGTTGCACAACCTTTATCTATAAAAGTTTTAAGACCTTTTTTCTCTTCACTGTTAAGTGCTGAATCATTTCCATTTAAAAATTTATCGTAAGCAGATGGAGTTACAAGTGTACGCTCAAAAAGTGCAATAGTATCTGTTACTTTTTCAAAATTAATTTTTACATATTTACCATATGCTTTTTTAAACTCTTCAACATAAGCAGGCATTGAAGTTACTGTATTTACTACATGATCTTTTGTAGATGCCATCTCAGGACCTGCTTGTATAGGACCTTGTGCTTGTTTTTCTAAGTGAGGATCACGACCATCCCAAAATTGTGATGAGAAAAATACTGCATTATATACTGTAGGAGAGTTTAAATGGTGAGGGTTTGCAGTCCAACCATGACCGATCGCAGCACTTACACCATCATCGCCACCTGTTGCTAAGTTGTGACAAGTATTACAGCTAATTAAATTACTTTTTGAAAGACGTGGATCAAAAAATAATTTTTTTCCTAGTTCTGCTTTTTTGTAAGTAATAGGGTTAGCAGGATTATCAATAAGTTTTAATAACTCAATTGGATCGGCAGGGATTGGTTTTAGTCCAGCATCGGTTGCTTGTTTGATTAATGGAGATGCCATTAAGATAGTTGCGCTTAATGCGGCTAGCGTTAATATTTTCATATATGACCTTTTATTTTAAGTTTAGTATTTTAGTAGAAATCTACTTAAAGGATAATAATTATCCTTTAATAATTAGTGTATAATACCAATATGAAAAATATTCTAGAAATAAAAAATAATTTATTAAAATACAATTTAAAAGCTACACCACAAAGGTTATGTATAGCTAACTGTTTAGATATACATGGGCATATGAATGTTGATGAACTATATTTTTTAGTCTCACAAGAGTTTCCAACAATTTCAGTTGCAACTATTTATAAAAATATAAAAATTATGCTGGAGCGAGTTTTTATAAAAGAGGTAAAAATTCCTAAACAAAAGAGTGTTTATGAACTAAATAAAGCACAACACTCTCATATAGTCTGTTCTAAATGTAATAAAATAGTAGATATTCAACTTCAAACAGAGGAGCTTCTTAGAAGCGCTTCGCAAATAAGTAATTTTACTTTAAATGAGAGTGCAATAGTTTTAAATGGAGTATGTCCTGAGTGTAGCAAGTAAATTAGATATACTTCGTACATGAAAAGATATTATACAAACAATTATCCATCAGCAAAGTTCTCATTTAACCAAAATAGAGATAGTTTTAAAGTTGAAGAGTTAACAACTAGTGTCGAGAGCGAAAAAGGCTCTCATCTTGTAATAAAGATCCAAAAACGTAACATATCTACCATAGAGATGTTGGATATATTGGAGGATTATACTGAGTGCCAACGTATAGGTTACGCAGGTCTTAAAGATAAGTCTGCACAAACTATTCAGTACATCTCTTTACCACTAAAGTTTTCTAAACGTTTAAACGGTTTCTCACATCCGCAAATGTCAATTTTAGAGACTTACCTTAGTAAAGATGCTATTAAGATAGGTGATCTAAAAGCTAATAAATTTACGATCACACTAGAAAAAGTGAATCAAAAAAATGCTGACATAATAGAAGAGATGATGAATGAGATAATGCGTAATGGTATGCCAAACTATTTTGGTTATCAGCGTTTTGGAAAAGATAGCGATAGTTTTGAGAAGTGTCGTGATATTGCGCATGAAGAGATTACTCTACGTGATAAAAAAATGCAAAAACTTCTTACAAGCTCTTACCAAAGCTACCTTTTTAATGACTGGTTAGTTGAGCGTGTTAAACTAAGTGAAGACCTTGTTACATTAGAGAATAGTGAATTAAAAAAACTTTACAATTTTAATGATGAACAAATAGAGCTATTGCAAAATCAAGCGGGACGCTTTAAGGTTTTAAATGGTGACATAATGCAAGATATGAAAACTACCAAATGGATCAATGTAACGGATCTTCAAAGTATAAGAAAACCGTACAAAGAGCAAAAACTTCTTCCTACTGGACTATTATGTGGTGGAAAAATTTGGCGATCGAAAGAAGATGCACTGCGCTTTGAAGAGAAGTATGACGACAAAACTGTTAATGCATCTGGTGATCGCAGACTTGCTTGGATCTTTCCAAAGCAGATCAGACATAAATATGTTCCAACTGAAAAACTTTATGAGCTATCTTTTACACTTCCACGTGGAGCGTACGCTACTACGCTTTTAGAGTATTTAGCAAAAAATGAGTTAAGCAGATAGATCCTCTTCAACTTCATCTGAAAAAAGTACTTGAACTCCGTATTCAACGTGAGTTATAAGGTACTTTTTATATTCAAAACCTTGCTTTGAGTGAAGTGTTACAACTATAGTCCCATCTTGCAAAAGTTCTCTAACTTCTTTAAAACCGATTCCACGTTTTCCATACTTTAGTAGTGAATTACCCCATATTCGAAAACTACAACTTCCAACTTGCTCAAATAGTTCTCCATCTTCGGTTATAACTTTTCTATTTTCACAAGAGTAAACTTTAGTACTTTTACCCTGAACTAACTTTTTTTCCATAATAACAGAGCCGTCACAATATGGACATTTTCCTACATTCATATAACTCTCCTTGATTTGAGAGAATTATAAGATAATTTCTATTTTAGAGTTTAAAATATTGCATATTGCAATATTATTTTTGTTCTACTGTTTCTACATTAAATATTTTTTGCATATTTGGTATGCTCATAGGCATAAAACTTATATTGTTATCTATTGTATTATCATCTGTTGGCATTAACTGTTTAGAGTTGCTACCTTGATAGAGCCTGTTTATAACCTCATTTATATTGTTATTAATTTTAAAGCTCTCTATAATTTTCATCTGATCTATATCGTTATCATTAAACTCTACCAACCAACCAAATATTTTGTCAAAGCCATAAATTTTAAAATTATATTTTGACAAAATAAGATCTTTTAGATCTTGATTGTTTAGCGTGTTTGAGCTAATCCATACTTGGTTTGAAACAGGTCCGCTGTGGCGAGAAATATCATCATTCTTATTGAAAAATTTTAATTTACTCATATCAAACGGATATTCTTGTGCTATTAAAAGCAGTGTTGCTAATAGTAGTAGAACTATTTTTTTCATAAATAACCTTTTATGTTAAGTATACTTTTTTATGGCTTTTGTAGTGTTCTTCTATGAAAACTAACTTGTTCATTCAGTCCTAATGCTTCGTTTGTATTTACATAAACATCAACTAAAACAGTTGCATTTGACTCACTTGTAAGAATAGAGCTTATGTAATCTTCACAACCAGCTAAACTACCTAATCCAATGTATTTAATAGTTACGTTTATATCAAACACAGGGTTAATGCTATTTGGATAGTGTGAATTTATTTGATTTACACAAGTTCCACCACTACGATCATGACCAGAGATAGCTAAGAGAGTGTACTCTGTTGCACTATACGTTAGTAGTTGAGCTTGTTCAAGTAAGTAGGTATTTTCAACCTCTTTCAGAGTTCTTGTACTTAAACTAACCATTAACATTGCGATCATAGAGATCAAAACTATAACTACGATCGCAGCGATCATCGCAAAACCTGAACGTCTCAAAATATAGCCTTCTCTTTGCATAAAGAATAAGTGCTTATAAGATCACTTTGCACGCAAAGTTGTAGTTTTATCATTTCACCTATGGCTTGAACTCTAAAACTGTCTACATTTTCCATAAGAGTAGCGCTACTACCATCACTATATTTTTCACCCTCCCAAGGTTGGTAGTTATAATAGAGAGTTAGGTTGCCATCACTATGTTTGATCGCATATGCACTCCAAGCTAGTTGATAAAACTCATAAATATCAATACCACTAAAGTCTCCACCGTCAGGTTCAAAAAGATCTAAACTAGAACCTGCTTTTATAGGGTGTGTGGCTCTACTTTGATCAGTTATTGCAACTCCATCATAACCATAGTCACTAAATATATCACTATTTGCTCCTATAAAAAATATAGCACTATCACTTATTGTTGTCGATCCGCTAGAGAGTGAATCTATCATCGAGTCTATTTTAGTAGTGTCACTTCCATTTGAGTGAAGAGTAGTTGTGTTACCATCATTAACATCTATAAAAGCACTCCATGTTGGTTGGTTCCATGATCCATTCCAAGTACCGTTAAAACCCTCACGATCAACGCCAATCCACTCTATCATATTCTCAGATCCACTAGAATTTTGAATAGAATTAAAATTTCCACTATGATTGGAATCAGTTGTATCTCTAACAATTGTAGAATCTTTAATACGGTTTTGAAGTCTATTTGAGATCTGCTCTATTGTAGTGGTACTTTTAAACTCAAGATCATTATAAATTTTTACGCCAATATAAGAGTTATATATTTGACGTACTATCTCAACACCAAAAACTGAAAGTATTCCCATGATCACGATCACAAAAACAAGCTCGATCATTGTAAAGGCACTTTTTTTCATTAATACCTCCTCTTGTAGTAGTCGATTTCGCCTATATTTGAGCTATAGGCTCTTAGTTTTATCTCATCACTGTAACTTCCATCGGCTTGTTCTTTTTTAGTTGTAATAGTGATCATCTTCATATTAGTTGGATTTACTTGTGTTGTATCACTAAAGCTAAAGTCGTTAATAATTTGATCAGAGTAAGTTGCAGCATCACTTATGTAACTTACATCTATATCTATTAAGTAGTGTTGTTTATAGCCATCAGCTCCAACAACATCGCTTGCGAATAAATTTTGATTAGAGACTATAAAGTCATCTATATCATCAAAGTCACTCTCAGCTCCTAGAGTTTGTGTAGAGTTAACTTCGCTAGAGTGAAATTTTCTATGTAGCATACTGCTAATATGACCGACTCTATAGTTACTACCCGCAACTCTTTCTAATTCACTATCAGCACTTGAAATATCTAAAACTTTAGAGTAAGAGGTTGTATTTTCAGCACCCTCATAAGATGAATTTTCATCCCAATTAAATGTTAATATTTGATCAATTTTAGCAACACTAGCTACCAAAGCTTCACTAATAAGCGAGCTCTCCACATTCTGAGAACTAACCCTATTCATGGATGGTATAGCCATAAATGCGATCGAAATTACGACAATAGCAAAAATAAGTTCTATAAGAGTAAATGCCTTTTTCATAACAATAGTATAGCATTAACTCCATTTTTACACTATATTAATTTGATTTAGATAAAATAAGTAATCTTTTTTTATGGAATATAAATATGTTTAAAAAAATATTATTAGCTGCTGTGCTACTCTTTTTTGTTGGTTGTTCTAACAAAGAGTTAGCGATCTATAACAAACCTGCTATTTTTTGGTATGAGAGTATGTTAAAATCAATTGCAAAAAATGATCTTGAAAAAGCAGATGGTTTTTATAACTCACTTCAGAGTGAACACATAGGTTCACCGCTTCTTCCTGGTGCTACTTTAGTTCTTGCACAAGCTCATATGTACAGTGAAGAGTACATTTTGAGTGAGTATTTCTTAGATGAATATATAAAGCGTTTTGCTGATGAGACACAACGTGAATATGCAGAGTTTTTAAAAATTAAATCTAAATATATGGCACTTCCAAATCCAAGACGTGATCAAGGTCTTATAAATGAAGCCATAAAAGATGGCGAAGTATTTAAAGCAACTTACCCTAACTCAATGTTTTATTATGTAGTTGACACGATGGTAACACGTCTGTATTTAGCAGATGCTTCACTTAATGAATCGATCGCAGATCTTTATGAAAGATTGGACAAACCTTTTGCAGCACAGTTTTATAGAGGCATAGAGCCACAGCCTTGGATCGAGTGGTCTAAAGTTGAAAAACCAGATCTTCCTTGGTACAAAGAGTGGTTTGAGGGAGATGGCAAGTCTAGTTGGTATGGTTTTTTAATTCCTGATACTCATAGTGTTATTGCTCAAAATGATGGAAATACTTCTAAAAATATTTTACCAACCGTCATAGCAGAAGAGATAAATAGACGTGGAGTTAACTAAAAATGCAACTAACTGATTACAATACTTTTCCTCATGAAATTCCTGTTATTGTTGAGGATGAGATTTTCTTATACCCTTTTATGATCGCGCCTATTTTTTTAACGCATAAAAAAGATATAGAAGCAGCGGCGTTTGCAGTTGAAAATGACTCTTTAGTACTGATCGCTCAAACACGTCCTTCACATGAAGGTGCTCGTGAGTTTGAAGATATTTATGATGCTGGAGTTATAGGCTCGATCATGAGAAAAGTAGCACTTCCAGACGGACGTGTAAAAATTCTTTTTCAAGGTTTAGCTCGTGGACGAATTCTTACAACTAAAGAGAGTAGTTTTTTAAGTGCCGTAGTAGACATTATAAATATTAAAGATACGTCTTCTCTTAAAATGGACGCACTCTTAGAAGTTATTCGTGAAAAAGCTCGTGTTCTTTCACAAGTTAGTAACTTTTTCCCACCAGATCTTCTGAAAACAATAGAAGAGAACTCAGAATACTCTCGTATAAGTGATCTTATAAGTAGCTCTATTAAACTTAAAAAAGAGAAAGCTTATGAACTTTTTATAGAAGAAAATATCGAAAATCAGTATATTATTCTAATTGATCATATAGTTGAAGTGATCGAAGCTTCAAAACTTCAAAAAGAGATCAAGTCTAAAGTACATAACAAAATAGAGAACCATAATAAAGAGTACTTCTTAAAAGAGCAGATGAAGCAGATCCAGCGTGAGCTTGGTGTAGATGCTCAACGAGAAGAAGAGATCGAAGAGTATAGAGATAAGCTTGAGGCTAAAAAAAGTAAAATGAGTGAAGATGCTTTTAAAGAGATCGATAAGCAACTAAACCGCTATGCAAGAATGCACCAAGATAGCTCAGACGCATCTATGATCCAAAACTATTTAGAGTGGGTTTTAGATATTCCTTTTGGTGAGATCGCAAAAAAACCTCTTAAAATTCAAGATGTTGAAAAACAGTTAAATGCTGATCATTTTTCACTAGATAAACCAAAAGAGCGTATTAGTGAGTATTTTTCAGTCAAAGAGCTTATGGAGCTTCGTGGTCATAAAGAGAAAACTAATAGTGGTGCTATTTTATGTTTTGTAGGACCTCCTGGTGTTGGTAAAACTTCACTTGCTAATTCGATTGCAACTGCGCTTAAACGACCACTTGTACGCATCGCACTTGGTGGTTTAGAAGATGTAAATGAACTTCGTGGACATCGCCGTACTTACATAGGTGCAATGCCTGGACGTTTGGTTCAAGGTATTATAGATGCTAAAAAAATGAACCCTGTAATTGTTCTTGATGAGATTGACAAAGTTGGTCAGTCACAACGTGGTGATCCTACCTCTGTACTTTTAGAGATCTTAGATCCTGAACAAAATAGTGAATTTCGTGATTATTACCTAAACTTTAATATGGATCTTTCACAAGCTATTTTTATAGCAACTGCAAATGATATGGGACGCATTCCACATGCTCTTCGTGATAGGATGGAGTTTATTCATGTTAGTTCTTACACACCACAAGAGAAGTTTGAGATCGCAAAACGTTATTTAATTCCTCAAGAGATCAAAAAACATGCTTTAGCTAAAAGTGAGTTAAGTATTTTAAAACCTGCTCTTACTGAACTTATAGCTAAGTTTACTCGTGAAGCAGGTGTTAGAAATTTACGTCGTCGCATAGCAGACATAGCTAGAAAAAGTGCAAAAATGATTTTAGAAAATCCTGATACTCATAAAGTGACTGTATCACTTAAAAACCTAACTGACTTTTTAGACAAAACAGTATTTGAGATTGAAAAAACTGATGGTATAGCAAAAATAGGGATCGTAAATGGTCTTGCTTGGACTGCTGTTGGTGGAGATGTTCTAAAAATAGAAGCAATTAAAATTCGCGGTAAAGGTACTTTAACGATCACTGGTTCTTTAGGAGACGTTATGAAAGAGTCAACAAGAATTGCTCTCTCTGTTGTTAAAACTCTTATAGATAGCAGAAAAATAAAGATAGATACAAAAAATATTCCTCACACTTTTAAAGAGAAAGAAGAAAAAACTAAAGTAGACCAAAGTGAAGTTTATAAGCGTTACGATCTTCATGTACATGTACCAGATGGTGCAACACCAAAAGATGGACCAAGTGCAGGTATAGCCATGGTTAGTGTTATAAGCTCGATCTTAAGTGACACTCCACTTCGTGCAAATATTGCTATGACAGGAGAAGTTTCACTAACTGGTGAAGTTCTTCCAATTGGTGGACTTAAAGAGAAACTAATAGCTGCTCATAAAGCAGGTATGAAAAAAGTTCTTATACCTCAAAAAAACTATGAACGTGATTTAGATGAAATTCCGGATGAGGTAAAAGATGCTGTAGAGATCTTAGGAGTTAAAAGAATAGAAGAAGTTTTAAAAGAGATGTTACTTACTAAGTAGCTCTTTTAAACTATGTATCACTTTAGTAGCTTTTGAAGAGTTACTTTTTTTAAACTCATCAAACAGATAAGTCTTACTTAGACCAGCGTTTAAACCAGCCTCTATATCACTCTCTTTGTCACCAATTATAATAGAATTTTTAAGATCAATATTAAACTCTTTTTCGGCTTGTAGTAACATTCCAGCATTAGGTTTTCTGCATTCACACTCACCTGAAAATTTAGGGTGATGTGGACAGTGGTAAACTTTTTCAATTTTAATACTATTTTTTTTGAACTCTTCAACCATCCATTTTGTGAGAGTTCTAAAGTCATCTTCACTATAGTACTCTCTACAAATTCCAGACTGGTTAGTTACTACGAATATTTTATAGCCATCTGTTTTAAACTTTTTACAAAGCTCAAAAATACCATCTATAAAAATAAAATCTTCTATTTTGTGAAGATAGTTGATCTCTTTATTTATAACACCATCACGATCTAAAAAGAGTGCTTTAGTTTGTTGCGACATTATTTTTTAGGTATATACTCAGCAAAAATTTCTTTTTCAATTATGTCACAAATAATATGCTCTATTAAAAGGTGAGACTCTTGTATACGTGGAGTATCGTTTGATGGAACTATTAGAGTTATATCTGCAACATTTGCCATTTTTCCGCCATCACGTCCCGTCAGTGCAACAGTCGTGATCCCTTTTTTCTTAGCCGAACTAAAAGCATTTAAAATATTTTGTGAGTTTCCAGAAGTAGAGATCCCAATGAAAAGGTCACCCTCAGCTCCCATACCTTCAAGCTGGCGAGAGAATACCTGATCGTAACCGTAATCATTACCGATCGCAGTTAGGTTAGAGGTATCTGTTGTAAGTGCTAAAGATGGAAGTGAAGGGCGATCGAAGCCATAACGACCTACAAGCTCTGCTGCAAAGTGTTGAGCGTCTGCTGCACTTCCACCATTGCCTGCTATAAGAGTTTTCTTACCACTCTTGTAAATAGCAACACATTTTTTAGCTGCCTCTTCTATAGAAGCCAAAAGTTTTTCATCTTCTAATATACTCATTTTTGTTTTTGCAGAGTTTTCTATCTCTTTTTTTATATAATTATTCATTTATAACCTCATAGCTTTGTTTTGCAATCTCTAACTCTTCGTTAGTCTTGATCGCAAACAGTTTTATTTTTGAACTATCTTTACTTATAAGAGAAATTTTATCAAACTTTTCTTCATTTTTAACACTATCTTCTTCTATATTAAAAGCAAGGTCTAGTCCATCTAAAACTTTTGAACGTATAACTGCACTATTTTCTCCGATCCCGCCTGTAAAAATGATCGCATCAACTCTTCCTAAAATAGCTATATAAGAGCCTATATATTTTTTTATTCTATAGGCCATTATATCTATAGCTAGTTTTGATGAACTGTTGGAACTGTTTAATATTTCGCGTACATCGTTACTTCCACAAATGCCTACAAGACCACTCTGTTTATTTAAAAGCTTATCCACTTCGTCTAAAGTATAACCCAGTGTATTAACTAAGTGAAAAACGATCGCACTGTCTATATCGCCAGATCTAGTTCCCATAACAAGACCCTCTAAAGGAGTAAAGCCCATAGAAGTATCAACGCTAACTCCATTCTCGATCGCACAAGCAGAAGCACCATTACCCAAGTGAAGAGTTATTAAATTAAGCTTTTTAAGATCATCATTTAAAAACTTGGCACACTCTTTTGCTACATAAAAGTGAGAAGTTCCATGAAACCCATAACGTCTTATTTTACTCTGTTCATATAGTTTAGTTGGAAGTGCGTACAAAAATGAGTGTTTAGGCATACTCTGATGAAATGCTGTGTCAAAGACTGCAACTTGTGTAACTTCTGGATATAACTCTTTTGAAATTTTAATACCATCAAGATTAGCAGGGTTATGTAATGGAGCTAGAGGAATAAGCTCTTCTATAAGCTCTATAACTTTTGGAGTAATGATTGTAGCACTTTCAAACTCTTCTGCACCATGAACAACACGGTGAGCAATAGAGTCAAAGTTTTTTACACTTTCAAAAATACCTAAGAGTGCTTCATGATGACTTTTAATGCTCGAGTTATCTTCACCTATTTTTTCTATTAAGCCATCTTGTAGTAACTCTAAGTTTTTCATACAAAATAGTTTATACTTTATGGAAGAACTTCCACTATTTATAACTAAAATATTCATACTGTAAGTTTAGCGATTTTTACTTTCTTTTCTTTAATAACGGCTAAAATATTTTGAAGAGTTGTAATCATTTTTGTTAATTGGAGAGGTTTGTAAACAAAATGAGTTATTCCTATTGCTTTTAACTCTTCAATTCTATTTTTATCGTTATATGCAGTTATGATAAGAATATTCTGATGTTCACATTGATCTAACATCAATTTTGACATCTCTATTCCATTTAGGTTTGGCATATTTATATCGCTTATAACAAGATCATAGCATTTGGCATTTTTTTTATAATACTCTATATATCTGTTGTATCCATCAATACCATCAACAGCTACATCAATTTTATTAAAAAAGTTATCTAACAGTACTAAAACAGAGTCTCTTGCCATTTTATTGTCTTCTATATATAAAACATTAAGTGTTTTAGAAAAAATACTTAACTCTTCTGTATCAAGTTCCATATGCTGACCTTTGAAGTAATGTACATCATTGTATCACTTTAGTGAGTCACGAGTGTGTCATAACTCTATACTAAACTCTGCACCATTATTAATATTTCTAACACGCAGTTTACCACCACAGTGATCTTCTATAATAATTTTTGACATATACAGACCTAAACCCGTACCATTTTTAGATTTTTTAGTTGAGAAATACGGTTCAAATATTTGATCAATTATGCTTTCATCAATTCCACCTGCATTGTCGCTAATAATTAAAATTTTTACATTGTCTCTATGTAGTGTATTAATTGTTATTGTTGGGTTAAATATATCTTTTTCTAAAAGAGCATCTTCAGCATTTTTAATAATGTTTAGTAAAACTTGCTTCACTTCATTGGTAAATGTTTTAAATTCTACATCATCACTATACGAGAGTATGATCTTTATGTTTTTACTCTCTATAGATAGTTGAACTATGTTAAGAGTTTTTTCAACTATATTTTTTAGAGTAGTAAGTTCACTTTTTTTACCTTCACTAAAGAAGTCTCTAAAGTCATTTATAGTTTTTGAGAGGTGTTGAGTATACTCATCCATGTAGACTAGTTCTTGTTGTAAAAGTTCTGCTTTTACCTCTTTTTTCATAATTACTTTTACTAAAAGGTTATTTACTCTAGCACTTATAGCGGTTAACGGTTGTCGCCACTGATGTGCGATCATATTAATTAACTCTCCCATTTGAGCTAGTCGAGACTGGTTTAGAAGTTGTTCGTTTTGTTTTTGAATCTCTTTCACTTGTAGAGCAACTTGAAGCTCTAAAGAACTGTTTAAAAGTTCTATTTTTTTTGCTAATCTTCTCTCTCGTATAAAAAAGAAAATAATTATCAATAAAATAAATACAAATAACGCTATAAGTTGTTTAACTAACTTGTAGTCAATACCTTTTTCATATTTAATAGAGACCCACTTATTTAAAATATTTTGACTCTGTTCATCTGTTATAGAGTTGACTGTTTTATTTAAAATATTTAAAAGATCAATGTCATCATCTCTTACACCAATACTTAGCTTCCATTTTTCATCGAACTTTCCAGAAATTTTAAGTTCACCTGTAAACTCATGTTGAAACTCATAACCAACAGAGGAGAGTGCACCTACATAACCAAAGAGTTCACCACTATTAACTTTACTAAGTCCATCTTTTATATTTTTAACTTCAATTATATTTAAAAGAGGGTATTTATGTTTTAAAATTTCTATGAAAGCATAACCCTTAGTAATACCGATTTTTTGTGTAGTTAGAGTATCTAGCGTATTTAAAAATGGAACATTTAATTTTGTCGCTAAAATTAGTGGAATATTTAAATAAGGAGCTGTGAAATTTAGATACTTTTCTCTCTCTTTGGTTGGCATTACTAGAGATAAAATATCACACTTTTTCTCTTTCGAAAACTTAAGTGATTCTTCCCATGAAGTAGTATTAATTACTTTAATAGGTACTCCTATGCGATTGGAAAAAAGTTTAAAATAATCAGCACTCATTCCTATATGTTTACCGTTATCTAGCTTTTCTAATGGCATCCAATTGGGATCAACACACATCGTTATTTCATTTTTAGAGTTTAAATAAGCGATCTCTTTTTTTGTTAGTTCTAATTGATCGTATTGTGTTGTGTATATAAATTTATTTAAATCAATATCTTTGCTAATTTTTATCAAATTAGAGTGTATGAAATTGTCAGCAATAGTTGCAATTCTAAACTTATCAACACTACCAACTTTATGAATATCAGCTAAAACTATATCTTCAACCTGTCTTGCTTCAAAAGAGAGAGCATCATAAGATTTATTTTGAGTGTTGTACTTTTCTAGAATAAGTTTTATAATTTCATCTTTATGAGAGAGTGCATACTCCCACCCTTTTATAGAAGCATTTCTAAAGTTTTCAACTCTTTGAGGGTGCTCTTTTAACTCTTTTTTAGAAGTAAAAAGGTTAGAATCATAATCTTTAGATCCATAAATTAGCGGTTGAAATACTCTGTAAGGTATGTTTTTTTTATTTAAATAATAGAGCTCATTTGTTGTATATATACGCATAGCATCTAATTTTTTTTCTGCAAAATCATCAATACTAAAAGTTGCAGGAGCAATTACTACGTCTTCAGAGCTAATGTTAAATTTTTTTAACATGTTAAGTATAGTAATGTTAGAGACCTGATTTTGTACGCCCATTACCTTTTTACCTTTTAGATCAGCTGGTGTTTTAATATACTCTTGAGCTACAAGAATTAAAGGAGATTGTTTGAAAAAGTTTGCTATTAGAACTACAGGTTTCCCACTTAAGTAGTCTGCTACGATCGAAGAGTAAGAGATCCCGTACTGAGCTTTGTCATCTAAGACCATTTGTGTAATGTTGGTTGAGTTGTTGAACTCTATGAAATCTACATCAAGTCCTACATCTTTATAAAAGCCTTTCTCTTTAGCTGCATAAAAACCAGCAAATTCAAACTGATGTTTCCACTGAAGCTGTAAAGAGACTTTTTCTAATTTTTGTGAAGCATGAGTAGTAATGACTAAAAGGAGTAAAAGAGTAAATATTTTTAACATATTGCTACCTATAAAATTAATCTATGTTTATACTATAGCCTAGAGTTCTACTATTTAGTATTAAGTTCTTAGGTAGCTTTGCTCTTACTCTTTTTATGAGTGCTCTTATAGCGTCTGAGCTAAACTCTTTTTCAGGTTTATCATAAAATATATGGTTAAAAATATCGATCATCGAAAAGCTTTTGTTAGTGTCTGAAAAAAGAAGTTCTAATAGTTTTATTTCACTACTATGTAGCTCTACTTTTTTGCTATTTTTAAAAAGAATTCCACTTGAGAGGTTATAAACAAAGCCATCATTTAGTTGTGTACCATAATTTTCAAAATAATGAGAAATATTTTTTATAACATCTGAGAGTTGAACTAGTGAGATAGGTTTTTGCATAAAACCATCTACTCCCATATTTATAAGTTCTATTAGGTACTCTTTGTCACTATAAGCAGAGACAATAACTATTTTTTGATTTTTGTTAATTTCATATATTGCTTTGCTTAGACCTATACCATCAAGTTGCGGCATCTGAATATCACTAAGAACTAGGTCAAAATAGTTATTTGTTTGAGTGAAGTGGTTTTTGTATAAAGTAAGAGCTTCAGCTCCATTAGAAGCTGTAACTATATTTTCAAAAAAGTTTTGAAGCATTAAGAGTGTTGACTCCCTCGCTTCTTTGTTATCTTCTACATAGAGAAGTTTTAAATGCTGAGTCGTTTCAACTACTTTACTAAGATTAGCATTTGTTAGCACTATAGGTTATTAACTACTTTGAGATGCTTTTACAGCACTAAATAGATCTAAGAAAGCATCTTCACTAGAAACTTCAACATCACGAATACGAGCTAATGCTTCTTTATATTTGCTAGCTTCATTTAGTGATATAGACTCTTTTAAGCCTTGGTGAACATTTGTATGGTGCTTAGTAATAGCTGGTAATGAAGAATTACCTTTTAAGAACGTGCTAGCAGCATCCGAATACCACTTGCCAAATCTACAACTATTTTCATCAATGATGTCAGCTTGTGTACCTGTTATAAGTGCTTTATAAGTTTGAACTTTTAGACCAATGTGGTCAATTTTACCAACATTTACTTGAAGCTCGTCAGTAACATACTGAGTTTTGTCTTTAATAGTACTAGAGTTGGAAACAACATTTTGAATGTTTGTATTGAAAATATCTAAAATTTCCATAACTTTGCTTGTCTCGTCTTGGAAAGTAGTACTAATTTCCATCATTGAGTTAGAGTTTTGTTTAAGACCATTGATGTTAATCTCGATCTCTTGTGTAGCTTTTTGAGTACGCTCAGCTAGTTTTCTTACTTCGTCCGCAACAACTGCAAAACCACGACCATGCTCACCTGCGCGAGCAGCTTCGATCGCAGCATTTAGTGCTAAAAGGTTAGTCTGATCGGAGATATCTTTAATTAGGTTAATAATTTCAGCAATAGAGACAACACTATCATTTAAAGAAGTAGCATCATTACCTAGAGCATTTGAGTGTTCTTGAATAGTATCTATTGTGTTAGCTATACTAGAAGTCTCTTTTTCAACATCTAACATCTGCTCTGTATTTGTCTCATTTAGGATGTTAATATCACCTAACATAAGAAGTGATGAGTCAACAGTAGTTTGTAAGAACTTGTTACCATTCTCATAACTTGCTAAAAGAGTATCAACAAAACCATCTTTTTGTGTGTCTACAGTTTCAACTGGAGTCTCTAATTGAGCTATTCTAGCTCTTAGATCTTCATTCTCTTGACTTAACTTTTCCATTTCCTTAGCATGACTGCTCTCTAATTCTGCAATTTTTGCACTATTACCAAACATTTAAATACCTCACTATTTATTATAATTTATTTATTCTATACTTTTAAAACTTAATTTTAAATTATTATTTATTATTTATTATTTATAACTAAAAATATGACAAAATGCAATATTTTTTACTAAAAGTTTAAATATTAGTTAATATTTTACTAACTTAACTAAAGGATTAGTAAATGAGCGAGCAAGAAAAAAGTTTAATGATTAGAAATATTCTTAAAGACTTAGGTATTAGAGTATAAACATAGTTTAGTTTTTTAACTTAATTTTAATTTATAATAATTATAATGAAATAAAAAAGGTTGAACCTAAATGAAATTAATACTACTAATATTTATATTCAACTCTCTACTTTTAGCAACTGATGTTAAAGATTCTGAACAGAAAAAAAGAGAAGCTATAGAGCTTAAAAAAGCGATGGATAAAGAGAAAAAGTATGCAAAAGAGCAAATTTTTTACTCAACGCACAATTATGATTTTAAATCAGCTGAGGTAAATAGAGATACACTAGACTCAGTCCCCGACATAGAAGTAGATGACATGGATATGGATGATGTTTATGACTAGAAGTTTATAAAGTAGTTAAAAACTAACTCTTTATAAACTGACCACAAGCTTTAGCTTCAGTACCCTTGAACGTTTTATAGTTTTGGTCACCATTTAAAAATGCTTCATAACGAGCACACTCTTCACTTTTCATACATTTTTTGTTATCACAAGCTTTATCAACAGCCATTAATGTCCCTTAAATACACAGAATTTTGCAAGTATATCATAGAAAAAAGAAATTACTATACTTCAACTAACTTGACGCTAGAACTTAAAATATAGCACAAATAAGCACTAACTTTTTTACCAGTTATATGCTCAACAGAGCTTTTGTAAAAACTTACTTGAGCTAAGTTTTTATCATGAAAGTTTTTTGAACTCTTGTAGTCTATTATGACTATATTCTCATCTTTTTCGATCATAAGGTCTATATATCGCAACTCTTTGTTAATAGTAAAAGCTCTCTCTTTGTAAATTTTACCGCTACTTACAAAGTTTTGAAACTCTTTATTTTCTATAAGCAGGCTAGTTCTCGTAAAAAGATCATTAAAACTCTTCTCATCTAAAAAAGATCCAAAGCGGTTTTGTGTACTCTTTAGTGCAGAATGGAGAGCTTGCAGTGTAAACAAACTCATCATCTCTAGTGTGTAGTGAAGAGCTAACCCAAACTCGATCGCACTTAAGTCCTTCTCGTCTTCATTGGTTGTTTTTATGATCTCACTTTGAACACCATAGCTTATAGCCTCATACTCTAACTTGTTAGGTGTAGAGTGTAAAATAGCCTCTTCTTTTTCTATAACTAGCTCACCACGAGAACTGTGTGTTAAGCCAAGTAGTTTAAACTGAGACTCTTTAGACTTTTGGATCACAAAAAGTGAGTTTTCAGCTCTTGTAAATGCGACATATAGCGCATTTAAATTATCAATTTCTACTAACTCTTTTTCTTTGTTTAGTGCTTCTTCGTAGGCTCTGTCTAAAGTGTCACGTCCCTTCTGACGCAGGTAAATATTTTTTAGTTTTATTCCATCATAGTCATAAATTAACATCTCATTTCTTGGTTTTGGACGAGTTGTTCGATCCATTACGATCACATTTTTAAACTCCAAACCTTTTGACTTATGAATAGTTAAAACTCTTACACCTTTAAGTTCAAGTTGAGCAGAGGCTGTTGAGTCACGATCGCTCTCATATAGAAACTGCTCTATATCTTTAAAAGAAGTGATCGTATTTAAAAAACGTAAGTAGTTTATGTCACCACTAAAAAGCTCATATTTTTCGATTACATATTTTGTTGCACTAAGTAGAGTGTTGGTGTTTACATTAAATTTTGCGAGATCAGTTACTTCTCTCTCTAAAATTGCAAAAAAGTTCTCTTTGTAGATCTGCTCTTCAAAATAACAGTATTTGAAGTATTCTATGATCGCAACTATATTACGTTGTGCTAAAAGTTTTGAAGTTGTCTCAGTAACAACTAAAATACCAGCCTCTTTTAAAATGTGCTCAACTCTAGCTCCATCTGCATTAGTTGCACAAAGAATAGCGATCTGCTCTAATGGTGAGCCAAGCTCTATTAATTTGCGTACTGTTTTTAAAGTAGACTCTAAAGGCTCATCTGAGCTAATAACTTCAACATAACCACTCTTAGCTTTTGGTTTTACAACTTGATCTTTATAGTTTGCTATTTTATCTCTGAACACATCATTTACAAACTCAACAACAGCGCGTTGTGATCGGTAGTTAGTGACAAGTGGCTCAACCTTTACATCATAAGAGTGTGCTACTTCACCAAATAGTTCACTTACTCCGCCACGAAAACGGTATATAGACTGTTTAACATCGCCAACAAAAAAGAAACTTCCATCTTTTTTTACACCTTCTCCAGAGTGGATCTCAGTTACAAGCGGAGCTAAAACATCAAACTGAATAATGCTTGTGTCTTGAAACTCATCTAGTAAAATATGATCGATCGTAGCGTCAAGTCTAAAGTACAGAAACTCACTATCTTCCATTTTATTTAGAAGTGTATAGGTAAGGTTTGTTATGTCATCAAACCCTAACTCATTGTCACTCTTTGCGATCGCCATTTTAGACTTTTCATAAATAGAGAGTAGTGAGCTAACTTCATAGAAAAAACTCTGCTCTTTTGCTTTGAAAGCTTGTTCCATAAAACCTTGAATAGCGTGTAAGTGTTGATCCATTTCGATCGAGTAACATTTAGTAAAAGTTCTATAATTCAAACTCTCTTTTGAGATCCAACTCTTTGCTGATAGCTCTTTAAAGTCTTTAGCAATTACACCATTTTTAGCAGTTGTAGAAGAAGCTTTATGTGCATGAACCATAGTACTTAAACTATTTAACTCACTCATCGCACTATTTTCAAAATTTATATAGTCACGGCTCTCGTAAACAAAACCACTCATCTCATGTTGTTTTAAATACAACTCATCTAAAAGTGAAAATATGTCACTAACTCTCTCTTTTGCCATAAGTGTTAAGTTTATAAGTGACTCTTCTTTATTTGCGATCATAACTTCATTTAAAAAGCGTGAAAGAAGTTTTATTTTGTGTTGAGACTCATAAGTGTTAAAGTTTGGCATAAGCCCTAAATGAAGTGAAAACTTTCTCAAAATAAGTGCAAAGAACTTGTCAATTGTCATTATTTTTGTCTCTGAGCTTAAAAACTTCTCTAAAACATCTGCACGTTTTTCTAAAAGCTCACTCTCTTTAATGTTGCAAAGTTTTGCAATTACAGCTAACTCATCTCTTGAGTCCAAAGTTTTAAGAGTTTTAACTATACGCTCTTGCATCTCGTTTGAAGCTTTGTTAGTAAAAGTAAGGGTAAGTATTTTTTTAGCTTCAACACCCATAAAAAGAAGTGCTAAGTAACGAACAACAAGGTTAAATGTCTTGCCACTACCAGCACTTGCTTCATAAGCTAAAAAATGAGGAAAATCTTTATACATAAAAGAAGTATATCAAAAAAGAGAGTTAAAAAAAGGTATGAAATTTGCTAAAAAAGTCTCAACAGAGAAAAAAAGGTTAAAGATGTATAACTTAATGGACAAGTGTATAAAAGCAGAAGTTAGTTACTTAGTCGTACATGAAAAAATACCTAGAAAATATAGAAAAGCTTACTTACTAGGCGATGATCGCTTTGGAACTCCACCACCACCTAAAAACCCAAGTAGCATTTTTGGATCTTTTGGCGCACTATTTAAAGGCGTAAAAAGTTATAAAGATGAACTTCAAGTAGAACAAGAAGCCAAAAAAGATGAAGCAAAGAAGTTTAAAGGTTTTAACTAAATTTTAAAATGGGGAATATATTAGTAAATAAATTAGGTATAATACAAAATAAGGATAAAAAGTGCAAAAAATTCCAATAAAACTTGAACCAACACCAATAGTGTCTGCGGTTGTAGAAATTAAATTTATTTCTTCTGTCCCTGGTGAGGCAGTTTTTGGTATTATCTATCCATTATTGTCAAAAGAATATAAGAAGTTTAAAAAATTACCTGTACTTCAAATTCCAAATGATATCAGAGATAGAGACCCTAGTTTAATCTTTGCACCTCATTATGAATTTTACGATGAATCTAAGAGTTTAAAAATCTTAGTTGGTCCAAAGGTAATAGCAATAGCATTTCATAAAACTGAACATAATGAATATCCAGGCTGGACGGAATACATAGAAGAAGAAATTTTAGGCATCTATTCTAAAATATTTGAAAGTGCCTTAATTGATAGAGTAACAAGATTTGCTATTAGATATACAGATTTTTTTGGGTCAAATATATTTGAAAATACAGAATATAAAGTTAGTTCAAAAGAAGAAGAAAATTTAGGTTTGAATGAAAAGATACAGTTTTCAAGAAACTTTCAAGAAAGTGGATTTTATCATAATATTGTTATTTCAAATAATTCTGCATTTAAAGTTAATAATAAGCAATTAAAAGGTTCTATTGTCGATATAGATACATATATGGAAAGTGTAGAAAATTTTGAAGATGACTATAAAAAGATATTAAACGAGTGCCACTTATTGAATAAAAATAAATTCTTCAATATTTTAAAAGAAGAATATGTAAATAAAGAATTTAATGCAAAGTATCAGGATACATAAGATGGACTACAAAACATTTATAAGTAATACTACTGCTACTTTATCAATGGCAGCACTTGTGAGTATGGGTTCAGGTGGATTAAACTTGGCTACAGAAAATATATCATTAACAAGTGCGTCACAAAACATATCTACTGGAATAATTAGTGGAACATATAGTGACTACGCATATGAAGACAATATTGATTTGGAAGAAATAGAAGCAATGATTGGATTTGCAAATAAATTATTAGAAAATAATCAACCACTAGATGCAGATGTGGCACAGTTGATTAATGATAATATTATGGACTTATTAAGTTAATAATATATGAAATTAGAGGATATAGAAAAGTATTTACCAAAATATTTGTCCCCTGAAAATCAAAAAGAATTATATGAGCAATTAAAAGATTTTCCTAACAATATCAATAAAATATATGGATCTAATTTTACATTTGATATCGGTATATTACAGTCTGATATTGTTATGGAAATACCATTTTTTAATTTACCTGATATAAGCTCTAAAAATGCAAAAGTAATGGTTGTTTCTAATAGTTGTGATATTGACCCTAAAAATGATAGACCTACTCTTCCAAAAGTATCGTATGTTCCGTTAATTAGTTTAGATAAATTTATACAATTATTAACAAGCAAAGGTATTGATACAGAAAGAACTATGAGTATAGTTGAGAGTATTAAAAAGCAAGAAAAAACAAATATGTTTTATCTTCCCAAGGGTGCAAATATACAAGAAGATAGTATAGTATTATTTGAAAATATATTATCCATTGATAGGGATTACTTTTATGAAGTAGCATTGAAATCTGAGAGTAAAATGGCTACATTAAGTAATTATGGATTTTATATGTTTTTGTTAAAATTATCAATTCATTTTACAAGAATTCAAGAGGCTGTTGATAGAAATTGAATATTATTAATCAATCAGTATTGTAAAAAATTAATATAAAAAAATAAAGCTTTATGGAAGTATGATATTGTAAACACTTATAGCTATTTGTATTTTAGTTTACTTTGCTAAAATAACAACATGAATATTAAACAACAACTTTTAAACATAATAAAACAACGTCCGCTAATTATTGACGGGGCTATGGGTACACAACTTCAAAATAAGACTGTTCCTGAAACAGCTTGGGAAGGCTTAGAAGGGTGTAATGAACTTCTGAATGTAACAGCTCCTGACATTATGGCTGAGATATTTAACGACTACTTAAATGCTGGTGCAGATCTGATCACAACAAATACTTTCGGATCTTTTGACTGGGTTTTAGATGACTATGGCATAGGCGATCGAACTTATGAACTATCTCGTGCAGGTGCTGAAGTTGTAAAAAAAGAGTGTGATAAATTTAGTACAGCTGAAAAACCTCGTTTTGTTTTAGGCTCGATCGGACCTGGTACAAAACTACCTTCACTTGGACATATTGAGTATGACGAAATGTTTGAGGGTTACTACAAATGTGCTTTAGGTCTGATCGATGGTGGTGTAGATATTTTCTTACTAGAAACCGCACAAGATCCACTTCAGATCAAAGCGTGTCTTCATGCTTGTGAAGCAGCGTCAAAAGAGAGAAATAAAGAAGTTCCAATCATGGTTTCAGTTACGATCGAGCTTTCTGGAACTATGCTTATAGGAACTGATGCTGAAACGATTGCAACTATTTTAGAGCCTTTTGACATTTTAAGTTTAGGTTTTAACTGTGGAACTGGACCTGAACAGTACTACAAACATATAAAAACACTTAGTGAGTTTTGGCACAAACCTATAAGTGTTCATGCAAATGCTGGTTTACCTGAAAATCGTGGTGGAGTAAGTTTTTACCCTATGGACTCAGTTGAGTTTGCAGAGGTTCAAAAAGGCTTTTTAGAGTATGATGGAGTTAGCTTTTTAGGTGGCTGTTGTGGAACTACACCAGAACATATAAAAGCACTTAACGAAAATGTTAAAAATATAGAGCCAAAAGTTCCAAGCGGATCACAAGAGTGCTCTTTAGCTTCACTTTTTCAAACAACTCCACTACACCAAAATCCAGCACCACTTCTGATCGGAGAGCGTTCAAACGCAACTGGTTCAAAAGCTTTTCGTGAACTTCTTTTAGCTGAAAATTATGAGGGAACTCTCTCTGTTGCACAACAACAAGTTAGAGCTGGTGCTCATGTGATCGACTTAAGTGTTGGTTTTGCTGGACGAGACGAAACTAAAGATATGCAAACAGTTATGGCTATTTATGCGCAAAAAATCTCTCTGCCACTTATGCCAGACTCAACTCAACTACCAGCGTTAGAGATGGCACTAAAACAGATCGGTGGAAAACCTATCATAAACTCTGTTAACCTTGAAGACGGAGAAGAGAAATTTGATGAGGTCTGTAAACTTGCTAAAAAGTATGGAGCTTCACTTGTCTGTCTTACGATCGACGAAGTTGGTATGGCTAAAACTAAAGATCAAAAAGTCGCAATAGCAAAAAGAATTTACGATCTTGCAACAACTCGTCATGGTCTGAAACCTGAAGACTTAGTTTTTGATCTTTTAACTTTTACAGTTGGAAGTGGAGACGAAGAGTATCGCGACGCAGCTATACAGACGATCGAAGCTATACGAGAGTTAAGAGAGACATACCCAGCAGTTGGAGCAGTTTTAGGTCTTTCAAACATATCTTTTGGACTTGATAAAGATGCACGTCCATTTTTAAACTCAGTCTTTTTACACCATGCTTTAGAAGCTGGTTTGAGCGCTGTTATCATAAATGTTAAACACATCATCCCAATGGTTAAAATATCTGATGTTGATCGAGAAATTTGTGAAAACTTACTCTTTAATAAAAAACCTAATGGAGAAGCACTTTTTGAGTTTATAGAACACTTTGACACTAAAGAAGCGATCGATACAACTGAGAGTGACGCAGAATATGAAGCTATGAGTGATGAGCAAAAAATTGCGAAACTTCTTATGGATGGAGACAAAGAGAGAATAATCCCTCTTGTTGACGCCGTTCGTACACGCATAGCACCTGAAAAAATAGTAAATGAGATCCTTATAGATGGTATGAAAGTGATCGGAGAGCTTTTTGGAAGTGGTCAAATGCAACTTCCTTTCGTTCTACAGTCAGCTGAAACTATGAAGTTTACTGTTGATTTTTTAAACCCTTTCTTACCAAAACAAGAGAAAAAAACTGAGACAACTTTAGTAATAGGAACAGTAAAAGGCGATGTTCATGATGTTGGTAAAAACTTAGTTGACATCATTTTGAGTAACAACGGTTTTAAAGTTAAAAACTTAGGGATCAAAGTATCACTAGAAGAGTTTACTAAAGGCTTAAAAGAGTGCAACGCTGACGCTGTTGGAATGAGTGGACTTCTTGTTAAGTCAACTCAAGTTATGAAAGAGAACTTAGAAGCTATGAAAGCTGAGGGTATAAATGTACCAGTCCTTTTAGGTGGAGCCGCTCTTACACAGAACTTTATAGACGAGTATTGTCGTCCTTTTTATGATGGTCCGATCTTTTACTGTAAAGATGCTTTTGATGGTGTAACTTCTATGAGTAGAATAGAAAAAGCTGAGAATGTCCAAGATGTTGATTTTGAACTTCATGAGAGAGTTGAAAAAATAGAGGCTAAAGAAAAGAAAGAGGTAGTTATTCCTCATCACTCTGAACTTAAAATGCCATCTCGTGATCATAAAATTCCATCTGCTCCATTTTGGGGTAGAAGAGTTATGCAAGAGGGTGACTTTAACATAGAGTTAGCTTTTGAGTGGATTAACCATAAGATCTTATATAAACAGAGATGGGGATATAACTCAAAAGGTATGTCAAAAGAGGCTTACGCAAAACAGTTAGAAGATGTAGTTGAACCTGCTTACGAGAGACTAAAAGCACAATTCCTAGACGAAAAACTTTTTGAGCCTACGATCATATATGGTTACTATAAGTGTAAAGCAAATGACAATAACCTTATAGTCTATTCAGATGAGGGTGAGACTACCTTTAACTTTCCTCGTCAAAGTAAACAGCCACATCGTGCTATTAGTGACTACTTTAGTGATGACGATGTAGTAGCGCTAACTTGTGTAAGTGCAGGTAATAAGTTTGCAGAGTATGAGAAGAAGTTAATGGACGAGGGTAACTACGCAGAGTACTATCTTGTTCATGGTCTGAGTGTTGAGTTAGCAGAAGCATTAGCCGAGATCGCACACAAACAGATTAGACTAGATCTTAACATCTCAGACAATGAAGGTTCAACCCTTAAAGATGTTCGTATGAGTAGGTACCAAGGAAGTCGTTACAGTTTTGGTTATGCAGCTTGTCCAGATCTAGAACTTAACCGTGAGCTTTTCGATATTTTAAAACCTGAAGAGTTTGGAATAACTCTAAGTGAAACTTTTCAGATACACCCAGAACAGTCAACTGTTGCAGTTGTAGTTCATCATAAAGAAGCTAGTTACTTTAATATTAACTAAACTCAGTGCAAAGCCTTTGGCTTGTGCTAGAGTTTACTTACTTCTAATTTTGTAAAAATTATGAAGTTACTATAGCCTCGCAGAGAAAGCTACATAGGTAACTTCTTCATTCTTCAGAAGTAACTAAACTCTAATTGTAGCCTTTGGCTATCAATTGAGTTTAGTTAGCTTGATCTTCTAAGTATATGAGAGTTATATCATCTTCAAGTTGTTGTGACTCTATTATTTTATTAGCTTCATCTATTAGCGTAGGGTTTCTCATTAATTTTTCAGGTGTAAAGTCACTTAGATCTATCTCTTGTTCTTCAACTAACCCATCACTATAAAGCATAATTGAGTCCCATTTATCAAGGTCTATTTGTTCAACATTTGGAGTATCTGAAAAGTTCATAAAAGGAGTGTTGTTAGATTTTACTTTAGTAATCTCTTCACCATTTTTTATTAAAAATGGGTAGACCCCTCCAGAACAGTAAGATAAATTTTTTCTATTTGTACTTATTAAAATCATTGTATATGAGAGTTGTTCTTCATCACCTAAAAAAGTTTTTGCTATCGGATATAGTTTATTAACTATTTTATCTAGTGTACTTGTACTGTATATAACTTGATTTATCATAGAAGAGACAGCAAAAACTGTTAAAGCAGGTGATAAACCATGCCCTTGTCCATCTATTATATATATAAAAATAGAGCCATCAGCACGCTTAAACAGCGAATAAAAGTCACCACTTAATATATCTGAGGCACTGTATATTACTTTAGAATTTTCATTGTTGCAGTCGTTAATTATTCCAAGATCTAGTTTTCTTTTTGCAACAATTTGTTGCTCAGTATCATATCTATTTTGACTTGAAATTTTTTTGTGAAGTTCAGTCATTTCAGTAATGTCATGGCGAATAGATATATATTCTACTATTTCATTATTCTTATCTAAAACAGGAAATATAAATGCATCAACAGTATAAATTGAGCCGTCTTTTGCTAAGTTACTAACAACACCACTCCAGCTTTTTTTAGCTTTTATGGTTGACCATATCTCTTTAAAAACTGATGATGGTATTGCAGGGTCACGTACTATATTATGAGGTTGTCCAATTAATTCAGCTTCGCTGTAACCAGAGATTTCGAGAAATTTTGAGTTTACGTAAGTAATGTTTCCACTAAGATCAGTTTTAGAGACAATAGTAGTTGCATCAACAATATTTTGATACTGATCTGATAAATTACTCATAATTATGTTCTCACTCCATAAAATACTATATTTTAGTAGTTAATTATAGAGTTAAAATCTTAAACAATAATAAATTGTAATATCATTGTAGTTGTAGTGTAACTTTTGAAATGTAACACTACATTTTATGTTAAAATTCAAATATGAAATTTATAATGATAATTATCTCTTTAACATTTATGCTTTATAGCTCTACACTTAATTTAACTATTTCTTCAAACCCATCAAGACTTAACCCACTTTTAGCAACAGACTCAGCTAGTAGTGAAATAACTAACTTTCTTTTTAATGCTTTAGTAAAGTATGATAAGCATGGAAAAGAGATTATAGGTGATTTGGCAGAAAGTTACTATTTTGAAAACAATGTAACTCTGATTTTTACTCTTAAAAAAAATGTAAAGTGGCACGATGGAGTACCTTTTAGTGCTAAAGATGTAAAGTTCACTTACGAGCTTATAACTTCACCTAAAGTAGTGACTCCGTATAGCTCATCTTTTCGTATGGTTAAAGATGTTGAAGTGTTGGATAAATACAGAGTAAAAGTCACTTACAAAGAGCCTTATTTTAAAGCTCTAGAGACTTGGATGAGCTCGATCGTACCTAAGCATATTTTAGAAAAAGAAAAGAATATTATGAGCTCATCTTTTAACAAAGCTCCCGTTGGAACTGGTGCTTATAAGTTAAAAAAGTTAGAGTTCTCAAAAGCTATAGAGCTAGTCGCAAACGATGAATACTTTGAAGGTAGAGCTAAAATAGATAAAATAACTTTTAGTGTGATCGCAGATCCAATGACACGTTTTTTAATGCTAAAAGATGGTGGGATTGATGTTGGAAATTTAACTGCAATGCAGCTCGATCGACAAGTTGATGAAAAGTTCTTTTTAAAATATAGGGTAATAAAAAAAATAGCTCATGCATATACATATTTAGGTTTTAACCTGCGTCTTGAAAAATTTAAAGACTTAAGAGTTCGTCAAGCACTATCTCTAGCAATTGATCGTGATCAGTTAATGAATATACTATTTTTTAAATATGCCTCAAAATGTAGTGGTCCTTTTTTACCCGGTAGTGCAGGGTTTAATAAAAACATTAAAGTGCCACAAAAAGATTTACTAAAAGCAAAAAAGCTTTTGAGTGAAGCTGGATATAGTAAGCTAAACCCTTTAGAGTTTGAGATCTCAACTTCAAATTCAAATTCAACTAGAGTATATGCAGCACAAATTATGCAACAGCAACTCTCAAAAATAGGTGTTAAAGTAACACTTAAAATTATGGAGTGGCAAGCGTTTTTAAATACAGTTGTATTTCCAAGAAAATTTGAAACGGTTCTTCTTGGTTGGTCGCTTTCACTCTCTCCCGATCCATATCTTTTGTGGCATAGTGATAACGATAAGGTGGGTGGTTTTAACTTCATAGGTTTTCATAATAAAAAAGTTGATACCTTGATAGAGCAGATGCAAACAAGTATTAAAAGAGAACAAATAGCTACATTTCAGCAAGAGATCTTTAAAGAGATCGTAGATGAAGTACCATATCTTTTTCTATTTATTCCACACGATATAACAGTAGTCGATCAAAAAATTAAGCGGATAGAGCCTACTATTAATGGTATTTGGCACAACTACAAAGAGTGGGAAAAAGTTACCATTAAATAACTACAATCCCTCATAGTAGAAGCTTGAAATTTAAAAAATTAGCAGATAATATAATTAAAGAGCTAGAAGGTAAGAATATATTATCTGAACATATAAGTAGATAATTTAAAATATATACCTAATAAAATAGGAATATGATTCATAATTATACTAAAAAGCTTATTAAGGAGTACTATTAAAGTAAAGTAAAGTAAACTCTACTCATAGCTTTCAGCTAAAGAGTGAGTTTACTTTACCTTAAAATATAGGCACTTCCACTTACTATACAGATCTCTTTTATACCATCAGAATAGGAGTTTATTTTCAATACTGTTGAGTCACTATTTTTTACAACAGCGTCTGAGGTTTGAACTGTTGTGTATGTTTCGCATAGTGATATGGTTACTTTAACTTTTGGAACTCCACCACCACCGCTACTACTACCAACAATATTTCCACTGTTATCAACTCTAACACTACCATCATCAGAAAAAGTACCACTTGTGCCACATCCAGAAAGTAAGATCGTTAAAGAAGCAATTATTATTATAAATATCTTTTTCATTTTATCTCCTAGAACTTTATATTTTCAGTTAGTGGTATTATGGCTTGAACTTTTATTCGACCATCACCATTGTCTTGAAGTGTTAGGTTAGTATCTGCTGCATAATAGACATTATCAGATAGAACTTTATGTATTACACCGTTGTTATTAAACTTTATAGTGCTTTTTGCATTAGGTAGAGTATTAATTATCACTTTTATATTTGAGTCTGATTCAAGTGTAATGTTTGTCTCCATATTTCCCACACTATCCAATGTTGTAGAGCCCCCTCTAAGTTGTGAAACTATTCGTGTCGTAACATTTTCAAGTGTTGATGGATCTTCATAATAGATAAAATTTCTAGTAGTACCATCTAGTGTAGCAACTGATTTATATGTAACATTAACATCACCAATTAACAAGCTACTATTAGTCTCTATAGAGCCATCTGTATTTATAATTGTCGATACTGTAGTTGAGCTAAAATTTGCTTGAATAACTCTTTGTGTTGCTGTCTCATCTGTAAAAGACATTTTATGAATAGCCGTTGCATCACTTTTTGCAGTTACCTCAATATTTACCTTTTGATTTAGATCATTAAGTAGTGAAACCCATGTCATCATATAAGGTTTTGCTGAGTCATCTCTTGAAATGATACTCTTTGCACCTACTATATTTGAGGTTGCCTGAACTACATTTGTTCCATATTTTAAATAGTGTACAGCTTTTCCATTACTAAGTGCGCTAACATTCATATCAATAGTTTCGCCACTTCCATCTGCATTAATCGCAATTGAGTTAAGTTTTGTGGTTATGCCGCTATCTCTAAGTTGAGTAGTTGCACCCTCAAGTCTTGAAGTTGCTTGTGTTATAACACTACCGACTGTAATGGTATGTTTAGTCTGTCCATTTGGTTCAGTCTGTGCAAAAAGTGTGTTGCCACTACTGTCTTGTGAAGATGCACTCATAGCACCATAATCATTACTCTTTATTGTTGGTACAAAGGTGGTAAAAGATCCCGCAGAAGTTCTAACTACATTGCCCTCATCGTCAACTATATCTATACTATAACTTGTAGCATCATTTGTTGGTGTAGACGAAACGATCATTCTTCCATTAATATTTAAAGCTCCATAAGTTCCAGCAACTGCGACACTTTGTGTTCCTGTTAAAGCCCAAACATCAGGATCAGATGATGTTTTTATATACTCTTTAGCGTCAATACTACCATCACAAAGTATAGTTGTTTCAATTTTATACTCTATGCTCTCTTGAGTAAAATGTACTTTATTAAAGATAGTTCCATTTGCATCAACATTTGTATATGATCCAGCAGTAGCTATAAATACTCTTGTGGTGTTGTTATCTGATAGCCTAGTAAGTGTAAATATTTGACTTCCATCATTTCTACTTGAAGTAGTGTATTTTACACCTGAACATGCTCCAGAAGTTGCAACACCTGTGATCACAACATTTCCATAAATATCTATTGTTGTGTTAGTATCTGGCATATTAAAGTCAGTCGTAGTAGTTTTACCATTAACACTCAACGTACTCGTAATATTTGAATCAGGTGCTTTAATACTAAGCGTTGTTGTAACTTCCTCGTTATCTTCATTTATACTTTTTGTATCTATACTTAAAGTACCATTCTCATCAAAATCATAATTAGAATTAGGGTTTTCAACACTTACTTTTGCTTTTACTACACCATTAACTTCATAACTTACATTTGACTCATATGGTTCTAATGACGTAATATTAATATCAGCACCAACACTACCTCCCGAAGTTACGTCTGGGTTAGGTGTAAAAACTATACTTAAGTTTCCATCACCATTTGAATTTGTTGTTGCTCCATTTGGCGTTGTTATGTTTGACTCATACGCTGTACCAAACTCGTCATAGTATATGTTTGTTGTAGTTTCAGCACCTGCTGTTGGTGTGTTAGAAGTTGGTCCATTAGAGTCTGCGAAATACTGCTGAATTACTCCACCTACACGTATTTGAAATGTTTCTTTAAGTGTATCAACCCCATCAAATGTTGATATAGTTATATCTTCAAGACCTACAACATTTGCTTTAGGCACAAAGCTAAGTTGTACTGTTGCTATGTAAGATACTCCTGTAACTGTATTAGTAGAGAGTACAGATGAACTATGAATAAGAGTAGAAGTACTCTGTGGAGTTACCACAACCGAGCCTAAATTCGCACCATTTGTTGTAATATTTATGTCAAATACTAAATTTGTATCATTTATAGTTACATAATAGTCTGATAAATCAGTTTTTAGTATAAAGTCTTTATAATCAGCGAACCCATCGCCATCACTATCAGCAGAACCTTCGTCAATATCGGCTATACCATCATTATCACTATCACTATCTTTATAATCAGGTATGCCATCTTCATCATAATCAGTTGCACCCTCTGTACTATCTAAAATACCATCACCATCATTGTCACTATCTTGATGATTTAGTACACCATCTCCATCGTTATCTAAAGTAGGGCTATTCTCATCATTATCAGAAATACCGTTGCCATCTTCATCATCACTAACGTTATTAATATCAGTTACACTAACATTAAATAGTTTTGAGCTCATGCCACCATTAGAGTCTATTATATTTAGTGAAACATTGTAGGTATTGTCTGTGTCACTATCTTGTGGATCTTCATAATCCATTTCACTACTAAAGCTTAGCTCACCGCTCGCTCTGTTTAAACTAAAATATGAGCCATCATATGTTGTTGTATTAAGTTCATAACTAAGCGTATCATTTTCAATGTCTTTTCCACTCAAAATAATAAATGCAGTACTGTTATTTTCACTAACACTTAAAGTTTCAGTTGTTAAAAATACTGGCACATCATTAACGCTAGTTACTACTATATTTGAAGTGACAACACTACTATTGACATCTGCATCACTGATCTTATAAGTAAAGCTATCTACTCCAAAATAATCTTTTTGCGCAACATAGATAAACAAGCCATTATCGAGTAAATTTATAACACCATTACTAGGCTGTGTTACAAGCGTTATAGCACTAGCGTTTAAGTCATCATCAATATCTGTATCATTTGTATGAAGTGTAAAAACTCCAAAACTATCTTCTGGAACACTAAGCGTGTCAGTAACTGCCGTTGGTGCATCATTTACGCTAGTAACTGTTACAGATACTACTCCCTCATTAGAGACAAGTGCGCCATCACTACCAGCTCCACCAGTATTTAAGCCATCGTCTTGAACTGTATAGCTAAACTTATCATTTCCATACCAGTTTAGATCAGGTGTATAGCTAAAGTTTCCATCAATAATCTCTACACTACCATGTGAGGGCTGCTTTAAAATACTTATCGAACTCGCATCTAAGCCACCATCATCAGAATCATTCTCTAAAGCTTTTATAACAACTACGACATCTTCATCTGTTGTTGCGTCATCATTATTTGCGACTGGTATGTCATTTACATCAGCTACATTTATAGTTATAGTAGCACTATTTGAGGTTGTTGTATTCCCATCTACTGCGTGAAATGTAAAAGTATCAAACCCATAAAAGTTTGCATCAGGATCGTAAGTAACTGCACCATCACTTAGCACTAATGAGCCATTTGTTGTTGTAGAGTCTATGACGTAACTACTAATATCTGCTATACCATCAGAGTCACTTACAAACATAAACAGTTGTTGAGATATGTCAACATCTTCATGTGTATGGAGTACACTTGATGTTGCTACTGGTGTGTCATTTACAGCGTTTATAGTTATGCTTACATTTGCTTCATTTGACTCTAAAGAGGTAAAGTCATACATTTTATATGTAAAATAATCACTTCCAAAGTAATTCTCATTTGGTACAAACGTAGCAACACCACTTGCATTAACTTCTACACTACCATAAGTAGGCTCTTGTGTTATGACAACACTTGAGCTGTTTATGTTGCTATCAAGATCAGTATCGTTTGCAGTTAGATAGATTGTTGCGTTATTGTCTTCATCTATTGTTATACTATCTGCTACAGCTATAGGAGTATTGTTTACATCAGTAACTGTTATAAAAACATAGTTTGAAGCAGTAGCTGTGTCGTCATCTGTAGCACTTACAACTAAATTATAACTCTGTGTAGTGTTATGCTCAAGAAGTTTAGCTGTCGTTATTTCACCTGTTGAGCTATTTATGCTAAGGTCGCTGTTTGTATCTCCAGACTCAATAGCGTAAGAGATAACCTCTCCGCCAGATATGGCTAAACTAGGAGCAACACCGTCTTCATCGTACGCTTGTACAAAACCGACACTATCTCCTATTTTAGCACCTTCACTCACCACAAAAGCGTGACTCTCTAGTGTAGGGGCATCATTAACATTAGCAACTGTTATTTGATAGTTTTGAGTTGCATTAAATTTTCCATCTGTTACACTTAGGTTAACATCATACACACCACTTACAGTTGGAGTGCCTACAATTGCCATCTCTATTGGTGATACTTTTTTAACATAGTAGGTGGCACTATCTGTGATATATAAAGAACCATCTAAAGCAACACTAACATTATAAGGCATAGCAAGTTTTGCTTGTGTAGCTAAAATGTCTTCATGGGTGTATCCTCTCTCACCAGTTCCCACGACCGTTGTTATGATTCCATTTGTATCAATTTTACGAACAACATGCTCATAAGGCATCGATATAAAAATATTGTTACTAGCATCTACTGCAATATCACTAACAAAGCCAATTATAGCCTCACTAGCAGCTCCACCATCTCCAGAAGTTCCACTAATGTTTGCAATACCTGCTATAGTAGATATAGTGCCATCTGTTGCTACTTTTCGAATAACATAGTTGGAAGAATCAGCGATATATAAATTACCCTCAGAGTCTAAAGCAACAGATTTAGGGTACCTAAGTTGTGCTGATGTTGCTGCACCACCATCTCCACTATACCCTCCAACTCCATTTCCTACAACAGTAGATATAGTACCATCTGTTGCTACTTTTCGGATTACATGGTTACCATAATCTGCTATATACATATTTTTGGCATCATCTATAGCCATGCCAGAAAGAGTTTTAAATGTTGCACTCGTTGCTGCGCCACCATCTCCGCTATATCCAGAAGATCCATCTCCTGCAAAAGCATGAATAACTCCATCAGGTGTTACTTTTCTAACACGATTATCTGCGATATAAACATTATCATTTTTATCTACTGCTATTTGAGTAGGATACCAAAATGTTGCGTCTGTTGCCGCCCCTTCATCACCGCTATCTCCAAAACTACCAGTTCCTGCAAAAACAGATATATTACCGTTTGTATCTACTTTTAAAACTTGTTTGTTACTACTATCTACTACATAAATATTTCCGTTACTATCTATTGCTGTACCTCTTGGTGCTTGAAAAGGTGAAGAAGTTGCACTACCTTCAACTACTTTTCCTTTTAGTCCAGTTCCTGCAAAAACAGTTATTTCTCCCGATCCTGATGCTACACCTAAACCAAGCCAATCAGGAAGATCCGTACTCACACTTGTTAAGTCGCTATCTACATCATTTGTAGTTGGAGCATAGGTGTACTGCGTGTTTTCTGTAGCTACTGTAGCTCCACTGTTCTCAAATGTTGGTGCAACATCATTAACATTTGCTATATTCACTACTATCAGTTGAGAAGCTATCTCGCTTGTAACTACATCAGTTGCTTTAACAACAACCTCATAGCTTTTTTTAGTTTCATAGTCAGGGTTAGCTGTAAAAGTTAGTTCGCCCGATGTTGCATTTATTTCAAAGTTTGCACTATCTGCACCACCACTAATGGTGTAGTTTACATCATTAGCAACTTTATTTGTACTCTTTACTGTTATGGCGCTATTTTGGTTTTCGTATACTTCAGCTGTGTTACTACTATCAAAACTAATATTTCCTGAACCTAAACCTAATATGGACGCATACACCTGCATACTTCCAGAACTATAAACTCCACCATTTTGAGTAGAAGCAAAAAGAATACTTTTACTACCATTGCTAGAAGAGATCCCAGAGAGTGAACCTATTTGTGATGATACTGTTACCTCGCCAAAGAGTGAGCGACTCACAAGCAAGACAAATAGAATGAATTTTAAAAATTTCATGCTCTTGCTTTACTTTAGCTCTATTCCGTTAGCTTTAAGCGCATTTATAATTTGTGCGAGTTGATCTTTTAAAGAGCTTATCTCTTGTTGTTGTTCTTGTATCGCTGCTATAGCATGAGTGTAAAGAACATCGTACTCTATAGAGTGAAAGTCATCTACCTCTTTAGAGATAACATATATATCTCCCTCAGGTAAAGGAGTACCTTCTGTGTACTCCTCTTTTGTATTTTCACCATCTTTTGAGATTTGAATTTTATACTTCACACCCTTTTCAAGACTTATATCACTAAGTTTTTTAAGTACAGGAATAAAATTTGTTCCAAGACTTACAGCAGAGGGGATCACCTCTTTTACCTCTTGAGCTATAAAACCATACTCTTTTCTATTTCCATAAGCCAACTTATCGATTTTAGTATAAGAGACAGGGTTAAGTTTGTTTATAATCTCTAAAGAGTTTTGTACTGGTCTTATGTTTTCTTTAATTCGTTTATCTGAGTAGGCTAAAAATACAGCTCCAGCAACTGCATGATCTGCTAGTAGTGATGTTGTTACTGCATCTATTCCTTCCGCACCTGTATACGCTACAATTTCGTGTGAGCTTGCAATTAATCCAACATCAGTCTCCTTATCATAAGCTACTACTGTTGCATGAGTACTACTATGAGTGCCAGTAGTATAATCAATTATATCAGCCCCAGTTATGTATAGAGTGTCTCGCATTGTAGTAGTACTTCCTACATTAAGAGTACTTCCTACTGTAAGAGTACCTACTAAATTAGAATTAGCACTAACATTAAAAGTGTGTACAGCTAAACTTGATGTCGATAATTTATTATTCGCTGGATTAAAAGTTAGAACACCATCTGAATCTACGTATAATTGCGCATTACCAGTATTAGTTACAAAAGGTATGTACATATCTTCATTTGCTGCATTATTAGCCTGAATTTTTACAGTTATTGCTGAAGTAGCTGTACTAGCAGTTCCAGTTAAATTAGCAGTAATAGTCCCGGCACTAAAGTTCCCACTTGCGTCTCTTTTTACAATTGTACTCGCTGTATTTGCATTTGTTGCAGTGCCTAGAGAGTCATTAAGTACTTTACCTTGAGCGGCGCTGAGTGACTGGGTTGTACTTGTACTTGTTAGTGTGTTATTTATTGTGTTTTGAGTGTTTGTGTCTGTATTTGTATCTGCTATATAACTAGGTGTTGAACATGTCAGATCGCCATCAGCAGCAATACCTGTAGCAAATTTTCCAGAAGTACAATCACTAGGGTTTGAAGCTAAAGCAGTTGCTGTCGCTGCATTTCCTGAAGTAGTAACTGCTGTTGTCGCACTATCAGAAGTTTTTGCCTTAAGTGTGTAAACACTAGAAGTAAACTCCTGAGTACCTAAGTCTGTGTAACTAGTTCCATTTGCATAATCAACTTCAACTTTAAGTTTATAACCATCAACCCAACTTATAGAGCTATAAACAGTTCCCGCGGTTTTTATCCCATTCCCAATTTGATGAGAAAAGAAACCTTTGTCTGTTGTTGCGACATCAGTGATCTTCTCTTGATAGACTATAGTAGCACCATCATTTTGTAAAATAGTGAAGAGTAAAGAGATCTTAGACGAAGCAACCGCCGCACCGCTGTTGAGGGCAACCCCTTGGTACGAAATATAGTTAGAGTCACCAAAAGCTAAAGTAGTAGTTAAAAGAAGTGATAAAGCGATATTTTTTGTATTTATTAATATTTTTTTCATAATTTTCCTTCAATTGTATATCTATTTACAACAATCATAACAAACCCAAGTCGCCACAAAGTCGTCATGCAAAAAGAATTAGCTATAAAAGTTAAATTAAAGAGTTAAAATGGTGTTTAAAGTAAGTATTTTAGGGGCTTATAGAAGATTTAAAGAATTTATATAAAATGTGAATTTCTTTGAATATCTTAGAAATTTCATTTTTTTTCATTTTGACGACTTTGTGGCGACTTGGGTTTGTTATGATCTTGCATATAAGTCGATAAGTAAAGGAAAAATATGAAGTTAAAAAAAACACTAGCAACTCTTAGTACTGCTGTTATGATCGCTCTGAGCGGTTGTGGTGGTGGTGAATTTAGTGATGCGGCTACTACAGTTACAGGTACTTTAGCAGACGGCGTGATCGGAAATGCTGTTTACAAATGTGGTGCAACAAGTGGTTACACTAGCACAAAAGGTAAGTTTACATGTCCGATCGGAAGTTCTATTGACTTTTATTATGGAAATATTAAACTAGGTGGCGTTGCAAAACTACCAAGTGACAAAATAGTTCTCTTGCAAGATGCACTTAATGTACCAAGACCAGATGTAGATAATGCAGAAGTTACAAGACTCGCACGATTTTTACAATCCCTTGATGACAACTCGATAGCAAATGGGATCTACCTTAACCCAGATCTGATCGAGAACATAGTAACAACTCCAGTTAACTTTAGCACTTTTGATGACACTAAAATGAAGTTAATAGTAAAACAGGCTGGTAAAACAGTTGTAAGTGTAACTGCCGCTCGTGCAGAGCTTCAAACAACAACTAACAACGTTAAAGATTATGGAACTGTTGATGGAAAAACACCAACCCCTACTCCAACACCTACTCCCACCCCAGCGGTAACTTGTGCAACACTCTCAAGCGTTTACTACAACGGTTCTGTAGTCTCTGCTGCTAACCCTATAACCTTAGCTAAAAAAAGTACAATTACCATGAAGTTCGACAAAACAATGGTTAGCTCAGGCTTAAGTATAACTCCTACTTTAGCAACTTGGAGTAGAGGAGTTAACGACATAACTCTCTTAGCTGATCCTAAAGAGATCACTTTTGTATACGCGGCACCTGCTTCACTAGCGTCTAGCACAGACGCAGATGCTACATATATAGCAACTGACGCCTTAACTGTTACTCAAGGCTCGTGTACCTTTCCTCTTTCACTAAACCTTTCTAAAACTTACATAGGGCAAGCTCATACTAAAGCTAGCTTAATAGCTCTTATAGATACATATGTTGCTACCCCTATCGTTGCAAATGAGACCCCAATCATACATGCTAACACATCTCAGGTTACTGATATGGAATCTATGCTAGATAGTAATAATAATAGAAAAATAAACCTCGATATAAGTGGTTGGGACACATCAAAAGTAACTACTATGGAACTTATGTTTAAAAGCAATAATATATTTAACCAAGACATAACTCTTTGGGAGACATCAAATGTTACAAATATGATTATGACGTTTTATAATGCACAAATTTTTAACCAAGAGATAGGTGATTGGAACACATCAAAAGTAACTACGATGAACACAACGTTTAGTTACGCATATGTTTTTGATGGAGATATAGGTGATTGGGACACATCAAAAGTAACTGATATGAATAAAACATTTTATTTGGCAAAAGTATTTGACCAAGACATAGGTGATTGGGATACATCAGAAGTGCTTACTATGGAGAAAATGTTTTATTATGCACAAAAATTTAATCAAAATATAGATGGCTGGAACACATCAAAAGTAAAAAATATGTCGGAAATGTTTAGAGATGCAATAGTATTTAATCAAAGTTTAAATAGTTGGGATGTTTCTAGTGTATTTGATATGCATGATATGTTTAATAGAGCAACACTATTTAACTCTAATATAACCTCTTGGCAGACAACCAGCTTAATTAGAATGGCTAATATGTTTCAAGGTGCAAAAGCTTTTAACCAAAGCATAGGCTCTTGGGACGTAAGTAAAGTAAAAACTATTGAGAAAATATTTCAAGATGCAGAATCTTTTGACCAATATATAGGTAACTGGACTACAAGTTCAGTCACTACGTTTACTGGTGCATTTCAGGGTGCAAAAGCTTTTGACCAAGATATAGGCTCTTGGGACACATCTATCGGAACTCATTTCAGCGATATGTTTAGAGATGCAATATTATTTAACCAAGATATAAGCTCTTGGGATACAGCCACCGCAATGTATTTTAATAGTACGTTTAAAGGTGCAATAAAATTTAATCAAGCACTTACTACTAATGCTAATATGTGGAATACATCTAATGTTCAGCACATGCCAGACATGTTTAACGGAGCAACAGCGTTTACTAATCAAGACTTAAGTACTTGGGATGTTACTAAGGTTACTCATAAGGATAATTTTATGGTAACTGGTAGTACTGGTGCTGGTAATACTACTCCTGGTGCAAATGGTGGTGGTGGTGAATGGGGTTATGACTAAGCTAAGCTAAACTATCTACTACCCTACGGGGTTAATAATAAGGAAATAAAACATGAAAATAATAACAGCAACACTCTTAGCATCAACTGCACTTCTAGCAGTTGATGTAGGTCTAAACATAAGTAAAGGTGGTTACTCAACAAGTGAGGCATACCCAACCGCGATCGCAAAACCTGACACAGACGTAACAGGTTACGAACTATTTTACAGCAACGACTGTCTTTTAATAGATCGCAAAAGCGTAAAAAACTACGCATCACTAACGATCAATAAAACAGAAAATACAAGCGAAACAGCATTTCTAGCAGGACTAGTAGAAGAGTACAAAGTAAGTAGTGCAACACTTTATGGTGGAGCGTTAGTAGGTTACGGACAACTAAGCTACGACTACAACCCACTAACAACTTCTCTAACAGACTACAGAACAACAAGCTCACTACTATTTGGAGTAACAACAGGTCTAAAATACCCGATCGCAAATAACTTCTTCTTAAATGTAAACGCAAAATACATCTGGAGCAACTACAACGTAGATCTAAAAAATGGAACATCAAACGGACAGATCAAACATAATGATCTTTATAGTTTAGGTTTAGGTGTGGGGTATAGTTTTTAAAATATCGAATTTTCTTATGATATAATATCTCATAAGGAAAATCTCTATGAAACTAAAAAAACTACCTATTGGAATCTCAACACTTACAGAAATATTAGAAGAAAATTATCTATATGTAGATAAAACTCATTTAGCTCAAAAACTTATAGAAAATTCTAAATACTACTTCTTATCTCGCCCTAGAAGGTTTGGTAAGTCTTTGCTTCTTGATACTCTTAGAACTATATTTGATGGAGATAAAGAGGTTTTTAAGGGCTTGAGTATTTATGATAATGGGTATGAGTTTAAGAAACATCCTATAGTTAGAATCTCTTTTAATAGTGGTGACTTTAGTTCTAAAGAGAGTTTTCATAAAAGAATCTTTGAGATACTTAGGTTTAATCAGATTGAACTAGATATAGTTTGTGATGAGAAAATAACAAGTAGTGGCTGTTTTGAGGAACTTATTTACCAAGCTTATACAAAGTACAATAAAAAAGTAGTTATTCTTGTAGATGAATACGACAAACCAATTTTAGACAACATAGAAAACACAGAAGTAGCTAGAGTTATGAGAAATGAGCTTAAAAACTTCTATAGTGTCATAAAAGGTGCTGATGAGTTTTTAAAGTTTGTGTTTATTACCGGTGTCAGTAAATTTTCTAAAGTCTCTTTGTTTAGTGGACTTAACAATATTCAAGATATAACACTCAACCCAAACTATGCAACTATTTGTGGCTATACCCAAGTAGATGTTGAAACAGTGTTTGCAAAACATTTACAAGGACAAGACTTTGCTAAGATACAAAAATGGTATAACGGCTATAAGTTTTTAGGAGAAGGGGTCTATAATCCTTTTGATATTTTACTTTTTATAGCCAATAATTTTGCTTTTAGAAACTACTGGTTCTCAACTGCAACACCTACTTTTTTACTCAAACTCATTGAGAAAAATAACTATTTTTTACCAAACTTAGAAAATGTTGTAAAAGATGACAGAATGCTTGATAGTTTTGATGTTGACTACATAGAACTTGAAACTTTAATGTGGCAAACTGGGTATTTAACCATAAATGAAACTTATGAGAGTATGAAAGGTATAAAATATAGACTCACCATCCCTAATAGTGAAGTTAGAATCTCTCTCATGGGTAGTATCGCAGACTTTATGAGTAAAATACAAAATAGTGAATTAGCTCAAGAATCTATTTATGACGCTCTATTACAAGCAGATTTTCAAGCTTTAGAAAAAACATTTAAAGCCCTCTTTGCGTCTATCCCTTACAACCTTTTTACAAATAATAAAATGTATGAATACGAGGGTTACTATGTATCTCTTTTTTACTCTTATCTTAAAGCTTTAGGTATAGATTTACTTTGCGAAGATGTAACGAACAAGGGTCGTATAGATGTAACTATAAAGATGCCAAACTCTATAATTATCATAGAGTTTAAAGTAGATGGAAGTGACGCTCTCTCTCAGATAAAAGAGAAAAAATATCACGAGAAATACCTTGACTCCAATGTACCTATTTATATAGTTGGAGTTGAGTTTGACACTAAAGATAGAAATATATCCAAGCTTGAGTCTGAAATGATTACTTGAGTAAAAGAGCAATATTTCAGCTTGACGACTTTGTGATGACTTTGATTTAGTACAATGATCCAATATTATAAATATGGAGAAATATGTTAAATTATTTAAAGTCACTTACGCTATTACTTGTGGAAGATGACCCTACTGTACAAAAAGAGTTGAAAGAGACATTTGAGTACTTTTTTTTAGAAGTTAAAGTTGCAAACAATGGTTTAGAAGCGTTAGACATTTTAAAAGAGAATACTATTCAAGTGATCTTTACAGACTATGAAATGCCACTTATGAATGGTTATGAGTTTATTAAAGAAGTTCGTTCTTTTAACGCTAAAATTCCTATTACTATCGTTAGTAATCATGACGATCGAGAAAAACTTCAAAAGTGTATGCCACTTGGTTTGTCAGGGTATATTTTCAAACCACTTACTTATTCAGAAATTAAAAATTATCTTAGTGAATTTGCTACAAACTTGTTTAATAGTGGTGTATTAGAACATAAGTTCTCAAAAGTACATAGGTTAGATTTTGTAAAAAATATACTATATGAAAATGAAAAAGAGCATAATATTACCAAGCTTGAGTATAAATTTTTGATGTTATTTATTAGAGTGAATGGTAAAGTAGCAAGTTTTGACTTGATCAATGAAGAACTTTTTGAGCTTGATATAACAGAAAATAGTATAAAAAACCTTGTTTATAGACTTAAAAATAAGTACAATTTCAACTATATTAAAAATATTAAAGAGGTAGGTTACGTATTGGTTGAAAGTGCATAAATATATATTTATTTTAAGTTTTATTATCACAAATTTACTTGCTTATGAGAGTATAGATATAACTCAAAACTCAATAGATCTAAATGCTCAACATAAAACATACTGTGTTAAAGAGAACTATCCTCTTAGTGCTACAGAAGTTTTAAACGATACTAGCATGAAGAGGTTAGAAAAATCTAACATAGGTTTTAGCGATAAAGCATTTTGGTGTCGCATAAACCTTGTTAATAAAACTAACAAAGTAAAAACTATAATACTAACAAATACAAAGTCAGGAGTAGACTCTATAACTGCTTACATCTACTGCACTTCAGGTCTACAAAAGTATGAAGTGGGTGATATGCACCCAATGGAAAATAGATCCTTACCTAGTTTATTTAGTAATATAACTGTTGAGTTAGAGCCATATGAAAATGTTGCAGTTGTCTATAAAGCAAAAAGTGTAGGAAACCTTGAGCTAGCATGGAGAGTACAAAGTATAGATAAATTTGTATATACTGAAAGTGTAAATACTATGATCATAGCAATATTTTTTGGTTTTTTCATCGCTTTAGCTATGTATAACATATTTACATTTTACTACATGAGAGAAAAAATTTATCTTTTATATACAGGACTTGTAATATCTGTTATAATTTCACAAGCGTCCCTTCAAGGTAGTCTTTTTTATGTGTTAAATGGACATGTTGAGTTATTTTTAATAACACAAAGTAACTGGGTATTTACTCATCTATTTTTAGCTTTTATGTGGTTATTTAGTTTTTACTTTTTTGAAGTTAGTGAAAAAAGTAAATTTTACTATATATTTTTGAGTGTTATTACCTATAATATTTTGGTTGTTGTTATGTATATATATGCATACATCGATCACTCTATTTTACAATACGCAACAATAGTTGGGTATATCGCTATAGTTGAATCTCTACTACTGTTAGGGTTTGCCATAAGTATGTATAGAGATAAAAAACCAGGTGCAACATACTTTTTATTTGCACATATCTTTTATACTGTAGCTATATTTATATATATTATGACACTTATAGGTTCTGTGGAATTAACTATATTTACAAAATATTCAAGTGCTTTTGGAGTACTTGGTATTGTCTCTTTTATATCTTTAGCACTTAGTTCTAAAATTAAAGTTTTAAAAGAAGAGCATGACATTATAAAAAAAGAGATAGAGAGAAATAAACAATTCACTCTAATCGGTACAACAATTACTTACATTACTCATCAGTGGAAACAGCCACTTACTGTGATCTCATCTCAAGTAGCAAATATTCTCGCAAAAATAGAGCATAACCCTAAAGATGAGTTAAAAACTATTAAAAATAAAGTTTTAAGCATTGAAGAAAACATTATGGATGTAAACGATACATTAACAGATATAAAAAAACTTTTCAGCTCAAAACAGGGAGTCGACAGTGAGTTTAAAGTTATAACAGCAATACAAAAAACACATAAAATTCTTGAACAAAAAATAGAGACAAAATTAGCTGTTTTTACTTATGACTCAAAATGTGAGTACTCTTTAAATGGAAACGTTGAACTTTTAACACATGTACTTGTAAATATTATAGATAACGCATTAGATGCATTTGAGACGAATAGTGTAAAAAATAGTATTACTCTTAATGTCACACTAGAAGCAGGTATATTAACACTAACTATTAACGACAATGCAGGTGGAATTAAAATAACTCCTATAGAAAGAGTATTTGATCCTAACGTAACAAGTAAAACTTTTGGTATGGGAATTGGTTTAGCTATGGTCAAAAATATTATAGAGTCAAAGTTTAATGGTTCAGTTGAAGCAAAAAATAATAAAATAGGTTCTAAATTTATAGTAAAGATACAAAGTTAAATAAAATTTAATATTACTAAAGGTTTAAGTATGGCGGTAAGTGTTGAAGAGGCGTTAGAACTCATATATAAAACTATTAAAGTTAAGTCAAAAAAGCTAATAAATATAGATAACTCTTTAGGATACATCTTAGCAGAAGATGTTTAAAGAGTAATAGTGGGACTAAAAGCTTTTGTGCTAACATTAACTATACTTCCAACACTTAAACTTTTTGCTTGATCAGCTGTTATGACAACTTCAACTAACTGCTGTGCGATCGAGATAATAGCGATATAAATAACATCTACTTTTACTATCTCTAAAAGCTCTCCCTTAAACGAGAACTTAGCAGATCCAGTTGTTTTAAGTAGAATATCTTTAGCTGATCCATCATTAATAATTTGACCTTGATTTAGAACTATAACACGACTACTTAGTCTATATATTTCACTAGGATCATGACTAACCATGATCGTAGTTGTACCAAACTCTTTGTGAAGTGTTAAGATCTCACGTTGTAGTTTTGATCTCATGTAGGGATCAAGTGCTGAGAGTGGTTCATCCATAAGTAGTAGTTTTGGTCTTTTCATCATAGCTCGACATAGACTTACTCTCTGTTTTTGTCCACCACTTAGTGTGTTTGGAGATCGTTTTTTTAGCTCACTCATTCCAGTAATACTCAGTAGATGATCACATAAGTTTTGATCTTTATTCACAAAGAGTAAGTTCTGCCCTACACTCATGTTGTCAAAAAGAGCATAGTCTTGAAAAACAAAGCCTATCTCTCTTTTTTGTGGAGCAAGTGAGCTTTTAGAATCTTGCCATATCTGAGAGCCTACTTGTATAGTTCCCTCAGCCTCTTCAAGTCCTGCTAGAACTCTTAAAAGTGTGGTTTTACCACTGCCACTTTCACCAGATAGTGCTACAAACTCATTCTCTTTAATTTCAAGATCAACTTTGAGTTGCATATCTGCGTTGCTTCCATGAAGTTTTTTGTTTATATCTATTTTTATCATTTATGAAATCCAGCAAATTTGTTGTTCTGTTTTGAGTTAAACATATAGACACTGAGTAGAACTAAAAAGCTCATTAGAACCATGATAGCACTGTAAATATGCGCATTTTGGTAGTCCATAATCTCAACCATCTCATAAATTGCGACAGAGGCAACTTTTGTCTCATCAGGGATACTACCACCTACCATTAAAACTACACCAAACTCTCCAACAGTATGTGCAAAAGTAACTACGATCGCAGTTAAAAGAGAGGGTTTTATGTTTGGTAGTGCAACTCTTAAAAGTGTTTCAAATTTACTCTTTCCAGATATGTAAGAGGCCTCGAGCATACTTTTATTAATATGCTCAAAGCCACTCTGTAGGGGTTGAACCATAAAGGGTAGGGAGTAGAAACAACTAGCTATTACTAAGCCACTGAAGTTAAAGACTAAGCTAACATTAAAATGCTCATTAAAAAAGGATCCTACTGGTGAATTTTGAGATAGTGAAATAAGTATATAAAAACCCAAAACAGAAGGTGGAAGTACAAGTGGAAGCGCTGTAATAGCTTCTAAAAAAGGTTTTATTTTTGATGTTGTTTGAGAAAGGTACCAAGCAAGAGGTAGAGATATGACAAAAAGAATGAGCGTTGTAATAGACGCTAGTTTAAACGAGAGTAAAAAAGGTGTAAGGTTAAGGTTTTGTAAAATTTCTAACACTATAGAACTCTCAAAATAGAAAGCTCACTAGCTTTTATAAGTAGAGTAACATTATCGCCCACTTGTAGGTTCATTTTTTTACTAGAGTTTAATGTAATTATAGACTCTAGTTCAGATCCATTAACCAAGAGTTTAACACTACTTAAAAGTTCCCCATTTTCCAAAGAGACTATTTTGGCTTTGAGTTGATTTGAGTAACTTAGAGTTCCACTAAACTCTTTAGCGATTGCAACATGTGAAGGGTTCATGCTTAATTCAACTTCTACGCCAACTTTTACGTTTTCGTCTAAATCTAAACTCATCATACTAAGGTTTTGATCTTCTAAAGTGAAATTTACAATATTTAGACTATCAACACTCTCAATGTTTATGACTTTGGCTACCAAAATATTCATGGCACTATGTACCCAAATTTTTTAAATATATTTTTTGCTTGTTCACTTAAAATAAAGTTATAAAATGCCTCTACTTCAGAACTATTTTGTCCATCTTTTAGAATTACTATGCCTTGATCGATCGGACTATATAGTGAAGGGTTGATCTCTACCCAATTTTGATCTTTTTTAAAGTGTTTCATTTTTGATGAGTACAAAGATGATGAAGCAACTATACCAATATCAGTAGCAACAATCGTGTATGATAGAGTTTGTGAAATAGACTCAGCATAAACTAACTTTTTTAAAATATCATCATAAACACCACTACTTTTAAGTGCTTGTAGTGCGGCTTTACCATAAGGTGCAGTTTTAGGGTTGCCTATAGCAATTTTTGAAATTTCTCTCTCTTTTAATAGCTTAAGTCCTTCTAAGAAGTTCTGTTTTTTTGTACTAAACATAGCTAGTGTACCTTGTGCATAAATGAGAGGCTTTGTGATAGCTACTTTCTCTTTATACAAAGAGTTAGGAAAGTTCATGTTTGCAGACATGAAAAGTTGATAAGGTGCACCATGCTTAATCTGCGCAGTTAATTTACCACTACTTCCTAAAATTACAAGAACTTTAGTATTTGGGTAGAGTTTATGAAACTCCTTTTTTAGATCATCAATAGCATAACTTACATTTGCAGCAACCGCTATTTTAATAGTGCCACTAAATAATGAGGAGCTTAATAATATAGTTAATATACTCAATAGTTTTAACATTTAAGCTCCTCCTTCGTACAATGTAGTTTAAAATTTTACTAAATATACCTTAAAGAACTAATTAGTAAAAAATTTATTCAATTAAGTGTAAAAAATATGGTAAAATACTAAAAATAAACTTATAGTACTCAATAATATATTGAAAATACTTTATAAAGATTATCTTAAAGGTTAAAAATGAAAATAAATAAAATACTGATATTGCTTAGCGTATCTGTCGTAGTAATGTTTAGTGGGTGTGGTACAAATACAGATAATTCTGATAATACAGGTTACTATAGAGATAGTGCTGTTTCTGGTTTAGCATGTAAATCAGGTTCGACTGAATCTACAACAAATGCAAGTGGGGCATTTATATTTGTAACAGGGCAGGAGACTATTTGTAAAGTTGGTTTAGTACCTCTTCCTACTATCGCAGCTCGTACAAAGTCAAACCCACACTATCAGTTAGAAAATTCTCAAGCCTCTATGCTTTTACTCTCTCTTGATAACGATGCTGATGCTGAAAATGGCATAGAGATAACATCAGCTATTAGTGCACTTGTTAAAGAAAAAGGTTGGACTTCACTTCCTGCTGCTAGTGAAATTGCAGATCTTGTTGATGTTGCAACTCGTGCTGATATAGATTATGAGGGTAAATTTGTTTCACAAGCACAAGCACAAGCACATTTAAATAGCGAAATACCAAAAACTATAGCACTTAATGAAATAGAGCGAAAAAAAGTTTTCGCTGAAAAAAAGTATGCAAGAGCAACAAGTGATAAAATACGAATGGCGTATTATGCAAACTGGGATTATTATAAACCACTTTCGCCAGGGTATAGTTCATCTGCTGGTATGAATGCAAAGTATCTATTTAGTAGTCCTGAGGTACAAGCGAAGCTAAAACTGATTAATACAATTATGTACTCATTTCTTGAAGTTTCAAGTACTGGTTCGATCCAATTTACAGATACCACTTCTGACTTACTTCCAGCTACAAATACTTGGTGTCAAACAAATTCTGCAACTGAAGAAATATGTTTTAAAGATTCTACTAAATCTGTGCCATCTTGGGCTCACGGAAACTTTGTAAATTTTGCAAACTCTAGTGTTAAAAATAAAATGATCTCTATCGGTGGTGCTGGACATGAAGATGCTATTAATACAGCGTTAAATAATCCTGATGCTTTTGTTACATCTTTAAAAACTTTAGTAAAAGAGTTTTCAACTATTAATGGTATTGATATAGATTATGAACCAGCTACAATGAGTTCAACTATCGGGACTAAATTTGCAACTCTTTTTTCTAAAATAAAAGTTGCTATGGGAGAAGGATTTCTTATATCGTACACATTTAGCGTTAATCAAAATAATATTACTGCATTTTCAAAAGCAGGATGGAGTGCTATTGCTCCTTATGTCGACTTTTACAACATGATGGGTTACGATATGTTTGGACCTTTTTCTGGCATAAATACAACTGGATTACAATCAACTTTATATGCCCTGCCAAGTACAGGTTCTAAAACTTTTTCTGATAGTGCTGGTATAACAGCATTAAAATCTATGAACGTACCTATGGATCAAGTTATTTTAGGTATTCCAGCATATGGTAGAGCAGTTGCTGATGTTTCAGGTAATGGCTTAGCACAAAGTTTCACTAACATATCATATATAGGTGATATGGATGATCCAAAATGTATTGCAACTTATGGTGCAGGGAATCAATGTACAGGAACTATTACATATGAAAAAATATTAGCAAACTATACGCCTATTGATCATAAAGGTACAAATGGAACAATTGATGGTGCTTATAGTAACTTTAATGATTCAACATATAATAATGTTTTTGTATCTTATGATAGTCCAGCTTCTACAACAGCTAAAGTTCAATATATGTTAAATGAGAATATGGCTGGTGTCTTAGTTTGGGGTCTTAATTATGACGCTCAAGCAAGTAATCGTAATTCTATTTTAAATACAATTGTAAAAGCTATGGGCAATACACCAACACCTACACCTACACCAACCCCAGTAACAAGTTCATACATCTCTATCAATATTACAGCAGATGCAACAGATACTTCAACCGTAACATTTGTAAATTCAAATGGAGGCTATTACCCTTTTCCTAAGGGGCTGTGGGGTACGATAGCAACACATAATAAATATTCAACTATCGCAGATAGTGGAAATATAGATACATGGTTACCAGCTAATGGTGCAACCTCTTTTACACTAAAAGAACTTGTAATATACCCTAATGGTTCAGCAACAGGTTACGCATGTGGCACTGCTTCACCGACATTCTCTCTAGGTAATTCTTACACAATTACACTAGATGGTACTAACCAAAGTTGTCAAATAACTTCAACATCATTTAGTGAACCACAGTAGTCAAACAGAGGAATGAAAATGATAAAATATATAACAGCGAGTTTCGTAGCCATAGGCATAGTTTTAAGTACTTATGGGTGTAACAGTAGCAGTAATAACGACTTAGTTGTTGCTGGAGAAGCATTAGTTCCAACAACTCAGAAGTGTTTTAAGGTTACAGCAGTTACTCCAACTACACTACCAACAAATTACACTGCTGTTAGTGTAACGGTGCAAAACTCTTGTAGTTCAAGTAAGTCACTTAATGGACTTGCACTTCAGCTTAGTGCATCATCAAGTTTAGCAGCTAGTGGTAGTGCTCTTAGTTACTCAACAAGTTCCGCCCCATGGGTTAAAGCAACAGCAAGTATATCTGTGAAAAATAACAGTGACTTTACTGCCATAATTAAAACAGATAGTAATACTAGTGCAAATGCAAGTAATACATTTACTTTTGGTTACCAAAATAGTACAGGTTCAACAATTAGTGGTCTTAGTGTTAGTGCAAAAGATCCACTTCCTATAGGTACCGCTACTATTAATGTTAGTGTAGATACAACTCAATTAAATGTACTCTGTCCTGACTCTAAACCATGTAATATTGGTATTGATATTATAGGATCAGGTGCTACTTTAAAGAAAAATATTTTAACTATTACTGGTAATACAGGGATACAGAAAGTATCTGTTACAAAGTTAAACTCCAATACATATTCACTCTCTCCTTCATCAGCCTTACCAGAATCAGTCTCATACACTCTATCTCCACTCTCCGTAACTGTTCATGATAACGAAGATGAGAATTTAAGCTTAGCGTTTATTGATACTAGTGATAACAAGGGTTTAATTAATGAAACAGTTAAAAATCCTGAACCATCTATATTTCAACAAACTAGCACAACAATGTTGCTAAGCAATAGTGCTAAAACATTTGCATATAGTTTTACTCAAGAGTATGGATCTGCACATACTATTAGAAATATTCCATCCGCTACATACACTATTGGAACACATGGTCTTGCTGACACTGCAAGTAATACCTTTTACAGCATGAGTAATAAAACACTAACTGTAGAGAATAACCAAACAACAGATATAGGAACACTTACCTACATAAAAAACAGTTCTACTACCAAAACTACTTTCTCTGTTAGTGGACTCTCTGTTGGCGATAGTGCACTTATATCATTTGACGATGGTAGTTACCAATACAATACGGTCACACTAAAAGATATAGCAGCAAAAACTCTCTATTTTATAAAAAATAGTAAAGTTACAGTAAAAGTTAATGCTGGAAAATATTATGAAGATTTTACACCTTTTACTTTTAGTCCATCATCTACAACAACACAAAAAATCATACTAAAGAAAAAAATTCTTCCAAAAATAGTCTCTATAGATGGCTGGCCAACAACACATGTTGCACAAGGTGGAGTTACTCTTATGTCAGAGGGTGAATATACTGACAGACCTGTTGACTCTGTTTTTTACTATGACAACCAAGGTAGTACAAACTTTGATAATGTAACATTTCCAAGACCTACATCTGAAGTGGCAGCTACATGTCAAAGTAAAGCAAAAAACTTTACTGGCGGTAAATGTGTTCCAACAACTGTCTTGTATACTGCTAATGATAGTGCAATTGGTCCTATTGAAAATATAGAGGTTGGAGATGTTACGGGTATTGGAAGGATTACAGACTATGAGCATAGAACTTCTCACTTACTTCATGCCGGTTTAGCCGCATGGATAAATGGGTATTTAATTGCTAATAAATCTATCGATGCTGCTAGTATAATTCTTAACCCTGATACTCTTGGTACCATTTTAAAGGGTAAACAAGTATCAAAAATCAATAGTACTCTTGCTGCAAATACAAAAACTATTACAGATAGTGCAAAAGTTGCTAGTTGTTTCTTATCATCTACGAATTTCTCGTTTAATGGAAGTGAAGGTTTAACACTATCAGAATTTTGGAGTAAACTCTCTGTTACTACAAATGCCTATGAGGCACAGGTAAATAAGTTTCCAAAATTAACACTTGATGTATATAATGCTTGTTTAGCTAACCCTGTTTCTACCAATGTGACTGTACCAAGTTTTGGAAATACATTTAAAGGTTGGACACAATCAACAAACTGGCTACTTGAGACATTTGCAAATAATAAAAATATGACTTATGGTTGGCAAGTAAATTTATGGGCAAATGGTAGTGCAGTGTGGATGCATCAAAACTATAGCAGTGCAAAAATTTCTTCTGATTACTCTATACCTGTTGCAAATTTTTTACTTTCAGCTCCATACTCTGCACCTTACACACCAGACTTTTTAATATTCGATAAATATGAAAGAGATGATAGTGACTGGGATGCTTATAGTAAGTCATACTTTACTAACAATAGAGACTGGGATGCTATTTTAACTTATGTAAAACAAATTCATGAAAAAGTAAATAACATACCTATAATGTTATGGCAGGTTCCAGGAGGACACCTACTAACAAATAAATATAATTTACCAAATACAGCTCACTCTTCTTGTGAGCCAGTATATTTTCTTGGAGATAATAACCTCGCAGAAAATTTAACTAATATAAATCTTCCATATCCAGCAATTACACTACCTTCAGATCTAAGCTACAACTGTGCATCTACAGGATGTACAATGTTAGAATATCTAAACATGACTAACTATAACTGGGCAAACTCTTACAAAATTGAAGAAGCAATAAGTAGCGGTGTTTTTGCAATTTTATGGGGTGGTGGAAATACTGTTTCAATAGGGCGTAAGCCTCATGATGATGGTGGTTGGTTATCAAGAAAGACAATGCAGTACTATAACAGCACTAAATAATGTGCTGTTATAGTTTTGAAGTTTATTTATAAAGGAATTTATTGAAATATTTTTATAGACTATTGCTACTATGGATCACACTTCTTCTTAGTGGTTGTAATTCTGAAGTACAAAAGACAGAAGAGTATGTAGATACAACAACAGGTAGTTATTACGGAATTATAGATGGTGCTACAACTTCTTACAAAGGTATGATGTATGCAGATGCTTCACAAACGTTTCGTTGGAGTAAAGCAGGAGTTGTTGAAGATAGTACAAACCCTCGAGTAGCAGACAAGTTCGGTAAAGTTTGCTACCAGAGTGTATCTACTCCTAACTACATGTTAAACAATATGTCTGAGAACTGTTTGAGCGTAAATGTTTGGGTTCCAACAGGTAGTGAAGAAATTGTGAATAAGAGAGTAATGATTTTTATTCATGGTGGAGGCTTTATAGGTGGTAGTAGTTCTAATCCACTTTATAATGGGGCAAAACTTAGTGAGTTTAATGATGCGATCGTAGTTAATTTCAACTATAGACTAGGAGCATTAGGCTTTTTAAAAGTTGATTCCAATAGTGGCAACTACGGAATAATGGATCAACAAGCTGCACTTGAATGGGTCTATAGTAATATAGACAAATTTGGTGGAGACAAAAATAGCTTAACACTCTTTGGGCATAGTGCTGGCTCTATGTCTACGCTTTCACATATACTTAGCAACACAACAACAAAGACTAAATTTAAAAACGCAATAGTTGAAAGCTCGTATATGGGTTTTGATTTTAAAGATGAAAAAAGTGCTACTGCTATTGCTGAGATTGTTTTAAATTCTATAAAAAAGAGTAGTTCTAAAAGTCCTCACGATACTGATGCTAAAACAGTTCAAGATGTAAGTATGGAGCTTTATGCAGAGTTAATTGGTTTAGAGTTGGCAGACATTAGCTTTGAAAGTTTTTTTCCTTATTCTCCATATGTTGATGGTAGTGTAATAAAAAGTAAACTTATTAAAGCACAAACAACTGTTCCACTATTAATAGGAAATGTTAATGCTGAGAGTAACTTTATGTTCGAATCACTAAAGGGTACGAAAGTTATTGATCTATATACGGAGTATGTTAAGAAGTACTATGACTCAAGCATTACAATTGGTTCACAACCTGAGTTGCAAACTTTTTTTACTAACTATGCTTTTGAGTGTGCAACAAACTATTTTCTAAAAAATAATACTTCTTATACAACAAACTATTTATACCATTTTAACTATATAGGAAGTTTTAATTTTTGGGGTACGTTTAATGACTGTGCAGGTGAAGCTTGTCATGCTTCTGAGTTACCCTTTGTATTTGGTAACTTTTATAACCAAAAAGGGTATGAAGTTTATTCAACTAGTTCAGATCAACAGTTCTCTAAAAAAATAATGTCAATATGGAAAGAGTTTTCACAAACATCAAAGTTAGCAAATTTTGATACTTATCAAACAGATCAGAAAATGATATCTATAACAAATACTCAACCAAACTTTTTTAATGTTGATTATATGTTAAGTGATAAATGTACGCAGTATAACAAGTTCTATTAAGTGAAAAAAAAATGAAATATTATACAGAAGAGTCATTACTAGACTTAAGAAAATTGATGCAAGCTCAGCTTTTAAGATGGATGCCAGGACACGACAAGCTAATGACACAAGAGATGGATATTTACGATGAAATACTATCTCGTAGAGGTTTCCTTAAAACAACACTTTTCGCCTCTGTTGTAGCATTTTTACAAGGTTGTGGATCATCAGTTGGACCACCATCCACTTGGCTTGGCGGAAGTCTTGATGGTACAAGTGCTGTTACCACAGTAGATGATATTACAGCTCATGCCGACATAATGAAAGTAACACATTCTGATGTTGAAATAGATGCTGAACAAGTATATGACTGCCTTATAGAAGGTTTTAACCCTGTTATGATGTCACAAGATGAAGATCTTAATTTTAATCCTGCTGGATTTAAACCATATACTAGAGCTTATGGTGAACCGGAGATGGTTCATATGAATACTCAAATAACACTTGAGGGTGAAACAAAATCTATATCTGGTTTCAATTTAATTATATACGAATATGATGAAACAGGTGAACATGGAACTAAAGAGACACTAATAGCCACTACAAATGCTAAGGATAGCGCTATTACAACAGGAGATACCCCTATTGTAAATACTGGTTTTGCAGACTACAATACGGTATGTGCAGCGAATAGTAGTTATCATAATACTGTAGATAGTTATATCGCTATATCACAAAAAATGATTGCTGTTGGTTGTATCGGTGCTGGAGGTTTCTTTCCTGATCTTGGGTTTACATTTGGTATTTTTTATCAAACAAGAGCTTTAACCTCACAAGTAGCAACTACGAATATTAATGCTGGCACTGAAAATGAGTGGCAAATGCTGGATATTTTACCATTATTGTATAAATATATTTTAAGTGAACCTATGGTTAATATTCTTGAAATTAAAGACTATAATGATGGAATGGGAAATAGTTTTATATATGCAAGTATCCAAATATTTGATGATGATACTAAAGATTCATCTGTTTATGGTTGTGTAGTTAATTTCCCAACTGCTAGATCTACAGAACCAACAGTGAACTTTTTTCTACCTGATGAATATGCATCAGGCACACAAAATACTTTAGATAAGCTTGATACTAAAAATTATCCACCTGCTGTATCACAACTATATAAACCACTAGCTATGCGAATGGATGAGTACGGACGACCAACTTCAAATATTCTGTTTACATACGCAACTTATAATAGCACAACCCCATTAAGTGTAGCAGATTTTGATACGGGTGGTTCTAATGGAGATGCCTATGTAAGGCTTTTGTTTAATGTTGATAGTTCCATAACTTCTACAGAAGTACAAATAGTTGCTAAAGATTGTATTCCTAATATTACAAAAATAGATGATAAATATACTATTGAATATGCTAACTTAAGTAGTGACAATGGCTGGAATGGAAATGCTTCAAACTTCGACTTGTGGGAGAGGTTATATAATAGAGATGCAACGACACTGCAAAGTCTATTTGTCAAGGAGTTTACGGCAAGTTTTGGTAACTCTGTAACGATAAAGTTTGTTTCAGATTTTAGTGACAGCAGTAAAATTGGTGTCAATGAGCATAAACTTACGTTTGACATTCAGACTACAACCGCAACAAGTACAATAGATACTCATTACTATAATAACCCTTTAATGTCTTATGCTCAAAGTATTTTTAGCCTTGCAGATAATACTGATTATATGACATTATGGTACAACAATTTTAAAGAATATTTTGACAATAAGTCACTACATGAAGTAGAGTATGATTTTTACTGTACAACAAATCATCAAGGACTATTAAGAAATACTTTTCTTTTTAAGTCACCAAATGGAGTAGATAGTAATTTACTTGTAGTATTTGATGAGAAAGGTTACCTTGCAAATACTACAGATTCATATGCTGTAAGTAAAGGAGCAACATATCATTATAATGTCAATGATGTTACAGGTAAAGATACTGAATGTATGATACCTGTTCCTATCTCTTTAGGTGTGGAAAAAATATTTCCTTGGTATAGAGAACTGCATGATAATGAAATAATAACATCTGCTATGAAGCAAACAACGGTTAACTCGACAACAAGAGAGTTGAGTTATGATAATATAGATACATCAAAAAAAAGTTATTTTTATAACGTGAGAGATAGTGTCTCTGGAAAATGGCAACAACACACTTACAAAATAAAACCTGCTACTGAAATAACTACAATTGAAAATGTAAAAATGGTTAATTGTCATCAAGTAGAATTACAAACTATTAACTGTTATGATAATAATATAGCTGACCCTAATACTACTATAGAAATTTACTTAAATGGAAAAGGTTATGTGGTAGATCAAACAGATCCCGCAAAAGTAAAAACATATGCTCTTAGTAGGCTACAATGCTGCTACCTAAAACCAAACTCTTTAGGACAACTAAAGTTAGAAATGCATGTGGGTCATGAAGAAGACCAAGTGCCTGGACTTCTATTTTTTTATAGAGCAATTAGTTTAAATAATACAACTATAGTACACAAAAATTCTCTTCCCATACTTGTTTTAAATGATGCTGCAACAAAAGGTTATAAGAGTTTTAATTTATCTTATCAGCCACATGGACGCCTACAGACAAAAGATCCTACAAGTGTAATATCTGTTGATACACCACAACCATATTCTGGACAATCCTCTACACCACAACAACAACTACAAGCTAATAATTCAGCTTTTTCCACTGCAACATTGAAAACTGGAACAGATGTTTATTCAGCAGCATTGAAAAATTTTGCCCCTAAAAATAGTGATCCATTGGCAGATATTACAGATATTAACACTACATCAAAGATTAAACCACTTACTTACAACCCTAATATAAAGTTAGTCACTACTAGTGAACTACTAGGAGATTGGTGGGATGATGTTAAACACTATTACCATCATGCTATTCATAATATTAAAAAAATTGCTAAACGTATTTACAATGCTGCTAAAAATGCTCTTAACACGATAGTTAGTGCAATAGCAAGTCTACTAAAAGATATAGCTAGTGATGTTATGACTGCCCTTGTAGATGCTGCTTTATGTCTTGATAGTTTAGTAAAAGATGTTGTAAGTTTTGTAAAGTTTTGTATAAAGTTTATTGGAGCTCTTCTAGATTTTACTAATGCTTATAAAATTGGTATGAATTTACAGAGTATTACAGATAGTTTTCTCTCGCCTACTGGTCCTAGTAATAATATTTATCATACAATAAAGAGTGTAGAAGATACAATAGCAACCGATATTAATAATTCATTAAACACTCTAAAAGCAGATATCACTTCAGATATAGATAGTGCTTTTGGTGAAGTAAAAGATGACACAGTAAGTTCACAAACTAAGACAAGAAAAGCGCAAAATAAAAAAACAGATACAACAAAGACTAATCATATTCATAACCAACTACATCGACAAACTTCAAAAGTAACTCCTGCTGATCCAACAACCTCACCAACTGTTAAAACAGCACTTGATACACTTAAAAATAAATTGGAAAATCAAGTTGAAACTACGATCAAGAATGTTGGTAGTGATATTGAAAGTGCAGTAACAACTTTAGCAACAGGTGGAAGTTTCTCAACAGTTAAAACTAAGCTTGCAAATGCAACATCTTCTATTATAACTGAGCCAATTACACTCTTAGAAGATGTAATGGACACAGTAGTTCACCTACCTACAGATATTTTAGACGATATATACGGACCAAATAAACCAGGTAGTAATATATTTGCGGCACTTGAGGGTGTTTTACTAGATGCTTTAAGTTTGCTCTTCTTTCAAACAACTGGTAAGTTTAAAAGTTTTAGCGATATTGTCTATTTTTTACTAGGTTTTGGAGTTCAAGTTCTTGAGGAAATTATTGGTTCGCTAGAGAGTCTCTTTGGGGATAATAACAGCTCTGGTAATAGCATAAGGACAATAACTGGTAACTCCTCATTTGCTAGTGATATAGTAAAACTATATTTATCACAAAATACAGATAGTGAAGTTATAACTTCAATAGATGGTACCGATCTAATAATATGTCTAGATACGGTATTTTTTGTCTCTGGATTTTTTCAAACGGAGTTCCAGGTTGGTGTTATTATCACTGATGGTCAAGCCTTTGGAACGCTAGCCGCAATTACAATGCTACTAAGAGGTGGCTTGGATATAATTCGCCTGTTATGTGAAAATAAGAGTGGCAATGTATTTAATGGTCTTTTGTTACTAACAGCTGGTTTACTTATTGGTTCAATGGCTTTACTAATTAATAGTAAAGGAATAGCTATTATATCATCCGTACTTTCATTTATAGGAAGGGTTTATCAGTTTATTGGTTTTAAAAATAATGAACATGGAGAAATTTTTGCTATTTATGGACTACTTAGGATGATTTTTATTTTATTAATTAGAATTGATAAAGATAGTCTCACATTATTAGGAATTGGCGAGATTGGAGCATTGATCTTTAATGGTCTTGGAACTTATGAGGCATACGAATTAGATAAGGTAGCCTATGAGAAGAATGGAATACTTAATTATTGTCCACTTCTAGAAACATAAAATATTTAAACAATTAAGTTTTTGATAAACTGCTAACTAAAATGAATATGATGAAGGCTAAAAATGACAATACTATTTGATTTAGATGGAACACTTATTGACTCAACTGATGCAATTTTACAAAGTTTTCACAACTCTTATGATGTACATAAAAGAGTCCACCCTACAGATGAGCAGATAAAGGCACTTATTGGTTACCCTTTAGATGTAATGTATACAAACTTAGGAATAGAAGATGAGGTTGTTTGGGATTTTGTGGCAACTTATAAAGAGCACTATAGAGAAATATCTACTAAAATGACTACACTTTTACCAAATGCGCTTGAGGCTGTTGAGTTAGCCTCTACGTTTGCAAGACTTGGAATAGTTACAACAAAAACAGCAAGGTACTCTAAAATATTGATGGAGTATTTTGATCTTATGAAACATTTTGAAGTTCTAATTGGACGTGAAGACGTTGAAAATCCTAAACCTCATGCTGAACCTATTTTGAAAGCATTAAACCTTATGAAATGTAGTGACAAAGAGCAGTGGATCATAGGTGACACAAAGTTAGACTTACTCTCAGCACAAAATGCAAATATTAAAAGTGTTGGAGTTCTTTGTGGCTATTCTAATTTAGAAGAACTTAGTAAATACACGCCAAATATTCACAATAATTCACTAGATGCTGTAAAGTTTTTACACTCAATTCAGTCCTAAAACTACACATTTTATAAATAAGAAAAATTATACGCTTTTAAAAAGCTATCTTTAAGAGCAACTTCTCTAAAATACTAAACATTTGAAATTCTCAATTTCAACTACTAAGAGGAGAAAATATGCTAGAAATTAGATGGTATAGTCGCGCTGGTCAAGGTGCGGTTACTGGTGCCAAAGGATTAGCAGACGTTGTTTCGACAACTGGAAAACATGTTCAAGCTTTTGCATTCTATGGTTCTGCTAAACGTGGTGCTGCAATGAGTGCATTTAATCGTGTATCTGATGAAGAGATTTTAACACATGAAAAGTACATGGAGCCAAATTACGTTTTAGTAATTGATCCAGCGTTAACGTACAGTACTGATATTACTGAAAATTGTAATGAAGACACAGTTTATATTATTACTTCTCACTTAAGTAAAGAAGAGCTTATTAAGTCTCAACCAACACTAGAAGGTAAAAAAGTATTTGTACTTGATTGTATGACTATTGCTAGAGAGACTATTGGTCGTGCTATTCCTAACACACCAATGCTTGGCGCTTTAATGAAAGTATCTGAAATGTATGAAATGGACTTTTTCTTAGAAAATATGAAAAGAGTTCTTAAAAAATTACCTCAAAAAATTATCGACGGAAACATGCTTGCAATTCAGCGTGCTTACGACGAAGTAAACTAGGAGATCATTATGGCAAAAAATGAAAACAATGGTTGGAATGATTTCGATATAGGAGCACTTCTTTTCTCTTTTGATAAAGAGACTAAAAATATTGCGACTACATTACAAGAAGACCGTCCTTATTCAAACTCAAATAGTTTTACAGCGAGTGTTGCTGACTGGCGTGTGATGAAACCAGTTTTTAATAAAGAGTTTTGTATTGACTGTCAATTTTGTTGGATCTACTGTCCAGATATGTCTATTATCTCTCGTGATAAGAAGATGATTGGTATAGATATGGATCACTGTAAAGGTTGTGGTATATGTGTAGAAGTATGTCCTACTAACCCAAAATCATTACTAATGTACGATGAGCACTTAGAAGATGAAGAAGCACTAATAGCAGCATGGCCTGCGAAAGAGGAGAAGTAAATGGCTGATAAAATTGATTTACTAGATATTGAAGTTTGGGATGGTAATATGGCTGCAAGTCAAGCTATGCGTCAAGCACAAATTGACGTTGTTGCGGCTTACCCTATTACGCCATCAACACCAGTTGTACAAAACTATAGTACTTTCTTAGCAAACAACCAAATTGATGGTGAGTTTGTTATGGTTGAGTCTGAACACGCTGCAATGAGTGGTTGTGTTGGAGCATCTGCGGCTGGTGGTCGTGTTGCAACTGCAACATCTTCTCAAGGCTTTGCTCTTATGTGTGAGGTTCTTTACCAAGCATCAGGTATGAGACTTCCGATCGTAATGCACGTTGTAAATCGTGCACTTGCTGCTCCACTTAATGTTAATGGTGATCACTCTGATATGTACCTTGGACGTGACTCTGGTTGGATTCAAGCAGATGCGTTTAATGCTCAAGAAGCTTATGATTTAGGCTTAATGGCTTTTAAAATTTCTGAAGATCATAAAGTACGTTTACCAATGATGATTCATCAAGATGGTTTCATGACTTCACATACTGCTCAAGGTGTTAAAACTTTAAGTGATGATGTTGCTTATAACTTTATTGGTGAATTTAAACCAATGAATGCAATGCTTGACCTTGATCGTCCTGCTACTCATGGTGTTCAAACTGAAGAAGATTACCATTATGAATTTAAAGCTCGTCAACATCATGACCTTATGACTTTTGCTAAAGCAAAAACTCAAGAAGTTTTTGATGAATTTGAAACACTAACAGGTCGTAAATACTCTATGATTCAAGAGTACGATATGGAAGGTGCTGATATTGCTATAGTATGTATGGGTACTTCAGTTGAAACAGCTCGTCTTGTTGCTACAGATATGAGAACAAAAGGTATTAAAGCTGGAGTAATTGGTATTAGAATTATTCGTCCTTGGCCTTTTGAAGAGATTAAAGAAGCGCTTAAAGATGTTAAGGCAGTTGCTGCACTAGATCGTTCTAGTCCAAATGGTGCTTTAGGTATGCTTTATAATGAGCTTGCTGGTTGTCTTTTACAAAATGCAAAACCTTCAATTTTAAGTAACTATGTTTATGGTTTAGGTGGAAGAGATTTAACTAAAGATAATATCAAACAAGTATTTACTGAACTTAAAGCTAACGCTGATACAGGTAAATTAACTACACCAACACAACAGTGGATTAGCCTTAATGGTGAAGCACTGAATTTTTTCTAGGAGAGACTTATGAGCGAAATTAAAAAAATTAAAAATCTAAAAGAGTTCTCAACTTCAGCAGATAGATTTGAGGGAGCTAACCTTTTATGTCCTGGTTGTGCTCACTCTATCATTGTTCGTGAAATTTTAAATGCTACAAATGACGACCTTATTTTAGGTTCATCAACTGGTTGTTTAGAAGTTTGTACTGCTGTTTATCCTTATACATCATGGGATAATAGTTGGATACATATCGGTTTTGAAAATAGTTCAACTGCGATCGCAGGTGCTGAAGCTATGCACAAGGCGAAAAAAAGAAAAGGTACATTAATTAGCGATCGTGATCCTAAGTTTGTTGCTTTTGGTGGTGATGGTTCAACTTATGACATTGGTTTTCAGTGGATTAGTGGTTGTTTCGAGCGTGGTCATGATATGATGTACGTTTGTCTTGACAATGAAGTTTACGCTAATACTGGTGGTCAGAGAAGTTCAGCAACTCCAATAGGTAGTTCAACTGTAACAACTCCAGCTGGTTCTCACTCTTATGGTGAGAAAAAAGATAAAAAAGATATGCTTTCTATTATGGCAGCTCATAACGCTCCATATGTTGCACAAGTTGCACCAAATAAATGGAAAGATATGATCAAAAAAATACAAACAGGTTTTGCTACTGAAGGTCCAGTATACATCAATGCGATGAGTGCTTGTACTACAGAGTGGAAATTTGATCCTGCAGATACTATTGCAGTTTCAGATCTTGCAACTGATTCACTAGTATTCCCTTTATATGAGATCATTAATGGGACTGAGTTAAATATTACTTACCGTCCTAAAAATATTGTTCCAGTTAAAGATTACTTAGGTGCACAAGGTCGTTTTAAACACCTTTTCAAACCTGAAAATGCTCATGTATTAGATGAGTGGCAAAAAAGAACTGACGCTAAGTGGGATCTACTTCAACGTCGCGAAGAAGCAAGAGTTTAATAACTCTCACTTCTTTAACCCCTCATACCTCTCCTCTACAATATTAATGATAATATAATCCAAATTAGGATAAAGTAGTATAAAATAGTGTATTAATGCACCTTAATGGATACTAATTATTATGAATAATAAAGAACTTATAGAGTACACAAAAGATCTATCACTATTATACGTAGAAGATGATGATTTAGTTCGTACTAATATGAGTATACTACTTAAAAATTTCTTTCCAAATATACTCACAGCTAAAAATGGTGAAGAGGGTTTATCTCTTTATATGATGAAAAAAGCTGATATTATTTTTACAGATATTCAGATGCCACGTATGAACGGTATAGAGATGTCAAAAGCAATTAGAGCAATTGAACCTTCACAAACAATAGTCTTTTTAACTGCCTTTGATACTATTGACTTTTTATTAGAATCCATAGAATTAGGGGTTGATGGTTATATATTAAAACCCTTTACAGCAAAACAGATAACAACAGTTTTATCAAAAGTAGTAGTAAATATAATTTCTGCGAAAGAACATGATAATTATAAAAGTAAGTTAGAAGAAGATGTTAAAAAAAGAACAAGTGAACTTGAGAGCTCTAAAGTTAAACTACAAATACAAAAAGATGAATTAGAAGCAATTTTTAGTACCTCAAAAGATGGGATAGCTATAGTTGATTTAGATACTAATTTTTTAAAGTTTAATGAAGCATATTTAAAAATGACAGGTTTTACTACGGAAGAGTTATTGACAAAAAGCTGTATAGGTTTGAGTGAGGAAGAAGACGCTCGTAGATCCAAAGAGCTAATAAAAACAACTATAAAAGAGGGCTCTTGTGAAAATTTTGAGAAGACCTGTTATGTTAAAGATGGTAGAAAATTAGTTGTAAACATGTCCATGGCATTAATGCCAAATAAAAAAGAGTTTGTAGTTTCTACTAGAGATATAACAGAAGCTAGAATAGCAAAAAAGAAACTACAAAACTATATGGACTTAATTGATGAAAACATTGTTACTTCTTCAACTGATCTAAACGGTATTATAACTCATGTTTCAAAAGCATTTTGTGAAGTATGTGGATATAAAGAAGAAGAGCTAATTGGTAAAAATCATAGAATAATAAGAGCACCTGAAAATAAAGCTAGTATATATAAAAAAATGTGGGATACAATAACTTCAGGAGAGACATGGAGTGGAGAGATTAAAAATGTAGGCAAAAAAGGAAATATTTTTTGGATGCACTCTTCAGTTTTTCCTATTTTTAATGATGAAAATGAAAAAATTGGATATACCTCTATAAGACATAATATAACAGATAAAAAACATGTTGAAGAACTATCTATTACTGATGCTTTAACATCTATTTTTAATAGGAGACATTTTAATAGTGTATTTCCTAAGTTTATAAAAAGTGCAAAAAGAAAAAATGATCTACTCTGCTTTTTAATGTTAGATATAGATTATTTTAAACTATATAATGATAATTATGGACACCAAAAAGGTGATGATGTTCTTATAGAAGTTGCCAAATGTATGAAAGAAAACTTAAGAAGAGTAGATGATTATCTATTTAGATTAGGTGGAGAAGAGTTTGGAATTATTTTTAAAACAGAGAGTAGAAAAGATGCTATTGAGTTTTCAGATAACATTAGAAAAAATATAGAAAAAATAAATATTCTGCATGAGTATAACGAAGAAATTGGACATATAACAGTCTCTTTAGGTTTGGCATGTGAACATGCTGCTAATGTAGAGAGTGAAGATAGTATGTATAAAAAAGCTGATGAGCTTTTATATAAAGCAAAAAACAGTGGTAGAAATAAGTTGTGTAGTGAATAGCTTGCTTGAACAGATATAGTACAACCAAATTTAATACAAAGAAAATAAACATGAAAAATAAATTAACTACCCTTATACTATCATGCCTAGTTATAAACAGTCTGCTCCATGCTAATGAGACAACAAAAAGCTATCCAAAAGGTAAAATAGGTGAAGCTGTTAAACTAGGAGAAGAGTTAGTAAACAACACTAATACTCACCCACTAACTTCACAATTTGTAGGTAACGACTTAAAGTGTAAATCTTGCCATATAGACGGTGCTAATAATGTAGGTACATTCAGAGGTGTTGCCTCAAAGTTTCCTATTTATAGCAAAAGAGAAAATGTTATTGAGACTCTTCAAGATAGAGTAAATAACTGTTTTATTAGAAGTATGAATGGAGCGAAACCATTAACTGATACAAAAGCTCCGATCGCAATAACTACATATATTACTTGGTTATCAAGTGGAAGTGTTATAAATGTGGATCCAGTAACAAATGGTTCACAAAAAAACATTCCACTGCTTAAAAAATTTACAGATATTCAAAAAAAAGCAACACATAAAAATTACTTAAATGGCAAAAAACTATTTGATCAAAAGTGTGCATCATGTCATGGAAAAAATGGAAAAGGTAACAGCGCGTTTCCTCCACTATGGGGTAAAAATAAGAGTGGTAAATGGATCTCATACAATGCAGGGGCAGGAATGAGCAAGCTTCATAAAGCTTCTTTGTGGATTCAGTCTAATATGCCACTTGGTCAAGGTGGAACTCTGAGTGACATTGAGTCTGCAGATATTACACTCTATATAGACGCACAACCTCGCGCCGAGTTTGATCTTAAAAAGATTATAGACTCAGGAATGATCAAAGGTTATTATAACTCTGAAGTTCATACAGAAATAGATAGTGTTAGAAGTAATTTTAAAATTTTCAACCTAGATGTTGATACGATAAGAGGCGATAAGGTAATAAAGTGAAAAAAGTATTAATGTTGCATGGATGGAAAGGTTCACCATCTCCTCATTGGCAAGCTTGGCTTTGGGATGAACTAGAAAAGGTAAATGTAAAAGTAAGCTTTCCGAAACTTAGTAATAATGAATTACCTGACAAAGCAGTTTGGATAAATGAAGCACTAAAAGCATATACAGAGTGTGAACCAGATATTGTGATCACACATTCACTTGGCTGTACATTATGGTTCCATATGTGTAATGAGAAGTTAGTTAAAAGTGTTAAACATCTTCTTTTAGTAGCTCCTCCACGTGATCTTAGTGAATATAAAGAGATTGCTAGCTTTTTTCCGATCACAACACCAAAAGATCTATATGCACAAGAAAAATTACTTATAACATCAACCAATGATCCTTACTTAAGTGAAGAAGAAGCTAAAAAATTAGAAGAGGATCTTGGACTTAATTCTTGGGATCATAAACCTCTTATAGATGCAGGACATGTTAATAGTGAAAGTGGTTATGGAGAGTGGACTTGGGTTTTAGAGTGGGTAAAGAGTAGATATGTTTAGGAAAATTAAATGATATTAAGTATAGAGAGTAGTTGTGATGATAGCTCGATCGCTATTACAAACATAGAGACTTTAAAAGTTGTTTTCCATAAAAAAATATCACAAGAAGCTGAGCATAGCAAATATGGTGGAGTAGTTCCTGAACTTGCTTCTCGTCTACATGCAGTTGCACTTCCACAAATTTTAGAACAAGTAAAAGAGTTTTTTCCTCTGCTTAAAGCGATTGCAGTAACAACAACTCCTGGACTTGGAGTAACACTATTAGAGGGTGTTGCTATGGCAAAAGCTTTGAGTATCTCTCTAAATATTCCGCTAATTTCTGTTAACCATTTAAAAGGTCATATTTACTCTCTTTTTATAGAAAAAGAGACGCAGTTTCCACTTACAGTACTTTTAGTATCAGGTGGGCATACTCAAGTTATAGAAGCTAGCGATCGTAACAATATGGATATAGTTGCATCGACAATGGACGATAGTTTTGGTGAAAGTTTTGATAAAACTGCAAAGATGATGAAGTTAGGCTATCCTGGTGGTCCAGTAATAGAAAAATTAGCACTTCAAGGGGATCGTGACCGCTTTAACTTCACTATACCACTTTCACAATCGCCTAAAATTGCTTTTAGCTATTCAGGGCTAAAAAATGCAGTACGTCTAGCGATCGCTGAAAGCAGTGAAGATGACTATGCAGATATTGCAGCTTCATTTGAGAAGATAGCAGTGGCACACCTAACACAAAAACTAAAAAAATATTTTAAAGTTAAAGCACCTAAAAAGTTTGCGATCGTAGGTGGTGCTAGTGCTAATAAATATTTACGATCGCAAATATCAAAACTTATAGAACCTCATAACTGTGAGCTACTTTTAGCACCACTTGAGTACTGCTCGGACAACGGTGTTATGATAGGTCGAATAGCTGTTGATATGTATAAAGATAGTGAGTTTACAGAACTTGCTTCACTCAATGCAACTGCTAGGAGTAGTACTTTATAAGTTTTAAGATATACTATGTTTAAACAAAAAAAGGAAATAAAAATGAACAAAATAGTAACAATCCTATTTATGGCAATATTAGCTTTAGGCTTTAGTACAACTGCAAATGCAGAGGGTATGAAGTGTGGTGCAGGTAAATGTGGAAGCTCAATGATGAAAAAAGCTTCATCATGTGACACAAATAACCCAAAATGTAAATGTGGTGATAACTGTCAATGTGTAGAGTGTAAATGTGGACAAAAATGTCCTACATCAGAAAAGAAGTGTGACTCTAAAAAAGCACCAGCTTCTAAGTGTGGAAGTAAGTAGTTTAAAAACTAGTTGTCTTTACGCAAGGTTTGCATTTTGCAACCTTGGCTTGATGGAGGATTCTCTTTTAGGTAAGTTAAGTCTTTAAGAGTCTGTTCTAAAGTACTTTTTTGCTGAACTAAACTAAGCATTAGAGAATCTTTCTTTTTCATTGGTATGTCATAGTCACTAAATAACTGTTTAACTTCGAGATCTATGTTTTGTAATGCATCTTCTATAAATTTAATTGATTTCATCTGTTTATCCTTCTAAAATAGTGTTTTTTCTAATGCTTTTAGCTTAAAACTTCGGCGGTGAATATCGCAATATCCATACTCTTTAATAAGCTTAATATGTTTTGCAGTTCCATACCCTTTATGTTTTTCAAACAGATACTGAGGGTACTTAATAGCATCTTGGTTAATTTCTCGATCGCGTGTCACTTTTGCCAGTATTGAGGCTGCACTAACTTCTTTTACAGTTGCATCAGCTTTTACTTTTGTTGGTAAGTTAGCAACACCAAAAGATGAGTTCCCATCAAATAAAAATTCGTCACATTCAACATTGACCATAATCTCCTCTAAAGCACTTTTAATACACTTAGAAAGACCTATTTCATCAACTTGTAAAGCACTAAAACTAACTATATGGTATGTTGCATTTTTAACAATCAACTCATAAAGTGATTCACGTTTTTTTTCACTCAACTTTTTCGAGTCATCAAGACCTTCAACTTTTGAGTTTAATACAGCACCAGCAACAACCAAAGAACCAGCTATACAACCACGACCCGCTTCATCTATTCCACATAATTTCATAAGATGAATCATAGCAGTTTATTATATAATTTCACATAATTAATTAAGACTCTCAAAGCCTTAGAAGAGTCAACACGTAAAGAAGAGTGTTTAGACCCTAATGGTTTAGTTGAGAGTTTTAACGTTAACCTTTTTGAGTAAATGTTAAGTAAAGGTTAACACAATAGGAATAGTTATCGCACTTAATATAGTAGTGATAAAAACTAATTTAGATGCAAGTTCACTATCGCATCCATATTTAGAAGCTAAGACAACACTTAGCATTGCTGATGGCATTGCTGTTTCTATAATTACTACTTGCTGTTGCCAGTTTTGCAATTGAAATAGTTGCAATGGTGCTATCATGAGTAACGGACTAATAATTAACTTAAGTAGTACTGCTATGATAGCAATTAGTGCTATCTCTTTTATGCTTGAAAACTGAAGTAGAACACCAACAGTTAAAGCTACAAAAAAAGTGTTTGAATTACTAATAAGATGTATAACATCAAAAAACTCTTTAAAAAATAGAGTTGAAGTAGGCATATTAAAACTTGAGTATAATATACCAAGTCCTATAGAAATAAAAATAGGTGACTTTAAAAAAGTAATGAATATTTCTGATATTTTTACATTTTTTTCCTCTACCCCTCTACCGAAATATATTGCGACCATAGTCCCTATTGTAAATATACCAATCCCTACACCAATTTCTGATACTACAACAGCTTCACTCATAGCTGAAATATTATTAGGGTATATTTGAGAAATCATTGAATAGCCTAAAAGTGCAGAACTACCAAAAGCAGATGCAAGTAAAAAAGATCCTAATTGAGGAGCTGTCAATTTTAAAGCTTTACCAATAAACCAAGCAATTATCAGTATTATAACTTCAACTAGTAATAACGATAGGGCTAAAAATAGATAGTCAAGTTCTATATTTGCTGAGTGAGACAAAGAGTAAAATATAACAGCAGGTAAAGTTATATTTAGAACAATTTTTGAGAATAAAGCGCCATCTTCTTTTTTTAATATTTTAAAATGTCGTAGACCAACAACAAAAGTTATTAATGCTACCAATACCATTACTGAAGCTACAGTTTCTATATGTGTGTTCATCTGCTTTAAGCGTTAAGAGAAGCTTTAACAGAAACATTTCTACCACTTTGCTTACCTTCATATAGTGCATCATCAGCTTTTTTTATAAGAGCATCTAGTGAGACATATTCTTGCATTTGTGCAATACCAAAAGTAACTGTTTTATGTTTAACATAGTCAAACTCAAACTTTTCTATAGTTTGACGCAAATGTTCTGATAATGCATAAGCACCATCAAGTTCAGTATCCTCACATACTATTAAAAATTCTTCTCCACCCCAACGCCCTATAACATCACTACTTCTAATATGATCTTTTAAAATACTCGAAATAGCTTTAAGTAGATAATCACCAACTAGATGACCATACTCATCATTTACAGATTTAAAAAAGTCAATATCGAGCATAATAATAGAAAAAACTTTTTTATATCTTAAATAACTATCATGTTTTGTATGAAGTAACTCATCTATTTTTGATCTATTATTAAGCTGTGTTAGCATATCTGTAGTAGCTAATCTTTTTAAATTTTTATTTACCTTTTCAAGTTCTATTGTTCTACTCTTTACCTCTTCCTCTAACTGCGCATTATGCTTATTAATAAGTTGAAACTGTTTCTCTTCTTCTACAGAGATCTGCTCAAGTAGTTGGTTGAATTTATTTTGTAAAGTTGACAACTCATTTTTTTCTTGTAAAGCTACATCTATAGATCTTTTATTTTTATCTTTCCAGTCTAAGGTAGATATTTTTTTGGTAAGTGACTCTAAAGGTGTAGCTAAATATTTTCTAAAGGCTATTATAAAAAGTATTACTAAAGCAGTACTTTTTATAAAAGCATTAAATATGATCAGACTAAAACCTACTTTTAAACGATCATAAATTGCCATTTTATTAGAGTGAATAGTTACATCTGCTAAAAAAATATTATTATTTTTAAACTTATGTTTTATAGTAAAGTTATATGAGAGTTCATTATCCACATTATCTTTTTTAGATAGTGAGTTGTCTGTTTTTTTAATTAAAACTTTTTTATTTACATCAACTATTGTAACGCCATAAATGAGTGGAATATTTAGCATACCATCTGAAATAGAGTTAAGTTGAGCACTGTTTAAATCCCATAAAGCAGTCTCAATAGGTGGTTCAAAAGTAGCAGCAATAAACTGAAGTTGTTCTTTAATATGCGATTTTGTATAGTTATACTCTATCATAAAGTGTATTAGTGTAACTACAAAAGTTATAATAAAGTAGATAACAAGTATAGACTTTAAAAGCTGTTGTGAGAGGTTCAGTTTTTTAGTGCTCATTAACTATTTTTCAACTTTAAAGTATTTACTACTATAGTGATCGTAAATTTCGTCATAACGACCACTTGCTTTTAATTTTTTTAAACCAAAATTAAAGTCATCTCTTATAGTTCTATCTTTAAAAGCTGTACGATATTTTGTAGGTTCAAAAAGTTCAAAAAGCTCAACTTGAATATTTTTATCAACTTTACCTTCAGAAATAAGTTCATTTTTATAGAACTTGAAAATGTGTCTATCCAAAATAGCTATATCTGTTCTGCCTTTTAAAAGTTTATAGACTTGCTTCTTTTGGTTAGGCTCTTCTGAGTATTTATTACCTGATTCTAAAGCAATTTTTTCAAACTTATTACCTAAATATTTAGTAGCATTTTGAAAAGAAATAAAGTACAAGTCTTTTAAATCGATTAGTTCTTTTATTTTGTATTTATTAGATTTTAAAGCAAAAGCTGCGTTATGGTACTGCATAAAATACTCAGAGTAGTAAGCTTCTAGTCCAGAGTTTTTCTTTATAATAGTAGTAGCATCTACATAACCATATTTAAACATCTCAAAGCTTCTGCTAATATTTACAAAAACAGGTTTAACAGTGTGCTTTTGAGATTTTAACGACTCCGTAATAATATCAATAACTATTCCAGAACCATCCTTAAAGACATAAGGAGGAGTAGAATAGGAGAAAACTGTCTGTACTTCTTTAGCAAAAACTGCAGATGTTAATAAAATAAAAGTTAGCATAAAATTTTTAATCATTATCTATTTTACTTATATTTATATGTAAACATGCTTAATTCCAACTCTTATGTAGTAAATATGTATAACCTTAGAGTAGTGCTCTTTTATAATTAAAAAGGTTTAACTAAGCTGCTAAAACCATGTTTCTACCACTCTTTTTTGCTTCATAAAGAAGAAGATCAGCCCTTTTTATAAGTGACTCCATCTCCTCCTTTTCTGCATATTCTACTACACCAAAACTAGCAGTTTTTATGAGATTTTCTTTAGAGTGTGGAGTTTGTTCTATTGTAATTCTAAATTTTTCTGCTATTTTTGTTGCGATTTTTAAGTTAGTGTTAGATGTCAAAACAAAGAACTCTTCTCCACCAAAGCGTACAAAAGAGTCATTTTCTCTGATCATACTTTTTATAATATCTGCAATAGATACAAGAACTTGATCTCCTATATTGTGACCATATATATCATTAACCTTTTTAAAGTGATCTATATCTAACATAATTAGGCAAAAAGACTCTTTATAGGCTTTAAAACGTGCTGTTAGTTGTTGAAACTTATCTTCTGCACCATATCTATTATATGCACTAGTTAGAGGATCTATCGTGCTACGATCTTCACTTTGTATCAACTCTTTTTTAAGTTCTAAAGCATTGACAGTATGCTCTTTTAAATACTTTAATAGGTGAGAGAGTTGAGCTTTAAAATTGCTGTAAGTTATTATAGAGATAACATTAAATTCTGAAAGTTCTATTGCGAAAGTTTCGTTATCTTCATACGTAGAGACGACAACTATTGGAGTATCTTCATTTTCTATGTCTTGTGAGAGTATTTGTAAAATATTTATAACTTCATCTTGAGATATACTTGTATATATAACTATAATATCGAACTCTTCGTCCATCAAGTGTTCTAAAGCGTCTTGTTTATCTAATGCATGTGTTTTATATATGTTTAAATCATTACATATTGATGCAATCTCTTTATCTATATCTGAATGAGGATCTAAGTTTAATATTGAGTAGTTTTTAATGTTTTGGCTCATAGTTGCTTACTCCACTTCCTAACTTCTTTGTCTATTCCACATAATTTCATAAGATGAATCATAGCAGTTTATTATATAATTTGCATAATTAAAAAGGATATTTATGGTTTATTGTACAGCTGAGTTTAAAGCAAAAGAAGGGAAAGAGCACGAGTTAATTAAAACTCTTAAAGCTTTAGAAGAGCCAACGCGTAAAGAAGAGGGCTGTATTCAATATGTGTGTGTTAAAAAAATAGAGAGTGAATTTGCAGGTGGTGAGCATGGAGGAGTTTTAATGAATGAAATTTGGCAAAGTGTAGAGATCTTTGAGAAACATTGCCAAATGCCTTATGTTGTAAAGTTTTTTGAAGAAGAGTGTTTAGATCCTAGTGGTTTAGTTGAGAGTTTTAATGTTAACCTCTTTGAGTAAGTGTTAAAAGGTGAAAATATGCTAGATATAGGTCAAAAAAAAGATTCATCTAATGTTAGCTCTGAGAAATTAAGAGAGCTTCATTGGGAGAAGCTATTTAAAAAAGTTGATTATACTCAAGTTCTTTGGCATCAGCTCTCACCAAAAATGTCATTTGAGTTAGTAGAAAAAAATTCTGAAAATAGAGATGCAAAGATAGTTGATGTTGGTTGTGGTGCTTCGCTTTTAGTTGATACTCTTTTAGAAAATAAGTATAAAAATATAACGCTTCTTGACACATCTAAAACATCTCTAGAAATAGTACAAAATAGAGTTAAATCCAATATACCAATATATGTTAATAGTGATATTTTAAATTTTCAGAGTGAAACTAAATTTGATATTTGGCATGATCGCGCAGTTTTTCATTTTTTACTTAAGAGAAGTGAACGAGTTAAATATTTTAATGTTTTATTAGACTCTTTAAAAGATAATGGGGTAGCTATTATAAATACTTTTGCTATTAATGGTGCAACTCAGTGTGCAGGACTTAATATAGCTCAGTATGATGAAGAAAAAATGGCTAAAGAGCTACCAAAAGAGTTAAAAATAGTTGAGTACAAAGAGTTTACTCACCATACACCAAAAGCGACAACTCAAAAGTACTGCTCATTTGTTATTAAAAAGGTTTAGCTAATCGCTAAAACCGTATTTACATTTGGCTACAGTTGCTTACTCCACTTTCTAACTTCTTTGTCTATCTCAAATATGTCAGAAATATTTTTAGCTTTAACATCAAACTTTTTATAAGCTTGAATAACCTCTTTAGAGATATCTAAAAATGAGATCTTATTTGCTACAAATTTCTCGATCGCAACTTCATTTGCAGCGTTGATCACAACACCTCTATGAGGGTTTTTTAATATGTCTTCTTTAATTTCCCAAATAGCGTAGCGATCAGAGTTGATCTGCTTAAATTCTAGTGAACCTATTTTAAGTAGATCCACATTAGGTAAAATTTTTTCATTCATATTTTGTTTAAGTGCGTGAGCTATAGGAAGTTGCATAGATGCATTTGCAAAGTGCGCAGTTGTTGAGCCATCTTCAAACTCTATAAGTGCATGAATAAGTGAGTTCGTTTCTATAACAGCATCATACACACCTTTTCCAAATAACCAGCGTGCTTCTAAAAGCTCAAAGAGTTTATTTGTCATAGTAGCACTATCGATCGTAATTTTTTGACCCATTGACCAGTTTGGATGTTTAAGCGCATCTGCTAAAGTGGCATTTTTTAATTTGTTTAGATCCCAGTTACGAAATGCTCCACCACTTGCAGTAATAACCATTTTTTTATGTTTTTTATTTTCTTGAAGAAGGTACCAAAGACCAAAATGTTCACTATCTATAGGTTGTATTTTATTTACATCAACAAACTCACCACCTGCAACTAGTGACTCTTTATTCGCTAATGCCACCTGTTTGTTACATTCTATTGCTTTTAGTGTTGGAGCTAAGCCTAAAAATCCAACAAGTGCATTAACAACAAGTTCACATTCAGAGCTTTCTATTGCTCTTAAAATAGCTTCATTTCCCGCTTCAACATTTTTGTGATTAACTTTATGTATGTCTAATTCGTCTGCGATCACAACAACTCTAGGATCAAACTCTTTGATCTGTTGGTTTAGTAGATCTATATTTTTACCAGCTACTAAAACATCAATATTTAAAGAGAATTTTTTAGCAATTAGGAGTGTATTAACTCCGATCGAGCCAGTAGATCCAAGAAGAATCAACTAAACTAAACCTCTTAAAAGAACTAGCATTACGATCACACCAAATAAATAGCCGTCTATGCGATCTAAAATTCCACCATGTCCTGGTAGAATATTACCACTATCTTTTACATCTGCTTCACGTTTTAAATAGCTTTCAAAAAGATCACCAAATACAGAAGCGATCGCAGTAAGAAGTGAAATAATTATAGCTTGTGAGAGATCAACATAAATAAGTCCAATACTAAAACCCAAAAGTGTAGCAACAACAACACCGCCTACAACACCCTCTAAAGTTTTGTTTGGAGAAGTTTCACAAAACATAGTTTTGCCAAAGTTTTTACCAACAAAGTACGCACCTATATCAGTTCCTGCAACAACTACAAGTAACCAAACAAGAGATATTACGCCATACTCTTGATACATTGTAAACAGAAAAAGCATTCCTGCTGTTGGGTATATAAAAGGTAGAAAGCTTTTCCATGTAAGTGTTCTGTGGTAAGCAACAAGTGATGCGTAACCTACACCAGCAAGGACAAAAAGATCATCACCATAAGGGTAAAAAGCAGCTACAACCCATAAAAGAGCAGCGTAAGCAAAAAGTGAGTTGTCTTCTATTTTAAAAAGTTTAGTTGCTTCATAAAAAGCTATAAGATAGATAGCTCCAAAAACGAGCCACATAATAAAAAAGTTGTCTATTAAACCGATAATTATAACAGGTATTATAAGTGCTATTGCAGTTGTAACTCTCTCTCTTGCAACACCTATTTTGTCTAAAAATTCCATAATTTTTCCAGTATTAAAGTATTATTTTATTATTATACCTTAATATCTAAGTGAAATTCATCATGCTCTTCTTCATGCTCTTTTTTATCTGAAAAATCACTTCTCTCTTGCTCTTCATCTGCATGTTGTCGTTCATGTTCACGATCAGGATCTAACTCCTTTGACTCTTCAATAGGAAGGACTTCTACAATCTCTTTCTCCATTTTTTTCACTTCTGCTGCGGCATGTACATTTTGCATAGCAGCACTATTTTGAGCAGCACCTACTATACTAGAAGCACTCGATGTTTGTTGGTTCACGTAAATTATATTTCCAATAGGTCCAATAGCCATAATGCACTCCTTGCTGTACTACTTTGTTACTGTGATAGTTTTGTATTTATTATACAACACATTTGCTCCATGTTGTATTTTTACTTCTCGTCTTGGTGTATAATCGACCAAATAGTTACCTTTTTCAAAAAGTGAGAAGTCTACGCAAAGTTTTGCACTTGAATAGATCACACTCTGGGGTATACTCTGTTTATCTGTAGAGATGATCACATGAGTCGACGGACGATCTTTCATATGTAACCAAATGTCTCTAGCTTTTGCACTCTCTAGAAGTAAAATATTTCCTTTCTCATTTTTACCAACTTGAACTTTGTAGCCCTCTATGAAAAAAGTCTCATATGACTCATTCTCTCTTAAAACTTTTTTATTTACCTTTTTTGCAGGAAAGAGCATACTTAGTTTTGAAAGTTCATCTACCTCTTCAACAATTTGTATAAAGTGTTTTAGGTGAGTAATTTTACCCTCTAAGTTCTCTTTTTCTATATGAAGATGTTTTATTTTCTGTTTAGCTTTTTTTGCTGATTTAAAGTAATAGTTAGAGATCTTACTTATAGTATCTGCTTTATCAGGGATAATAATTAGCTGCTCTTTTCCTTCGTAGTCATCTAGCTTTACCTCTTTCATAAAAGGTTTTATTTTATGAATATTTGCTAAAAGTAGGTTTCCAAATAGTTGATCATTTTCTATCTGAATCTCCAACTCTTCTATATTTTCTAAAGCATTGTATTTTTTTTCTAGTTTTAAGAGTTTTTTGTTTAAAAGAGAAATTTTTTGTTTTTTTTGAGAAGTAAGTTTTGCATTTTTTTCAACTCTATCTGCCTCATAAAGATACTCTTCTATATTTTCGATCACGTACTCTTTTGGAGTAAAAGTAGGAGGTGGAACATCTGTAAGTTTTACTCCTACTTTTACAACTCTTGTACTTACATCTGCATCAATATGCCGAAGTGCTTCTAGTATGTTTTCATCTTCGTCTAAAATAATTATATTTGTATATTTTCCAGTAAACTCAAACTGTAAAATAGTTTTTTCACTCTTGTAAGAGCTTTTTTGTGTTGTGTAAAAACGTAATATTTTATCGTTATTGTGTAATTGTATTGACTCTATTTGAGATCTGTTAAAACGTTTATGCAAGACAACATCAAAAGGTGCTTGGTAGACTTTATTTCTTTGAATATGATTGTTTTTAAATATATATGAGTTTCCTCTTTGCATATTAAAATAGAGTGTTTCATTACTGTCAAACGTAATTGCTAGAGTATTGTCTGAACTTCTATAAATAGAGTAAATATTTTTAAATTTTTGTATGTGTGTACAAATATGCTTTAAGTGTGAGAACTTCATCTTAATGTGAACCTTGTAAGTATTTATTTATCATTAATTAAATAGAATGAACACAATTATAGCTAAAAGGTAGTAGATGATTTTTCAAACAATAAAAAGTAAATTTATTCTTAACTTAATGTCAGCGGTAACATCACTTTTAATCAGTGTGATAGTTGCTTATTTTATAGCTACTAGCTCTATTAAAAATATTATGGAAAATGATCTTTCTAGTCTTGCAGATACTTTAGAAAAGACACTTACTTTTATAGCTAAAACAGATCCAACTGCTTACAAAGATGAACTATTTAAAAAAGAGTTACATGACATTAAAATAGGTAATACTGGCTATGTTTACATTTTAAATGCTGAGGGGAGCTTAATTGTTCACCCAACGAAAGAGGGCAAAAGCCTTGCTGGTAAAGCTTACGCAGATCATATAAGGTCTGATAAGAACGGTGGCTTATATGAGTATCACTCTGTAACCTCAGAACAAGATAAAATAGTTGCTTATCGTTACATAAAACCTTGGGATATGTGGGTAGTACCTGGTGTTAATAAGGCGGATTATTTTGATGATATGAAGATGACATTTTTAAAATATTTTGCAATTTTGGGCTTTATTGTTACTTCTGTTTTAGTTCTTATAAATTTTCTCTCAGGGAGGTCTATTATAGCACCTATAGAAGAGTTAGATATTGTTTCACGTGATTTGGCTGATGGAGATGGTGACTTAACTAAACGTCTTCCTATTATAAATGAAAAAAATGAGATAGGAATAGCTAGTTCATTTTTAAATATATTTATAGATAAAATTCAAACAACAGTAAGTGAAGCAAAAGCTTCAACATACTCAGCAAAAAGTGAAACAGAATCACTTGGTCGTGCAGCACTCTCTTTAAGTGAACAGTCTAGTATGGCTAATGATATCTCTCAAGAGACAAGTGTTATGGCTAATAGTGTTGGAGTTTCATTAAAAACTTCAGTAACTTTAGCAGAAGAGTCGCTTCGTAGCAGTGAAGATACAGAAACAGAACTTAATGCTGTAAGAGAAGTGGTAGAACTCATTACAAATGAGGTACACCATACAACCTCTATGAGCGCAGAATTAAGCGAAAAGTTTGAGCAACTCTCTTCTGAAGCCAACTCTGTAAACGATGTTTTATCTATTATTTCAGATATTGCTGATCAAACAAACTTACTAGCACTAAATGCTGCTATAGAAGCTGCTCGAGCAGGTGAACATGGACGTGGCTTTGCAGTTGTTGCAGACGAGGTAAGAAAACTAGCGGAGCGTACTCAAAAGTCATTAACTGAGATTAATAGCATTATTTCTGTAGTTATACAGTCTATCTCAGACTCTTCTGAAATGATGAACTCAAACTCTCAAAATATAGAAAAACTCTCCGATCGAAGCTCAGAAATTGAGACTAGAATAGATCAAGCTTCTACTTCACTTCAAGAGAATGTAAATATAAGTCGCAAGAGTCTAGACGATGCAAAAGAGATGGACATAAAGGTAAGTCTTATCGTTGAAAAAATGAATAGTATGGCTACTATATCTCAAGATAATCAAAGTGAGATCGATAATATTTCAACAATTGCACAGACTATAAAAAGCTCATCTCAAAAACTAGAGTCTCAACTAGATCAGTTTAAAACGTAACAAAATGCAAAATATTTATACAGAAGTTAATAGTCTCGATCGCAGATGCTGTGAGAAGTTTTTTTTAGATGAAAATATTTTGATGGAACATGCTTCTAGTGCGATTTCTAAGTTTATAGAAAATAAGTTTGAAAAAAATAGTAAAGTTTTAATAGTCTGTGGAAGTGGAAATAACGGAGCCGATGGAATAGCACTCGCTCGTCTTTTACATAAAAACTTTCAAGTAAAACTCTATATGCCTTTTGAACTTAAAAGCCCAATGTCTAAAGTTCAACTACAACGTTCAACTGCTGTTGGTGTTGAAGTAGTTGATGAGATAATAGAGTGTGACGTAGTTGTTGACGCTCTTTTTGGTTCAGGTCTCTCTCGTTTTTTAGATGAAAGCTCAACTAAACTACTTAAACAGATGAACTCTTTAAAGGCCTACAAAATTGCTTGCGATATTTCATCTGGAATTTTAAATGATGGGGAGTGTGATTGCAATAGCTTCAAAGCTCAGACAACGATCACTATGGGTGCTTTAAAACTTTCAATGTTTAGTGATAGTGCAAAAGAGTATGTTGGTAACATAGAAGTAGCTGAGCTTGGAGTTGCTCATGAAATTTATGAGATAGATAGTGATATTAAACTTTTAGATCTAAGTGATCTAAAACTTCCAATGCGTACTGAAAAATCATCTCATAAAGGTTCGTTTGGTCACTTAACAGTTTTAAGTGGTGAAAAAGTTGGTGCAAGTGTAATAGCTGGAACTTCTGCACTTAATTTTGGAGTAGGGCTTGTTACGCTTGTTAGCGAAAGGGTAACAGACATACCTTTTTCACTTATGAGCTCAAGTACTTTACCAACAAATACAACTGCGATCGCACTTGGAATGGGTTTAGGCACTGAACTGAACAGAGAGTTACTGAATAATAAATTACCACTTATTTTAGATGCAGATATATTTTCTAATGAGTATATTTTAGAGCTATTAAAACGTGAAAATATAGTTATAACTCCACATCCTAAAGAGTTTACAACACTTCTAAAAAAGTGTAATATTGCAGATATAAGTGTTAACGAGCTTCAAAAAAATAGATTTAAATATGTTAAGCTTTTTAATGAAAAATATCCTCATATTGTGCTTCTTCTGAAAGGTGCAAATGTGATCATTTCACATAATGAAAAAATGTTTATAAATCCTCACGGTACACAAGCTTTAGCAAAGGGTGGAAGTGGAGATGTTTTAAGTGGTCTTATAGGCTCACTTTTAGCTCAAGGGCAAGAGCCTTTAGATGCCACAATAAATGGATCATTGGCTCATACTCTATGCGCTATAAAGTTTAAAAAAAATAACTATGCACTTACACCAGAAGAGTTAATAGAACAGTTAAAAACTTTATAAGAGCTCTTATGATATAACATCACAAAATAAAAGGAAAATTATGGATAATATATTAAAAATTGGAAAATATGAACTAAACTCTCGTTTAATAGTAGGAAGTGGAAAATATAAAGATTTTCAAACAACTAAAGATGCAACACTAGCAAGTGGTAGTGAGCTTATCACTGTTGCTGTACGTCGTTTAAACATAACAGATCCTTCAAAAGAGAACCTACGTGATACTTTTGCAGGAACAAATGTAAACTTTTTACCAAACTCAGCAGGGTGTGTTACAGCAGAAGAGGCGATCACAACATTTCGTCTTACTCGTGAAGCAACAGGAATAGATCTTATAAAATTAGAAGTTATCGGCGATACTCAAAAAACTCTCTACCCAGATGTTATAGCTACGATCGAAGCTTGTAAAGTATTAGCAAAAGATGGTTTTACTATTATGGCTTACACAAGTGATGATCCGATTATGGCTAAACGTTTAGAAGATGCTGGTGCTCACGCGATCATGCCTCTTGCGGCTCCAATCGGAAGTGGTTTAGGAATTCAAAACCGTTACAACGTAGTTTTTGTTCGTGAAGCTGTTAGCGTTCCTGTTATTGTAGATGCTGGGATCGGTTGTGCAAGTGACGCGGCTTACGCTATGGAATTAGGTGCAGATGGTGTTTTAACTAACACTGCGATCGCACAAGCACAAAACCCTATGATCATGGCAGAAGCTATGAAGCACGCTGTGATCGCTGGTCGTATGAGTTATAACGCTGGAAGAATTGCAAAACGTCCTTATGCAACTGCTTCTTCTCCAGTTGATGGAATGATTCAGTTCTAAGCTAAATTTTGATTTTTGGAAAAATAGAGTACTTAAACCTCCTACCGTTTCATATTTTTATGAAACGTCATGTGAGAGGTTCACAAAAAAAGATGATCCTAGAGCACAAAAAAGGTGTTCCATCTGCTATAAATAAGAAGTTCTTAAAACGTGAAGTTAATGCTGCTTTTATCTCTAGTGTGGTTGCAAAAAAGAGTAACTTTGCTCCACTTGCGATCGTAGCTAGAAAAGATGTTTTAAGTGTTTTAGTTCTCCCTAATGAAAATAATATACCTGATAGTTCTTCTGCTACTTCAAATGCTTTAGCCTCTATTTTAGGACTAAAAGGTGAAGTTGTGATCGGTGATCGAGCACTAAAACTTTACCTAGAAAACGTGAAGGCTACAGATCTTGCAGGTGAGTGGAAAAAAAAGTATAACTTACCTTTTGTCTTTGCACTACTTTGTTACAACTCACACAAAAAAGAGACTCTACAAATAGCCTCAAAATTTTTAAAAACTAAACACAAAATTCCACAATATATTCTAGAACACGCATCAAAAAAAACAGAAATATCTAAAAAAGATATTCTGCACTATTTAGAACACATTAGTTACGAACTAGACTACAAAGCACTTAAAGGCTTAAACAAATTTTGGAAATTAACTTAATTTAAAACTTTTTTTTCTTACATAAGTTTCATAAAGTATAGGAATAATTACAAGGTTTAGTAGAGCCGATGTCAGAGTTGATTAAAAATAAACTTTTTATCAAATTTTAACCTATATTAAGGGCTTTAAGTTTTGCTTTCTTCATCGTATTAATATTTATTTTATAGCATATGTTGTATTCTTATAATATTATTTACATAGACTATTGGCTTTGTTTAGAACATTTTGATATTAATTCATCTAAACAAATTTTGTTGATAATGAAGTCTTATCCATCATTTTACTTGTGCCTAAATATTATACTTTTTCTTTTAACTCAACTATAGTTTTCATTTGCTTCCTTTTTTTGAATATAATTCTATCAAAAAATATATCATGCTGACATTTTTTTGATATAATATTGACATATCATAACAAATATGCTAAATATTAAACTTTCTCTAAATATAAAAGAGTAAAATAGCGAAAATATCAAGTGTTATCACTTGATAATAAGTGATAATATTATAGTTTGTATATACAAATGGGATACTCGCTCATTAAGAATAATAGTTATAAATATATATTTAATGGTATTATTATCAACTTAGTAACAGCTTTGAACTTTAATTAGAACATTGAAGTAGGCAAGATTTATGTTTAAATGTGAGCTTTAAAGATAATTGTTAGGTAATTTATATGATTACTCAATTGAAGTTAATTTAATTAGAACATGGAGAAAAAATGGAATTATTTACAAAAACAGAAGATTATTTGTGTAACGATGATTTAGTAGAATATTTTGAAGAAATTAAAAATAAACCTGAAAACCCTGCTAATCTTATAACATTTGGAAATAAAATTAATGAAGAAGACTCTGTAAATCACATGCCTTATAGTGTAGGTTTATATTTTGATAAATTTAGTGATGGAGATAATTTACCTGAAGAATTTTCAAAAGATGTAGAATTATGTAAAAAAATGATTATAAAAGTTGAAACTGAATGCCAACAGAAAAAATTATAGAGTTAGATGAAACAAAAAAATATATATCAGCATTAGTAAATCAATTATGCGAACTGGCTTTTCACTCTTATAGTATTGGTATCCCAAAGCAAGTACGTAAAATTCTAATAGAAAAATCTCTTAACCACTATAGTAATCATGTAAATGAATTTAATGTTACTGTAAATGGACTAGACCCTTATAAGTTTCTAGCATGGTCAGGGATTGAGTTATATGCAATGGTAAATGATGAAGTACTTGGTGATATGATTCTTAACTGTACAATTATTTCTCTCAGAAGAGCTTTAGAGGAAGACGGAAAGCAAGTAACGTTTGGATTTATAAAAAAACTTAAAAAAATGATTAAAAAAGAATTTATGGGTGAATCAGATTTAGGGCTTGGAAAGAATGGCTTATATGTAGCATTTAGAATGGCTTCATTAGCAGAGTATGTAGATGGCAATAATAGTGAGTGAATATGTTTATAATGTCCTTGAAATAAAACCATCTGCTAATCTAGCTGTTGATCGTTTGCTATCTAATGTAATTCCAGAAGATGAACATACTAAATTTCATCTTAAATTATTTTCTCAATTTTCATTATTTATGAGGGGAAAAGCTAAGACTAATGCTAGTGGTATGATTACAAATAATATAAAAGGCATCTATGGTGTATCAAAGGTAGTTATTACATATAAGTTTGTAACTATGTGTGGAAAAGAAGCTTTCATTATTGAAGACCTTGTATTTTCTTAGTTGTGCTACTTTCTAGACTAAATTGCAATTAAGTAGTTTTAAACTTCTTATGAACTTATTTAGAATATTCCTAAGTAATAGTTTTAATACTTTGTAATAATTATAATATCAAGAAGAATTTATATTTAGGTTGACTAGTTAACTTTAATTATTTATAATCCATAAAAAGATATCTACATCTGCTTTAACCATTTACTCTTTTTAATACAATTATGAACATTATTTCAATTCATAACACCAAATTAACTTATTTGACATGGCTTTATCTTTATTATCTAATAAAACAGAAGTATCTAAAAAAGATATTCTGCACTATTTAGAACACATTAGTTACGAACTAGACTACAAAGCACTTAAAGGTTTAAACAAATTTTGGAAATTAACTTAATTTAAAACTTTTTTTTCTTACATAAGTCTCATAAAGTATAGGGATAATTATAAGGCTTAAGAGTGCTGACGTTACAACTCCACCGATCATAGGTGCTGCGATTCTTTGCATCACTTCACTACCAACACCATTTGTAAACATGATCGGGAGTAAACCTGCTAAAATAGCAAAAACTGTCATTAGTTTTGGTCTTAGTCTTGCAACTGCTCCTTCGTAAATAGCATCTCTTAAATTCTTTTCATTAAATTTTTCACGATATTTCTTTTTAGACTCTGCTACAGCTTCTTGAAGGTATACGATCATAACTATGGCTGTCTCGGCAGCGACTCCTAGTAGAGCTAGAAAACCGACTATTACGGCTATTGAGACATTAAAGTTAAGTATATCTATGTAAATTAAGCCACCAAGTAGAGCAAACGGCAGAGTGAAAAATACTATAAGTGTTGGTACAAACTCTTTGAGTGCAAAATATATTAAAATTAAAATTACTATTAAAACTGAAGGTACTATCCACACTATTTTTTGCATTGCTGAGTCTAAGTATTCACTTTGTCCTGCCCACTCTATGTAGTAACCCGTAGGAAAGTCTATATTTTTTAACAGATCTTTAGCCTCTTGTTTGTATTCCGTTGCACTTAGTCCTACTTTAGGAGTTATATAAATAAAAGTAACAGGTGATGCCATCTCACTTTTTATTACTGAGGCACTCTCTCTGTACTCTAGCTCAGCAAAAGTACTTAATGGAACAAAGCCTAGTGAAGTTTTAATCATTATATTTTTAAGTGAGTCTAGTGTTCTTCTCTCCTCTTCTTCAAAGCGAATAGCTATTGGGTATCTCTCTATACCTTTATACATAGTAGAAATTTTCATACCACCAACAGCACTTGAAATATACTCTAATATATAATTCTTGTCTATATTGTACCTAGCTATTGAGTCGTTTTTTATGTTTATGTCAAGGTAATAACCAGCACTAGCTTGATCAGCAAAAACTGAAAGAGTCTTGTTAAATGATCTTAAAGTAGTCTCGATCTCTTTCGCATACTTTTGTAAAATAGCATCATTTTCACCATATAGTTTTATGCCAAGAGGTGTTCTTATGCCACTAAGTAACATATCAATTCTACCACGAATTGGGTAGGTCCATGAATTTATAAGACCAGGTACTTGAAGAGCTTCTTCTAGTTGATCCATTAACTTTTTATAGCTCATTCCCTCTCGCCACTCACTTTGAGGTTTAAAGGTTATGATAGTCTCAATCATACCCAAAGGTGCAGGATCAGTTGCAGAATCTGCCCTTCCACCTTTTCCGAAAGCTATTTCAACTTCTGGAAAAGACTTTATAATTGCATCTGTTTTTTGAGTAAGTATTTTACTTTGATCTACACTTATACCGTAAGGTGTAACAGGCATGTACATAATACTTAGTTCATTTAATGGAGGCATGAATTCCCACTTTAAACCTTTATAAACAGGATAAATATAGCCAAGTGAAAGAACAACTGCAACCATAACTATGTACTTAAACCTTATGCTATAAGTAATTACTGGTGTATAAAGAAAAATAAAAAATTTGTTTATAGGGTTCTTATCTTCACTTAAAATTTTACCTTTTACAAAGTAAAGCATTAAAATAGGAACTAGCGTAATAGATAGTATTGCTCCAACGAGCATAGCAAATGTTTTAGTAAAAGCTAGTGGAGTAAACAGTAAACCCTCTTGTCCTGAAAGGGCAAAAATAGGTAGAAATGAGACAACAACAAGTGAAAGTGCAAAAAATATAGGAGGTCCAACCACTTTAGAGGAGTCAGTAATAGCACTAAATCTTTCATTTTTACTTAGTGAAGAACCTTTGATTTTTTCAAGTTTAATAATTGTCTTATGAGCATTTTCGATCATCACAATAGTAGCATCAACCATTGCACCGATAGCGATCGCTATTCCTCCTAAACTCATAATATTAGAGTCAATACCAAATATTTTCATAAGTAAAAAAGTAATTCCTATTGTGATAGGCAAAATAATAATAACTATTAAAGATGATCTAAAATGCATCAGAAACAGAGCTATAACAATTATCACTATAATACTCTCTTCTATAAGTGTATATTTTAAAGTGTCTACTGCTTTATTTATTAGTTCTGAGCGGTTATAAACTTCTATTAGTTCTACATCTTTAACTTTTAGTTCATCTAGCTTTTTTTCTATACGCTTTATAGTAGAGTAGACATCTTCACCGTACCTAACCATAATAATTCCGCCGACAACTTCGCCCTCTCCATTTAACTCAGCGACTCCTCTACGAGCAGATGGAGTTAACTCTACTCTAGCTATGTCTCCTATAGTTATTGGTATACCAGCTTTTGTAGTAACTCTTAGCGATCGGATATTGTCTAGGTCTTTTATGTAGCCTTTTGCTTGAACCATCCACTCATAACCATTTTGTATGACAACTCTTCCACCAGTATCATTGTTATTATTCTTAATTGTTTTTACAATATCTTGAATACTTAAGTTATATCTAACTAGAACATCATTTTTCACATTTATTTGGTATGTTGGTACAAAACCACCAACTGAAGCTACTTCACTAACTCCATCAACTCCTAAAAGAGCATATTTATAGTAGTAGTCTTGTAATGATCTTAGCTCACTTAAGTTTTTAGTTTTTGATCGTAGTGCATATTCGTAAACCCATCCAACTCCACTAGCATCTGGACCTAATGATACTTCCATATTATTTGGTAGTTTAGAAGTTATGGAAGCCAACTGTTCTAAAACTCTACTTCTAGCCCAATATAGATCAGTTCCTTCTTTAAAAATTATATAAATTAGAGAGTTTTCATAAGTTGAAAAACCACGAACAGTATCAATATTAGTAATTGCTAAAAATTGAGAAACTAGAGGGTATGTACCCTGTTCTTCTATGATCTCAGGAGATTGTCCAGCCCAATTAACTTGCACAATTACTTGTGGTGGTGATAAGTCAGGAATAGCATCAAGTGGTGTATTTTTTACAGCCCAAAAAGAGCTAAAGGCTAGAAATATAGTTATTAGTAAAACTACAAACCTATTTTTTATACTTAAGTCTATTATTTTCTCAATCATTTTTTAGCCTTTAATATAAACCGTTTATTTGTGCATCACTATCCATCATAAATAATGCATTGTCTACAACTATATCACCCTCTACTAGGGTACTTTTTATGATATATGTATCTTTATTTAATACTTCCAAATCTACTTCTATAGGTTCATATTCACCTTCATATTCACCTACTATAAAAGCGTAAAAAGTACCATTTTTTCTAATAATTGCGGTTGAAGGAAGAGTTAAATAATCTTTCTTAGCTTGACTCATATTTACACTCATATACATACCAGGCTTTAGCAGCCCTTTTTTGTTGTCAACTTCAAGTCTCAAAGTAAAACTTTCATCTTTTTCACTTATAATAGGGTATATGCCTTGGTTTGTTCCACTAAATATCTGTTTATAAGCTGGTGTTGTTAGCTCGAATGTGTCAAGTTTAGAAATTTTGCTAAATTGGTCTTGATGAATTTTAACTTCAACCCAAAGCGTATCAATATTAACTATTTTAAATATATTTGTTTTTGCGTTGAATGCTGAGTTGTGATTAATTGATTTTTCAAATATATAGCCATCTTCTGGGGAGACTATAGTAGTAAAGTTAGATCTCTTTTTATTTAACTCATTTTTTGGAATGTTTAGTAATTCAAGTTTACCTTTTGCACTCTTTAACATACTCTTATTTTTTGCATATTTAACTGAGTTGTAATACTCATCTTTTGCTTTTAATACTTCAGGTGAATATACTTTTACAAGAGCTTCGCCTTTGGAAACTTTTTTGTAAAGTTTATCAGCATACAGTGTTTCTACAAAACCACTAAACCTTGGCGCAACGTCATAAACTTTTGACTCATCAATTTTTATAAAACCGTAACTTTTTAAACTCATAGCCGTTAAACTACTTTTTACTTTTACTGTTTGAACATTAAAAAGTTGTTTGATCGTTGCTTCTTTAGCGTAAGCAGACATGAAAACAAGTCCGATAAGAATTAATTTTTTCATTTACTCTCTCCTATAAGTGCACCTAAAATAGCTTTTGTTTTATGAAAGTTTGCAATTACTTCAATATTTTTTTCATCTAAAGATAATTTTTTTTCTAATAAACTAATATATATTAGTAACTCTTCACCATTTTTAACATAACTAGAACTTAGCTCAAACATATGCTCAATTTGTGGCATACTCTGATTTTGAATAATGTTATAAATATCGTAAAAGTTTATAAGAGATGCATGAGTTTGACTTATTTGTGAAACTAATAGACCACTAAGATCAGTAACTTCACTTTTGGACGATAATGCCAACTTCTTAGAGATCATAGTCCTAGAGCTTTGAGTTCCATATAGTGGTACCGAAAAAGAGATACCAATATTTGCATAGTCTTTATATTTTTCACGATAGTAATAGCCAACTTGAACTATAGGATCTATAGCAGAGCTTAACTCTTTTACTTTTATATCTTCATTAGCTACTTTAAGTGAAGCCTCTTTTAATTTATAAGATAAATTAGTAGTTTTTGAGTTAATATAAAAAGCTATAGTTTTCGGAGTGCTAACACTCATGTTTAATTCAAGACTTTTCACATTCATAGCACTTAGATAACTTAACTTTTTGTAAAAGCCCATAAGTGAGTTACTTAGTTGACTCTTTTTTATTTTTAACTCTGAGAGAGTCATCTCAGCAGACATAATGCTCATATGTGACTTTGTATCATTACTTCCATAGTTAGAATAGAGTTCTATATTGTGTTTGGTTAAGTCAATATATTCATTAGTAATTTTCAATATCTCTTCAATTTGCCAAATTGAGTAAGCCGTAGTTTTAATTGATTCAACAAGTTTAACTTTACTCAGCTCTAAACTCAAAGTAATTTCATCTTTTTTTGCATCAACTTTTTTTGAATTAGCATCTCTTTTACCGAAATATGGAATTTTTTGTTTTAATGATATTGATGAGTACTGCATAGCTTCTAAACCACGATTCATTGGATCAGCGAACTGTATATCACTAATATTAAAAGAGAGACTAGGGTCTTCAAAATTTCTACTTATATCGTACTCATTATTTAGAGTAGCAACTCTTTGTTTGATAGTTTCAAGAGATGTGTGAGAGTTTTTTGCATTCTCTATAAGCGTTGTTAATGTCTCACCAAATAACAACACCGGTAAAAAAATTAAAATATAGAGTTTCATAGCTAAACCTTTAGATATTTATTGAAGTTTTTGCTCTTATTTTTTTGCCATTTTTAGGTGTAATAAATATATGTACTTGCCATGTTCCGCCCATTGAAAGGTTTACGTGTGCTCTATATTTTCCATTACCTAAATCTTTTGCTTCGCTAGTAGTTTCCATGTAAGGCATACCCGGCATTGCTGGCATAAATACTTTCATAGTTACTTTAGCACCGTTAAGTTTTTCATTTGTTACAACTAAGTCAATAGTGTTGTTACCAGTAGTTAATGGTTTTTCAGAACTTAACTCTACTTGAGTAGTTCTTGATTTTGCAACTTTTTCAAATGCTGCACCTTGAAGTAAACTAACTCCTAGAATAGCTAGTATAAATATCTTTGCTACTGTCTTCATTTTTTGTCCTTTAGTTTTTGTTATAAAAGAATTTTACTGTTTGTTTGTGTGGTGTTTGTGAGTAGAGTCATGTGTTATAATGCTTTATGAAAATTTTACTCCTTGAAGATGACACAGTCTTAGCAGATATTTTGGTAGACTTTTTAGAAGAAGAGTATGAAGTGACACATACATATAGTATGAAAAAAGCACTTTTACTTAGTGAAGAAAATAGTTATGACCTTTATATATTTGATATAAATGTAGCAGATGGTGATGGAATAACACTTTTAAAAAATATACGTTCTTTTAGTGATAATACTCCAACAATTTTTATTACCGCCTTTAGTGATACAAAATATTTAAAAGATGCTTTTGAGTCTGGTGCAAATGATTTTATTAAAAAGCCATTTGACTTAGAAGAGTTAACACAACGAGTGGATAATATTAAACGTCACTTTGGACTTGATTTGATTATTCACTTAGCGTCTAGTATAGTTTTTAATATAGAGAATAAAACCGTAAAAAATATAGATAAAAACTATTCCTTAAGTGTAAAGGAGAGTGCACTTCTTCACTACCTTTATAAAAATCGTAACCGTGTTGTTAGTGTTAACGAATTATTGCAAAACCTTTGGGACTATAATGAAATGCCGTCTGATGATGCAGTAAGAACTATAATAAAGCAACTACGAAAATATATAGGTAAGGAACATATTGTAAATATAAGATCAGAAGGCTATACATTTGAATAAACTTGAAAAAAAATCTTTTTACTCTTTTTTGTTTCTATATGTTGGTTCATCTTTACTGTTTGTACTATTATCGGGGTATTGGTACTACTCAGCACAAAAGAGCTCACTAGAGAATATAACGTACTATAAGTTAGAACATTTAGCAGACAAAGTTTCAGCTCTAGTAATAAATGCTCACATGAGAGATATTAAATTAACTCTTCCTGACACAGATATAGGTTATGAATATTTTTTAATACCAAGTAGCAAAAGAAAAGTGTTTAATAAAAAGTATTTTGAAAAAGACGGTTTTAAAATTTTAGTATCAACGGCTACGCAAGAGCATCTAAATATAGAGTATGTCGTAGTAAAAACTGATGAATTTAATAAAAAAGTTGAAAACCTACAAGTAGATGTTGTTATGATCATGGTTTTAGTTTTTATAATAATAGTTGTTATATCATCAATTCTTTCAAAACTTTTTATGAGACCAATACGAGAGAAAATGAGTCAAATAGAGAACTTTGTTCAAGATATTTCTCATGAACTAAACACACCTATCACTGCACTAACTATGAGTTCTAAAAGAGCTATGCAAAAAAAAATATATGACGAGAAAATTTTAAGAAATATTTCTATTAGTACAAAACAGCTCTATACAATTTACCAATCACTAGCTTATATGAACTTTTCTTCTGTAGACCAAGAGACAAAAGTACTAGATCTTCAACCAATTCTATTTCGAAGTATAGAGTACTATGAAGAGCTTACAATGGCAAAAAATATAACTATTAAAACAGATATAAAAGAGTCAATATTAAATGCAGTAGAGTCTCAGGTTGAATTACTATTTTCAAACTTGATCTCAAATGCCATAAAATACTCTATGCCAAATACATCAATTCACATAATATTAAAAGATGGATTATTTAGTATAAGTGATGAAGGTATAGGAATAGCTAAAGAGAAATTAGAAGAAATATTTAAACTATATGAGCGCAATTCAAGCTTAGCTGGTGGTTTTGGAGTAGGGTTAAATATAGTTAAAAAGATCACTAAAGAGTATAAAATAGATGTTGAGGTTACTTCAGAACTTGGAGTAGGAAGTTGTTTTACTTTAAAGTGGTGAATATAGAAATTATAGTTGGCAATTCCATCGCAAAGTTATTTTGTTTTCTTAAATCGTTATATTGACATTGTTAATACCCTTGCCCCTACTTCTTAACAATTCATAAATATATATACCAATAGTTTTGAGAGAAAAGTAAAATTTTAAAAATAAGAAAAAGCTAATTTAGTAGGGTTTTGATGGCTAACAAAATGCTAATTCTATTTGAAATTTATTTTGCTTTCTTAAGCTTACCTTGGTTCTTTATTACAAAAAAATATAGAATTTTACTTTTTTTCGTAAACTAATGATATAATCGCAATGTTTAAGTGTTGATATAGTCAATACTATAGAAAATATTTAATTAGTATTTGCTCTAAAATCATTTATTAAGATTTACGAAAACTTTATAATTAAGGAAAAATATGAATACTACGCATAAACAACCTGGACTTTTTGATAATTCTGAATTGATTGCTACCTGTGATAGTTCTATTCATATTCCAGATAATAAATTACTATTTGTTGATCACCTTGATGAGCATACAGGTAATATAGGTGATTTAAACTTATCACTTTCACAAGAAACTTCAAAGCCTCTCAAAGAGATAAACAGTATTCTAGCCAAATATGTGTAATAGTGGTAAAAGAGCACTTAAAAGAATATTTTAAAATATTCTCTAAATTTTTATCAAGAGATCTATTATGTTTCCTTACGTCCTATAACAGAAAAAAAAGAAGAAAATGGTCATAACTTTAATATAGGTGGTCGTCAAGCCTATTTAATATATAAGTTTTTAGAAATTTTCAAACTAATAATTATTTCTGATGCAACTAACGAAGAAAAACGAAAGGTTTTAAGTAATTTTTCTAAAGTTATTGACATATATATACTTCATAATGATAGTGTTGAAATAATACCAACAGTCATATCTGTGCAACCATCCAAAGTGGGTGATGATATATTAGATTTATTTACTAATGAGAATGCTATAAAAAATTACACTTTTTTATTCGAGGCAATGTCACTGCTAAATAGACATGGATTAGCTTATCGTGATTTTTATAGACAAGAGATTAATGCAAAAAGGGCTAAAAAAAATAAAGAAGATTATAGTAAATTAAAAACTATATTATCTCAGGCTTTAATTGAATTTTCTAATGCTCTCTCCCACATGACTTATGTTATCATTTATAACAATAATAATGATGATAATATGAAAAAAGCATTTACTCATATTCACAGAGCAACACTTGATAACTATAAAGAATTAATTAAAAATCTTGAGCTTGAAGATGAATGTAAAAAAAAATTATTACAGTTAAGGATTGATGAATTCAACTCATTAGGTCAAGACACAACAAGTAAAACAAAAGAAGATATTATAACTGACTATAAAGAAGTTGCAACATGTTTATTGTCTAGTTTCCCAACAAATGCCTTTTTAGTAAATAGTAACAGGGAAGACTAATACAATTTGAGAGTGTAAAAATAACTGTGTAAACCTTAAAAATTAGATTTATTTGATAAAGTGATCAAGTAAATTATTTATAAGGATTTACATATGAGTTTAATCAACCATGAAGAGTTAAAAAAACAACTTGC